>NZ_JBVIPK010000001.1:0-150353 GCF_055577965.1 Streptomyces sp. NPDC033165
CCCCCCCCCCCCCCCCCCCCCCCCCCCCCCCCCCCCCCCCCCCCCCCCCCTCCCCCCCCCCCCCCCCCCCCCCCCCCCCCCCCCCCCCCCCCCCCGCTCCTGTTCCCCTCTCCCCCTCTCCCCCTCTCCCCCCTCGCCTCTCGCTCGCCTCTCCTCCCCTCGGCCGGCCGGTGCCATAGTTCGTGCATGACGCGGACATCGGCACCGGGCGCATCGGCACCGGACACGGCGACTCCCTGGGCGGCACTGGGCGGGGACCCCGCCCTGTTGGACCGGGTGGACACGGGCGGTCCCGCCGGGCTGCTGGGCGCGCGGCTGCCCGTCATGGAGCTGGCCCGCTCGACCGTCGCGGTCTGCGCACTGGCGGCCGCCGAGCTGGCCGCGCACCAGAGCGGCGTACCGGTCCCCCGGGTGCGCGTGGACGACGGTGCGGTGGCGACGGCCTTCATCAGCGAACGGCATCTGCGGATCGACGGACGGGCGCCGGTCTCCTTCGCCCCGCTCTCCCGGTTCTGGCGCACGGCGGAAGGCTGGGTGCGCACCCACGCCAACTACCCGCACCACCGGACGCGGTTGCTGAGCGCCCTGGGGCTGCCCGAGGACGCGACGCCCGAGACCGCGGCCGGGGTGTTCGCGGAGCGGCAGGCGGTGGAGATCGAGGAGACGGTGTACGCGGCGGGCGGCCTGGCCGTCGCGCTCAGGTCACCGGAGGAGTGGGCGGCCCATCCGCAGGGCGCGGCCGTCGCCGCCCGCCCCCTGGCGGCCCTGGACCGGCTGGGCGCCCCGACGGCGCCGCGCCCGCTCACGTCCCCGAGCGCCTCGCTCGGCTCCCCCGCCGCCGGTCTGCGGGTCCTCGATCTCACCCGGGTCATCGCCGGCCCGGTCGCCACCCGCACGCTCGCCCTGCTGGGCGCGGACGTGCTGCGGGTGGACGCGCCGCAGTTGCCGGAGAGTCAGGACGCGCACAGCGACACGGGGTTCGGCAAGCGGTCCACCCGGCTGGACCTGGGAACGCGCTCCGACCGGTCCGTCTTCGAGGAGCTGCTCGCCTCGGCCGACGTCCTCGTCACCGGATACCGGCCGGGGGCCCTGGACGCGTACGGGCTGGCCCCCGACGCACTGGCCGAGCGCCACCCGGGCCTGGTGCTCGCCCAGTTGTCGGCCTGGGGCACGGCGGGGCCGTGGCACGGGCGGCGCGGCTTCGACAGCCTCGTCCAGGTCGCCACGGGCATCGCGGCGGTGGAGGGCGCCCCGCAGGAACCGGGCGCGCTGCCCGCCCAGGCCCTCGACCACGGCACCGGCTATCTGCTGGCGGCGGGGGTGCTGCGGGCGGTGACGGAACAGGGCCGGGAGGGCGGTACGCGGCTGCTGCGGGCGTCCCTGGCGGGGACCGCGCAATGGCTGCTGAGCGGTGGGGGCGTGGGCGGGGGCGGGGCGCAGGACAAGGCCGGTGCCGTGGACGCGTCGTACGGCCGTGCGGAGGACCGGGCGGGCTCCGTGGACACGTCCTACGACCCCTCCGCCTACCTCACCACCACTGCGGCCGGTCCGCTGGGCGAGATCCTGCACGCCCTGTCGCCGGTGGCGCTCCCGGGCGGCGACGGCGGCCCTGCGGACTGGGCACGCCCGCCGGGACGCCTCGGTGCGGACGCACCCGAGTGGCGTACGCGTACGGGCCCTACGGAGAACTGATCCCGCGCCCCGCCGCCCCCTTCGTGAGCACCCCGAGGGTGAGCAGGGACTGCGCGGCGATGTAGGTGAGCATCACCCAGAGGTCGGGGGCGGGCAGCTGGGGCCACTCGGCGATACCGGTGGCGATGAGGGCGTCGGAGACCAGGAAGAGCGCCCCGCCCGCCGCCGCGTACGGCCCGGACACCCCGGCCCGCCAGGCCATGGCGGTGAGCAGCAGGCTGTAGCCGGTCAACGGGATCCGCAGGTCCGCGGGGATGTCCGGCCAGATCAGGACAAGGAAGACGGCCAGGACAAGGAGATATCCGATCGCGGTGGCCAGCGGCGCGCGGGCCCGGTCGCGGCCGAACAGCCTCAGGTAGCAGACGTGGCCCACGGCGAAGGAACCCATGCCGCACAGGAACGCCAGGTCGTTGTCGGCGAGCAGGAAGACGTCCCCGCCCCACCCGAACAGCAGGGCCGCGACCAGCAGCCGGGGCGCGCCGCGCAGGGCCGCGTACCCGGCGAGCAGCGGCATCAGCAGCGGTTTGGCGACCAGGTGGGCGGTCTCGGTCCCGGTGAGGAGCCCGGCCAGGTCGGCGGCGGCCACGAGGAGGAAGGCGAGAAGTACGGGACGGGCGAAACGCTCGGCGGCGCGGGGGCTGGCGGGCCGGTGGGCCGTGGCGCTCACAGGGTGCGCTCCGGGGCGGCGGGGGCGGCCGGCACGGGTACGGAGACGGGCGCCGCTGCCCCGGCCGCGACGGTTTCGGCTCCCGGCTTCGCCGCAGGCTGCCAGCCCGGCCCCCGGAAGATCCGCCCGGCCCGCTCGCTCCAGGTGCCGGCGGCCCGCACGTCCCGGGCGATGGCGGCGTACTCATGGGTCGCGACGCGCAGCGGGTTGTGGGTGGAGATGTTCTTGGTGAGCCCGTAGACGGGCCGCTCGGTCTCGGCCGCGAAGGACCCGAACATCCGGTCCCAGACGATCAGGATGCCGCCGTAGTTGCGGTCCAGGTAGCTGCCCTGCGAGGCGTGGTGGACGCGGTGGTGGGAGGGCGTGTTGAGGACGTACTCGAAGGGGCGCGGGAGCTTCCCGACCCGCTCGGTGTGGACCCAGAACTGGTAGACGAGGTTGGCCGACTGGCAGAACGCGAGCGCCGCCGGGTGCACCCCGCAGGCGATCAGCGGCAGATAGAAGGGCCAGACGGTCGCGGAGGTCCAGGGCTGGCGCAGCGCGGTGGTGAGGTTGAACTTGCGGCTGGAGTGGTGGACCACATGGCAGGCCCACAGGATGCGGATGACGTGGTGGCCGCGGTGGGACCAGTAGTAGAAGAAGTCCTGGGCGAGGAGCATCAGCAGGACGGTCCACCACAGCACGGGCACCCGCATCGGCGTCAGCTCGTAGACGGCCATGTAGATCGCCAGGATGGGGATCTTCCACAGGAGGTCGAAGCCCAGGCTGCCGAGCCCCATGGTGACGCTGGTGGCGGCGTCCTTGGCCTCGTACCCGGCGGCTTCCTCGTCCGGATGGAGACGGTAGCTGACCATCTCGATCACGGTGAGCAGCACGAAGGCCGGTATTGACCACAGCACGACATCGGGCAGGTTCGGCTCCATGCGAGCACCGTAGGGCCGCCGGTCGGTGAGGGCTAGACGTTGTTACCCACAAGTATGCGAGACCTGGTGTCAGCAGCTTTTGGCACCTTCTGCCAATGGCCCGGGCCGTGGGATTCGCGGGGCGCGCGCCGTCGAGAGGGAGGAACACTCGTGTCCGGTACGGAAGTTGCCCTGGTTCGGCTGGCCTCGACGGTGGTCGGCGCGGCCACCAAGGCACTGTTGGCCCCCAAGCCCGGCGCGGGCCTGGTCCAGGACCCGGTCCGCCCTCTCCCCCGCCCGAACGCATCGTCCGCCTCTCCTGATCACACGACTGATCACACGACCGAGGCGGCCGAATAGGGCACTGTCAGTCGCGGCCCGTATTCTCTGTGACCATGCTCGACGACCGCCAGACAGCCGCACCGTGGCCGACCGCCTACCCCCAGGGGTACGCGGTCGTCGACGTGGAGACCACCGGACTCGCCCGCGACGACCGGATAGTGTCCGCCGCCGTCTACCGGCTGGACGCCCTGGGCGATGTCGAGGACCACTGGTACACGCTGGTGAATCCGGAACGCGACCCCGGGCCCGTCTGGATCCACGGGCTGACCAGCGACGTGCTCGCAGGGGCGCCGCTCTTCCCGGAGGTCGCCGCCGAGCTGTCCGCGCGGCTCGCGGACCGGGTGCTCGTCGCGCACAACGCGGCGTTCGACTGGTCGATGATCGCCCGGGAGTACGCCCGGGCCTCGGTGGTCGCCCCGGTCGAGCAGCGGCTGTGCACGATCGCGCTCGCCAAGGAGCTGCGGCTGCCGCTGCCCAACCACAAGCTCGCGTCGCTCGCCGCGCACTTCGGCGTCGTACAGCAGCAGGCCCACCACGCGCTGGACGACGCCCGGGTGCTGGCCGAGGCGTTCCGGCCGAGTCTGCACGCGGCGGCCCGGGGCGGGGTGCGGCTGCCGTTGCTGGAGTGCCGGCCGCTGACCGAGTGGTCCGACTCCCCCGTCGCCCCGCGCGCCGGGTACCGGCCCTCCCGGCAGCCGAACAGCTGGCGGCCCTCGCGCAAGCGCCCCGCCTGCCCGTATCCCAATCCGGGGCGGTACGAGAAGGAGATGCCGCTGAAGCAGGGGATGCGGGTGGCGTTCTCCGGGGACACCTCGATCGACCGGGAGCTCCTGGAGGACCGGGCGGTGGAGGCCGGTCTGCATGTGGCGACCAGCGTGTCCCGGCTGACCAGTCTGCTGGTGACCAACGACCCGGACGCGGCCACGTCCAAGACGCAGAAGGCGAAGGCGTTCGGCACGCCGATCCTGGAGGAGAGCGCCTTCACGCATCTGCTGCGCGATGTGGCGCCCGCCGACCCGGGCGCACCCGGCGCGGTGCCGCCGCAGGCGCCCGCACCGTCATCGGAGTGAACCGGGCACGACTCGCCACGCGCCCGCTCGCCCGTCGCCGCCGGGCGTCCCACCCTGTGGCGCATGGCACGTTGCGAGGTTTGCGGAAACGACTACGGCATGTCCTTCGAGGTGCACGCGCAGGGCGCGGTGCACGTCTTCGACTGCTTCTCCTGCGCCATCCACCGCATGGCGCCGATCTGCGAGCACTGCCGGGTCCAGGTGATCGGGCAGGGTGTCGAGGCCGACGGGCACTGGTACTGCGGGGCCCACTGCGCCCGCGCCGAGGGGAAGGCAGGCATCGTGGACAAAGTGTGAAAGGTATGACGAAATCACTCATGGCCGGGCAGGGCCGGCCGTACCCCTGAGTGCTGCACCCCATGACCCCGGTTGTACGGTCATGGGGTGTACCGCTTCCTGTTGACCCGGCAGTGGGTGATCCTCACCCTTCTCGGGCTCGTACTGATGCCGACGATGGTCGAGCTGGGTTTCTGGCAGTTCCACCGGCACCAGCACCGGGTCGCGCAGAACGAGCTGATCTCCCGGAACCTCGAAGCGCCGCCGGTCCCGGTCACCGATCTCACCTCCCCCGGGCACACCGTCCCGCGCGCCGACTTCTGGCGGACGGTGACCGCGACGGGCACGTTCGACACCGAGCACGAGGTCGTCGTCCGTCGGCGGACCTCGACGGACGACCAGATCGGCGTCCATGTCCTGACCCCGCTGGACCTGAGGGACGGCGGCACCGTCCTGGTCAACCGGGGCTGGGTCCCCGCCGCACCGAACCAGACGGCCTACCCGGACGTACCGCCCGCGCCCCGGGGCGAAGTGACCGTCACCGGGCGGCTCAAGGCGGACGAGACGACCGGCAGCAGCGGCATCAAGGACCTGGCGGGGCTGCCGGACCGGCAGGTCATGCTGATCAACAGCGAGCAGCAGTCGCAGCTGCTGTCGCGGCAGGTCCTCGGCGGGTACATCGAGCAGACCGCCCCGCAGCCCTCGGGGAACCGGCCCGAGCAGATCGCGTCCCCCGACGACAGCTCGATCGGTGCGCACATGGCGTACGCGGTCCAGTGGTGGCTGTTCGTCGCCGCCGTCCCGATCGGCTGGCTGGTCCTCGTACGGCGGGAGTTGCGCGACCGGGCGGAGGCGGCGGCCAAGGACGCGGCGACGGCCGACGCCCCCGAACAGCCGGAACCCGCGAGCGCCTGAGACCGGGCCCGGAACTGCGCCCGACGGCGGCACACCTTCGGTCTGCTTAACCGGGGCCCGGTTCGGGAACACGCCAGAGCGTGACCCCACGCATCGAGGACTACGCCCTGATCGGCGATCTCCAGACCGCCGCGCTCGTCGGCAGGAACGGTTCCGTCGACTGGCTCTGCCTGCCCCGCTTCGATTCCGGAGCCTGCTTCGCCGCGCTGCTCGGCACCGAGGAGAACGGCCACTGGCGCATCGCCCCGCAGGGCGCGGGCCCCTCGGACACCTGCACGCGGCGGGGCTACGCGGGTGATTCCCTGGTGCTGGAGACGTACTGGGAGACGCGGACCGGCACCGTCAAGGTCGTCGACTTCATGCCGCAGCGCGACACGACGCCGGATCTGATGCGGATCGTCGAGGGCGTCAGCGGCAGCGTCGACATGAGCTCCGTGCTGCGGCTGCGCTTCGACTTCGGATCCGTGGTGCCCTGGGTACGCCGGTCGCACGGCCACCGGGTGGCGGTCGCGGGGCCCGACTCCGTCTGGCTGCGCAGCGAACCACCGGTCAAGACGTGGGGCCAGCAGTTCAGCACCTGCTCCTCGTTCACGGTCACCGAGGGCGAGAGCGTGGCCTTCGTCCTGACCTGGCACCCCTCGCACTCACCGCGCCCGAAGCTGATCGACCCCCGCAAGGCGCTCAAGCACACCCTGCACGACTGGGCGAAGTGGACCGACAGGTGTACGTACGAGGGGCCGTACCGCGAAGCCGTTCTGCGCTCGCTGATCACGCTGAAGGCCCTCACCTACGCTCCGACGGGCGGCATCGTGGCGGCCCCCACGACCTCCCTGCCGGAGGAGATCGGCGGCGTACGGAACTGGGACTACCGCTTCTGCTGGCTGCGGGACGCGACGCTCACTCTCGGGGCGATGGTCGCGGCGGGCTATCTGGACGAGGCGGCTGCCTGGCGGGACTGGCTGCTGCGGGCCGTCGCCGGGGACCCCGCGGACCTCCAGATCATGTACGGGCTCGCGGGCGAGCGGCGGCTGCCCGAGGTGGAGCTGACCTGGCTCACCGGTTACGAGAACTCCCGGCCGGTGCGCACCGGCAACGCGGCCGTCCACCAGCGCCAGCTGGATGTCTACGGTGAGGTCATCGACGCGCTGCGGCTGGCCCGCGACGCCGGTCTGGACAGCAAGCCGCACGCCTGGAACCTCCAGCTCAGCCTGCTCGGCTTCCTGGAGTCGAGCTGGCGCGAGCCGGACGAGGGGCTGTGGGAGATCCGCGGCCCACGGCGGCACTTCGTGCACTCCAAGGTGATGGCCTGGGTCGCCGCCGACCGGGCGGTGCGCTCGCTGGAGGAGAACCCCGAGCTGCCCGGTGACGCCGACCGCTGGCGGGCGATGCGGGACGCGGTGCACGCCGAGGTGTGCGACAAGGGGTACGACCCCGAGCGGAACACCTTCACCCAGTCCTACGGGTCGCGGGAGCTGGACGCCGCGACGCTGCTCATCGTGCGGACCGGATTCCTGCCGCCCGACGATCCCCGGGTGATCGGCACGGTCGACGCGGTCCGCGCCGAGCTGGGCAGCGACGGGCTGGTCCGCCGTTACAGCACCGAGGGCGTCTCCGTCGACGGGCTGCCCGGCGACGAGGGGGCGTTCCTCGCCTGCTCGTTCTGGCTGGTGGACGCGTTGCAGCGGATCGGCAGGCCCGGTGAGGCGCGGGAGCTGTTCGAACGGCTGCTGGAACTCCGTAACGACATGGGACTGCTCGCCGAGGAGTACGACGTCACGGCCGGGCGGCAGCTGGGCAACTTCCCCCAGGCGTTCAGCCATATCGGACTGGTGAACTCCGCTGTCGACCTCACCGGGGACGACCCGGCAGGATAGGGCCATGGATCTTGGACTTGAAGACCGCGTGTACATCGTCACCGGCGCGACCCGGGGCCTCGGCAACGCCACGGCACACGCCCTGGCCGCCGACGGCTCCAAGGTGATCATCACCGGCCGGGACGAGAAGAGCGCCACGGAGGCCGCCGACGCGCTGGGCCCGGACGTCGTCGGGCTCGCCGCCGACAACGCCGACCCGAGCGCGGCCCAGCGCCTCGTGGACACGGCACGGGAACGTTTCGGACGGCTCGACGGCATCCTCATCAGCGTCGGCGGACCGGCCCCCGGCTTCCTCGCGGACAACACGGACGACCAGTGGCAGACGGCGTTCGAGACGGTGTTCCTGGGAGCGGTACGGCTCGCCCGGACGGCGGCCGCGGCACTCGGGGAGGGCGGGGTCATCGGCTTCGTGCTCTCCGGATCGGTGCACGAGCCGATCGCCGGGCTGACCATCTCCAACGGGCTGCGCCCCGGTCTCGCCGGTTTCGCCAAGTCGCTCGCCGACGAGCTGGGCCCGCGCGGCATCCGGGTCGTGGGCGTGCTGCCCGCCCGGATCGACACCGACCGGGTCCGCGAGCTGGACGCCCTGTCGGGCGATGCCGAGGCTGCCCGCACCGCCCACGAGGCACGCATCCCGCTGCGGCGCTACGGGACGCCGGAGGAGTTCGGGAAGACCGCGGCCTTCCTGCTCTCCCCCGCCGCCTCGTATCTGACGGGGATCATGGTGCCGGTCGACGGGGGCTCGCGGCACGGGTTCTGACCGGGCGGCTGAGGCCCGTACGCCCATGGGCCGTCAGGACACCCGTTCCGCGCGGTGCTTGACGGCCTTGAGGCGGACCTCGGCGGGGAGCTCGTCCAGACCGGCCGACCGGCGGGCGTGCGTCAGCGCCCCGTCGGCCACCGCGTTCAGAGTCCCCAGGGGTGCGGCGTGCGGCTCCAGCAGCAGCTTCATACGGACTTGGGGCGCGGCCCTGCGGCCGGTCAGGGCCGCATGCGCGCGGGACACCCCGTCCAGATCACCCGCCTCCCCGGCGAGCACGCCCTCCAGGGCCCGGCCGCGCAGCTGCGCCCCTTCGCCGTCACCGCTGTCCACCAGCACCTCGGCGAGGCGGCCGCGGCGCAGCTGGGCGAGGAACCACCACAGGGCCAGGACGACCAGGACGGCGAGGACCGCGATCACGGTCGGCCACCACCAGCCCTCCTCGCGCCAGCGGCCCCGGTCGGCATCGCTGAGAAGAACGTCGTTCTTGCCGTCCCAGGGCCACCAGGACGGCACGGAGGCGCCGAGTCCGGCAGCCAGCACGGCTCCGCCGAGGACCACCAGCAGCAGCCCGGCCAGGGCCAGCAGGACCCGGTTGACGGTGGAGCGCATACGGCTCATCCCTTCTTCGCCGGACGGTGCACCTGGACGGAGAGGCCCGGCGGCTTCGCCAGACCCAGCTCCTGGACGGCCCTCTCCAGCACGGAATCCAGGTCGGTCCGTACGTCGTCGAGTTCCCTGAAGTGCGAGAGTGCCCGCACCTTCGCCTTGCGGCGTCCCATGCTGACCCGTACGGACTGCACACCGGGGACCTCCACGGCCCGGTCCCGCAGGACCATCGCGGCGGCGGCCCGGTCGAGCGCGGCGCGTACGCCGGCGCGCTCGCGGCGCATCGGAAGCAGATCGCGCAGTCCGGGGGTGAGGGCCAGGAGGATCAGCCAGAGGCCGACCGCCGCGGCCACCGCGGCGCCGACGATCACGAGGACGTCGTTCAGGGGCCGTTCGGCCAGGTCGTCGGCGAGGGAGCGCCGCCATTGCATGGCCGGATGGTCGGCCCGTACGGCGGCGATGTCGTAGAGCAGCAGCCCGGCCGCGCCCAGAAGGACGAGGGCCAGCACGGCGGCCGGGATCCGGCGCGCGGACCAGAAGCGGCCCGCCGGTCCGCCGTCGCCCTGCTCCAGGGTGGGGACCGGTTCCTGGGCGGGGAGGTCCGTACCCGGCGCGGGCGGGTACGCGTCGCCGCCGCTGGCCTGGTCCACCGTCGGCATCCGCCGGGTGGAGCGGGTCGGTTCGCCCGGTTCGGTCATCGGATTCTCCCCTGTGCTCCGCTCGCCACCGGGTGCAACCGCTCGACCTGCACGGCCACCTCGGGCACCTCCATGCCGGCCAGCGCCTTGACCCGCTGGGCGACCCGGCGGCGCACCGCGCCGCACTGGCGGCCGATGTCGCAGGGGTAGCCGAGCTCCAGGCTGACCCGGACCCGGGCGGCGTCGCGGTGCACGGTGACCGTGGCCCGGGGGGACTCCCCGTCCTGGGGCGGGTCGTCGACGGCCTCCTTCGCCGCCTGGGCGGCGATCTTGGCGACGACCCGGTCAGCGATCCGGGTCTCGCCCCGTTCGGCGGCGGCGACCCGCCCGGTCACCGCCGTCACCGCCGTCGGTCGCCGCGCTCGCGACTCCGGAAGAAGTCGCCGGGTTCCAGGTCGCCGTCCATGAACCGACCGGCGATGAAGCCGATCGCGCCCAGTGCGGCCACCAGTACGAAGGCTCCGAATCCGCCGAAGTACCCGGCGAAACCGAGCGCCATGCCGGCCAGCAGACCGACCACAGCCATGCTCATCGTGACTCCTCAACTGCCTTGTCGCGGGGTGCCTCTCGGCGGAGAACGCGGGAGAGCTACTGGACGCGCTGCGCTGACTCGTCCTCGTCGTCCTCCTCGTCGGGCAGCTTGACGTCGCTGACCGCGATGTTCACTTCGACGACTTCGAGGCCGGTCATCCGCTCCACCGCGGCGACGACGTTCTCCCGTACGTCGCGGGCCACGTCCAGGATCGCGACGCCGTAGTCGACGACGATCTCCAGGTCCAGGGCCGCCTGGGACTCGCCGACCTCGGCCTTCACTCCACGGGTGACGGACTTGCCGCCGCCGGGTACCCGGTCCCGGACCGCGCCGAACGTGCGCGACAGGCCGCTGCCCATCGCGTGGACTCCGACCACGTCGCGGGCCGCCATTCCGGCGACCTTCTCGACGACGCCGTCGGCTATGGTCGTGCGCCCCCGGGTGCCGGGGGCGCCGCCGCCGCGCTTGCCGAGGGCCTTGTCGCTGTCGGGGTTGGTGCGCTGAGAGGTGTCAGTCATCGCCGCTCTTCCCTTCGGGGGGCAGGGTTGGACTTCCTTGCCCACGTTAAGTGCGCTTTCCCCATTCCGCGCCATGGATGCGGCAGGCTGGGGCGATGACTACGGCGCGGAGCCCGCAGAGGGCCGACGGACGGACCGCTGCGGTACGGCAAAGGCTGGGTCTGGGCAGACTGCTGCCACTGGGCGGCCCGGCGGACGGCGCGTGGATCGTGGAGACGGCGGCGGCCTCGGTGCTGCGCGGGGCGGCGGCCGTGCCCGGGACGGTGCTGGGGAAGCTACGGATCGGCTCGGCGGAGGAACGGGAGGGGGAAGGAGCGCCTCCGGCTCCGGCGAGCGCGCTGCCGTCCCGGCCCCTGCGGATCGAGGCGGAGTTCGCGGCCGTCGTGGACCGGCCGCTGCCCGATGCCGCGGCGGCGCTGCGCGAGGTGCTGATCACGGCGGCGGCCGCCCGGCTGGGGCTGGAGATCGCCGAGGTGGACCTGAGGGTGACGGCATTGTTCGACGACGATGCACCCGTTCAGGTGACGGCTGCCGCGCCTGCGGCCCCCCTCTCGGAGGCGGAGGGTCCGGTGGCCGCCGCGGCCGCCGGGGCTCCGGGCGTCGTCTCGCTGACCAGGGCCCTGGGCCCCGCGGTGCACACCGCCCGGGACCACGTACGGATCGAGGTGGCGACGGCCGCGGACCGCCGGGCGCTGGATGTGGCCCGGTCGGTGCGCACGGCGGTGGCGGCGGCCCTGGAGGACCGGCGGCTCGTGACCGTGGTGGTCACGGACGTGGTGGAGCCGGGCCCCGGGAGCTGAAACCCGTGGCCCGGCCCTGCTGCCGGTGCGAGCCGACAGGGCGTCGGCAGCCGGTGGGTGTGTCGGTCGGTGCGCCGGTGGGCGCGTCAGTCGGTGATGCCCGCCAGGTCGCGGAGCCTGCGGCCCTGGGCGGCGCGCTCGGCGACGCGCTGCTCCTCGTAGTCGCGCGAGAGCGCACCGCCGAGGAGCGCCTTGGTCTCGACGACGGCGTCGCGGGGGGCGGCCACCAGGGCGGCGGCCAGATCACGTGCGGCGGCATCGAGCTGGTCGGCGGGGACCACGAGATTGGCGAGACCGGTGCGCTCGGCCTCCTCGGCGTGCACGAAGCGGCCGGTGGCACAGATTTCGAGCGCGCGGGCATACCCCACGAGGTGCACCAGGGGGTGGGTACCCGTGAGGTCGGGAACGAGACCGAGACTGGTCTCGCGCATGGCGAACTGCACGTCCTCGGCAACGATCCGCAGGTCGCAGGCGAGAGCGAGCTGGAAGCCGGCCCCGATGGCGTGGCCCTGGACCGTCGCGATCGACACGATGTCGTTGCGGCGCCACCAGGTGAACGCTTCCTGGTACTCGGCGATGGTCGCGTCGAGCTCGGCCTCGGGGCCGCGCGCCATGTCGAGGAAGGACGGCTCGCCGTCGAAGCCCTCGGGCGTGAACGCCTGCCGGTCGAGGCCCGCGGAGAAGGACTTGCCCTCGCCGCGGAGCACCACGACCCGCACCGTGCCGGGCAGCACCCGTCCGGCCTCCGTCAACGCCCGCCACAGAGCGGGAGACTGAGCGTTGCGCTTGGCCGGGTTGGTGAGCGTCACCGTGGCGATGGCGTCATCGACAGTGAGCCGTACACCGTCCTTGTCGAACACCGTGTCGAGCGAGGTCATGGGGCGCCTCCGGATCGGGGTGCAGTCAGCACTCAGAACTAAGTGACTGAACAGTAACCACCCGGACGACCTCGCGGTCAGCCGGGTGGCCACCTCGAATTCCGTTGAGCCCCGAAGACTTCGGACCTCAGGACGCCTGCGGCCCTCAGGCCGAAGCGGCCTTCTTGCCCCGTGTCGCGCCGCCGCGTCCTCGCAGCGTCACTCCGGACTCACTGAGCATCCGGTGGACGAACCCGTAGGAGCGGCCCGTTTCCTCGGCCAGCGCCCGGATGCTCGCACCGGAGTCGTACTTCTTCTTCAGGTCTGCCGCGAGCTTGTCACGCGCGGCGCCGGTCACCCGGCTGCCCTTCTTCAGAGTCTCGGCCACCCGTGCCTCCTCATGGGAAGTGCGCTCTGGACTCTCATGATCACCCCTCCCGCGCTTCCTGGCCACCCATTCGGCAAGGTCGATGCGACCGGATTTCCGGGCAAAGAGCACGCCGACACGAACGGAACCCCTTGTTCCGAGGGGTGCACGAGGGCGTACGGCCCCGACCGGAGGAAGAACTTCCAGGTCAGGGCCGTACGGGGAACAGCGGCCGAAAAGGGGGCGCACGGCGGGTGAGCGCCCGGCGCACCACCGGAGTACGAGACGCCCTCACGCAGATGATGGATCACGCGTAGGCCGAATGATCTATCCCCGGTGGATCAGGCGAGGGCGACGAGGTCCCGGTAGTCGGCACCCCAGAGGTCCTCGACGCCGTCCGGGAGCAGGATGATGCGCTCCGGCTGGAGGGCCTCGACCGCGCCCTCGTCGTGGGTGACGAGGACGACCGCGCCCTTGTAGGTGCGCAGCGCGCCGAGGATCTCCTCGCGGCTGGCGGGGTCGAGGTTGTTCGTCGGCTCGTCGAGCAGCAGCACGTTGGCGGAGGAGACGACCAGGGTCGCGAGCGCGAGCCGGGTCTTCTCACCGCCGGAGAGCACACCCGCGGGCTTGTCGACGTCGTCACCGGAGAAGAGGAAGGAGCCCAGCGTCTTGCGGACCTCCACCAGGTCGAGGTCGGGGGCGGCGGAGCGCATGTTCTCCAGGACGGTGCGCTCGGGGTCGAGGGTCTCGTGCTCCTGGGCGTAGTACCCGAGCTTGAGCCCGTGGCCCTCGATGATCTGGCCGGTGTCGGGCTTCTCGGCACCGCCGAGCAGGCGCAGCAGCGTCGTCTTGCCCGCTCCGTTGAGGCCGAGGATGACGACGCGGGAGCCCTTGTCGATGGCGAGGTCGACGTCGGTGAAGATCTCCAGCGAGCCGTACGACTTGGACAGGCCCTCGGCCATCAGCGGGGTCTTGCCGCAGGGCGAGGGCTCGGGGAAGCGCAGCTTGGCGACCTTGTCGGAGACCCGGACGGCCTCCAGGCCGGCCAGCAGCCGGTCGGCGCGCTTGGCCATGTTCTGGGCGGCGACGGTCTTGGTGGCCTTGGCGCGCATCTTGTCGGCCTGCGAGTTGAGGGCTGCGGCCTTCTTCTCGGCGTTCTGGCGCTCGCGCTTGCGGCGCTTCTCGTCGGCCTCGCGCTGCTGCTGGTAGAGCTTCCAGCCCATGTTGTAGACGTCGATCTGCGAGCGGTTGGCGTCGAGGTAGAACACCTTGTTGACGACCGTCTCGACCAGCTCGACATCGTGGGAGATCACGATGAAGCCGCCGCGGTAGGACTTGAGGTAGTCGCGCAGCCAGACGATCGAGTCGGCGTCGAGATGGTTGGTCGGCTCGTCCAGGAGCAGGGTGTCGGCGTCCGAGAAGAGGATCCGGGCCAGCTCGACACGGCGGCGCTGGCCGCCGGACAGGGTGTGCAGGGGCTGGCCGAGGACCCGGTCGGGGAGGTTGAGCGCGGCGGCGATGGTGGCGGCCTCGGCCTCGGCGGCGTACCCGCCCTTGGTGAGGAACTCCGTCTCCAGGCGCTCGTACTTCTTCATCGCCTTCTCGCGGGTGGCGCCCTTGCCGTTCGCCATCCGGTCCTCGTTCTCGTGCATCTTGCGCAGGATCTCGTCGAGACCGCGGGCGGAGAGGATGCGGTCCCGGGCGAGGACGTCGAGGTCGCCGGTGCGCGGGTCCTGCGGGAGGTAGCCCACCTCACCGGACTTGGTGATGGTGCCGCCCGCGGGGGTGCCCTCGCCCGCGAGGCACTTGGTGAGGGTGGTCTTGCCCGCGCCGTTGCGGCCGACCAGGCCGATGCGGTCGCCCTTGGCGATACGGAAGGAGGCGGACTCGATGAGGATGCGGGCGCCGGCGCGCAGCTCGATGCCGGTGGCGGTGATCACGGAAAAACTCCAGGGCAGTATGGACGGCGGAGGGACGAGGGCGGAGGTCTCTCGACGCCGCTAATGCACAAGGAGAATGGCCATGAGCCCCATTCTACTGGCGGTGTGCAACTGCTTTTCCGCGTGCCCGCCGGGATGAACCGTCCGATACTCGGCGCAGGGCGGCACCGCGTCGCCCGCCCCAGGCGAGGGTGGTGCGAGCGTGCAGTTCGACGACGACGCCGATCTGGACACGTCCGAGGTCCAGGACGTGCGCGGCAGCCGGATCCCGGGCGGGAGGGCCACCGTGGGCGGGGGCATCGCCGGGGTGATCGCCCTGGTCCTGGGGCTGCTCTTCGGTGTCGGGCCGGATCAGCTCGGGCTCTCCTCGGACGACTCCGACCCCACGACGAGCACGTCGTCCGCCGCCCAGGTGCAGCAGAGCTGCCTGAAGGGCCAGGACGCGAACACGCGGGACGACTGCCGGACGGTGGCGGTGGTCAACAGCGTGCAGGACTTCTGGCGCCAGGAGTTCCAGCGGCGCGGCGGTACGTACGGGGACGCGCGGACGGTCCTGTTCAGCGAGCGGGTGGGCACCGCGTGCGGGGCGGCGACCTCGGCGGTGGGGCCGTTCTACTGCCCGGGTGACCGCAGGGTCTATCTGGACCTGGGCTTCTTCGACGACCTGCGGACGAAGTTCGGCTCCAGCGGCGGGCCGTTCGCCCAGGCGTATGTGGTGGCGCACGAGTACGGCCACCATGTGCAGAACCAGACGGGCACGCTGAGCCGGTCGCAGGACGGGCGGCAGGGCGCGGACAGCAACGCGGTGAAGGTGGAGCTCCAGGCCGACTGTTACGCCGGGGTCTGGGCGCACCACGCGACGACGACGCCGGACGAGTCGACCGGGCGGCCGCTGGTCACGGAGCTGACCCGGGCGGACATCCGGGACGGCCTGGACGCGGCGGCGGCGGTCGGGGACGACCGGATCCAGGAGCGGTACCAGGGGCGGGTCACGCCGGAGTCCTGGACGCACGGCTCGGCCGCGCAGCGGCAGCAGTGGTTCTCCACGGGGCTGCGGACCGGGGACATGGCGCAGTGCGACACCTTCACCTGATCTGCGGAGATCTTCTTCGGACCTGCCTCAGGAGGGCTTTGTCAGTGCCCGGTGGAAGACTGAGACGCAGATCACAGCACGCGGTGCACCAGAACGGATGTCAGAAGAGGTGAGTGCCATGGCAGGCGCGGCGAGCGGGGTTCCGACGATCTACCCGACGATTCTGTACGACGACGCGAAGGCGGCGATCAGGACGCTGACGCAGGGCCTCGGTTTCGCCGAGGAAGCGGTCTACGAGGGCGAGAACGGCACTGTGCTGCACGCCGAGCTGTCCTGCGGCAACGGCAGGGTGATGCTCGGCTCCAAAGGGCGTGACGGCACGTTCGCGCGGGCGATGGCGGGCGCGGGCCCGGCGGGGGTCTATGTGGTGGTCGACGAGGTGGACGAGCACTACGCCCGGGCCAAGGAGTTCGGTGTCGAGATCCTGATGGAGCCGACCGACCAGGACTACGGTTCCCGGGACTACATGGCCCGGGACGCGGAGGGCAACGTGTGGAGCTTCGGGACGTACGCCCCGGGGTCCGCCGGCTGAGCGGCGGACCCCGGGGGCCCGGAGATCAGGCGCCGCCGGTGTGGACCTGGAAGGCGGCCCGGCGGACCGCCTTGGCCAGGGCCGGGTCCGGGTGTGCGGCGGCCAGCGCGACCAGGACCTGCACGGTGCGCGGGTGGCCGACGGCCCTGACCTCGTCGAGCAGCGCCGGGACGGTGCCCTGGACGGCGGAGTCGAGGTGGCGCACCAGGAGCCCGGTCTCGCCGTGGTCGGCGACGGCGGCTGCGGTGTCGACCCAGAGCCAGGTGGCCTCCTCCCGGCTGAGGACGTCCTGGGCGTCGTCGGGGTCGTTGCCCTCGTACTCGGCGAGCCAGAGCAGCGCGTAGGGGCGCAGCGAGGCTTCGGCGAGCACGGCCCTGACCTCGGGCTCGGCGGGGGCGCCGACGACCCGCAGCGCCTCGAAGGCCAGTCCGCGCAGCAGTGCGTCCTCGCCTCGGGCGACGGCCAGCAGCTCGGCGACGGCGGTGCCGACCGTACGGGCGGCGAGCCAGGCGCGGTATTCGTCGCGGGCCGGTCCGGGAGTGAGCCGGGCGCAGCCGAGGAGCATGTCGGCGGCGGCCTGCTCGATGTTCCCGGCGGGGCTCTGGGCGGCGACGCAGATCTGCTCCAGCTTGACCCAGACAGCCCAGTTGCCGAGCGGGGTGAGGGTGGCGTGCCCGTTGCCGAGAGTCAGCGCGCCGACGGCGGCGAGGCCTTCCAGGGCCCAGTCGAGCAGCAGCGCGTTGAGTTCCTGGGCGCTGCGGGCGGGGCCGGTGGCGGCATCACCGGGGGCCTGGGCGCCGGGGGCGGCGAGTGTGGCCGTTCTGCCGGGGCCGAGGGGCACTTCGCAGCGCTCCTCCTGGAGTTCGGCGACGCGCTGGCCGAGGAGGTCCAGGAGGGCGGGGACGGCGACGGGGCCGGCGGAGAGCTGGAGGAGGGAGAGCACCTGGGGCACGGCCTCGACGGCTTCGGCGACCGCACCGGCCTCGATGCCCTCGGGGGCGGGGTGGACGAGCGACCAGGCGTCGAAGAGCGCCACCCAGCCGCGGAGCACGGCGGAGTCGTCCCGGTCCCAGGCCCGCAGCCGCCAGCCGGGGCGGGCGGTGTCGCCGTGCAGCTCGATCAGCCCGGCCAGCCGGGCCCGGTCCCAGCCCGCTCGTACCTGCGCCGGGGAGAGGTCCAGGGCGGCGGCCGCCCGTTCGGGGGCGTGGGCGGCGAGCGGGGCGGCGGTTCCGGGGCCCGGGGTCCCCGGGGCCCCGGCGGCCCAGTGGGCGATGCGTACGGCGTCGGCGAGCACCGCCCTGGCCTGGTGGGCCAGTTCCGTGCGCGGCGGGGTGCCCTCGGGCGGCCGGGGGGCCGGCCTGGTGCGCCGGGTGGTCACGGCCTTGCGGGCGGTGGCAAGGGGTCGCGGGCGGACAAGTCGCAGCCTGGAGTCGCGCGGGGTACGGGACGTCACGGGGAGCAGTCTTGCCCCTGACGGCCCGAAAGCCCAAACGGAAGGCGTTTCACCGGCATATGGAAGGCCTCGCCGGTACCGCCGACAGGGGGCCGATCACCGCATCGGCTCACATCAGGGGTGTGAGGAAGCGCCGCAGGGTCTCCTCGTAGCGGGCCGGGTCCGCGTTCCACATCGCCGCGTGCGGAGCCCGCGCCACGGCGTGGAGGCTGACCAGGCCCGGACGGCGGGCGGCGAGTTCGCGGGAGGGCCCCCAGGGGGCGATCGAGTCGTCGGGCCCGTGCAGGATCAGGGTCGGGGTGCGCAGCGCGTCGGGCACCGAGGTGTCCAGCAGCGGGGCGCCGCTCATCCCGGTCCGGCCCTGGGCGGCGCGGACCGCCAGCGGCAGCAGAGCGGCCGGGACGCCGCGGGCCGCGGCCAGGGCGCGCAGGGTGACCGGCCAGTCGAGCACCGGGGAGTCGAGGACGAGGCCGCTGATCCGGTCGCGGAGCGGGGATTCGACCGCGGCGAGCAGGGCCATCGTCGCGCCGGTGGACCAGCCGTGCAGGATCACGTTCGCGGCCCCGTAGCGCAACGCGTGGCGGAGGGCCGCGTCGACGTCGCGCCACTCGGAGGCGCCGAAGTGGCTGAGGCCGTCGGCGGAGCGGGGGGCTCCGGGGTCTCCCCGGTAGGCGAGGTCGAGCACGGGGAAGCGGTGCCGGTGGAGGAAGCCCATCAGGTTCATGGGGTGGGCCCGGGTGGTGCCGAGGCCGTGCACGGTGATGACCCAGGTGCGGCGTGCGCCGGGTACGTACCAGGCAGGCAGCGTTCCGAGCTCGCCGGGGATCTCCACCTCCCGGTGGTCGAGGCCGAGGTCGCTGCCCGGGTCCCCGTCGTACAGCTCAGTCGTGAGCCGGACCTTCGCGCCCGGTTCGAGGAGGCCGTGGATGACCCGCTCCAGCCTGCGCACGACGGTGTCGGCGGCGGCGGGGGCCCCTTCGACGACAGGCCCGACCACCGCGTGGACATCGGGGCCTGCCAGCCCGTACGTGCCGGGCCGGAGCGCGGAGAAGGATCGGGTGAGGGTGACCTGTCCGGCCGCGGTGGCGTGCACGGTGAGTCTGCGGTCGGCGGGCAGGGACCGTCCGGGGGCCGCCTTGAGGGCGGCGTCGCTGGCGTACCGGCCGGCCGCGACCGCTGCCGCACCGGCGCCGAGGATCGTGGTGACGGCCGTTGCCGTCGCAGTTGCCGGGCGCACGGCTCCAGTGTCGTGGGGCGGACGGCGGGGTGCCAGCGGGCGGGGGCCGTGCGGGGCGGGCGGGGGCCGTGCGCGGCCCGCGCCCCGGGTCTGCCCGCGCCCCGCGCCCCTTCCCGTGCCCGGGCGCTCCGGATCAGCCCGGCTGGCCGTAGGTCCTGAGCGCCTCGGTCACCTCGGCGAGCTGGGCCTCGCTGAGCAGGGCCGGGGTGCGGCCCGGTACGGAGTCGGCCGTGAGCCACAGCCGGCACAGCCACTCCAGCTGGGCGGTGCGCTCGTAGGCCTGGTCGAGGGTGTCGCCGTAGGTGACGGTGCCGTGGTTGGCCAGGAGGCAGCCGGTGCGGTCGCGCAGGGCGGTGAGCATGGCGTCGGCCAGCTCCGGGGTGCCGTAGCGGGCGTAGGCGGCGGTGCGGACGGGGCCGCCGAGGATGGCGGCCGCGTAGTGCACGAGCGGCACCTCGGGCAGCAGCGTGGAGACGGCGGTGGCGTGCACCGCGTGGGTGTGGACCACGGCGGCGGCGCCGGTCTCGCGGTAGACCGCGAGGTGGAGGGGGAGTTCGCTGGTCGGCCGGAGGTCCCCGACGACCTGGCGGCCGTCGAGGTCGACGCCGACCGTGTCACGGGGGCCGAGCCGGTCGTAGGGCACCCCGCTGGGGGTCACCAGGACCAGGTCTCCGACACGGGCGGACACATTGCCCGAGGTGCCGACGACGAGGCCGTCCGCGGCGCTGCGGCGGGCGGTCGCGACCACCTCCTCCCAGGTCCGGGCGACGGATTCCGGCTGCTGCTCGCTCATGGGGCGAGCGTAGGGGCGGGGGGCGGAAACCGGAACGTCGTGCCCCACGTGACCGGGATCTCCTCCGGAGCCGGAGACGCGCCTCAAAAACTTCACCAACGAGCAGTAAAGGGCAGACCAGACGGCGCCCCAGGGGACTCCCGCCGCCCCTCCCGCACACAAGCGGAATCAGTCGCCTCCGGTTGGGGTCACCACAGCGCCCTGCTCAGTTCATCTTCCGTTCACCCAGGTTGCCTACGGTCCACGAGCCACTGACGCCGAACGATTGCCTGGGTAAATGGAACACATCACGCTGCTGCTTGCGATTGTGGTCGTAACAGCTCTCGTGTTCGATTTCACGAACGGTTTCCACGACACCGCCAACGCGATGGCGACCACCATCTCGACCGGCGCGATGAAGCCCAAGACAGCGGTGGCGATGTCCGCCGTTCTCAACCTGATCGGCGCCTTCCTGTCGGTGGAGGTCGCCAAGACGATCTCCGGCGGGATCGTCAACGAAGACGGCATCAGAACCGAGGTCATCTTCGCGGCGCTCGTCGGCGCCATCCTGTGGAATCTCCTGACCTGGCTGGTCGGCCTGCCCTCCAGCTCCTCCCACGCCCTGTTCGGCGGTCTGATCGGCGCCGCGGTCATGTCGGCCGGCTGGTCCTCGATCAACGGCGGCACCGTCGTCACCAAGGTGCTGCTGCCCGCGGTCGCCGCTCCGCTGGTCGCCGGTCTCGCAGCGATGCTGGCCACGCGGCTGACGTACCGGATCAACCGGAACGTCACCGACCCGAACCAGCTCAAGTCGACGGCCAAGGGCTACCGGGCCGGACAGATCGCCTCGGCCGGTCTCGTCTCCCTCGCCCACGGCACCAACGACGCCCAGAAGACGATGGGCATCATCACCCTGGCCCTGGTGACCGGCGGCGTCCTCGCCCCCGGCTCCAACCCGCCGATGTGGGTCATCGTCTCCGCCGGTGTCGCCATCGCGCTCGGCACCTACCTCGGCGGCTGGCGCATCATCCGCACCATGGGCAAGGGCCTGACCGACCTCCAGCCGCCGCAGGGCTTCGCCGCCCAGACCAGCGCGGCGACCGTCATCCTGGCCTCCTCGCACCTCGGCTTCTCGCTCTCCACCACCCAGTCCTGCTCGGGTGCCGTGATGGGCGCGGGCCTCGGCCGCAAGGGCGGCGTGGTCCGCTGGTCCACCGCCACCCGGATGTTCGTCGCCTGGGGCCTCACGCTCCCGGCCGCGGGTCTGGTCGGCGCGGGTGCCGAGTTCCTCACCAAGCAGGGCCCCTGGGGTGTCGCCCTCACCGCGGCCATCCTGGTCGGCGGCTCCTTCGCCATCTGGCTGGCCTCGCGCCGCCAGCCGGTCGACCACACCAACGTCAACGACACCGAGGAAGCGACGGCGGACGAGCCGCAGGGCGTCGTCACCACCGCCATCGCCGCGGTCTCCCCGCCCCCCGCGGGCGCACCGGTCTCCGACCTCTCGACCACCATCCCGGCCCCGGCCGCGGCACCCGACGACACGCCCCGCCCCGCGGCCACGGTGTAAGGACAGATCCGTATGAAAATCGACTGGGCAGCTCTCGCCACCGTCTTCGGTGTCAGTCTCGTGATCACCGTCGCCCTGGTCGGCGTCTTCACCCTGGGCATCGTCGCCCTCTCGAAGCTGTCGGCCCCGGCCGGCGGCAGCGGCTCCGGCAGCGGCGCCTCCGGCGGAACCGCCGCGCTGGCGCGCACCAGCGCGTACGCCTGCTTCGCGGCGTGCGTGGCGGCGGTCTCCTACGGGATCTATCTGATCGTCGCCTGACGCGTCCCACGGCACCCCTCATCGGGCCGGACACACCTCGTGTGTGTCCGGCCCGATGTGCGTCTGCGCACACCGGGCCTCCGCAGGTCAACAGCAAGTTGACGGCTGTTCTCGCAGCGTGGTGGACTGCCGGAGCCATTCACGGCGACAGCAGAGGAAGCCGGTGCGAGTCCGGCGCGGTCCCGCCACTGTCACCGGGGAGCACTCCCCCACACCGGACGTCACGACCTGTCGGGACACCGGATGTCACGGCCCGTCGCGCACGGGCTGGAAGGCCGGGGGAGCTGCGGATCCGGGAGCCAGGAGACTCTCGTCGCCGCTCTCGTCGAACCAGGGCGCGGACCCTGAGTTAAGGACCTATGCCATGTCCGGCCGCCGTGCGCCGCATCCAGTGCCCCCTCGTTCCGGAACGCCCCGACCCACGACGGGCTGAGCCGTGCGTGCCGATCGCCTCTTCGCGTGCGGCGCCACGGCCGGAATGGTCGCCGACGCGCTGTTCGGCGACCCCCGGCGGGGGCACCCCGTCGCCGGGTTCGGCCGGGCCGCCGCACGCGTGGAGTCCCTGCTGTGGCGTGACGACCGGGGCCGGGGCGCGCTGCACACCCTCATCTGCGCCGGAGGCGCCGTGGGGGCCGCCGCGCTGGCCGCCCGTGCGGTACGGGAGCGCCCCGCGCTCGCCGTCGCGCTGACCGCCGCCGCCACCTGGTCGGTCGTCGGCGGTACGTCCCTGGGCCGGGAGGCCCGCGCCATCGGGGGCGCGCTGACCGCCGGGGACCTTGAGGCGGCCCGGGAAAGGCTGCCGCATCTGTGCGGGCGCGACCCGCACTCCCTGGACGGGCCGGGTATCGCCCGTGCCGTCGTGGAATCGGTCGCCGAGAACACTTCGGACGCCGTCGTCGGCGCGCTCGTGTGGGGCGCCATCGGCGGGGTGCCCGGACTCGTCGGCTTCCGGGCCGTGAACACGCTCGACGCGATGGTCGGCCACAAGTCGCCCCGCCACCGGCGTTACGGCTGGGCCTCGGCTCGCCTGGACGACCTCGCTGGGTGGCCCGGCGCCCGGCTGACGGCCGCGCTGGCCGTGGTGGCGGGCGGGCGGCCGTCCGAGGCCGTACGCGCCTGGAAGGCGGACGCGGGGCGCCACCCGAGCCCGAACGCGGGACCGGTGGAGGCCGCGTTCGCGGGGGCGCTCGGCGTACGGCTGGGAGGAACGCTGGCGTACGCGGGGCGCGTGGAGCACCGGCCCGTACTGAACGGGGAGTCCGGCCGGGACGTGCGCGGCGACGACATCGAACGCGCGGTGCGGCTGTCGCGCCGGGTGAGTGCACTGGCTCTGGGTGTGTGCGTGGCGGCGCGGATGGTCGCGGGGCGGGCCGCCGGGCGGTCGGCTGCGGGACAGAAGCGGGGGCGGTCATGAACGGTCCGGCACGGAACGCGGTACGGGAACGGGAGCGGGCATGAGTGGTGGGCTGCTGGTCGCGGGGACCACATCGGACGCGGGCAAGAGCGTCGTCACGGCGGGCATCTGCCGCTGGCTGGTGCGCCGGGGCGTGAAGGTCGCGCCGTTCAAGGCGCAGAACATGTCCCTCAACTCCTTCGTGACCCGCGAGGGCGCGGAGATCGGGCGCGCCCAGGCGATGCAGGCGCAGGCGGCCCGGGTGGAGCCGACCGCCCTGATGAACCCGGTGCTGCTGAAGCCGGGCGGCGACCGGTCCAGCCAGGTGGTCCTGATGGGCAGGCCGGTCGGTGAGATGAGCGCCCGGGGCTACCACGGGGGGCGCCAGGAGGCGCTGCTCGGGACGGTCACGGACTGCCTGGAGCAGCTGCGGTCGGCCTATGACGCGGTGATCTGCGAAGGGGCCGGTTCGCCGGCCGAGATCAACCTCCGCCGGACCGACATCGTGAACATGGGCATCGCGCGGGCGGCCCGGTTCCCCGTGCTGGTGGTCGGGGACATCGACCGGGGCGGGGTCTTCGCCTCGTTCTTCGGGACGACGGCGCTGCTCAGCGCCGAGGACCAGTCGCTGGTCGCGGGCTATCTGGTGAACAAGTTCCGGGGTGATGTCTCGCTGCTGGAACCGGGGCTGGACATGCTGACCGGGCTGACCGGGCGACGGACGTACGGAGTTCTGCCGTACGCCCACGGACTCGGCATCGACGAGGAGGACGGCCTGCGGGTGTCCCTGCGGGGTGCGGTACGGGAGTCGGTCGTGGCTCCCCCGCACGGTGAGGACGTGTTGCGGGTCGCGGTGTGCGCGGTGCCGTTGATGTCGAACTTCACGGACGTGGACGCGCTGGCCGCCGAACCGGGCGTCGTGGTGCGGTTCGTGGACCGGGCCGAGGAGCTGGCCGACGCGGACCTGGTGGTCGTGCCCGGGACGCGGGGCACGGTCAAGGCGCTGGCCTGGCTGCGCGAGCGGGGTCTCGCGGACGCGCTGGTGCGGCGGGCGGCGGAGGGCCGGCCGGTGCTGGGCATCTGCGGCGGGTTCCAGGTGCTCGGTGAGCGGATCGAGGACGAGGTGGAGTCGCGGGCGGGGGTCGTGGACGGGCTGGGGCTGCTGCCGGTGACCGTCCGCTTCGACCGGGCCAAGACGCTGGCGCGGCCGGTGGGTTCGGCGCTGGGTGAGGTGGTGGAGGGGTACGAGATCCACCACGGGGTGGCCGATGTGCGGGGCGGGGAACCGTTCCTGGACGGGTGCCGGGTGGGGGCGGTGTGGGGGACGCACTGGCACGGGTCGCTGGAGAGCGACGCGTTCCGGCGGCGGTTCCTGGCGGAGGTGGCCCGGGCCGCCGGGCGGCGGTTCGTTCCTGCGCCGGACACGAGTTTCGGGGTGCTGCGGGAGGAGCAGTTGGACCGGCTGGGGGATCTGGTGGAGGAGCATGCGGATACGGATGCGCTGTGGCGGCTGATCGAGGGCGGGGCGCCGGCCGGGTTGCCGTTCGTGCCGCCGGGGGCGCCGCCGTCGGGGGCGGGTGCGTCGTCGGAGAGCCGGGGCGCCGGCCCGGACCCCGCTCCTCGATCGCCGGAGGGGCTTGCAGTGACCGGTCACGTCAGAGCTGAAGAGCACGTCAACGAGGAGGCCAAGTGAGTACGCCGTATCCCTTCACCGCGATCGTCGGGCAGGACGACCTGCGGCTCGGGCTGTTGCTCAACGCCGTCAGTCCGGCCGTCGGCGGGGTGCTCGTGCGGGGCGAGAAGGGGACCGCCAAGTCCACCGCCGTCCGGGCGCTGGCCGCCCTCATGCCCGAGGTCTCCGTCGTACCGGGGTGCCGGTTCTCCTGTGATCCGGTGGCCCCCGATCCGGCGTGCCCCGACGGGCCGCACGCGGATGCCCCCGGTGTGTCGCGCCCGGCGCGGACCGTCGAGCTGCCCGTCGGGGCGTCCGAGGACCGGCTCGTGGGGGCGCTGGACATCGAGCGGGCGCTCTCGGAGGGTGTGAAGGCGTTCGAGCCGGGGCTGCTGGCCGACGCCCATCGCGGAATTCTGTACGTCGACGAGGTCAACCTGCTCCACGACCACCTGGTGGACCTGCTCCTGGACGCGGCCGCCATGGGGGCCTCGTACGTCGAGCGCGAAGGCGTCTCCGTACGGCATGCGGCACGGTTCCTGCTGGTCGGGACGATGAACCCGGAAGAGGGCGAGCTGCGGCCCCAGTTGCTGGACCGGTTCGGGCTGACCGTGGAGGTGGCCGCGTCCCGGGACACCGACGAGCGGGTGGAGGTCGTGCGGCGCCGGCTCGCGTACGACGACGACCCCGAGGGCTTCGCCGCGCGCTGGGCCGCGGAGGAGAGCGCCCTGCGGGAGCGCATCGCCGCCGCGCGCGCCCTGCTGCCCCGTGTCGTGCTCGGTGACGGCGTGTTGCGGCAGATCGCCGCCACCTGCGCCGCGTTCGAGGTCGACGGGATGCGGGCCGACATCGTGATGGCCCGTACCGCGACCGCGCTCGCCGCCTGGGCCGGACGCGAGGAGGTCACCGCCGACGACGTACGGCAGGCCGCCCTGCTGGCGCTCCCGCACCGGCGTCGCCGCAACCCGTTCGACGCTCCGGGACTGGACGAGGACAAGCTCGACCAGACCCTCGACGAGGCCGGTGAGCAGGACGGCGACCCGGGAGACCCCGACGACGATCCCGATGGCGGCGGCAACGACGGGGGCGGGGGCGGGGGCGGTGTGCCGCCCCAGGCCGATGGCGACCGCACTCCTCCTCCGGCCGGCGAGGGCGGCGACACTCCGCCGCAGGCCCCCGAAAACGCTCCCGACGCGCCCGGCCGGTCCGCCGGCGCCGAGCAGCAGCCGGTGACCGCCGCCGAGCCGTTCCGTACGAAGATGCTCAGCGTGCCGGGGCTCGGTGAGGGGGCTGCCGGGCGGCGCTCCCGGGCCCGTACCGAGCACGGCCGTACCACCGGCGCGCGCCGCCCGCAGGGGTCGCTGACCAAGTTGCACCTGGCCGCGACCGTGCAGGCCGCCGCCCCGCACCAGCGCTCGCGCGGGCGCTCCGGGCGCGGGCTCGTGGTGCGCCGGGACGATCTGCGGCAGGCGACCCGGGAGGGGCGTGAGGGCAACCTCGTGCTGTTCGTCGTGGACGCCTCCGGGTCGATGGCGGCCCGGCAGCGGATGAGCGCGGTCAAGGGGGCCGTGCTGTCGCTGCTGCTGGACGCCTACCAGCGGCGGGACAAGGTCGGTCTGGTCACCTTCCGGGGCAAGGACGCCGAGGTGGCGCTGCCGCCGACCTCGTCCGTGGACGCGGCCGCCTCCCGCCTGGAGTCGCTGCCGACCGGGGGCCGCACCCCGCTCGCCGCCGGGCTGCTCAAGGCCCACGACGTGCTGCGGGTGGAACGGCTGCGCGATCCGTCGCGGCGGCCGCTGCTCGTCGTCGTCACGGACGGCCGGGCGACCGGCGGGCCCGAGCCCGTGGCGCTCGCGGGGCGGGCCGGGCGGCTGCACCGCTCGGAGGGGACGGCCTCGGTCGTCGTGGACTGCGAGTCGGGGTACGTACGCCTCGGTCTCGCCGGGGAACTCGCCCGGGAACTGGGAGGCACCGCCGTCACGCTCGACGAGCTGCGGGCCGACTCGATCGCCGGGCTCGTCAAGGACGTCACCGCAGCCGGGAGGGCCGCTTAATGCCGCAGGGACAGCCGACATCGGTGCCGGACGACGGGCTCACCACCCGTCAGCGGCGCAACCGCCCGCTCCTGTTCGTCCACACGGGCATCGGGAAGGGCAAGTCGACGGCAGCCTTCGGGCTCGCGCTGCGGGCCTGGAACCAGGGCTGGCCGATCGGGGTGTTCCAGTTCGTGAAGTCGGCGAAGTGGAAGGTCGGCGAGGAGAACGCTCTCAAGGTGCTGGGCGCGAGCGGCGAGGGCGGCACCGTCGACTGGCACAAGATGGGCGAGGGCTGGTCCTGGGTCCAGCGCGACGGCCAGCTCGACAACGAGGAGAAGGCGCGCGAGGGCTGGGAGCAGGTCAAGCGCGACCTGGCGGCCGAGACGTACAAGCTGTACGTGCTCGACGAGTTCGCCTATCCGATGCACTGGGGCTGGATCGACACCGACGAGGTCGTCGAGGTGATGCGGAACCGTCCCGGCACCCAGCACGTGGTGATCACCGGCCGCAACGCGCCCGACAAGCTCATCGAGGCCGCCGATCTGGTGACCGACATGTCGAAGGTCAAGCACCCGATGGACGCGGGGCAGAAGGGCCAGAGGGGCATCGAGTGGTGAACGTCCCCCGCCTGGTCGTCGCCGCTCCGGCCTCGGGCAGCGGCAAGACCACCGTCGCCACCGGCCTGATGGCCGCCTTCGCCGCGCGCGGGCTGGCCGTCTCGCCGCACAAGGTGGGCCCGGACTACATCGATCCGGGGTACCACTCGCTGGCGACGGGTCGCCCCGGCCGCAATCTCGACGCGTACATGTGCGGGACGGATCGGATCGCCCCGCTCTTCGCGCACGGGTCGGCGGGGTGCGACCTCGCCGTGGTCGAGGGCGTGATGGGGCTGTACGACGGCGCCTCGGGGCAGGGGGAGCTGGCGTCGACCGCGCAGGTGGCGAAGCTGCTCAAGGCGCCTGTGGTGCTGGTGGTGGACGCCTCCTCGCAGTCCCGTTCGGTGGCGGCCCTGGTGCACGGGTTCGCCTCCTGGGACCCGCAGGTGCGGATCGGCGGGGTGATCCTGAACAAGGTGGCCTCCGACCGGCACGAGGCGCTGCTGCGCGATGCGCTGGACGAGTCGGGGCTGCCGGTGCTCGGTGTGCTGCGGCGCGCCCCGCAGGTCGCCACGCCCTCGCGTCACCTGGGTCTCGTCCCGGTGGCCGAGCGGCAGGGCGATGCGGTGGACGCCGTCCGGGCCATGGGTGAGCGGGTGCGGGCCGGGTGCGACCTGGACGCGCTGATGGCGCTGGCCCGGACCGCGCCCGCGCTGCCGGACGAGGCGTGGGAGCCGCCGTACGCCAGCGGCGCCTCCGTGCCGGGGCCCCGCCCCGTCGTCGCCGTGGCCGGCGGGGCGGCGTTCACCTTCGCGTACGCGGAGCATGCCGAACTGCTGACGGCGGCCGGTGCGGAGGTCGTGGTCTTCGACCCGTTGCGCGACGAGAAGCTTCCGGCCGGTACGGCGGGGCTCGTGATCGGTGGCGGGTTCCCGGAGATGTACGCCCCCGAGCTCTCGGCGAACGAGCCGCTGCGGCGGGCGGTGACCGAACTCGCCCGGGGCGGCGCCCCGGTGGCCGCCGAGTGCGCGGGGCTGCTGTATCTGGCGCGGGAGCTGGACGGGAAGCCGATGTGCGGGGTGCTGGACGCCGAGGCCCGGATGTCGGAGCGCCTCACGCTCGGGTACCGGGAGGCGGTGGCGGTGTCGGACAGTGCGCTGGCGGTCGCCGGGACCCGGATGCGCGGTCATGAGTTCCACCGGACGGTCCTGGAGCCGGGGGCGGGGGCCACGCCCGCCTGGGGCATGCACCAGCCGGAGCGGCGGGTGGAGGGCTACGTCCAGCGGGGCGTGCACGCCAGCTATCTGCACACCCACTGGGCGGCATCGCCCGGTGTGGCCCGGCGGTTCGTCGAACACTGCCGGGCGCGGTGAGCGGCGGCGCGTCCGGCGCGCCGGGGCTTACGGGGCGTACGCGCGGCTCACTCCGCGATGCCGACGACCAGCCAGATGAAGCCCACGCCCCCGATGGTGCAGAGAAGGGTGGAGCGGCCGGGATGGGTGTGGTGCGCCTCGGGAAGGATCTCCGCGGCGGCCAGGTAGAGCAGCGCCCCGCCGAAGAAGCCGAGATAGCCGCCGAGCAGTTCCTCCGGAAGGGTGAACAGCAGCGTCGTCGCGGCGCCCACGACCGGGGCCACGGCAGCCGCGAACAGCATCAGGAGCGCCTTGCGGCGGGCGTTCCCGTAAAGACTGGTGAGGGTGTACGTGTTGAATCCGTCGGCGAAGTCATGACTGATCACCGCCAGCGCGACGGCCACGCCCATGGAGCCGCTGATCTGGAACGCGGCGCCGAGCGCGACGCCGTCCATCAGGCTGTGGCCGACCATCGCGGCCGCCGCCGTCAGCCCCACCTGCGGTACGCGTTCGCCGCTCGCCCCATGGGCCACCTGGCGTGCGGCCAGCAGCCGCTCGACCAGATGGGCCACCAGGAAGCCGCCGACGAACAGCAGCAGAGCGGCGGGCACGCCGAAGACCGGGGCCCCCGCGGCCTCGATCGCCTCGGGCAGGAGGTCGAGGCCGACCACGCCGAGCATCAGGCCGCCCGCGAAGCCGAGCACCAGATGGCGGCGGTCGGTGACGCGTTGTGCGACCCAGCCGCCGGCCAGAGTCATCAGGAACGCGCCGAGCGCGACGAACACCGCCATGGGGTCTTGCTAGCCGATCGACCCCTTCGCCCGCACCTCAGGGTGTCCTTACCTGCGGTGCCCGCCGCCCCTCTCGCCGCCGGACCGTGCCGCCGGGCCCGTGACCGTATACGGAACGGCCCCGCCCCTCCCCCGTACGTACTGAACCGTCTGACCTGAAAGGCAGGACTCCGCCCATGACCGGAGCAACCGTCGGCCCCGGACCGGAGCCCGGCGCCCGCAGTCTGGTCGTGGGGGTCGGCGCGCGCCGCGGTGTCCCCGGCGACGAGGTGTTCGCCCTGATCGAGGCGGTGCTGAGCGGGGCCGGGCTGAGCGCGGCGGACGTCGTGGAGGTGGCGACCGTCGACGCGAGGGCGGACGAGCCGGGGATCGTGGCGGCGGCGGCCCGGCTCGGGGTGCCGGTGCGGACCCATCCGGCGGCGGCCCTGGCGGCCGTGCGCGTCCCGCACCCCTCGGGCGCGGCGGCCGCCGCGGTGGGCACACCGTCGGTGGCCGAGGCGGCGGCGCTGATCGACGCGGACGAGCTCGTGGTGCCGAAGACCCGCGCCGCGGGCGGAGGTACGGGGAAGGACGCGGGCCGGAGTACGGGGGCGAAGGGGGCGGCGACCTGCGCGGTGGCCCGCCGGTTCTCCGCCGCGACCGGGCCTTCCGATGTTTCCGCCGGGAAAACTTCCACCTCACCGGTGACGGGAGGGCCCTGTCCGTTCACCATGGCTGCCATGACTCCCCCCACACAGAACATCGAGAGCGCCGGGCCCGACCTGCGGCACCACGGCGACGCGGAGGTGCGCGGCGAGAATCTGACCGATCTCGCCGTGAACGTCCGCACCCACACTCCGCCGGAGTGGCTGCGCACGCGCATAGCCGCGTCGATCGCCTCGCTGGCGGCCTATCCCGACGGGTCCTCCGCCCGCGCCGCCGTCGCCGAGCGGCACGGGCTGCCGGTGGAACGGGTGCTGCTGACGGCGGGCGCCGCCGAGGCGTTCGTCCTGATCGCCCGTGCGCTTCCGGCCCGGTATCCGGTGGTCGTCCATCCGCAGTTCACCGAGCCGGAGGCGGCGCTCCGGGCGGCCGGGCACGGGGTGGGCCGGGTGCTGCTGCGCGCCGAGAACGGCTTCCGGCTCGATCCGGCGGCGGTGCCCGACGAGGCGGACCTCGTGGTGATCGGCAATCCGACGAACCCCACGTCCGTGCTGCACCCGGCGGCGCTGCTGGAGCGACTGGCCAGACCGGGGCGGACGCTGGTGGTCGACGAGGCGTTCATGGACGTCGTGCCGGGCGAACGCGAGGCGCTGTGCGGGCGGACGGACATCCCGGGGCTCGTGGTGGTGCGGAGCCTGACCAAGACGTGGGGGCTCGCCGGACTGCGGGTCGGTTACGTCCTGGCCGCCCCGGAGACCGTGGCCCTGCTCGCCGAGGCGCAGCCGCTGTGGCCGGTGTCGTCCCCGGCGCTGGCGGCGGCGGAGGCGTGCATGGAGCCGAGGGCGCTGGTGGAGGCGGCCGAGGCGGCGGACCGGATCACGGTGGACCGGGCCCATCTGCTGGCCGGGCTGGCCGAGTTCAGCGAGGTGGAGGCGGTGGAGGCGGCCCGGGGGCCGTTCGTGCTGGTGCGTCTGGAGCGGGCGGCGGAGGTCCGGGAGCGGCTGCGGCTGCTGGGTTTCGCGGCCCGGCGCGGGGACACGTTCCCGGGGCTGGGGCCGCAGTGGCTGCGGCTCGCGGTCCGCGACCGGGCCACGACCAACCGTTTCCTCCAGGCCCTGGACCAGGCGGTGCAGGCGCTGCCCGCGAGATCCGGGCGCTGAGGAACCCGCAGGGGGGGCGGCGTCCGTCGCGCGGACACCGCCCCCCTCCTCGGGCTTGCCCCCCCCCCTCGGCCCCCCTCGGGCTTGCCCCGCTCAGGCCGGGGCGGTCAGCGCTGGCTGCTGCCGCGCCTGCGGGCCATCACCGTCGCGCCCGCGCCGGCGGCCAGCAGCAGGGCGGCTCCGCCCGCGATGTACGGGGTGGTTGCGCTGCCACCGGTCTCCGCGAGGTTGGCCTCGGTGGGTGCGGTGTCGGAGCCGGTCTGCGTCTTCGGGCCGTCGCCGCTGTTGCCGCCACCGCTCTTGCCGTCATCCCCCTTGTCTCCGGTGGCGCCCTCGTCGCCGCCGGTGTCACCGCCCGTGGCACCGCCGTCGGCGGCACCGCCGTCCGTGCCGCCCGGCTCCTCGGGCGTCGTGGGCTTCTTCGGCGTCTCGCAGGTCGCCTCGGCGAGGGTGACCTCTCCCTCCACCTCGGCCACGTTGAGGTTCAGGGGGTTGACCGAGACCTTGAGCCGGAGGGCCGTGGCGGCGGCCGTGCGCTCGGTGGTGACCGTCTTGGAGAGGTCGAGGGTCACCTCGCCCACGCCCGGCACCGACACCCGGGTCGGGCCGCCCGCGCTGAGCGTGACCTTCTTGCCGAGCACCGAGACATGACCGAGCACGTTCGACTCGGCGACGGGCTGTTTGCCGACCTCGCAGTGTGCCTTGGAGGTCACCTTCTCGACCTCGATGAGCGAGAGCCCCGGGAGTCCGGGCACATGGATCCGGGCCTTCGCCAGGTTGGTGTACCCCTCGGCCTTGTGCTCGTCGACGGTGGCGGCGGCGGTGGCCACATCGGCGCGCAGGACGCTGACCGGGCGGCCCTCCACTCCGTCCAGGTCCACGGTCAGCACGGTCTTCTCCGCGCTGGCCGGGGCCTGCACCTCGTTGAGCGTGGCCTTGAGGGGCACCTGGACGGACTTGCTGAGGAGCGAGATGTCGAGCCCGGTACGGAGCACGACCGCGCTCGCCCTGCCCTCGCCGCCGGTGGTGGGTGTCGCCGGGGCTGCGTGCGCGGGGACAGCGGCGAGCAGCGCGACGGGGGCGGCGGCGACCGCCAGTGCCGCGAGACGGAAGGTGTTGCTGTTCAAGATGGTGGAACCCCCACAAGAGACATGGAGCCACCGGCACGGTCCAATGGGGGACATCGCCCGCGCCGGCGGCCTCGACTCCGTGAATCTTTACGCACTGTGGGTGAACTGGCGGACACCTGACGTGAGTTCACCCCAAAGGGTGGTTTCCGCGCGCATATTCGAATCTTTCGGAACGTGCGTTCCTCCATGCCCCGCCCGCGTCACCCGTTTCACCGAGCGCGAGCCGTACAGCGGGCGGGAGCGCCGGATCATCCGCAGAAGTGCTTCAACGAGCCGGAGCCCGTATCCGTCACCGCCGGTCAACCCAGCGCCGCCCTCCGCACCTCAGCCGACCACGCGTCCGTTCAGCACGATGTGGCGCGGGGCCGCCAGCACCCGGACGTCGGCGCGCGGGTCCTGGTCGTACACGACCAGGTCCGCCGGAGCGCCCTCCTCAAGCCCCGGCCGCCCCAGCCAGCGCCGCGCTCCCCACGCGGTGGCGGAGAGCGCCTCCAGGGGCGGGATGCCCGCCTTCACCAGCTCGGCGACCTCGCCCGCGACCAGGCCGTGGGCCAGCGAGCCGCCCGCGTCGGTGCCGACGTAGACGGGGATGCCCGCGTCGTACGCGGAGCGCACGGTGTCGTAGCGGCGCTCGTACAGCTGCCTCATATGGGCCGACCAGCGGGGGAACTTGGCCTCGCCGCCCGCCGCGAGGTCGGGGAAGGTGGCGATGTTGACCAGGGTCGGGACGATCGCCACCCCGCGTTCGGCGAACAGCGGGATGGTGTCCTCGGTGAGGCCGGTGGCGTGCTCGACGCAGTCGATGCCCGCCTCCACCAGGTCGGTGAGCGACTCCTCGGCGAAGCAGTGCGCGGTGACGCGGGCGCCCAGCCGGTGCGCCTCGGCGATGGCCGCCTCGACCTCCCCGCGCGGCCAGCAGGCGGTCAGGTCCCCGGCGTCGCGGTCGATCCAGTCCCCCACCAGCTTGACCCAGCCGTCCCCGCGCCTGGCCTCCCGGGCGACGTAGGCGACGAGGTCGCCGGGCTCGATCTCATGGGCGTAGTTGCGGATGTAGCGGCGGGTCCTGGCGATGTGGCGCCCGGCCCTGATGATCTTCGGCAGGTCCTCGCGGTCGTCGATCCACCGGGTGTCGGAGGGCGATCCCGCGTCCCGGATGAGCAGGGTCCCGGCCTCCCGGTCGGTGAGCGCCTGCTTCTCGGCGGTCGCCGCGTCGACCGGGCCGTGCCGGTCCAGGCCCACATGACAGTGCGCGTCGACCAGACCGGGCAGCACCCAGCCCGTGACGGTCGGCGTGCCGTCCGCGCCCGGCGGCCGCTCGTAGGCGATCCGCCCGTCGACGGCCCACAGTTCGTCCCGCACCTCGTCCGGGCCGACGAGGACCCGCCCCTTCACCCGCAGCACCCGCTGCCGCTCCTGATCACTCATACGCGGCACTGTACGAGGCCGTCGGTAGGCTGCCGGAGGTGCCCGGAGGAACCCTCAGCCCGGCCACCCGCAACATGACCGACCGCCGACCGAACCCGAAGAGAGCACCACCGTGACGCACCCCTTCCTCGACCTCCCGCCGCTGACCGCCGAGCACTTCGCGGCCATCGAGCGGCGGGTGGCCGCGCTCCTCGCCACCGAGCAGGACGTCGTCATCACCCAGGGCGAGGCGCTGCTGCCGCTGGAGGGATGCATCCGCAGCGGCGCGCGGCCCGGCTCGACCGCGCTGAACGTGGTCACGGGCCCCTACGGGCAGACCTTCGGCAACTGGCTGCGGGACTGCGGCGCCGAGGTCGTCGACCTCGCGGTGCCCTTCCACACGGCGGTGAGCGCCGACCAGGTCGCCAAGGCGCTGGCCGAGCACCCGGAGATCGGCTTCGTGTCGCTGGTGCACGCGGAGGCGGCGACCGGCAACACCAACCCGGTCGCGGAGATCGGTGAGGTGGTCCGGGCGCACGGGGCTCTGTTCATGCTGGACGCGGTCGCATCGGTGGGCGCCGAGCCGCTGCTTCCGGACACCTGGGGCGTGGACCTGTGCGTGATCGGTGCGCAGAAGGCGATGGGCGGTCCGGCCGGGGTGTCGGCGGTGTCGGTGAGCGAGCGGGCCTGGGAGCGGATCGCCGCCAACCCGGCCGCCCCGCGCCGCTCCTACCTGTCCCTGCTGGACTGGAAGGAGCGCTGGATCGACGGCGGCCGCAAGGCCCTGCCGCACGCCCCGGCGCAGCTGGAGATGCTGGGGCTGGAGGCCTGCGTGGAGCGGATCGAGGCCGAGGGCCCGGAGACCGTGATGGCCCGGCACGCCTCGGCCGCCGCCGCGACCCGGGCCGGGGCGGTGGCGCTGGGCGGCGATCTTGAGCCCTACGTCCACGACGTACGGGACGCGGCTCCGGTGGCCACGACCCTGCGCGCCCCGGCGGGCACCGACGCGGCCGCGCTGGTCGCGCGGGCGCTGGCGGCGGATCCCGCGCTGCCGCTCGTCGCGGGCGGCGGGGCGCTGTCCAAGGAGATGATCCGGGTCAACCATTACGGGGCGGATGCGACGCGGGGCGCGGTGCTGTCCTCGCTCGCGGCTCTGGGGGCGGCGCTGGCCGAGGCGGGCCGGCGGGTCGACTTCGAAACTGCCCGCCGTGCGGTATCGGAAACCTGGCCGGGCGCCTGATATCCATAATGCGGGGAGCTGCTTTATCGAAAGCAGCTCCCCGCATTCTTGTTCCCGCTGAATCCACTCCTAAACGCAGAAGTTTTCGCGCCGCCCGAACTCCGTGATTCGGACGCGTCTCGCGAGAGTTACAACCCTGTGACCGAATCCACACCGGGGGCGTTTTGCCCGATAAATTCCGGGCAAAAGGTGAGAAAGCGTAGCCGGTTCGCGCGAGAGTACGCGCCCGCCTGATAACACATACGGGCCCGTCACCCAACCCTCCACGTCGATGCAATTTCGAATTTTGCTGGGTAAATTGAATTCACATGACCGCCGCACCAGCAGATTTTGCCCGTGCCCGAAGCGAATTTCTCAGTATCGACACCCCGCGAGTGGAGGACGGAGCCGCGATCTGGCGCATCGCCCGCGACTCCGAGGTCCTGGACCTCAACTCCTCGTACAGCTACCTGCTGTGGTGCCGTGACTTCGCCGCCACATCCGCCGTCGCCCGGGGTGAGGACGGAGAGCCGATCGCCTTCGTGACGGGCTACATCCGGCCCGACCGCCCCCAGACCCTCGTCGTCTGGCAGGTGGCCGTCGACCGGGAGCACCGCGGCAAGGGTCTTGCCGCCTCCCTGCTGGACGCGCTGACCGCCCGGGTCGCCGCCGGCCAGGGCCTGTCGTCCGTCGAGACGACGATCACCCCGGACAACACCGCCTCCGACCGGTTGTTCACGTCCTACGCCCAGCGGCACGACGTCGCCCTGGAGCAGGAGGTGCTCTTCGACGGCGGGCTGTTCCCCGAGGGGACCCACCTGCCGGAGGTCCTCTACCGGATCGGCCCGTTCACCCCCTGAGCCACCCGGCCACGACGGCCGCCCGGGCCGCCCCCCGGCCACCGCCCGGTATCCCCCACCCGACCCGAAGCGTCCCGTACGCCCGGTCCCCACGACTTCTCGCGCCGGCCGACCGTCCGGCGCGGCCCCGGCCGCCTCCGTGCGGCCGGGAGCACCGACCATCGCCCGTCACACCCCCTCACGCAGGAGATCCGCTGTGACCATCACCCCGCCCGCACTGAGCGTCTTCGAGACCCTGGAGTCCGAGGTACGGAGCTACTGCCGCGGCTGGCCCGCCGTGTTCGACCGCGCGCAGGGCGCCCGGATGACCGACGAGGACGGCCACTCCTACCTCGACTTCTTCGCCGGGGCCGGTTCGCTGAACTACGGCCACAACAACCCGGTGCTGAAACGCGCGCTGATCGACTACATCGAGCACGACGGCGTCACCCACGGCCTGGACATGGCGACCACCGCCAAGCGCGCCTTCCTGGAGACGTTCCAGAACGTCATCCTGCGCCCGCGGGACCTGCCGTACAAGGTGATGTTCCCCGGCCCGACGGGCACCAACGCCGTGGAGGCGGCGCTGAAGCTGGCCCGTAAGGTCAAGGGCCGCGAGTCCGTCGTCTCGTTCACCAACGCCTTCCACGGCATGTCGCTGGGCTCGCTGGCCGTCACCGGCAACGCCTTCAAGCGGGCGGGCGCCGGTATCCCGCTGGTGCACGGCACCCCAATGCCGTTCGACAACTACTTCGACGGTACGGTCCCCGACTTCCTCTGGTTCGAACGGCTGCTGGAGGACCAGGGTTCCGGTCTGAACAAGCCCGCAGCGGTGATCGTGGAGACGGTCCAGGGCGAGGGCGGCATCAACGTCGCCCGCGCCGAGTGGCTGCGCGCCCTCCAGTACCTGTGCCACCGCCAGGACATGCTGCTGATCGTCGACGACATCCAGATGGGCTGCGGCCGTACCGGCGGCTTCTTCTCCTTCGAGGAGGCCGGGATCGTCCCGGACATCGTCACCCTGTCGAAGTCCATCAGCGGCTACGGCCTGCCGATGTCGCTCTGCCTGTTCAAGCCCGAGCTGGACATCTGGGAGCCGGGCGAGCACAACGGCACCTTCCGCGGCAACAACCCCGCCTTCGTCACGGCCGCCGCCGCGCTGGACGCCTACTGGGCGGACGGCCAGATGGAGAAGCAGACCCTGGCCCGCGGTGAGCAGGCCGAGCAGGCGCTGCTGGCCATCTGCGCCGAGGAGCCGACCGCGCACTTCCGCGGCCGGGGCCTGGTGTGGGGCCTGGAGTTCGAGGACCCGGCGCGTGCCTCGGCGGTCTGCACCCGCGCCTTCGAGCTGGGGCTCCTGCTGGAGACCTCGGGCCCGCAGAGCGAGGTCGTCAAGCTGCTGCCGCCGCTGACCGTCACCTCCGAGGAGCTGGACGAGGGCCTGCGCACGCTGGCCCGCTGCGTCCGCGAAACAGCCTGACCCGGCACGCCCGGGGCAGGCGGGAAAAGAGAGGCCCCGGGCCGCGAGGCCCGGGGCGCTGAAGAGAGAAAGGCAACCGCTCACCGTGATCGTCCGATCGTTCAAGGACATCGAGAACACCGACCGGCACGTCAAGGCCGCTTCCGGTACCTGGGAGAGCAAGCGCATCGTGCTCGCCAAGGAGAAGGTCGGCTTCTCGCTCCACGAGACCGTCCTGTACGCGGGTACGGAGACCTCGATGTGGTACGCGAACCACATCGAGGCAGTGCTGTGCACCGAGGGCGAGGCCGAGCTCACCAACGACGAGACCGGCGAGAAGCACTGGATCACCCCCGGCACGATGTACCTGCTGGACGGGCATGAGCGGCACACCATGCGGCCCAAGACCGACTTCCGCTGCGTGTGCGTCTTCAACCCGCCCGTCACCGGACGGGAGGACCATGACGAGAACGGTGTCTACCCACTGCTGACCGAGGAGGGCTGAACCATGACCACCGAAGCACGCACCGATCTGTACCCCTCGCGCGGCGCCGCCGAGATGACCACTCCCCGCCAGGACCCGGTCATCTGGTCCGCGCCGGGCGCACCGGGTCCGATCGCCGCCAAGGACCTCCAGGGCTATGAGCAGGACGGATTCCTCACCGTCGACCAGCTCATCACCCCGGACGAGGTCACCGTCTACGAGGCGGAACTGAACCGGCTGGTCTCCGACCCGGCGGTCCGTGCCGACGAGCGCTCGATCATCGAGCCGAAGTCGCAGAGCGTGCGGTCCGTCTTCGAGGTCCACCGGATCAGCGAGGTCTTCGCCGCCCTCGTCCGCGACGAGCGCGTGGTGGGCCGGGCCCGCCAGATCCTCGGCTCGGACGTGTACGTCCACCAGTCCCGGATCAACGTGAAGCCGGGCTTCGGGGCCTCGGGCTTCTACTGGCACTCGGACTTCGAGACCTGGCACGCCGAGGACGGTCTGCCGAACATGCGGACCGTGTCCGTGTCGATCGCGCTGACCGAGAACTACGACACCAACGGCGGGCTGATGATCATGCCCGGTTCGCACAAGTCGTTCCTCGGCTGTGCGGGCGAGACGCCGAAGGACAACTACAAGAAGTCGCTCCAGATGCAGGACGCGGGCACCCCGTCCGACGAGGCGCTGACGAAGATGGCCGACCGCCACGGCATCAGGCTCTTCACGGGCAAGGCGGGTTCGGCGACCTGGTTCGACTGCAACGCCATGCACGGCTCGGGCGACAACATCACCCCGTACCCGCGCAGCAACGTCTTCATCGTGTTCAACAGCGTGGAGAACGCGGCGCAGGAGCCGTTCGCGGCGCCGATCCGCCGCCCCGAGTTCATCGGGGCGCGGGACTTCACCCCGGTGAAGTAGCGGTACGCGCAGCACCACGGGGCCCGGGACGGTACGCCGTCCCGGGCCCCTGCCGCGTAACTCGCTGGACCGGGGCCGGGCGAGGGGAGAGGGTGGCGGCCATGACTTCCCGCATACGCCACATTACGATCGACTGCGCCGACGCCTACGCGCTCGGCGGCTTCTGGGCCCAGGCGCTCGGGGCGCCGATCTCCGACGAAGACTCCCCCGGCGATCCGGAGGCGCTGGTAGAAACGCCCGGCGCGGCGATCCTCTTCGTCCAGGTGGCCGAGAAGAAGCAGTCCAAGAACCGGGTCCATCTGGACATCCAGCCGCAGGACCGCTCCCGGGACGAGGAGGTCGAGCGGCTGCTGGCGCTCGGGGCCACGCTCGTGGGCGACCACCGCAGACCGAACGGGCGGGGGTGGGCCACGCTCGCCGATCCCGAGGGCAACGAGTTCTGTGTGGAATGCGGTGCGGCCGAGCGGGCGGCGCTGAGCGGGACCCGGCTGCCGGTGACCGCCGAGGACGTGACCTCGGCGGTGCGGCTCGCGGTGGACACGCTGGCCGGGGCCCCGGCGGACCGCTGGGACACGCCCGCCGGAACGCTGGAGTGGACCTGCTGGGAGACGGTGGAGCACCTGAGCGACGATCTCTTCGCGTACGCCGTGCAGTTGGGTCCGCGTACGCCTCCGCTGGACGGTGAAGTGCCCTACCGGTGGGCCGCCGACCGGGCGGGCGGCCCGGCCAACGCGGTCTTCGCCGACCGTGCGGCCGGGCCCGCCGGGCTGCTGGCCACGCTGGAGGCGAGCGGGGCGCTGCTGGCCTCGATGGTGCGGACGACGCCGCCCGAGGTGCGCTCGTACCACGGATACGGGATCTCCGATCCGGAGGGGTTCGCCGCGATGGGCGTGGTGGAGACCCTGGTGCACACGCATGACCTGGCCGAGGGCCTGGGGCTCGGGTGGGCACCGCCCGGCGCGCTCTGCGACCGGGTGCTGGCCCGGCTCTTCCCCGACGCCCCGGCGGGCGGCGACCGGTGGACCGTACTGCTGTGGGCCACCGGTCGTGCGGAGCTGCCGGACCACCCGCGCCGCACCTCGTGGCGGTGGGACGGGCGGCCTCCGGCGGAGCGTCGGACCGCGTCCAGCGCCGAGTAGTCGGTGTGGCCCTCGGCGTCGCCGCCGAAGGGGGCGACGGGTCGAGGGGATGCAGGGGGCGCCAGGCGTTGAGCCGGGCGGGCAGGCCCGGGTGGCGCCGGTCACGTGCCGGGGCTGATTCAGGCGTACGCGGAGGGCGTCAGGCCAGGACCTCCAGCACCCGGTCCACGTCTGCCTCGGTGTTGTAGAGATGGCAGGAGATCCGCAGGTTCCCGGCCGGGGCCGAGACCGCGATCCCGGCGGCCACGAGCTCGGCCTGACGGCCGTCGAGGCCCGGCACCGCGACGATCGCCGACTCCCCCGGGACGGCCTGGTGCCCGAGCTTCGCCAGCCCGGTACGCAGCCGGGCCGCGAGCCCGGTGGCGTGCGCGTGGAGGGCGTCGGCGCCGACCTCCGCGAGCAGGGCCAGGGAGTGCTCGGCCCCGTGGTACGAGAGGAAGGCGGGCGGCTCGTCGAAGCCGCGGGCGGTGGGGGCCAGGCGTTCGACCGGGCCGTAGTTGCTGGTCCAGGGCGCGCCCGCGGAGACCCAGCCCGCGAAGAGCGGTGGCAGCGTGTGCTGCGCCTCCTCCGTCACGGTCAGGAACGACGTACCCCGGGGGCAGAGCAGGAACTTGAAGCCGCCGGTGACGGTGTAGTCGTACGCCCCGGCGTCCCACGGGAACCAGCCCGCCGCCTGGGTGGCGTCGAGCAGGGTCCGGGCGCCGTGCGCGGCGGCGGCCGCGCGGACGGCGGCGAGGTCGGCCACCCGGCCGTCGGCCGACTGCACCGCGGAGAAAGCGACGAGCGCGGTGGAGGGTCGGACGGCCGCGGCGAGGTCCGCGAGCGGGGCGTACCGCATGCACAGATCGCCGCGGAGCGCGAAGGGGCTGACCACAGAGGCGAACTCCCCCTCGGGGCAGAGGACTTCGGCCCCGGGCGGCAACGAGGCGGCGACCAGCCCGACATGGACGGTGACCGAACTGCCGGTGGCGACCCGGTCCGGCTGAACCCCGGCGAGCCGGGCGAAGCCCACCCGCGCGGCTTCCACCGCCTCGAAGCCGCCCGCCCCCACCCGCCGCCCGGCGGCGTTCTCGTCGGCGAGGGCCTTGACGGCGGCGATCGTCCGCCGGGGCAGCAGACCCCAGCTGGAGGTGTTGAGGTAGGTGACCTCGGGGGCGAACTCGGCGGCGGCCACTCGGCTGAGCGAAGAGATCGTCATGCGCTCAGCCTGGAGCCCCCTCAACCCAAAGTCAATTGACAGAATTAAAGGGGGCCACCCAAGTCATGCTTATGGATGGAACTCCGTGCGGACGGCCAGGGGGTGGCTCAGCTGCCCCGAACCTCACAGACGCCGTCCGCGTCACAGGCCGCCGCGTCCCCGCCGACGGCGGTCAGCCCGGTGTCCGGGCGGTCCTTCCAGGCCTGCTCCAGCGCCTGGACGAAGACCTCGGACGGCTGGCCGCCGGAGATCCCGTAGCGCCGGTCCAGCACGAAGAACGGCACGGCGTTGGCTCCCAGTTCGGCCGCCTCGCGCTCGTCGGTGCGGACCTCGTCGGCGTACGCCCCGGGGTCGGCGAGCACCGCGCGGGCCTCGCCGGCGTCGAGTCCGGCCTCCACGGCGAGGGCGAGCAGCACCTCGTCGTCGAAGACGGAACGCTCCTCGGCGAAGTTCGCCCGGTAGGCGAGGGTCAGCAGCTCGTCCTGACGGCCCCGGGCCTTGGCCAGGTGCAGCAGCCGGTGGATGTCGAAGGTGCTGCCGTGGTCACGGCCCTCGGTGCGGTAGCCGAGCCCCTCGGACCGTGCGCTGGCCGCGACGTCCGCCTCCATCGCGGCGGCTTCCTCGCGGGTGCGGCCGTACTTCTCGGCCAGCATGTCGATCACCGGCGCGGTGTCGCCCTTGGCCCTGCCGGGGTCGAGCTCGAAGGAGCGGTGCACGACCTCCACCTCGTCCCGGTGGGCGAACTCGGCGAGGCCCTTCTCGAAGCGGGCCTTGCCGATGTAGCACCAGGGACAGGCGATGTCCGACCAGATCTCGACGCGCATGACTCTTCTTCTCTCCAGGGCTCGTGGGGGGGGCGGAGGGACCCTCCGCTGATCGGGTCACCGGTGCGAACACCGGACCGCACCAGGTGATTCCCGCACCGCCCGCTCCTCCCGCGCCCCCCGGCGTCAGACGCGGCCCCCGTCCACCCGGCGGGGCAGCCCCAGGGGGTTGGCCTCGCGCAGTTCCGGCGGGAGGAGCGCTTCGGGGGTGGACTGGAACGCGACCGGGCGCAGCCAGCGTTCGATCGCCGTGGCGCCGACCGAGGTGGCGGTGGACGTGGTCGCCGGGTAGGGGCCGCCGTGGTGCTGGGCGGGGGCGACGGCCACGCCGGTCGGCCAGCCGTTGACCAGGATGCGGCCCGCGAGCGGGGTGAGGGCGGCGAGGAGGCGGGCCGCGTCGGGGTCGGGGGCTTCGGTCGCGGTGTGGAGGGTGGCGGTGAGGTTCCCGGGGAGGCGGGCGAGGACGGCGGCGACCTCGCCCCCGGAGGCGTACCGGGCGATCACGGTGACCGGGCCGAAGCACTCCTCCAGCAGTGCGTCGTGCGGGCCCTCCGCGGTCAGCCGCGCGGCCGGAACGGTGAGGAATCCGGCGGAGACGGTGTGCTCCCCGCCCGCACCGGGGGTGACGGGGGCCTCGACCTCCGGAAGCGCGGCCCGTTCGCGTACGCCGGTGACGAAGGCGTCCCGGATGCGGTGGTCGAGCATCACGCCGGAGCCGGTGGAGCTGACCGTCTCGGTGAGGGTCTTCAGCAGCCGGTCGCCCGCCGCGCCCTCGGGGACCAGGACGAAGCCGGGCTTGGTGCAGAACTGGCCGACGCCCAGGGTCATCGAGCCGCCGAGCCCGGTGCCGATCCGCTCGGCGCGCTCGGCGGCGGCCGCCCCGGTGACGACGACCGGGTTGAGGGAGCCGAGTTCGCCGTGGAAGGGGATGGGGTCGGGGCGGGCGGCGGCCGCGTCGAACAGGGCCCGGCCGCCGCGCACCGATCCGGTGAAACCGGCCGCGCTCACGAGCGGGTGGCGGATCAGCCCGACGCCCGCGGCGAAGCCGTGCACCAGGGTCAGCACGTCCTCGGGCAGCCCGGCGCGGGCGGCGGCGCGGCGCAGGACCGAGGCACAGAGTTCGGAGGTCGCCGGGTGGCCGGGGTGCGCCTTGACGACGACCGGGCAGCCCGCGGCGAGCGCGCTGGCCGTGTCGCCGCCGGGGACGGAGAAGGCGAGCGGGAAGTTACCGGCCGCGAAGACGGCGACGACCCCGAGAGGGACCTTGTAGCGGCGCAGGTCGGGCCAGGGCGGGGTGCGGGCGGGGTCCTCGTGGTCGATGTGGACGTCGAGGTAGGCGCCTTCGTCGACAACCTCCGCGAAGGCCCGCAACTGGGCGGCGGTGCGCGCCAGTTCACCGGTGAGGCGGGCCGGGCCGAGAGCGGTCTCCGCGTCGGCGGCCTCGATGATGTGCTCGCCGGACTCCTCCAGCAGCTCCGCCGCCGCTCGCAGGAACGCGGCACGGGCCGTCCGGTCGGCGAGGGCGTCGCCGGTGGCACGGGCCGCCCGGACCGCGCGGTCGACCTCCTCGGCGGTGGCCTCCACGGCAACCTGCTCGCGTGGGTTCCCGGTCCGGGGGTCGACGCTCCAGACTGGTGCTGCGCTCGCTGTGCTCACCGTGTTCCTCCCGGTCCTGGGCCGCACACCAGGAACGTTCGGTATTCTGAACAGAGTTCCTGGTCGTGAATGTGCTGGGACTCTATTTCCGGGCGTTCCGTGTTGGCAATCGTCCGTGCCGCCCGTCGTGGCGGCAGCCGTGGTGACGAGCTTTTCGAAGGGGGCGAGGGCGATGCCGGTCGCCGAGTCCGGTGGAGCGCAGGTCAAGTCCGCGGTGCGGACGGTGGAGCTCCTCGAATACTTCGCGGGGCGGCCCGGCATGCACTCGCTCGCCGCCGTGCAGGAGGCCGTCGGCTATCCCAAGTCCAGCCTCTACATGCTGCTGCGCACCCTGGTCGAGCTGGGCTGGGTGGAGACGGACGCGACGGGCACGCGGTACGGGATCGGGGTGCGGGCCCTGCTGGTGGGCACCTCGTACATCGACGGCGACGAGGTCGTGGCCGCCGCCCGGCCCACCCTGGACCGGCTCTCCGACGACACCACGGAGACCATCCACCTGGCCCGCCTCGACGGCACGAACGTGGTCTACCTCGCCACCCGCCAGTCCCAGCACTATCTGCGCCCCTTCACCCGGGTCGGCCGCAGGCTGCCCGCCCACTCCACCTCGCTCGGCAAGGCGCTGCTGGCCACCCACAGCGACGAGCAGGTCCGCAAGATGCTGCCCGAGACGCTGCCCGCGCTGACCGAACACACCATCACCGACCGCGAGAAGCTGATCGAGGAGCTCCACCTGGTCCGTGAGCAGGGCTACGCGGTCGACCGCGAGGAGAACACCGTCGGCCTGCGCTGCTTCGGCGTGGCGATCCCCTACCGGACGCCCGCGCGCGACGCGGTCAGCTGCTCGGTGCCGGTCGCCCGGCTCACCCCCGGGCACGAACAGACGGTCAAGGATGCCCTGTTCGACGCCCGGGACCGGCTCGCGCTCGCCACCCGGAGGCTCTGATGGCCGAGATCTCCCTGCGCCCGGTGGAGGACGGCGACCTGCCGCTGTTCTTCGCCTGGATGAGCGACCCCGCGGCCGCCCGCGTCGCCGCGTTCACCCCGCAGGACCCCACCGACCGCGCCGCCTTCGACGCCCACTGGGCGCGCATCCGTTCCGGGGCCACGGGAGTGACGATGCGTACGGTCGTGGCCGACGGTGCGGTGGTGGGCCATGTCGGGGCGTACGGCGCCGACGACGACCTGCAGGTCACGTACTGGATCGGCCGTGCCCACTGGGGCCGGGGACTGGCGACCGCCGCCCTGCGGGCGTTCCTCGACGAGACGCCCACGCGCCCGCTGTACGCGCGGGCCGCGGCCGACAACCTCGGCTCGCGCCGGGTGCTGGAGAAGTGCGGCTTCGTGGTGACCGGCACGGACCGCGGGTTCGCCCGGGCCCGGGGCGAGGAGATCGACGAGGTGCTGGTGACGCTCCAGGGATAGGGCTGGGGCCGGGGAGGCTCTCTCCCCCGGATGGCGGAGGCGGATCGTCACCGGGCAGGACGTGCGGGGCACGGCCGGCGCGGGAGCGTGGAGCCATGACAGCGAACCAGCCCTCCACGGCGCCCCCTCCCGCCCCGCACCGCGCCGGGACGGGCAGGACACCCTCGTACCGCACCGCACCGCCCGAGACGCCCCCGCACCGCATCAGCAGGGCGCGGGTCGTGCTCCGGGCGGTCGCCATCGTGTCCTGTCTGCCCTACATCGCGCTCAAGATCGCTTGGATGGCGGGCAGTCAGCTCGGTATCCCGGACGGCAGCACGCTCCTCGACGGCGGCACCGCGCTGCGCGTCGTCAACGGGGCCACCGTACTGATGGACGGCGCCGTCATATTCCTCGCTCTGCTGCTCACCCGGCCCTGGGGCAAGCGGGTGCCCGCCTGGCTGCTGGTGCTGCCGATGTGGGTGGCGAGCGGTCTGCTGCTGCCGATCATGACGGGCTTCCCGGTCCAGATGGCCGTTCGGCTCTTCGGCGGTGGCGACGGGCGGCCGGGCGGCGAGGGGAACTCCGAGGCGTTTCTGGACCCGTGGGTCTACGGTGTCGTCTACGGCGGCTTCATCGTCCAGGGCCTCGCCCTCGGCAGCCTCTTCGCGCTGTACGCCAGGGAACGCTGGGGCCATCTGTGGCAGGGGAGGCTGCGGGATCTGCCGGACGGCCCGACGACGCCCGCCCTGCGCGCGACCGCTGTCGCCGTCGCTCTGGCGGCCCTTCTCCCCGGCGTCACGCACCTGTTGTGGGTCTCCGGTTCGACCATCGGGCTCAACCCGGGCCGGGCCGAGGCCCGCACCAGCGAGTTCTACGTCATGGAAGCCGTCAGCCTGCTCTTCGTGGTGGCCACCGTCGTCGGGGTGCTCCTGCTCGCCTTCCGGCGTACCGGCCGCCTCTCCCTGCGGCTGCCGCTCGTCCTGGCCTGGGCCGGTTCGTCGGCGACGGCCAGCTGGGGCGGCTGGTTGAGCGTCGCCGGGCTGATCGGCGCGGGCGAAGCGGCGGACCGGCCGATGCCGGCGACGACGACGGCATACGCTGTGCAGATGCTGGCCGGGGCGCTCGTCATGACACTTGGCGCGTACTTCTTCGCGGAGCGCGCGGCGGCTTCCGCGCTGCCCGGGGCCGCCGACGCCCCTGCCCCGTCGTCCGACAGCCGGGTGTCATGAGGGCGGTCGCCCCGCTGTTCGGCCGGCGGGCGCGGCTGCGCTGGCTGCATCTGATCATCGGCGGCGCGCTGCTGATGCCGTACTTCCTGGTCGGCACGGTCCTGGTCGGCATGGTGAGCGGTGGGGAACAGCTCTTCTCCTCGCTGCCCGCCCAGTTCGCCGCATTCGCCCTCGCCCTGCCGATGGCGGCGGTCACCGGCTTCTTCGCCCTGGTGCGGCCGCTGTCCGTGGCCGCCGCCCGCGCCCTGTGCGGGGTCCCGCCCGCCCTGCTGGCCGACGGGCCCGCCCGGACCCGGCAGGCCCGGGTGCGTGCGGCCGGCTGGTACACCCTGCATCTGGCGCTCGGCGGGATCGTCAGCGGGATCACGCTGGCACTGCCGCCGTTCGCGGTGACGGTGGCCGCCCTGCCGTTCTTCGCGGGGCTGCGCGAAACCTGGATGTACGGCGGGCCCGATGCGCTGCGGGAGCCGTGGGCCCTGGCCTTCGCGCCGCTCGCCGGGCTCGCGATGCTGGTGGCGATGGCGCTGGTCGCGGCGGCGGCCGGGGAGCTGCTGGCCCGGCAGGCCCCGGCTCTGCTCGGGCCGACCCCCGAGGACCGGCTCGCCGCCGCCGAGCGCCGGGCCGCGGACCTGGCGGTGCGCAACCGGCTCGCCCGCGAGCTGCACGACTCGGTGGGCCACGCGCTGAGCGCCGTGACCCTTCAGGCGGGAGCGGCGCGCCGGGTCCTGGACCGCGATCCGGAGTTCGTCCGCGAGGCGCTGACCGCCATCGAGGAGACGACACGGCGGACGGTCGGCGAGCTGGACTCGGTGCTGGGGCTGCTGCGGCGGGACGGAGAGCCGGACGAGGGCGGGGAAGCGGCTCACGGGCCGGGGCTGGACGCGCTCGACGGGCTGCTGGCGCACTGCGGGCTACCGGTGGCGTACGAGCGGGAGGGCGATCCCGGTGACCCGGACAACGTGGACCCGGCGGTCTCGCGGGAGGCGTACCGGATCGTCCAGGAGGGGCTGAGCAACGCCCTGCGGCACGGCGGGGGCGGCCCGTCCCCCGTGCGGCTGCTGATCGCGGTACGGGAGAGGGAGCTGGAGATCGTGATGGAGAACCCGGTGGGCGAGCGGCCCGCCGTTGTACGGCCCGGAGGCGGCCGCGGGCTGCGCGGCATCGCGGAGCGGGCCGTCCTGCTGGGGGGCCGGACCGAAGCGGGACCGTACGACGGTGGCTGGCGGCTGACCGCCCGGCTGCCTCTGACGGCCGGGCGTACGACCGACGGGCATGCGGAGGAACAGCGATGAGCGGGGCTCCGGTACGGGTGGTGCTCGCGGACGACGAGCGGATGGTGCGTACGGCGCTGCGCGCGATCCTGGACGCCGAGGAGGGCATCGAGGTCGTCGGGGAGGCCACCACCGGTGCGGAGGCCGTCTCCGTGGTGCGGGAGCTGCGGCCCGACGTGGTGCTGATGGACGTGCGGATGCCGGAGATCGACGGCATCCGGGCCACCCAGCAGATCCTCGCCACGCTGGAGGACCCGCCGAGGATCGTCGTCGTGACGACCTTCGAGAACGACGCGTACGTGTACGAGGCCCTGCACGCCGGAGCGGCCGGGTTCCTGCTGAAGCGGGTGGCGGCCGAGGAACTGGTGCAGGCGGTGCGCCTGGTGGCGTGCGGCGACTCGCTCCTCTACCCGGCGGCGGTACGCACGCTGGCCGCCGAGCACGCCGCGCGGCAGGCGCCCGGGGCCCCGGCGTGGGTGGCGAGGCTGACCGGGCGGGAGGCGGACGTGCTGCGGCTGATGGCGGCGGGGCTGACCAACGCGGAGATCGCGGAGCAGCTCGCGGTGGGCCCGGCGACGGCGAAGACCCATGTGGCGTCGGTCCTCGCGAAGACCGACGCCCGGGACCGTACACAGGCGGTCATCGCGGCGTACGAGTCCGGCTTCATCACCCCGGGCTGAGCCGCGGCCCCCGTGCACCGCGTGAGAAATCGGTGAGAAGGGGCACGTGGGGGAACGGCCGGAACCGACCCGCTCGTCCCTCCAACGGGATGAACAAGACAATCAGGCGCGCTTCGGTCTTCTGCCTGCTCATGGTGCTCGCCCTGCTGGTGCGGGCGACATGGGTGCAGGGCTACCGGGCCAAGGCGCTCGCAGACGACGAGCACAACCGGCGGAACACCATCGCGCAGTACGCGCAGCCGCTCGGGGACATCATCGTGGCCGGTTCGCCGGTCACCGGATCGAAGGGGACCAGTGGCGGCGACCTCCGGTACAAGAGGACCTACCCGCAGGGCGAGCTCTATGCGGCCGTGACGGGCTACAGCTCGCAGGCGTACGGCGCGACCCAGCTCGAAGGCATCTACAGCGATGTCCTGGACGGCACGGACGACCGCCTGAAGAACCCCAAGGACCTGCTCACCGGCGAGCAGGCCACCCCGGGCAACGTCCTGACCACCATCGACCCGGGCGTCCAGAAGGCGGCCTACGAGGCACTCGGCGACGACAAGGGCGCGGCGGTCGCCATCGACCCGAAGACCGGGCGCATCCTGGGCATGGTCTCCACACCCTCGTACGACCCCTCGACGATCAGCGGTACGGGAGACGGCGACGCCTGGAAGAAGCTGCTGGACGACCCGGACAAGCCGCTGGTCAACCGGGCACTGCGGCAGCCGCTGGCGCCGGGCTCGACGTTCAAGCTGGTGGTCGCGGCGGCGGCGCTGGAGAACGGGCTGTACGGCTCGGTCGACGAGGCGACCAGGAGCCCCGACCCGTACACCCTGCCCGGCACCACCACCGTCCTCCGCAACGAGAACGCCTCCGCCCCCTGCGAGAACGCGACCCTGCGCACCGCGCTCCGCTACTCCTGCAACAACGTCTTCGCGAAGGCGGCCGCCGACCTCGGCCAGAACAAGGTCAAGGAGATGGCCGACGCGTTCGGGTTCGGCACCGAGAAGCTGGACGTCCCGGTGCGGGCCGCGAAGAGCGTCTACCCGACCGGTATGGACAAGGCACAGACAGCGCTGACGGGCATCGGCCAGTTCGAGGTCACCGCGACCCCGCTCCAGATGGCGATGGTCACCTCGGCCCTGGCCAACGGCGGTGAGCTGGCCGCCCCGCACATGGTGTCCCAGGTGACGGACGGGGACGGCACCGTACTGGAGGAGACCGGCGACGGCGACACGAAGCGCGTGGTGAAGGAGTCGACCGCCGAGCAGCTGCGCAGTGCGATGGTGACGGTCGTCGAGGAGGGCACCGGCACCAACGCCCGGATTCCCGGAGCCGAGGTCGGCGGGAAGACGGGGACCGCGCAGAACGGCGTGGACAACAGCAACACCCCGTACGCCTGGTTCACCTCGTACGCGAAGGACGACCGCAGCGGCGAGGAGGTCGCGGTCGCGGTGGTCGTCGAGGACTCCGGCTCGGCGCGCTCCGAGGTGAGCGGCAACGGTCTGGCCGCACCGATCGCGCAGAAGATGATGAAGGCGGCGCTGGAGCGGTGAAGGCAACGGGTACGGGGGCCGGCGGCCGGGGCGCACCGGCCCCCGTACCCGTCCCCGTGCCGCTGCTTCACACCGAGCAGCAGCTCGAAGCGACCGGGCCGGTCGCGAAGCGGCTCCCGAGACCCCCTCCCGGCGCCTCTTAACGCCTCCCAGGGCATCAGTTCCCCGGGGCATCCGTTCCTGGGGCATCCGTTCCTGGGGCATCCGCCCGATGCCGCTGGACCGCCTTACTCCGCAACATGAACCACACACGGCCCGCGGCCTGCGCCGCACGGCGCGGGCGCGGAGCACGGGGACGGAGGGAGCGGGGGCATGGGCGGTCCGGCGGTGGTGCGGGCCTTGCGGGACCGGACGGCGGCGCGTTGTCTGAAGCTGATCGCCCCGCTGGCGGGCGCGGGGCTGGAGGCCCGCGAAAGGGCGGCCGGCGGAAAACGGCGCGACGCGGGCACGTCCGGGCGGGCACGATACGGGCATGCCGAGACCTTCCGGATTCCAGTACGAACAGCACGGCGACTCCTCCGTCACCATCACCCACCACGGCCGCCCGGCGGGAACCCTGCGCGGCAGCCGCGCGGAGAAGTTCCTGGCCGAGGTGGTGTCCGGCGACGCGCAGCTGGTGATGGCGCGCTGGACCGGCGCGTACAAGCACGGCAACGAGCGCATGGCCCGCAACCACCCGCGCAATCGCCGCTGAGACGTGAGGGGGACGCCGAGAGGCGGGGAGGCGCTCGGGGAGTGAGGGAGAAAGGTAAGGGAACGGCAAAGCCGGGTCGTTCGTTACCCCCTGCATGACCGCAATGACCCCCGGCTCGAACATCCCTCTCTCCGCCGCCCGCGTGGCGGTGGACGTCGCCGCTCCGGTGCGGCTCGACGTTTCGGGCCTGCTGCTCACCGCCGACGGCAAGGTGCGCTCCGACGACGACTTCATCTTCTACAACCAGCCCTCGGGCCCGGGTGTGACCTACCGCGCAGGCGGGGGCTCCGCGCCCGACGCGATCGTGGTGGACACCACCGCCGTTCCGCCCGGCATCGAGAAGATCGTCGTGACCGCGAGCCCGGACGCCGCGGGCCAGACCTTCCAGGGCATCGAGCCCACCGCCACCGTGCGCAACGCGGACGACGGCAGTGCGCTCGCCACCTTCACCCCGCCGCCGCTGAGCACCGAGACGGCGCTCGTGGTCATCGAGGTCTACCGCCGCAACGGAGCCTGGAAGGCCCGCGCGGTCGGCCAGGGCTACGCCAACGGCCTGGCCGGGATCGCCACGGACTTCGGCGTCTCGGTCGAGGAGCCCGAAGCCCCCGCCGCCGCGCCGGTCCCGGCGGCCGCCGCCCCGCCCGCGCCGGTCGCCGCCCCCGTCGACCCGCGCATCGCGCCGCCCGCGCCCCCGGCTCCCCCGGTGGCGCCCGCCGCGCCCGTGGGCACCGGGAAGATCAACCTGGACAAGGGCCGGGTCAGCCTCCAGAAGAACCAGACCGTGTCGCTGGTCAAGGGCGGCGCACCGCTGCTCTCGCGGGTCAGGATGGGCCTGGGCTGGGAGCCCGCGTTCCGGGGCAAGGACATCGACCTGGACGCGTCGGTGATCGCCTACGGCCCCAACCGCAATCACCTGGACAGCTGCTACTTCGGCCGGCTCACCATTCTGAACGGGGCGATCAAGCACTCCGGCGACAACCTCACCGGTGAGGGCGCGGGCGACGACGAGACGATCGTCGTGGACCTGGGCCGGATGCCCGCCGAGGCGACGGGCCTGGTCTTCACGGTGAATTCGTTCACCGGCCAGAAGTTCAACGAGGTCGCCAAGGCCTACTGCCGTCTGCTCGACGACGCGACGGGCGAGGAGCTGGTCCGCTTCGACCTGACCGGCGCCGAACCGCAGACTGGCGTGATGATGGCCAAGCTCATCAAGCAGTTCACCGGTGAGTGGGAAATGACCGCGATGGGTGATTTCGTGAAGTCGCGCACGGTGCGCGGCATGGTGAAGCCCGCCGCCCAGGCCCTCTAGCGCCTGCCCGCCCCCTCCGCTCCAACGGAGTCCGGGGCGCCCGAAGTGATTCAGGCGCCCCGGATCCGCAGAGGGCAGCGGCTGCTCGCGCTCGTCTCGCGACTCAGAGCTTGGTCAGCTTGGAGTACGGGCTCAGGATCCTTCCCTGTCGCCCCGAGAAGTCGATGAGGACTGCGTCGTTGTCGCCCTCGACAGCAAGAATCCTGCCGAGCCCGAACTGGTCGTGCGACACCCTGTCGCCCACATCGAAGCATTCGACCGGTGGGGCCTCCTGGGCCGGGCGGTTGAAGGGACTGGAAGGCAGGTGACGCCGGGATCCGGCTGACTGTTTCATTACGTCGAGTATGCGCCCTGCGAAGGCCCGACGCCATGCCCGCCCGCTCCCGGGGTCCTAGACGTACCGCATTCGTAATCCGCGTTCATCGGGTCCGGTCAGCGCTTGCTGCCGCTCCCAGCAGCGGAATCAGGCGGAACACGGGGGCGGGGCGCCGGTTCGAAAAGCCCCCCGAACGTGTGGCGTTTCCTCTCCCCCGACGAGCCACGGTCGAACCCCCGACGGACCATGGTCGAACCGGCGGACCGGCGGACCGGCGGACCATGGTCGAACCGGCGGTCGACCCGACGATCAACGCGGCACCCGCGCGCGCGACGCCCCGGCGTCCCGGGGCGTCGCGTGCGCGGGTGCGCCCCGTCTAGCCGCCCGCGCGCGAGCGGGCCTTGAAGGCGGCCTTCCGGGCCTCCTTGGCGGCCTTCTTGTCGCTGTGCAGCCGCCCCATGGCCTCCAGGACGTCGGCGGTGGCCGGGTGGTCGACGCGCCAGACCTCGTCGAAGAAGCCGCTGTGCTGCGCGGCGAGCCCCTCGACCAGGCCCTGGAGTTCGTCCAGCTCGCCGTCCGTGTCCAGCTGGGCGGCGATGGTGTCGATGGCCAGCCAGAAGATCATGGCCTCCGGCGGGGCGGGGACATCGGCCGCACCCCGCTCCGCGAGCCAGACGCGGGCCAGGCCGCCCAGCTCGGGGTCGCCCAGCACCGCGCGTACGGCGGGCTCCGCCTCGGGCCCGGCCAGGGCGAGGGCCTGCTGGCAGTGGAGGCGGCGCAGCGGGGCGCCCTCGTCCGTGCCGCGTGCGGCGGCCAGCAGCTCGGCGGCGGCCGATACCGCGCCCTCGGGGCCGTACCCCGCGAGCCAGAGCTTGACCTCGGCGCGGGCGGCGGACTCCGGGTAGTGGGCGATGCCGTCGAGGAGGACGTCGGCGCCCTTGCCCGCGAGGTCGCCGACGGCGGGGGCGTCGATCCCGGCCTCCAGCATCCGGGCCCGGATGCCGTAGAGGCCGAGGGGGGTGAGCTTGACCATGCCGTACCGGGTGACGTCCTCCTCGTCGGCCCCGGCGGCGTCCACCGGCGCGTCGCCCTCCTCGACCATCAACGCCTCGTCCACCGGCCGGTACTCGACGATCCCGATGGGTTCGAGCAGCCGGAACTGGTCGTCGAGGCGCATCATCGCCTCCGACACCTGCTCCAGGATGTCGTCGGTGGGCTCGCCCATGTCGTCGGGGACGATCATCGACGCGGCGAGGGCGGGCAGCGGCACCGGCCCGTCGCCCGCGCCGTTGTCCGCGAGGGTGAGCAGGTAGAGGTTGCCGAGGACGCCGTCGAGGAACTCCGCCTCGGCCTCCGGGTCCCAGTCCAGGGCGTCGAAGTCGATCGAGCCGTCCTCTCCGACGAGATCGGCGAAGTCGTCCAGGACGGGCGCGGTGGCGTCGGCGTGCACGACGTCCAGCCCGTCGAGCCAGATGCCGAGGACGTCCTGCGGGGAGCCGCCGGTGAGCAGCGCCAGATTCTCCCCCGCGGCGGCAGTGCCCTCGCCGTCGCCGTCCTCGGCACCCTCCTCCTCGGGGTCGGTGACGTCGAGGAGCCCGGTGTCCACGGCGAGCCGCCAGGCCTCACTGGCGTACGCGGCACCGTCCTCGTCGGCCGGGAGCCCGAGGTGTTCGGCGGCGGCGGGGAGCTGCGCCTCGACGAGCTCGCCACCGGCGCCGACGCGGGTGTCCGGCCCGGCCCAGCGGGCGAGCCGGACGGCACGGACGAACAGCGGAGCGGCGAGCGCGTCCCGTGCCAGTTCGGCCTCGGGGTTCAGCCGCACCGGCGGCAGGGAGGGACGCTCTGCGGACATCGGGGGTTCTCCTCGGTGCGTGCTCGGGGGCATACGGAGTGCGTACGCGGTTCAGCCGCCCAAGCCTAGACGCATTTGGCCGTCCGCCGCCCGGCGCGCTGCTACGCGCCCGCGCCCGGCTCCAGGCTGAGCGCGGGGGTGTAGCGGTTCACGCCTCCGCCGGTGACACCCGGGTACTTCTGGACGCGCTCCCACAGCGGTGACGGGGAGCCGACGCCCTCGCCGGGTGCGGCGAGGGCCGCGATGTGGTGCTCGGCGGTCTCCCACTCGGCGTAGTTGAGGACCCGGGTGCCGTCGGTGCTGACGTGGAAGTGCGCGGCGATGCCGCCCTCGGGCGTCCGGATGTCGTCGCCCAGCGCCTCGAACACCGCGTCCACCCAGTCGCGTTGCCGGGCCGGGCCGGGCCCGTCGAACTCGACGTCCACGATGACGACGCACCCCGGCTCCCGGGTGTCGCCCTCGGCCCGGAGCCCGGAGCGGTACATCGCGTACGTGTGCAGCCCGATCCGCCGGATGCCGGGGACGGCGGCGTCGATGTCGGCGTTGCGGGCGTCGCGCTCCTCCCGTACGAAGTCCTGGTAGGCCTGCTCGCCCGTCCACTGGGAGTAGTGCAGCAGGGTCGCGCCGTCCTCGCCCGTGTACACGCTGTACGACAACAGCCCGGGGTGCGGCCACTTGCGGCTGCCCCACGTCTCCCGGATGGCGTCCACCGCCTCCCGCTGCAGCCTCGGTGTACCGACGTCCCAGGTACTGGCCTTGACGATCCCGGCGTCGGCGCGGGCCGGGTCGGGCCGGTCGGTGATGTGCGTGGCCTTGACAGTGGTCATGGCGGTGCTCCCCTCTCCCGCCGCGGCTGTGCGCCGCGGCACTGCCCCCCACCGTCACACCTCAAGTCGCCTTGAGGTCAAGGCGCTTCGCCCCTGCGGACGCGCCCGCCGAACTTTCCGCCTCAGGTGGTGAGTTCGGTGCGCCAGGCCGTCGTGTTGAGTTCGTCCATCAGCCGGATGTCGTGGCCCTCCAGCGGGAAGACCCGCACGGGGAGGCCGGGGGCGGCGGAGACGGCCAGGGCGTCGCCCTCGATGAGGTCACCGCCCTCGGGGGTGGAGACCCAGGCGAGGATCGACTTCACGGTGAGCCCGGGGTCCAGGAGAAGTTTCCTGGGGCCGGGGTCGCTGCCGAAGTGCGAGCCGTCCTCGTTGACCTTGACGGGGAGGGGGCGGCCGTCCTCGGCGAGGGCCTGGACCCACGGGTAGCCGTCGACCTCGTACGGCTTGCGGCCGCAGTTGGTGAGGGTGAGGACGACGGCCCGGTGCATCATCGCGGCCTCCACCGGGCCCATGTCCACGACGACCCCGGAGGCGGGGCACCTGCCGGGCGGGGCGGACGTCGGGGCGGTCCCGGCCGGGGCGCCCCGGCCCGGCGCGTCCGCTCCCGGGGCGGGAGTTGGGGGCGGCGTCCGGGCGTGGACGCCGCCCGGACGGGACGCGGAGGCGGACGGGGTGGGGTCGGGTTCGCCCTCTCCGGCCGGGACGAGGAAGCCGGAGCAGCCGGTCAGCGTCAGGAGCGCCGCCGCGGGCAGGACGGCCGAGGCCCGTCTCCGTATCCGTACGCGCTCGCCCATGGTGTCCGCCCCTCGCCGCAGCCGTCGTCTGTGCGTTCGATCATGGCAGAGGGCGGAGGCCCGTAAGGACTGTTCAGCTCTCCTTGCCTATTGCGCCAAGGAGATCTAAGTAGACCTTCATGGTTACCGGAGTCGACACTTCGGACATGACCACCACCGCACCGCGCCCCTTCGGCCGCACCCTCTGCGCCATGATCACGCCCTTCACCGCCACCGGCGCCCTGGATCAGGACGCCGCCCGCGCGCACGCCGCGCGGCTGGTGGCACAGGGCTGCGACGGGATCGTCCTCAGCGGGACCACCGGGGAGTCCCCCACCACGACGGACGCCGAGAAGTCCGCCCTGCTGCGGGCCGTCCGCGCGGAGGTCGGCGACGGGGTGCCGCTGCTCTCCGGCGTCGGCGGTCCGGACACCGCGCACACCGTGCGGCTCGCGCGGGAGGCCGAGGAGGCGGGCGCGGACGGGCTGCTGGTGGTCGCCCCGTACTACAGCCGTCCGCCGCAGGCCGCGATCGAGGCGTACGTCCTGCGCGTGGCCGAGTCCACCGGGCTGCCGCTGATGCTGTACGACATCCCCGGCCGCACCGGCGTCCGGATCGAGCCGGACACCCTGCTGCGGCTCGCCGGGCACCCGCGTGTCGTGGCGGTGAAGGACTGCTCCAACGACCTGCTCGGCTCGACGAAGGTGATCGCCCGCACCTCACTGGCGTACTACTCGGGCAGCGAGGAGCTGAACCTCCCGCTGTACGCGGTGGGCGGCGCGGGTTATGTCAGTACGGTCGCGAACGTGGCCCCGCGTCGGATGCGGGCGCCGCTGGACGCGTTCGACGCGGGCCGCACCGACGAGGCGGCCCGGCTGAACGGGCTCACGGCCCGGCTCGTCGAGCTGATGATGGCGAGCGGGCTGCCCGGGACCGTCACCGCGAAGGCGCTCCTGGACGCGGGGCCGGTCCGGGAACCGCTGCAGCCCGCCGGGCGCGGGGCGACCGACGGGCTGCGGGCGGCGTACGAGGAGCTCCTCGCGGCCTAGGAAGGCCTGGGAAGCAGGTCAGTTGTGGGCGTGCAGGACCTCGTTCAGCCCGCCCCACACCGCGTTGTTCGGGCGGGCCTCGACGGCGCCGGTGACCGAGTTGCGGCGGAAGAGGATGTTCGAGGCGCCGGAGAGCTCGCGGGCCTTGACGATCTGGCCGTCCGGCAGCGTGACGCGGGTGCCGGCGGTGACGTACAGACCGGCCTCGACGACGCACTCGTCGCCGAGCGCGATCCCGACGCCCGCCTCCGCGCCGACCAGGCAGCGCTCACCGATCACGATGCGGACGTTGCCGCCGCCGGAGAGGGTGCCCATGGTGGAGGCGCCGCCGCCGATGTCCGAGCCGTCGCCGATGACGACGCCCGCGGAGATCCGGCCCTCGACCATGGAGGTGCCGAGCGTGCCCGCGTTGAAGTTGACGAAGCCCTCGTGCATGACGGTGGTCCCGGCGGCGAGGTGCGCGCCGAGCCGCACGCGGTCGGCGTCCGCGATGCGTACGCCCTTGGGGGCGACGTAGTCCGTCATCCGCGGGAACTTGTCGACCGAGGTGACCTGGAGGTGGAGGCCCTCGGCGCGGGCGTTGAGCCGCACCCGCTCCAGGTCGTCGACGGCGACCGGGCCGAGCGAGGTCCAGGCGACGTTGGACAGCAGGCCGAAGAGCCCGTCGAGGTTCTGGCCGTGCGGCTGGACGAGCCGGTGCGAGAGGAGGTGCAGACGCAGGTAGGCGTCGTGCGCGTCGAGCGGCTTGTCCTCCAGCGAGGAGATGACCGTGGCGACCGCGACGACCTCTACCCCGCGCCGGGCGTCCACGCCGATGGCCTTGGCGGCGCCCTCACCGAGCCGGTTCACGGCTTCGTCCGGGGTGAGCCGCTGCGTACCGGCGGGGCCGGGGTCCGAGGTCAGCTCGGGGGCGGGGAACCAGGTGTCGAGGACGGTGCCGTCACCGGCGAGGGTGGCGAGGCCGGCGGCGACGGCGCCGGTGGTACGGGCAGAACCCTGGGAAGTCGTGTCGGTCATGAACAGCAACCTAACCGGCCGGGGCCCGCTCGGGCGAACCGGTCTCAGCTTCCGGCCGCCGCAGGACCGGGCGCACCCGCCCCCCGGGCCCCGGCAGCCGCCGCGCCGCCAGCACCGCGGCCCCCGCACCCGCCGCGAGCAGGGCGCAGACCGGCCAGAGCAGCGTCGGCGCGGCCGTGTACAGGGCGGCCCCCAGCGGCGGGGCGAGCACTTGGCCGCTGATGGAGGCCCCGGCGTACAGGCTCTGGAAGCGGCCCTGAGCGTGGGCGGGGGCCCGGTCGGCGACGTAGACGGTGGCGGGGGTCTTGTAGAGGATCTCGCCGAGGGTCAGCGACAGCATCATCGTGACGGCGAAGAGCACGCCCGCGCCGGGGATCAGGATCGCGTAGCCGAGTCCGACGAGGAGCAGTCCGACGCCGACGGTGCCGAGCGGGGAGCGTTTGCGCAGGGCGTGGGCCGCGGGGAGTTCGAGGCAGAGGATCACCCCGCCGTTGATGGCGAGCAGCCAGCCGTAGAGCTGGGTGGTGTGCCCGTGGTCGGCCAGGAAGACCGGCAGGGTCGCATACTGCTGGCGGTAGACGAGGTCGACGCAGACGATCGCGGCGAGCAGTACGAGCACGGCGGGCCTGGCCCGCAGTTCCCGCCAGAGGCCCGGCGCGTCGGGGTCGTGGGCGGGTGCGGAGTGGGCGCTGCCGCGGGCGGGCAGGATCCGTGAGGCGTAGGCGGCGAAGAGCAGGGTGCCGATCCCGTCGGCGACGAAGAGCCAGTCGTACGAGAACCGGGTGGCGACCAGGGCGCCGAGCGGTGGTCCGACGGCGAAGCCCCCGTTGCTCGCGAAGCGGGTGAGGGCGAAGCTCTGGCGGCGGCTGCCGCCCTCGGGGACGGAGACCGCGACGAGGGCGGCGTTGGCCGCGCGGACGACGCCCGCCGCGTACTGGGCGACGGGGAGCACCGCGTACAGCGCGGTGACCGGCAGTGCGGGCAGGACGAGGAGTGCCGCCCCGCTGACGCAGGCCCCGGTGAGCAGGGCGCGGCGGTGGCCGAAGCGGTCGCCGAACCAGCCGCCGGTGAAGTTCCCGGCGACCAGGCCGATGCCGCCGATACCGCTGATGACTCCGGCCTGGGTGACGGTCAGGCCGCGCGGCCCGACGAGATAGACGAAGAGATAGACGAAAGTGAAGCTGACGACGGCGTTGAAGAACGCCCCGAGCGCCAGCAGCCGTACCGTTCGCGGCACTCCGCGCACCATGCCCATGCCCCGCCCCCCGTGAGCCACTGAGTTCCCTGAGGGAACGGACTATGGCAGCATGATTCCATCAAGGTCAACCCGCTACTGGAGGGACGACCATGCCCCAGCGCACCAGCCTGGCCGACGCCGACTGCTCGATCGCGCAGGCCCTCGATGTCGTGGGCGACTGGTGGACCCTGCTGATCGTGCGGGACACCGCGCGCGGGGTGCACCGGTTCGACGCGCTCCAGCAGGAGCTGGGCGTCTCGCGCAAGGTGCTGACCGAACGGCTGCGGCTGCTGGTCGACGCGGGGGTGCTCACGCGGGAGCCGTACCAGGACCGCCCGGTCCGGTACGAGTACCGCCTCACCCCGCGCGGCCGGGCACTGCTGCCCGTGCTGATCGCCCTCCAGGACTGGGGCGACACCTGGGTACTGGGAGAAGGGGAAGCGATGGCGACGACGGCGGAGGCCTCGCGGGAGGCGGCCCGGGTGCGGGGACTGAGGGGGACGCGGCTGCCGGAGCTGCTGCTGACGGGGAACGACGGGCAGCCGCGCGACCCGGTCGCCGACACCCCCTGCACCGTTCTGTACTGCTTCCCCAGCGCCTACGCCCACCGCGACGCCTATCCGCCGGGCTGGGCGGGAATCCCCGGGGCGAGCGGCTGCACCCTCGAATCGTGCACGTACCGCGACCAGTTGGCGGAGTTCACCGCGGCGGGGGCGACCGTGCACGGGGTGTCCGTGCAGCGCCCGGACGAGCAGCGCGCGTTCGCGGAGAAGGAGGGGCTGCGCTTCCCGCTGCTCTCGGACGCGGATCTGGCGCTGACGGCGGCACTGCGGCTGCCGACGTTCCGCGCGGCGGGGGTGAGCAGGCTCAAGCGGCTGACGCTGGTGGTGGACCGGGACCGGACGATCCGCGAGGTGCTGTACCCGATCACGGACATCGAGGCGAGCGTGCGGGCGGCGCTGGAGGCGGTGCGGGCGCGCGCGAGGGACTGAGCGGAGCGGGCGGCGAGCCGCACGGCCGCGACAAGGATCGGCCCATCACGGCACGGGCCCGCGCAGGTCCCGGGGCCCGTCGCGTCCGGCGGGCGGGAATGTGTGACGACAGGCCCTGACGACCTCACCCCCGCCCGTCAGCCACGCGCGCCAGCATCTCCCGGGTGTAGTCCGCGTCGAACCTGCCCCCGGTCAGCAGCACCTGGAGGCAGATGCCGTCCATCAGCGCGACCAGCGCCCGCGCGGTCTCCGGGTCGGTGCGCCGGGACAGCACCTCGACGGCGGCCTCGGTCCACTCGGCGGCCACCGGGCGCAGCGCGGGGCGGCGCAGGGCCGCGAGATACAGCTCGTACTCCAGCTCGATCGCCCCGCGTTCGCCCGCGAACCACTGGCCCAGCAACCGGGTCAGCTCGTCCGCGAGACCGGCGCCGGGTGCGCCCGCCGTGGGAGGCGCGGCGAGGACCTCGCTGCCGCGCAGCGCCTGGGCGAAGTTCTCGTTGCAGCGGCGCAGGGCGGCGATCAGGAGCTCGTCGAGCGAGCGGAAGTGGTACGTGGTCGAGCCCAGCGGCACATCGGCCTCGGCGGCGACCGTGCGATGGCTCAGCCCGGCTATACCGTCGGCCGCAATCACGGCGAGCGCCGCCTCGATGATGCGCGTCCGCCGGTCGGGGTCGTACCGCCGGGCCATCAGTGGGCTCCTCCGACGTTGAGCACGACGACCCCGGCGACGATCAGGGCCACGCCCGTGATCTTGACGAGGCTGCTGGACTCCCCCAGGAAGAGGATGCCGATGAGGGCGACGGCCGCGGTGCCGACGCCGGCCCAGATCGCGTACGCGGTGCCCACGGACAGCGTCTTGAGGGTCTGGGCGAGCAGGGTGAACGCGATGAGATAGCCCACCGCGGTGCCGATCGAGGGCCAGAGCCGGGTGAAGCCCTCGCTGTACTTCATGGCCGTCGTCCCGGCCACCTCCGCCGCGATGGCCGCGGCGAGCAGTCCGTATGCGTATCCCATGTGTACGACAGTACACAATGTTGCGTACGCCCGTACATATCATCGGATCGCGCCGGGGCGCTACCGTGTCCCGACCGACGATCGACGGAGCGGAGACGCAGTGGCGCAGGATGCAGGGTGGGGTGGCGGTCCTTACGGGGGCGCGCCTCACGGTGGGGGGCCCTTCCACGGGGGAGCGCAGGGACCGGGCGGATGGGGCGGCGGATGGGCCGCACCGCCCAAGCCGGGGGTGATACCCCTGGCGCCGCTGAGGATCTCCGACATGCTCAGCGGCGCCTTCTCGACGCTGGGGCGCTACTGGAAACCGCTGATCGGGGTGGCGCTCACGCTGTTCGGCGCGGCGGCGCTCGTGATGGGTGCGGCGGTGGCCGTCGCGTTCGCCGCCGTGGCGGCCAACTGGGACGAGCTGACGTCCGAATCACCGGGCTCCCCCGACACGTCGGAACTGGTCCCGTTCGGCATCGCGTTCGGGGTGCTCATGGTCATCGGGATCATCGTGTACCTGCTGGCGTCGGCCGTCGTGCAGGCGGCGGTTCCGGTGGTCCTCCAGGAGGCGGTCCTCGGCCGCCCGATCCGCTTCGGTGCGGTGTGGAGCCGCGCCTGGTCGCGAGCCGGGGCGATGATCGGCACGGTGTTCCTGGTCGGACTCATCGCGAGCGTCCCGGTGGTGCTCGCCATGGCCGGCGTCTTCGGGCTGATGGTCTACGCCATCTCCCTGGGCGACGCGGACGGCATCCTGCCGCTGATGTGGTTCGGCATCGCGGGCGCGCTGGCCGTCGGTCCGGTGGCTATCTGGCTCTGGGTGAAGTTCGCCCTCGCCCCGACCGTCGTGGTCTTCGAGGGCCAGCGCCCGGTCGCGGCCCTGCGCCGCTCCGCCCAGCTGGTGCGGGACAGCTGGTGGCGGGTCTTCGGCGTCACGCTGCTCGCCTACACACTGGCGTCCATGATCGGCTACATGATCCAGATGCCGTTCCAGATGCTCGGCATGCTCCCCGGCATCTTCGACCCCGCCGACGTCGACTCCGACCCGAGCGGCGGGGAGCTCATCGCACTGTTCGGCGGCCTCATGGCGCTGTCCCTGATCAGCCAGATGATCGCCCAGCTGTTCTCGGCGGTCTTCCCGCCGCTGGTGGTCGGCCTGCTCTACGTGGACCGCCGGATGCGCGCCGAGAACCTGGGCCCGGTCCTGGCCGAGGCGGCGGCACAGACCCTGCCCGAGCAGTACGGCCCGCCGCCGCCCGCCCACGCGTAGGCCGTGTCCTCACGGACAAGGCCCGGGGCGGGCCTCTCCCAGCCGGTTCTCAGCCGGTTCTCAGTCGGTCAGCGTCCGCTTCGGGCGCAGCACGCAGAACTCGTTGCCCTCCGGGTCGGCCAGCACCACCCAGGTGCTGTCCGGCCCCTGGCCGACGTCCAGCCGCCGGGCGCCGAGCGCGATGATCCGCTCGACCTCGGCGTCCCGGTCGTCCGGCGTCAGATCGATGTGCAGCCGGTTCTTGACCGTCTTCCCCTCCGGCACGGGCAGGAAGCACATCCCCGGGAACGCGGTCTCGTCCGCGCCGATGACGATCTCCTCCTCGTCCTCGAAGAGCACCTTCCAGTCCAGCACCGCGCTCCAGAAGCGGGCCATGAGCGGCAGGTCGTGGGCATCGACGGCGAGGTGGTACAAGCGAACGGCCATACCCGCCAGTATGCCTGGCGGGTATGGCCGTTCACCGCTGCTGTCCCGGGACGTGTCAGACGTTGAACCCCAGCGCGCGGAGCTGCTCGCGTCCGTCGTCGGTGATCTTGTCCGGGCCCCACGGCGGCATCCAGACCCAGTTGATCCGCAGCTCGCTGACGATGCCGTCGGTGGCGGACTTCGCCTGGTCCTCGATGACGTCGGTCAGCGGGCAGGCCGCGGACGTCAGGGTCATGTCGAGGGTGGCGATGTTGGCGTCGTCGATGTGGATGCCGTAGATCAGGCCCAGGTTGACCACGTCGATGCCCAGCTCGGGGTCGACGACGTCGTACAGAGCCTCGCGGACCTCCTCCTCGGAGGCCGGCTTCATGGTCACGGTCTCGTTGTCGCTCATGCGGTCTTCCCTTCGGACAGCGCCTTGGCCGTCGCGTCCTTCCACGCCATCCAGCTCAGCAGCGCGCACTTGACCCGGGCGGGGTACTTGGAGACGCCGGCGAACGCGACCGCGTCCTCCAGCACCTCCTCCATCGCGTCGTCCGGCTCCAGCTGGCCCTTGGACTGCATCAGCTCCAGGAAGGTGTCCTGGATCTTCTGCGCCTGGGACAGCTCTTTGCCGACGAGCAGCTCGTTCAGCACGGAGGCGCTGGCCTGGCTGATGGAGCAGCCCTGGCCCTCGTAGCTCACGTCGGCGATGGTCTCGCCGTCGTACTTCACCCGGAGTGTGATCTCGTCACCGCACGTCGGGTTGACGTGGTGCACCTCGGCGTCGCCGTCCCGCAGGCCACGCCCGTGGGGGTGCTTGTAGTGGTCCAGGATCACTTCCTGGTACATGGAATCAAGCTTCACCAGTCAGCCCTCAGCCGAAGAAGTTCCGGACGTGCTCCAGACCGTCCACCAGGGCGTCGACCTCGGCGGGCGTGGAGTACAGATAGAACGACGCTCGCGTCGTCGCGGGAATTCCGTACCGCAGGCAGACCGGCCGCGCGCAGTGGTGGCCGACCCGGACGGCGATGCCCAGCTCGTCGAGGACCTGGCCCACGTCGTGCGGGTGGATGTCGCCGAGCGTGAAGGAGATCGTCGCCCCGCGGTCCTCGGCCGTCGCCGGACCGATGATCCGCAGGTCCGGGACCTCCAGGAGGCGCTTCACCGCGTACTCGGTGATCGCCTTCTCGTGCTGGTAGATCTTCTCCATGCCGATCGCCGAGAGGTAGTCCACGGCCGCACCGAGGCCGACGGCCTGGGCGATCGGGGGCGTACCGGCCTCGAACTTGTGCGGCGCCGGAGCATACGTCGACGAGTGCATCGACACGGTCTCGATCATCTCGCCGCCGCCGAGGAACGGAGGCAGGTCCTCCAGGAGCTCCTGCCGTCCCCACAGCACGCCGATGCCCGTCGGGCCGACCATCTTGTGGCCGGTGAAGGCCACGAAGTCGGCCTGGAGGGCCTGCACGTCGAGCACCATGTGCGGGGCCGCCTGCGAGGCGTCGATGCAGACCAGCGCGCCGACCTGCTGGGCGCGGCGGATGATCTGCTCGACCGGGTTGACCGTGCCCAGGATGTTGGAGACCAGCGTGAAGGAGACGATCTTCGTCTTCTCGGTGATGATCTCGTCGATGTTGGACAGGTCGAGGCGGCCGTCGTCGGTGATGCCGAACCACTTCAGCTTCGCGCCGGTGCGCTGCGCGAGCAGCTGCCACGGCACGATGTTGGAGTGGTGCTCCATCTCCGTGGTGACGATCTCGGTGTCGCGGTCCACCCGATAGGGCTCATCCGCCCAGCCGAGCATGTTCGCCACGAGATTCAGCGACTCGGAGGCGTTCTTCGTGAAGATCACCTCGTCACGGCTGGGTGCGTTGATGAAGGCTGCGACCTTGTCGCGGGCGCCCTCGTACAGCGCGGTGGCCTCCTCGGCGATCGTGTAGACGCCGCGGTGCACGTTCGCGTTGTGGCGCTCGTAGTACGTGTTGAGCGCGTCGAGGACCTGGCGCGGCTTCTGCGAGGTCGCCGCGGAGTCCAGGTAAACGATCTTCTTGCCGTCGTGGACCGTGCGGTCCAGGAGCGGGAAGTCCTTGCGGATCGCCTCGGTGTCGAGGAGGCCGGTGAGCCCCTGTCGGGCGTCAGTCACGCGGAAGCGCCACCCTTCGTGTAGGCCTCGTAGCCCTCGTTCTCCAGCTGGTCGGCGAGCTCGGCGCCGCCGGAGGCCGCGATCCGGCCGCCCGCGAAGACGTGCACGAAGTCGGGCTGGATGTACTTCAGGATGCGGGTGTAGTGGGTGATCAGCAGGGTGCCGACCTCACCGGTCGCCCGGACGCGGTTGACGCCCTCGGAAACGGTCTTGAGCGCGTCGACGTCGAGGCCGGAGTCGGTCTCGTCCAGGACGGCGATCTTCGGCTTGAGGAGCTCCAGCTGAAGGATCTCGTGGCGCTTCTTCTCACCGCCGGAGAAGCCCTCGTTGACGTTGCGCTCGGCGAAGGACGGGTCCATCTGGAGCCCGGCCATCGTCTCCTTGACCTCCTTGACCCACGTACGGAGCTTGGGGGCCTCGCCGCGGACGGCGGTGGCGGAGGTGCGCAGGAAGTTGGAGACCGAGACGCCGGGGATCTCGACCGGGTACTGCATGGCGAGGAACAGGCCGGCGCGGGCCCGCTCGTCGACGGACATCTCCAGGACGTCCTCGCCGTCCAGGGTGACCGAGCCGCTGGTGATCGTGTACTTGGGGTGACCCGCCAGCGAGTACGCGAGGGTGGACTTGCCGGACCCGTTGGGGCCCATGATGGCGTGGGTCTCGCCCTGCTTCACGGTCAGGTCGACGCCCTTGAGGATCTCCTTCGTGGCGTTGTCGGCCTCGACGGTGACGTGCAGGTCGCGGATTTCAAGCGTTGCCATGGGTGACTCAGGACTCCTGGGTGACGGAGACGAGCACATCGTCCCCTTCGATCTTTACGGGGTATACGGGGACGGGGCGCGTCGCGGGAAGGCCGGACGGCTTGCCGGTGCGGAGGTCGAACGACGATCCGTGCAGCCAGCACTCGATCGCGCAGTCCTCCACCTCGCCCTCCGAGAGGGAGACGTTCGCGTGCGAGCAGATGTCGTTGATCGCGAACACCTCGCCCTCGGTGCGGACGACGGAGACCGGTGTGCCGTCGAGCTCCACCCGCTTGGGGGTGTCGTCCTCCAGCTCACTCAGCGCACAGGCTTTGACGAAGGCCATCAGACGGACGCCTTCAGCTCGGTCTCGATCTTGTCGAGCAGACGCGCTTCCACGTCCGGCAGGCCGATCTGCTGGACCAGCTCGGCGAAGAAGCCGCGCACGACCAGGCGGCGGGCCTCCTCGGCCGGGATACCGCGGGACTGGAGGTAGAAGAGCTGCTCGTCGTCGAAGCGGCCGGTCGCCGAGGCGTGGCCGGCGCCGACGATCTCGCCGGTCTCGATCTCCAGGTTGGGCACGGAGTCGACCCGGGCACCGTCGGTGAGGACGAGGTTCCGGTTCATCTCGTAGGTGTCGGTGCCCTCGGCCGCGGCCTGGATGAGGACGTCGCCGATCCAGACGGCGTGCGCGCCGTCGCCCTGGAGGGCGCCCTTGTACACCGCGTTGGACTTGCAGTGCGGGGTGTTGTGGTCGACCAGGAGGCGGTGCTCCTGGTGCTGGCCCTTGTCGGTGAAGTACAGACCGAAGAGCTCCGCCTCGCCGCCGGTGGCCGCGTAGGCGACCCGGGGGTGCAGCCGGACCACGTCGCCGCCGAAGGTGACGACGATCGACTTGAAGGAGGCGTCCCGGCCGACCAGCGCATTGTGCTGGCCGACGTGGACGGCGGTGTCGTCCCAGTCCTGGACGGAGACGACGGTCAGCTTCGCGCCGTCGCCCAGCACGTAGTCGACGTTGGCGGCGAGCACCGCGTCACCGGTGTGGTCGATGACGACGACGGCCTCGGCGAAGGCGCCCAGCTCGATGACCTGGTGGCCGTAGGCGACGCCGCCCTCGCCGTGCACGGCGATCCGGATCGGCTCGGTGAGCACGGCCTCCTTGGCGACCGTGACGACCGAGGCCTGCTCGAAGGAGCTGTACGCCTGGGCGGCGACCCGGTCGACCGGTGTACCGGCCTTGCCGAGCCGGGAGTCGTCGCGGCCGACGGTCTCGACCGTGACGCCCTCGGGGGCCTCGATCGCGACCTTCACGCCGCCACCGTTCGCGACGGCGGTGCCGTCGTGCAGCCCGCGCAGCCGCTCCAGCGGGGTGAAGCGCCACTCCTCCTCGCGGCCGTGCGGGACGGGGAAGTCCGCGACGTCGAACGACGGGGGTGCGCTCATACGGGTGGCGACGGTCGACTCGGCGGCGACCGCGATGGAACCGGCGGTGGTGGAGCCCGCCGGGATGTTCTGAGCCTCAGCCATGGCTGTCGTAGTGCTCGCTTTCTCAGTCAAGAAGGGGCGGTTCGGTGGGGGGCCGGTCCGAACGGGACCTAGCCGACCGAACCCTCCATCTGCAGCTCGATCAGCCGGTTGAGCTCCAGGGCGTACTCCATGGGCAGCTCCTTCGCGATCGGCTCGACGAAGCCGCGCACGATCATCGCCATGGCCTCGAACTCGGTGAGTCCGCGGCTCATGAGGTAGAAGAGCTGGTCCTCGGAGACCTTGGAGACAGTCGCCTCGTGGCCCATCGACACGTCGTCCTCGCGGACGTCGACGTAGGGGTAGGTGTCGGAACGCGAGATCGTGTCGACCAGCAGAGCGTCGCAGAGGACGTTGGACTTCGCGCCCGGCGCGCCCTCGCCGATCTCGATCAGACCGCGGTAGGACGTACGCCCGCCGCCTCGCGCCACCGACTTGGAGACGATGTTGGAGGAGGTGTTCGGGGCCATGTGGACCATCTTGGCGCCGGCGTCCTGGTGCTGGCCCTCGCCCGCGAAGGCGATGGACAGGGTCTCGCCCTTGGCGTGCTCGCCCATCAGGTAGACGGCGGGGTACTTCATGGTGACCTTGGAGCCGATGTTGCCGTCGACCCACTCCATGGTCGCGCCCTCGTAGGCCACGGCCCGCTTGGTCACCAGGTTGTAGACGTTGTTCGACCAGTTCTGGATGGTCGTGTAGCGGCAGCGGCCGCCCTTCTTCACGATGATCTCGACGACCGCGGAGTGCAGCGAGTCCGAGGAGTAGATCGGGGCGGTGCAGCCCTCGACGTAGTGGACGTAGGCGTCCTCGTCGACGATGATCAGCGTCCGCTCGAACTGGCCCATGTTCTCCGTGTTGATACGGAAGTAGGCCTGGAGCGGGATGTCCACGTGGACGCCCTTGGGGACGTAGATGAACGATCCGCCGGACCACACGGCCGTGTTCAGCGAGGCGAACTTGTTGTCGCCGACCGGGATGACGGTGCCGAAGTACTCCTGGAAGAGCTCCGGGTGCTCCTTCAGCGCGGTGTCGGTGTCCAGGAAGATGACGCCCTGCTCCTCCAGGTCCTCGCGGATCTGGTGGTAGACGACCTCGGACTCGTACTGCGCGGCGACACCGGCGACGAGGCGCTGCTTCTCCGCCTCGGGGATGCCGAGCTTGTCGTAGGTGTTCTTGATGTCCTCGGGCAGGTCCTCCCAGGAGGCCGCCTGCTTCTCCGTGGACCGCACGAAGTACTTGATGTTGTCGAAGTCGATGCCCGACAGGTCCGAGCCCCAGCTGGGCATCGGCTTCTTGTCGAAGAGCCTGAGGCCCTTGAGCCGCAGCTTCAGCATCCACTCGGGCTCGTTCTTCTTCTCCGAGATGTCGCGGACGACAGCCTCGGACAGACCGCGCTTCGCCGCCGCGCCTGCCGCGTCGGAGTCGGCCCAGCCGAATTCGTACGTGCCCAGACCCTCGAGCTCAGGGTGGGCAGTCTCCGTGGGGAGCGTCATGCGGGGTTCCTCCCGGCCGTGCTTGCAGATGCTGAATGGGTGGTCTTGGGGGGTGCTGCGTGGCCACTGCGCGGCACGTATGTCGTGCACACGCCGTCGCCGTGGGCGAGGGTGGCCAGACGCTGCACATGGGTCCCGAGGAGGCTGGAGAAGAATTCCGTCTCCGCCTCGCACAGCTGTGGGAACTGCTCGGCGACATGCGCCACCGGGCAGTGGTGCTGGCACAGCTGCTCGCCCTGCTGGTGGCCGGGCGCGCTTCGCGCCGTAGCAGCGTACCCGTCGGCCGTCAGGGCCCTGGCCAGCGCCTCCGTACGGCGCTCGGGCTCCGCCGCCTCGACCGCGGCGCGGTACGCCTCGCCCGTCGCGGCCATCCGGGCACGGGCGAAGGCGATGATCGCGTCGTCACCCCCGGACTCGGCGATGAAGCGCAGGGCGTCGGCGGCCAGCTTGTCGTAGGACTGGTCGAAGGCGTCCCGGCCGCAGTCCGTCAGGGCGAACACCTTGGCGGGCCTGCCGCGGGTCCGTGCTCCGTAGACCCGCTGTTCACGGGCTTCGACGACATCGTCGGAGACGAGGGCGTCCAGGTGGCGACGGACGGCGGCCTGGGTGAGGCCTACGCGCTTGGCGAGATCGGCGACGGTGGACGGACCGTGGTCCAGGATGGAGCGCGCGACCCGGTTGCGCGTCGAGCGCTCTCCGGTCGCGAGTTCCTCCTGAGGAGCCCGTCCGTCGTATTTCACAACACCATTGTTGCGTAATTCGTTCGACCCTGACAACCACGGTCCGAAACGATCTACGGTGTGGTTCGTCACTTAGGGTTACCTAATCTGGCCCCGGAGCCGGGTCCCCGCCGGGCCCTGCCTAGACTGGCTCGCCATGGAGAACGAGCCCGTCGTACAGGTCAGCGGCCTGGTGAAGCGGTACGGCACGAAGACCGCGGTGAACGGCCTCGACCTGACGGTCCCGGCCGCCGCGGTGACCGCCGTGCTCGGCCCGAACGGCGCCGGGAAGACCACCACGATCGAGACCTGCGAGGGCTACCGCCGCCCCGACGCCGGCACCGTACGGGTCCTCGGGCTCGACCCGGTCGCCGAGGCGGAGCGGCTGCGCCCCCGGATCGGGGTGATGCTCCAGTCCGGCGGGATCTACTCCGGCGCCCGGGCCGAGGAGATGCTCCGCCACATGGCGAAGCTGCACGCCCACCCCCTCGACGTGGACGCCCTGATCGAGCGCCTGGGCCTCGGCTCCTGCGGCCGTACCGCCTACCGGCGGCTCTCCGGCGGCCAGCAGCAGCGGCTCGCCCTGGCCATGGCGGTCGTCGGCCGGCCCGAGCTGGTCTTCCTGGATGAGCCGACGGCGGGCCTGGACCCGCAGGCCCGCCGCTCCACCTGGGACCTGGTGCGCGAACTGCGGGCCGACGGGGTCTCCGTGGTGCTCACCACCCACTTCATGGACGAGGCCGAAGCGCTCGCCGACGACGTCGCGATCATCGACGCGGGCCGGGTCATCGCCCAGGGCAGCCCCGAGCAGCTCTGCCGGGGCGGCGCGGAGAACACCCTGCGCTTCACCGGCCGCCCGGGGCTCGACCTCGGCTCGCTGGTCAAGGCGCTCCCCGACGGCTCCGGGGCGGCCGAGCCGCTGCCGGGGACGTACCGCATCACCGGGAGCATCGACCCGCAGCTGCTGGCCACCGTGACCTCCTGGTGCGCCCAGCACGGCGTGATGCCCGAGGGCATCTCCGTCGAGCGGCACACCCTGGAGGACGTCTTCCTCGAACTGACCGGCAAGGAGCTGCGCGCATGAGCGCCGGTACGTACACCCCGCGCCCCGGCGCCGCCCCGCTCCCCCGGATGATCGCCGCGCAGACCGCGCTGGAGACCCGGATGCTGCTGCGCAACGGCGAGCAGCTGCTGCTGACGGTGATCATCCCGACGCTGCTCCTCGTGCTGTTCAGCGCGGTCGACATCGTGGACACCGGCTCGGGCTCGTCGGTCGACTTCCTGGCCCCGGGCATCCTCGCTCTCGCCGTGATGTCCACCGCCTTCACCGGCCAGGCCATCGCCACCGGCTTCGAGCGCCGATACGGGGTCCTCAAGCGGCTCGGGGCCTCCCCGCTGCCGCGCTGGGCGCTGATGACCGCGAAGACCCTGTCGGTGCTGGTCACCGAGGTGCTCCAGATCGTGCTGCTGACGGCCATCGCCTTCGCGCTGGGCTGGTCGCCCGCGGGCGGCCCGCTGTCCGTCCTGCTGCTCCTCGTCCTGGGCACCGCCGCGTTCTCCGGGCTCGGGCTGCTGATGGCCGGGACGCTGAAGGCCGAGGCGACGCTCGCCGCCGCCAACCTGGTGTTCCTGCTGCTGCTGGTCGGCGGCGGGGTGATCGTGCCGCTGGACAAGTTCCCGGACGCGGTGCAGTCGGTGCTGGGGCTGCTGCCCATCTCGGCGCTCTCCGAGGGGCTGCGGGACGTCCTCCAGCACGGCGCGTCGATGCCGTGGGCCCAGGCCGGGATCCTCGCGGTCTGGGCGGTGCTGGGGCTGGGCGCGGCGGCGAGGTTCTTCCGCTGGGAGTAGGTCCGGCAGCAGGGATCTTCACGGGCAAGCGGGTACGAACCCACCCCTCGTGAAATCATGCACAAGCCCCGTCCTACGATGGTCCGCGTGGAAACCCCCATCTCCCTCATCGCCAAGCGCTGGACGCCGTCCACCCGGGTGGTGAAGCGCGCAGCGCTCTCCGCCGTCATGATGAGCGTCTTCATCATCGTCACGGGCGGAGCGGTCCGGCTGACCGGTTCGGGGCTCGGCTGCGACACCTGGCCCAAGTGCACCGACGACAGCCTGTTCGCGACGCCCGAACAGGGTCTGCACGGCGCGATCGAGTTCGGCAACCGGATGCTGACCTACGTCCTGTCGGCGGCCGTCGGCTGGGCGATCATCGCGGTCAGCTGCCTCAAGCCGCGCCGCCGCAAGCTGACCCGGCTGGCCTGGTCGCAGTTCTGGATCGTGCTGGGGAACGCGGTCCTCGGCGGGATCACGGTGTGGGCGGGCCTCAACCCGTGGACGGTGGCCGGGCACTTCCTGCTCGCCAACGCCCTCCTCGCGGTCACGGTGATCACCTGGGTGCGGGTCGGCGAGGGCGACGGACCGCCGCGCCCGCGCGCGCCCCTGCCGGTGCGACGGCTGGCCTGGGCGATCGTGGCGACCACGGTGGTCCTGATCGTGCTCGGCACCACGGTGACCGGTTCCGGCAAGCACGCGGGCGACAGCAGCGACGTACCGCGCATGCCGTGGGACTGGTCGGTGGCCGCCCATGTGCACGCCATCGCCGCCTGGGTGGTCTGCGCCCTGGCCATCGCCATGTGGCTGGCCCTGCGGGTGGTGGACGCGCCCGCCGACACCCGGGCCCGCGCCCGCGATCTGCTGGTCGTGCTGCTCGCCCAGGGCGCGATCGGGTACGTCCAGTACTTCACCGAGGTCCCCGAGATCCTGGTGGGCATCCACATGTTCGGCTCGGCCATCATGTGGATCGCCGTGATCCGCCTCGTGCTGAGCATGCGCGAGCGCGACGACGAGGCCCCCGCCCCGCTGCCCGGCCCGTCCGCCGGGCGACCGGAGACGGCGACGGCCACGGCCGTCTGAGAGAGCTCTGTACGGGAGGGGGCGACGGGCCGGGTGCCCGTCGCCCCCTCCCGTATGACGGCTCCTCACCCCAGCCCGTACACCCGGCGCGCGTTGCCCGACCCGATCATCGCGGCGACCCGGGCCGCGTCGCCCCGGGTCCACGCGCCGTCCGCCACCCAGTCCCCCAGCACCCGGCCCAGCGCCTCGCGGAACTGCCGCGCACCCACCAGGTGCAGCTCCGGCAGCCCCTGGGCCCCGCTGGAGAACAGCAGCTTGCCGAACGGCGCGAGCTCCAGGATCTCCGCCAGCACGCCCGCGGCCCGCGCCCCGGTCCGCGCCGGCACGGTCCCCAGGTCGGCGTAGACGTGCGGGTGCCGCCCCGCCAGCGCGGCGGCCTGCCGGTGGTACGGGTACCCGTGCAGCAGGATCAGGTCGCAGCCGTGGCCCTCGGTCGCGGCGGCGAAGTCCGCGAGGCACGCCGGGTCCCCGGCGCCCAGGCGCAGTTGCAGCGGCAGCCCGCAGGCGACCGCGCTCCACCGCAGATGGTCCAGCAGCTCCGGCTCGGCGGGCGCCCCGCGGCCGCTGCCCCGCGGCACCGCGCCCCGGCGGGCGGCCCGGCGCTCCGCCTCCCGCCGGGCGAGCCAGCGCCCGGCCGCCGCCCGCACCCGCCCCGGCCCCGGCGGCTCGGGCGCGGCGGCGCGGGCGTCCGGGGCACGGGTGACGGAGCTGAACGCGACAGCCGAGGAGGCGGCGGTGTGCACGGCCTCGCCGAGGTTGACCAGGAAGGTGTCGACGGTCCCGGAGGTGTCGGCGACCTGCTCGGCGAGGACTTCCAGGCGGACGATCTCGCGGGCCTCGGACCCGGCCGCCGATGCCATCTCGGCCGGGCCCGTGAGGTCGCCGGGGAGGCCGGTGTCGACGAGGTGGGCGGTGACGCCGGTGGCGCGCAGCAGTCGGCGGGAGGTCTCCGCGACGCCCAGCTCCCGGCGGCGGGCCAGATAGCGGGCGGGCGGGCAGTGCGCTTCGAGGCCCAGCAGGGGCGGGCACCAGCGGCGCACGGCGAAGCCGGTCTGGGTGTCGAAGAAGGTGGTGCCGGGGGCGGCCGGGGCCGGGGCGGCGGTGAGCCGGGCCTCGAAGGTGCCGAGGCCCAGCTCCGTACGGAGAATGCCGTGGCAGTTCTGGTCGACCAGGTCGGCCACGGGCACGGTGTCGGTCATCCGGGGCTCCCTGGGACGGCGTGCGTATGCACGGCCTAACGGGTGAGCCCCGGCTCAGGTGTTGCCCGGGAGGCGGGGAAAGCGCCCGTGCCGTTCAGCGGTCGTTGGAGGGGCCGCCGATCTGCATCCCGGCCATCCGGGACCACTCGTACGGGCCGGTGCGGACCTTGAGCGCGAATTCGCCGTCGAACTCCTCGTGCAGCGTGATGCCGGACTTCTTCGCCGCGCTCTCGGCGACGGCGTAGGTCGGTGCGACGAGGTCGCCCCAGGCGCCGTCCTCGCCGACCAGGACGATACGGGCGCCCGCCTGGCCGATGTAGGCGAGCTGCCCCTCGGCGCCGCCGTGCTCCTTGGCGAAGGAGCCGATCTCGCGGGCGAGCTTCGCCGCCCTGCGGTCCGCGCGCGCCGCCTTCCTGGCGTCGGTGCGCGAGGTCTGCTCGGTGTCTGCCGCTTCTGCTGCCTTCTCTGCCATGGACAGGATGCTACCGACGAGTAGATCAACTGGCGACGGGCGGGTCACGTGGCTTGTGCCACGTGACCCGCCCGTCGGCCCTTGAGTCGGCCCTTGAGCGTGCTCAGCGGAGGAAGGGGTCCACCGCGACGGCGAGGAAGAGGAGGGAGACGTAGGTGATGGACCAGTGGAACAGCCGCATCTCCTTGAGCTTGCCGCCGGTCACCCCGGCCCTGGCCCGGTTCTGCAGGCCGTGGGCCTCCCAGAGCCAGAAACCGCCCGCCAGCAGGGCCACCGCGGTGTAGAACCAGCCGGTGTAGCCCAGCGGGGTGAGCAGGAGGGAGACTCCGACCATCACCCAGCTGTAGATGACGATCTGCCGGGCGACCACCCGGTTGGAGGCGATGACCGGGAGCATCGGGACGCCGACCCGGGCGTAGTCCTCCTTGACCTTCATCGACAGCGGCCAGTAATGCGGCGGCGTCCAGAAGAAGATGACGGCGAAGAGGATGACGGCGGCCCAGGAGAGGGAGTTCGTCACGGAGGACCAGCCGATGAGCACCGGCAGGCAGCCCGCGATCCCGCCCCAGATGATGTTCTGCGAGGTGCGGCGCTTCAGCAGCATCGTGTAGACGACGACGTAGAAGAGGAGCGCGCCGAGCGCGAGGGCGGCGGAGAGCCAGTTGACGAGCAGCCCGAACCATAGGGTGGAGACCACCCCGAGGGAGATGCCGAACACCAGGCACTCACGCGGGCTGACCATCCCGGTGACCAGCGGGCGCTGCGAGGTGCGGTCCATCAGCGCGTCGATGTCGCGGTCGATGTACATGTTGAGCGCGTTGGCACCGCCGGCGGAGAGATAGCCCCCGACGGTGGTGGTGAGAACGAGCCACAGGTCGGGTACACCCTGGGCAGCGAGGAACATCACCGGAACGGTGGTGATGAGCAACAGCTCGATGATCCGTGGCTTGGTAAGCGCCACGAATGCCTTGACGCGGGCCCCGAACGGGCGATGGCCCCCTGGGCTGGGAGTCAAGGCGACCCCTGCGGGTCGGGACTCGACGGCCGTCACGCACACCCCTGACAGAGAAATCCCAGCAAGCTCCGGGCGTGGAGGCCCGGTGAAGACTTGCGCGAACCCGACCACTGTAGACGTTGGGGATACGCCGTCCTTCGCGGGGGTGGGGTCGTGTTGGGGGTGACTGTGTACCCGGGGGGGCGCTTTCCGCCGGGAGGCGAACCGACCGGCTCGCCCGCACCCTGGAAAGTGCTCGGAAAGTGTCCCCCGCGGCGGGGGTAGGCTCGACAGCGCCCGGTGCGGTAACAGTCACCGGTTTACGACAGTGGAGAGGAGCCCTGACTCAGGGTGAGCATCAAGCCGACCACCACAGACCTCCAGTGGACCGATTTGGACCAGCGGGCCGTGGACACCGTCCGCGTCCTCGCCGCGGACGCCGTACAGAAAGTCGGAAACGGCCACCCGGGCACGGCGATGAGCCTGGCTCCTGCCGCGTACACCCTCTTCCAGAAGGTGATGAGGCACGACCCGGCGGACGCCGACTGGACCGGTCGCGACCGGTTCGTCCTCTCCGCGGGCCACTCCAGCCTGACCCTCTACATCCAGCTCTACCTGGCCGGTTACGGCCTGGAGCTCGATGACCTCAAGGCCTTCCGCACCTGGGGCTCCAAGACCCCGGGCCACCCGGAGTACGGCCACACCGTCGGCGTGGAGACGACGACCGGGCCGCTGGGCCAGGGTGTCGCCAACGCCGTGGGCATGGCGATGGCCGCCCGCTACGAGCGCGGTCTCTTCGACCCGGAAGCGGCCCCCGGCACCTCCCCGTTCGACCACATGGTGTGGGTCGTCGCGGGTGACGGCTGCCTCCAGGAGGGCATCTCGGCCGAGGCGTCCTCGCTGGCCGGGCACCAGAAGCTGGGCAACCTGGTCCTGCTCTGGGACGACAACCACATCTCCATCGAGGGCGACACGGAGACCGCGGTCTCCGAGGACACCCTCAAGCGGTACGAGGCGTACGGCTGGCACGTCCAGCGTGTCGACCAGCTGCCCAGCGGCGACCTGGACCCGGCGGGTCTGTACGCGGCGCTCCAGGCGGCCAAGGCCGAGACCGAGCGCCCCTCGTTCATCGCGGCCCGCTCGATCATCGCCTGGCCCGCCCCGAACGCCCAGAACACCGAGGCCGCGCACGGCTCGGCGCTCGGCGACGACGAGATCGCGGCGACCAAGCGGGTCCTCGGCTTCGACCCGGAGCAGACCTTCGAGGTATCCGACGAGGTCATCGGCCACACCCGGCAGGCCCTGGACCGCGGCCGCGAGGCCCGTGCCGAGTGGGACAAGGCGTTCGCCGCGTGGCGCACCGCCAACCCGGAGCGCGCCGCCGCCTTCGACCGGATCTCCGCGGGCGAGCTGCCCGAGGGCTGGGAGGAGAAGCTCCCCTTCTTCGAGCCCGGCAAGGGCCTGGCCACCCGTGCCGCCTCCGGCAAGGTGCTCCAGGCGCTGGGCGAGGTCGTGCCCGAGCTGTGGGGCGGCTCCGCCGACCTCGCGGGCTCGAACAACACCACGATCGACAAGACGTCGTCGTTCCTCCCGGCGGGCAACCCGCTGCCGGAGGCCGACCCGTACGGCCGGACGATCCACTTCGGCATCCGCGAGCACGCCATGGCCGCCGCCATGAACGGCATCGCGCTGCACGGCAACACCCGCATCTACGGCGGCACCTTCCTGGTGTTCTCCGACTACATGCGCAACGCGGTGCGGCTCTCCGCGCTGATGCACCTGCCGGTGACCTACGTGTGGACGCACGACTCGATCGGTCTCGGCGAGGACGGCCCGACGCACCAGCCGGTCGAGCACCTGGCCGCGCTGCGCGCCATCCCGGGCCTGAACATCGTGCGCCCGGCCGACGCGAACGAGACCGCCATCGCCTGGCGCGAGATCCTGCGCCGCTACACCAAGGTCTTCGGCAAGGGCGCCCCGCACGGTCTGGCGCTGACCCGGCAGGGCGTGCCGACGTACGAGCCCAACGAGGACGCGGCCAAGGGCGGTTACGTCCTGTTCGAGGCCGAGGGCGGCAAGCCGCAGGTGCTGCTCATCGCCACCGGTTCCGAGGTCCACGTCGCCGTCGAGGCGCGCGAGCAGCTCCAGGCGGCCGGGGTGCCGACCCGGGTGGTCTCGATGCCGTCGGTCGAGTGGTTCGAGGAGCAGGACCAGGCATACAAGGACAGCGTGCTGCCGCCGTCGGTGAAGGCGCGCGTCGCCGTCGAGGCGGGCATCGGCCTGACCTGGTACCGCTACGTCGGTGACGCCGGGCGGATCATCTCGCTGGAGCACTTCGGGGCCTCGGCCGACGCGAAGGTGCTCTTCCGCGAGTTCGGCTTCACGCCCGAGAACGTGGCCGCCGCCGCGCGGGAATCTCTCGCCGCCGCCACACGCTGACGCCGGTGTATACGACTAGTAGGAGATGCAACTCATGACAGACGCACTCAAGCGCCTCTCCGACGAGGGCGTGGCGATCTGGCTCGACGACCTGTCGCGCAAGCGGATCACCTCCGGCAATCTGGCCGAGCTGATCGACCAGAGCCATGTCGTCGGCGTCACCACCAACCCGTCGATCTTCCAGAAGGCGATCTCGTCGGGCGACGGTTACGAGCAGCAGCTCACCGACCTCGCGGCCCGCAAGGTCACCGTCGAGGAAGCCCTCCGCATGATCACGACGGCGGACGTCCGTGACGCCGCCGACATCCTGCGCCCGGTCTTCGACGCGACGGACGGCCAGGACGGCCGGGTCTCCATCGAGGTGGACCCGCGCCTGGCGCACAACACCACGGCCACCGTCGCCGAGGCCAAGCAGCTGGCCTGGCTGGTGGACCGGCCGAACACCCTGATCAAGATCCCGGCGACGAAGGCCGGCCTGCCGGCCATCACCGAGGTCATCGGCCGGGGCATCAGCGTGAACGTGACGCTGATCTTCTCGCTGGAGCGCTACCGCGCGGTCATGGACGCCTACCTGGCGGGCCTGGAGAAGGCCAAGGCCGCGGGCCTGGACCTCTCCAAGATCCACTCGGTCGCCTCGTTCTTCGTGTCCCGTGTGGACACCGAGATCGACAAGCGGCTCGACGCAATCGGCTCGGACGAGGCGAAGGCGGCCAAGGGCAAGTCCGCGCTGGCCAACGCCCGGCTGGCCTACGAGGCGTACGAGGAGGTCTTCTCCTCCGACCGCTGGGCCGCGCTCGACAAGGCGCAGGCCAACAAGCAGCGCCCGCTGTGGGCCTCCACCGGCGTCAAGGACCCGGCGTACAAGGACACGCTGTACGTCGACGACCTGGTCGCGCCCAACACGGTCAACACCATGCCGGAGGCGACCCTGGACGCGGTGGCCGACCACGGCCGGATCACCGGCGACACCGTCACCGGCGGCTACGACCAGGCCCGCGCCGACCTCGACACGGTCAACAAGCTCGGCATCTCGTACGACGACGTCGTGCAGGTGCTGGAGGACGAGGGCGTCGAGAAGTTCGAGGCGTCCTGGAACGACCTGCTCAAGTCGACCGAGGCAGAGCTCGACCGCCTCGCCCCTTCGGAGGGCTGACCACTTTGTCTGGTGTTCCCGGAGCCAACCCGCTCCGTGACGCCCAGGACCGACGGCTCCCGCGTATCGCGGGGCCGTCGGGCCTGGTCATCTTTGGCGTCACGGGCGATTTGTCCCGTAAAAAGCTGATGCCCGCCGTCTACGACCTGGCCAATCGCGGCCTGCTGCCGCCGGGCTTCTCGCTCATCGGTTTCGCTCGCCGCGACTGGGAGGACGAGGACTTCGCCCAGGTCGTCCATGACGCCGTCAAGGAGCACGCCCGTACGCCGTTCCGCGAGGAGGTCTGGCAGCAGCTCATCCAGGGGATGCGCTTCGTCCAGGGCAACTTCGACGACGACGAGGCGTTCGAGACGCTGAAGGCGACCATCGAGGAGCTCGACAAGGCACAGGGCACGGGCGGCAACTTCGCCTTCTACCTGTCGGTGCCGCCGAAGTTCTTCCCCAAGGTCGTCCAGCAGCTCAAGAAGCACGGCCTGGCCGACCAGAGCGAGGGCTCCTGGCGGCGTGCCGTCATCGAGAAGCCGTTCGGCCACGACCTGGCCAGCGCGCAGGAGCTCAACCAGCTCGTGCACGCCGTCTTCCCGCCCAACGAGGTCTTCCGGATCGACCACTACCTGGGGAAGGAGACGGTCCAGAACATCCTGGCGCTGCGGTTCGCCAACACGATGTTCGAGCCGATCTGGAACCGGTCCTACGTCGACCACGTACAGATCACGATGGCCGAGGACATCGGCATCGGCGGCCGGGCGGGCTACTACGACGGCATCGGCGCCGCCCGTGACGTCATCCAGAACCACCTGCTCCAGCTGCTGGCGCTGACCGCGATGGAGGAGCCCGGCTCCTTCCATCCCAAGGCCCTGGTCGCCGAGAAGCTCAAGGTCCTCACCGCCGTCGAGCTGCCCGAGGACCTCGGCAAGCACACGGTGCGCGGCCAGTACGCGCACGCCTGGCAGGGCGGCGAGGAGGTCCTCGGCTATCTGGAGGAGGACGGCATCGACCCCAAGTCGACGACCGACACCTTCGCCGCGATCAAGCTGACGATCAACAACCGCCGCTGGGCGGGCGTCCCGTTCTACCTCCGGACCGGCAAGCGGCTCGGCCGCCGGGTCACGGAGATCGCGGTCGTCTTCAAGCGCGCCCCGTACCTCCCCTTCGAGTCCGGCGCGACCGAGGAGCTCGGCGGCAATGCCCTGGTCATCCGGGTCCAGCCGGACGAGGGCGTCACCGTGCGCTTCGGCTCCAAGGTCCCCGGCACCTCGATGGAGGTCCGGGACGTCACGATGGACTTCGCGTACGGCGAATCCTTCACGGAGTCCAGCCCGGAGGCGTACGAGCGGCTCCTCCTGGACGTCCTGCTCGGCGACGCCAACCTCTTCCCCCGTCACCAGGAGGTCGAGCTCTCCTGGAACATCCTCGACCCGATCGAGGAGTACTGGGACAAGCACGGCAAGCCCGCGCAGTACGCGGCCGGGACCTGGGGTCCGGCCGAGGCGGACGAGATGCTCGCACGCGACGGACGGAGCTGGAGGCGGCCATGAAGATCGATCTCACGGAAACCACATCCAGCAAGATCAACCAGGCACTGGTCTCGGCCCGCCGGGCCATCGGCACCCCCGCCATCGGCATGGTGCTCACGCTGGTCATCGTCACCGACGAGGAGAACGCCTACGACGCGCTCAAGTCGGCCGGTGACGCCTCGCGCGAGCACCCCTCGCGGATCATCGCGGTGATCAAGCGGGTCAGCCGCTCGCCGCGGGCCCGGCGGGACGCCCGCCTGGACGCCGAGGTCCGGGTCGGTTCCGACGCGGGCACCGGTGAGACCGTCGTCCTGCGGCTCCACGGCGAACTGGCCAACCACGCCCAGTCGGTGGTCCTTCCGCTGCTGCTGCCGGACGCCCCGGTCGTGGTGTGGTGGCCCGAGGGCGCGCCCGCCGACCCGGCGAAGGACCCGCTCGGGGCCCTCGCCCAGCGCCGGATCACCGACGCCTACTCCGCCGAGCGCCCGCTCGACGAGCTGGCGGTGCGGGCCGCGGCCTACAGTCCGGGCGACACCGACCTGGCCTGGACCCGGATCACGCCCTGGCGCTCGATGCTGGCCGCCGCGCTCGACCAGCAGCCCGCCGAGGTCATCGGCGCGACCGTGGAGGGCGAGAGCGACAACCCGAGCTGCGAGCTGCTGGCCATGTGGCTCGCGGACCGGCTGGGCGTCCCGGTGGAGCGCACGCACTCCGGGGGGCCGGGGCTCACCGCGGTCCGGATGGAGACGAAGAACGGCGTCATCGTCCTGGACCGCCCCGACGGCTCGCTGGCCACGCTCTCCATGCAGAACCAGCCGGACCGCGCGGTGGCGCTCAAACGGCGCGAGACCGCAGAGCTGCTGGCGGAGGAGCTGCGCCGGCTCGACCCGGACAACACCTACGAGTCCTCGGTCAAGTTCGGCGTCGAGAAGCTGCACCAGGGCGGCGACGTCACGGCCACGCCCCTCGGCCGCGCGTCGGACACGGCGGGCTCGGCGGACAAGCCGGAGAAGTCCGCCGAGCCGAAGGCGCCCGCGGCGAAGAAGGCCCCGGCCAAGAAGGCGGCCGCCAAGTGACGCCTCCTCAGCTCGTCGTGCACCGTGACAAGGAGCTGATGGCGCAGGCCGCGGCGGCCCGGCTGATCACGAAGATCGTGGATGCCCAGGCCGCCCGTGGCCATGCCTCGGTGGTGCTGACCGGCGGGCGCAACGGCAACGGCCTGCTGGCGGCGCTCGCCGCCGCGCCCGCCCGGGACGCGATCGACTGGGCACGCCTGGACCTGTGGTGGGGCGATGAGCGGTTCTTGCCCGAGGGGGACCCGGAGCGCAATGTCACCCAGGCCCGCGAGGCGCTGCTCGACGCGGTGCCGCTGGACCCGGCCCGGGTCCACCCGATGCCCGCGTCGGACGGCCCGCACGGCAAGGACGTGGGCGACGCGGCAGCGGCGTACGCGGCCGAACTGGCCGCCGCAGCGGGCCCCGAGGACCACGGCCCGGTGCCCACGTTCGACGTGCTGATGCTGGGCGTCGGCCCGGACACGCACGTGGCCTCGCTCTTCCCCGAGCTGCCTGCCGTACGGGAGACGGAGCGCACCGTCGTCGGTGTGCGCGGGGCGCCCAAGCCTCCGCCGGTCCGGGTCTCCCTCACGCTGCCCGCGATCCGCGCGGCGCGTGAGGTGTGGCTGCTGGCGGCGGGCGAGGACAAGGCGGAGGCCGCGGCCATCGCCCTGTCCGGGGCCGGGGAGATCCAGGCCCCTGCGGCGGGCGCGTACGGGCGCAGCCGGACGCTGTGGCTGCTGGACGAGCCGGCGGCCTCGCGACTGCCGCGCGCGCTGTATCCGCCGGCCTCTGCCTGAGCCCCGGCACTTCGCAGGCCCGGACCGCTTCCACCGAGCGGTCCGGGCCTGCGGCGTGACAGACGCGCCGCTCAAGGAGCGGCGCGGAACATCACTCCGAGGACAGCTCGGTCTCCACACCGCACTCCTCGAACAGCGCGAGAACGCTCTCGGTGAAATCGCTGCCCAGCGCCTCGCGGGAGGCCGCGAAGTTCCGCCACACCAGGCGGAACGGCGTCGCTCCGTCGCGCCGCATGGTCCGAAGGCAGTCGACGACCGCGTCGCGGTTCGAACCGAAGTAGCCGCCGGGCCCGTTGACGGCTTCTCCCAGGGCGCAGTAGAAGCCTGCCCTCGTGCTGATCCCGGTGCCGTCGATGACCGCCGTCCCGTCGGTCTCGTAGCGCGTCGCATTCCGCCCGGAGTCGAACCAGGCGGTCTGCACGACGTGCAGCCAGCTCTCGTGCCAGTCGGACGGGTAGCGGGCCCATTCTCCGCGCTCGACGGGTCGGTCCGTGGCCCACTTCCGCCAGATCTCTCCGGCCCGGGGGTACTCGCAGGTGTGTCCGAAGGAGTAGTCGAGGTCGGGGCGGTCCGCGCCGGAGGGCACGAGCTCGTGCCGGAACGCGGCGATCACCCTCCCGAGGTGGTACGCCCCGATTGTCCTCCCCTGCCGGTCGACGACCTGGAGCTCGGCCCGCTCGGTCTTCCGCCGGGCACGGCCGACCTGGTGCGCTCGGACGAAGGTGACGGTGACGGCCTCCGGCGGCTCCGGGTCCTCCTCCACGAAGTAGCCGCGGAGGTCCTCGGCGGCCAGAAGGAGCTTTCCGGACTCCTTGTCGATAAGTCGGTACAGGATGCCCTGCGTATCGTCGATGCCTTCGTTCTCGGGGCTCATGCGTGACCATTCCGTTCAACGTGAAAGCCGAAGCCGCGCGACGCGTCGGCGCAGCCCGCGGCATGAAAGGCTCGGCCCATGGTGCATATCGGAACCGTGGTGATGGGCGCGTCCGACGTACGGCGGGCCGCCGCCTTCTGGAAGGCGGCACTGGACTACACCGAGCGCGAGCCGGGCACGGACGACTGGGTGGTACTGGTCCCGGTCGAGGGCCCGGGCGTCGGGGTGGCGCTGGGCCGCTCCGCCTCCCCCGTCCAGGAAGTCCCCCGGGTCCACCTCGACCTCTACTCCGACGTCCAGGAGGCCGAGGTGGAGCGGCTGATCCGGCTCGGTGCCGAAAGGGTCGCGTGGGAGCTTTACCCCCCGGACCCGGACTTCGTGGTGCTCGCCGACCCCGAGGGCAACCGCTTCTGCGTCATCGACACGACGCACGGGGGCTGAGGCGCCCCCGGAGTGCTGGGGGCCTGGAGTGTTGGGCGCCGGGGGCCTGGAGTGCTGAGGTGCTGGGGCCCTGAGGTCAGAGGACGACCTGGTCCGATCCCTGCTCCAGCTTCGTGATCGCGGCCCGGCAGGCGCCGACGAAGCGGTCGAAGAGCGGGGTCGTGCTGCCGGCCCGGCCCGCGCGGGTGTTGACCGTGAACATGGCGGCGCGCAGCTCCGTGGTGAGCTCCAGCTGACCGCCCTTGGCGAGCATCGTGCGGTTGACGGGGTTGACGCGGTTGACCCCGGCCAGGTTGGGCACCTCGCTTCCGTCCCGCCAGGCGATGCCGACCGCGTCGAACTCCGCCTTGAGCAGGGTCTTGAAGCGGGTGTTCAGTCCGCCGACGACCACGGCCTGCGGGCCGGTGCCCGCCTGCGCCGACGTGCAGCCGTGCAGGCTCAGCACGTTGAGGCTGCTCGCGGCCATGGAGAGGGCGACGTGGTCGTCGCAGTTCTTGGCGGTGACGTGCAGATCGCGGTTGCCGGAGGAGCGCAGCCCCTCGAACATCCAGTAGTCGAAGACCCCGTGGCCGTCCTGGAGGGGCTCCAGCGTGGCGGGGTGGTAACCGGCGATGGCGAGGCAGAGCTCGGAGGTTCCCATCTCGATGCCGCCGCCGTGCATCGCCATGACCGTGGTGCGGTTGTACGGATACCTCTGCGGGAGCGAGTGGTCGGTGTACTCGTGCCTCTTGTAGCGGCGGGCGAACTCGACGCCCTCCTTGCCCGCGAGCTTCTTGTAGAGGTCGGAGTTGGAGGTGTAGATGTCCAGGTCGCCGGTGGCATGGGCGTCGGTCGCGGTGATCGAGCCCAGCAGCGGGCCGCTGACGGCGGCGGTGGCGAGGGCGGTGAGCACGGTACGGCGGTGGGTGAAGGTCATGATCGACATCGTCGCCGACGGCGGCCCCGCTGCCCAGGGGTCAGGTTGTGCAGTCGGTCACGGGCCGGTCGCCCCGACGGTGGTCCGGGCGCTCCAGGAAGGGTTCCAGCAGTCCCGGTACGGCCTCGGCGGCGAAGGTGAGGCCCTCGCTCGCGTCGGTGTCGTAGGCGGTGTACGCGCCCCCGCCGGCGGCGGTGGTGGCCGTGATGCTGAGCAGCCCGGCGCGGCGCTGGAAGACCGACTGCTTGACCGTCCAGCCGATCACCCCGGCCCGTTCCAGGGCAGCGGTGGAGCGGCGGACCGTGCCGGAGCGGGTCACCAGATAGCGCCCGGAGAGTGCGTGCCCGAGCCCCCGGTATGCGTCCAGGGCCAGGGCCACCGCCAGCGGAACGAAGACCACCGCGCAGCCCAGGGCGATCCAGAGCAGCACAGGGGTGAGCAGGGCCCCGAGGAGGACGAGGAGCAGGAGGGGGGCCAGGGCCGTGGCGAGCGACCAGCGCAGTCGGCGGCCCCGGGCGGCGTACGGGTGGCGGATCAGCGTGGCGCCGGTCGGGGTGACCGCCTCGCGCAGCACATCGGCGGCGACGGTGTCGGCCCTGGGCCGGGGCACCGCCGGAAGCAGGGTGTTGTGGTCTGCGCTCTGGCCCTCGTGGTCCTTGGCGAGCCCGGTGGTGATGGCCTCCAGCCGGGCCGCGCCGAGCAGCCGGACACCGAGCGGCTCGACCAGGTCGACGCCGCGCAGCCGGGCCTCCTCCACGGAGATCGACCGGGAGGTGAACAGCCCGCGCCGCACCCGCAGCGTGCCGCCCGGCTCGCGCTCCAGGCGGTAGTTCCACCACATCTCGATCCAGAGGCCGAGCGCCCCGGCGGCGCCCGCGACCAGGGCCGCCACGACCAGGCTGAGGATCACCCAGGTCAGCGGGGTGTCCCGGAAGCGGTCGCCGACCCAGGCGATGACCGCTCCCTGGGCCCCGACCCAGTCGCTGATCTGCATCACGGCTCCGGCCGCCGCACCGCCGAGCATGGGGGCGACGAAGGAGACCGGGGCGTAGCGGATCCACCGGGGGTCCAGCACCGCCAGCTCGCCCTCGCGGTGGCCGCCGGACTGCGGGGCCGCGGCGCGTTCCAGCAGCAGACGGCGCAGCCGCTCGCCCTCGGCTCGGGTGACCGGGTCCAGGGTGAGCGTCGAGTCGTGGCCCTGTTCCCCCGTGCCGATGCGGACGGTGACCAGGCCGAGGAGGCGCAGCAGCAGGTTGGCGGTGAGGTCGACCGTGCGGATGCGTGTCCGGGCCAGGGAACGGCGCTTGACGAGGAGCAGGCCGGTGTGGAGCTCGACGTGCTGATCGCCGATGCGGTAGCGGGTGCGGTGCCAGCGGACCCGGTCGGCGCCCGCCGCGGCCGCGATGACCAGGAGGGCCCCGGCCAGCGCCCAGAGGACGGCGAGGGGGAGGCCGAGCCAGCGGGAGAGCCCGAGGGTGGCGGGGATGGCGGCGCCCGCGACGACGCCCGCCACGACGACGGCGGCGACCAGAACCGTACGGGGGTCGAGACGGCGCCAGTCGCCTTCCGGGGCGGCGGCGCTCATGTGGCGTCGCCCGGGGTGTCGCGGGTGATGCGGGTGAGCTGCCGGGCCAGTTCGGCGGCCACCTCGTGGTCCAGCCCCTGGATGCGTACCGCGCCCTTGGCGGAGGCGGTGGTGACCGTGACGGTGGCGAGCCGGTAGAGCTGCTCCAGCGGGCCCCGTACGGTGTCGACGGTCTGGATCCGGGACATCGGGGCGATCCGCCACTCCTGCCAGAAGAACCCGGTGCGGACGTACACCGCGTCCTCGGTGATCTCCCAGCGGTGCGTGCGGAACCACCACAGGGGGAGGAGGACGGTGGCCGCCGCCCCCGCCGCGGCCAGGACCGCGGCGGACAGCAGCAGCCAGAAGCGGGCGGGGCCGATCAGCGCGCCCAGCACCACGAGCGGCACGACGTGCCCGACGGTGAACAGCAGCCACTGGACCCGCCACCAGCCGACGGCCCGCTCGTTCAGCGTGTTGCGCGGCGGCCGCAGCCGTACCGTCGTCCCCTCCCCCGGTGCCATGGGCTCAGCGCCCCCGCAGCGTGCGGTAGGCGGCGACCAGGGCGGCGGTGGAGCTGTCGAGCTGCCCGGTGTCCGCGCCGCTGTCCCCGGTCAGGAGCGGCTCGATCTTCTTGGCGAGGACCTTGCCCAGTTCGACGCCCCACTGGTCGAAGGAGTCGATGTTCCAGATGGCGCCCTGGACGAAGACCTTGTGCTCGTAGAGCGCGATGAGCTGACCGAGGACCGAGGGGGTGAGCCGGTCGGCCAGGATCGTCGTCGTGGGGTGGTTGCCCCGGAACGTCTTGTGCGGCACCAGCGCCTCGGGCACGCCCTCCGCACGGACCTCGTCGGGCGTCTTGCCGAAGGCGAGGGCCTGGGTCTGGGCGAAGAAGTTGGCCATCAGCAGGTCGTGCTGGGCGATGAGGCCGGGCAGCAGATCGTGGACCGGGGCGGCGAAGCCGATGAAGTCCGCCGGGATCATCTTCGTACCCTGGTGGATCAACTGGTAATACGCGTGCTGCCCGTTGGTGCCGGGGGTGCCCCAGACGACCGGGCCGGTCTGCCAGTCCACCGGGTTGCCGTCGCGGTCGACGGACTTGCCGTTGGACTCCATGTCGAGCTGCTGGAGATACGCGGTGAACTTGGACAGGTAGTGGCTGTAGGGCAGCACCGCGTGCGACTGGGCGTCGAAGAACTCCCCGTACCAGACGCCGAGGAGACCGAGCAGGAGCGGGACGTTCTCCTCGGCGGGGGCGGTGCGGAAGTGCTCGTCGACGAGGTGGAAGCCGTCGAGCATCTCGCGGAACCGCTCCGGGCCCACCGCGATCATCAGCGAGAGGCCGATCGCGGAGTCGTACGAATAGCGGCCGCCGACCCAGTCCCAGAACTCGAACATGTTGCCCGTGTCGATGCCGAATTCCTCGACCTTCTCGGCATTGGTCGACAGGGCCACGAAGTGCTTGGCGACGGCGTCCTGACCGGCCCTCAGCTCGGTCAGCAGCCAGTCCCGGGCGGAGGTGGCGTTGGTGATGGTCTCGATCGTGGTGAACGTCTTCGACGCGACGATGAACAGCGTCTCGGCCGGGTCGAGATCGCGGACCGCCTCGTGCAGGTCGGCGCCGTCCACGTTGGAGACGAAGCGGAGGGTGAGAGCGCGGTCCGTGTAGGAGCGCAGCACCTCGTACGCCATGGCGGGGCCGAGGTCGGAGCCGCCGATGCCGATGTTGACGATGTTCTTGACGGGGCGGCCGGTATGGCCGGTCCACTGTCCTGTCCGGACCTTCTCGGAGAAGGCGGCCATCTTGTCCAGGACGGCGTGGACACCGGGTACGACGTTCTCGCCGTCGACCTCGATCACCGCGTCGCGCGGGGCGCGGAGCGCGGTGTGCAGGACGGCCCGGTCCTCGGTGGTGTTGATCTTCTCGCCGCGGAACATGGCGTCCCGCAGCTCGGCGACGCCGGTCGCGGCGGCGAGCTCGCGCAGCAGGCGCAGCGTCTCGTCGGTGACCAGGTTCTTGGAGTAGTCGACGGAGAGTTCGCCGACCCGGAGGGTGCAGTCGGCGGCGCGGTCCGGCTGTCGCGCGAACAGCTCGCGCAGCCGCGTCGCTCCGAACTCCTCACGGTGCTTGGCGAGAGCCGCCCACTCGGGCGTCTGGTTGAGCTTGGCTCGGCTTGCTGCGTTCATCCGGGATATCAGCCCACTTCTTCTCGTACCTCAGCATCCCCGCTGCCCCTCCAACCTAATTGATCGGGGGGACGGGTGGCGCGGAGGCGAGCGGTGGGGGGCGGGAACGCGACCGGCCGGACACCCGTGAGGCGGGTGTCCGGCCGGGGAAGGCTCGGGTGGTGCGGGGAAACGGGGCGGACCGGGGCGGTGAAGCTCTAGATCTCGCCGCGGAGTTTGGCCAGCGCCTCGGCGAGGATCGCTTCACCGTCGGCGTCGCTGCGCCGCTCCCGTACGTACGCGAGGTGCGTCTTGTACGGCTCGGTGCGGGGCGGGTCGGGCGGGCTGTCCTTGTCCTGGCCGGCCGGGAAGCCGCAGCGCGGGCAGTCCCAGGTGTCCGGCACCTGCGCGTCATGGGCGAAGCTCGGCTGCGTCTCGTGCCCGTTCGAGCACCAGAAGGAGATGCGCAGGCGCGGCGCGGACTCGCCGCGCTCGGCCTCGCCCATCGGCCCCGCTCCGACCCGGCTTCCCCGGATCGCGTTGCCACTTGCCACGGTCGTAACTCCCTGCGTGATGGTGCTCGGAGGATGCCCCAGTCTACGTAAGGCCCAACGCGCGTCCAGTGGAAGGAGTTACACCGTTACCGGAATCTCGGAACGGCTGGTTCAGTCCAGCTTGATGAGCAGCCCGAGGACGACGATGCACGCGAACCAGATCAGACCGACCACGACGGTGATCCGGTCGAGGTTACGCTCGGCGACCGATGAGCCACCGACGGAGGACTGCATTCCGCCACCGAACATGTCGGAGAGGCCGCCGCCCTTGCCCTTGTGCATGAGCACCAGCAGCATCAGCAGCAGGCTGAAGACGATCAGAGCGATCTGGAACGCCAAAACCACGGCTGGTCCCTACTTTCCGGAATTCTTGACTACTGCGTGTACGTACACCGGGGGCCGAAGGGCGATAACCCCTTCGGCCCCCGCAAGACTACGACGGATCGACGCTACGGCATACTCACTGGTCGCGGAAGCGGACGATCTTGACGAACTCGTCGGCGTCCAGCGCGGCGCCGCCGATCAGGGCGCCGTCCACGTCGGGCTGCGCCATGATGGCCGCCACGTTGCCCGACTTCACCGAGCCGCCGTACTGGATACGGACGGCGTCGGCCAGCTCCTGCGAGTACAGCTCGGCCAGCCGGCCGCGGATCGCACCGCAGACTTCCTGGGCGTCCTCGGGGGTGGCGACCTCGCCGGTCCCGATGGCCCAGACCGGCTCGTAGGCGATGACGATGGTCTCGGCCTGCTCGACCGGGATGTCCTTGAGGGCGCCGTCGAGCTGCGCGAGCGTGTACGGGACCTGCTCACCGGCCTTGCGGACGTCCAGGCCCTCGCCGACGCAGAGGATCGGGGTCAGGCCGTGCTTGTAGGCGGCCTTCACCTTGGCATTGCAGATCTCGTCGCTCTCGCCGTGGTACTGGCGGCGCTCGCTGTGGCCGACGGCCACGTAGGTGCAGCGCAGCTTGGCGAGCATGGGGCCGGAGATCTCACCGGTGTACGCGCCGGAGTCGTGCGCGGAGATGTCCTGGGCGCCGTACTTGATCTTCAGCTTGTCGCCGTCGACCAGGGTCTGCACGGAGCGCAGGTCGGTGAAGGGCGGAAGGACGGCGACCTCGACGTCCTCGTAGTCCTTGTCGGCCAGCGCGAAGGAGAGCTTCTGGACGTGGGCGATGGCCTCAAGGTGGTTGAGGTTCATCTTCCAGTTGCCCGCCATCAGCGGGGTGCGGGTGGTCATGAAAAGTCAGTCCTCCAGTGCGGCGAGCCCGGGAAGCGTCTTGCCCTCAAGGTATTCGAGGCTCGCGCCACCACCGGTCGAAATATGTCCGAAAGCATTCTCGTCGAAGCCCAGGATGCGGACGGCCGCGGCGGAGTCGCCACCGCCGACGACGCTGAAGGCCGGGGAGTCGACGAGTGCCTGGGCGACCGCGCGGGTGCCCTCGGCGTAGTCGGGGTGCTCGAAGACGCCCATCGGGCCGTTCCAGAAGACGGTGGCCGCGTCGGCGAGCTTCGAGGCGTAGAGCTTGCGGGTCTCGGGACCGATGTCCAGACCCTCCTGGTCGGCCGGAATGGCGTCGGCGGCGACCGTGGTGGGGTTGGCCGGGGCCTTCGTCTTCAGGTCCGGGAACTCGCCCGCCACCAGGACGTCGACGGGAAGCACGAACTCCACACCGCGCTCCGCCGCCCGCTTCAGGTACTCCTGGACGGTCGGGACCTGGTCCTCCTGGAGCAGCGAGATGCCGACCTCGTGGCCCTGGGCCTTGAGGAAGGTGTACGCCATGCCGCCGCCGACCAGGATGCGGTCGGCCTTCTCCAGCAGATGGTCGATGACCCCGAGCTTGTCGGAGACCTTGGCGCCGCCGAGGACGACCGCGTACGGGCGCTGGACGTCGGTGGTGAGCTTCTTCAGAACGCCGACCTCGGTGGCGATGAGGAAGCCCGCGTAGTGCGGCAGCCGGGCCGGGAGGTCGAAGACCGAGGCGTGCTTGCGGTGCACGGCCCCGAAGCCGTCGCCCACGTAGACGTCGGCGAGCTCGGCCAGCCGGTCGGCGAACGCGCCGCGCTCGGCGTCGTCCTTGGCCGTCTCACCGGCGTTGAACCGGAGGTTCTCGATGACGGCGACCCGGCCGTCGGCTAGGCCGGCGACCGTGGCGCGGGCGGACTCGCCGACCGTGTCGGTCGCGAACGCGACCTCGGCGCCGAGGAGTTCACCCAGCCGCGCGGCGGCGGGCGCCAGCGAGTAGGCCGGGTCCGGGGCGCCCTTGGGGCGGCCGAGGTGGGAGGCGACGACGACGCGCGCGCCGGCCTCGGCCAGCCTGGCGACCGTCGGGACCACGGCACGGATACGGCCGTCGTCGGTGATCGTGGTGCCGTCCAGCGGCACATTGAGGTCGGCGCGGACGAATACCCGCTTGCCCGCGACCCCTTCGGCGAGAAGTTCGTCGATCGTCTTCATCTGGTCTTCCGTTACTCCTTGCAAGGACGGATGAGCATGCTAGGCCGTGTCGGCGTGTTCGTGGACACGGCCAGGGGCTCGACCGGCGCCGCGCTGCGCCGGTCGAGCCCCTTACTCACAACGTGTTGCCCGCGATCCGAGGATCAGAGCTGCTCGCCGACGAAGACCGTGAGGTCGACGAGGCGGTTGGAGTAGCCCCACTCGTTGTCGTACCAGCCGAGGATCTTCACCGAGTTCCCCTCCTGGACCATGGTCAGGGAGGAGTCGAAGGTGCAGGACGACGGGTCGCCGACGATGTCCGAGGAGACGATCGGGTCCTCGGTGTACGTCAGGAAGCCCTTGAGGGCGCCGTCGTCGGAGGCCTTCTTGAACGCGGCGTTGACCTCGTCCTTGGTGACCTCGCGCGCCAGCGTCACGACGAGGTCGGTGGCGGAGCCGGTCGGGACCGGGACGCGCATGGCGATGCCGTCGAGCTTGCCCTTGAGCTGCGGGAGGACCAGGGCGGTGGCCTTGGCGGCGCCGGTGGTGGTCGGGATGATGTTCTCGGCGGCGGCGCGGGCGCGGCGCAGGTCCGAGTGCGGGAAGTCCAGGATCCGCTGGTCGTTGGTGTACGCGTGGACCGTCGTCATCAGGCCCTTGACGATGCCGAAGTTCTCGTCGAGAACCTTGGCCATCGGCGCCACACAGTTGGTGGTGCAGGAGGCGTTGGAGATGACGTTGTGGTTGGCCGCGTCGTACTGGTCCTGGTTGACGCCCATCACGATGGTGATGTCCTCGTCCTTGGCCGGAGCCGAGATGAGGACCTTCTTGGCGCCGCCCGCGATGTGCTTCTCGGCGTCGGCCTTCTTGGTGAAGATGCCGGTCGACTCGATGACGATGTCGACGCCCAGCTCACCCCAGGGGATGTCCGCCGGGTTGCGCTCGGAGAGCACCTTGATCGTGTGACCATCGACGGTGATGGTGTCGGCGGTGTGGCTGACCTCTGCCTTGAGGCGGCCCAGGATGGTGTCGTACTTCAGCAGGTGAGCCGTGGTCGCAGTGTCACCCAGGTCGTTGACAGCCACGATCTCGATGTCCGCACCCTGCTCAAGCAGCGCGCGGAAGTAGTTGCGACCGATGCGGCCGAAGCCGTTGATGCCTACGCGGATCGTCACGAACCGATCTCCTCGTTAGGTACGCCGGTTTTCGACGCCGGCGAGTTGTATAGGGATGTCCCCGACCGCTTCCGACCCTACCTCTCCAAGGGCCCGGGAGTGACATCGAGAGGGCCCGTACACGCCACCGGACACGGCCGGAGGCCCGTACTCGCCAGTAGGGGTACGGGCCTCGGTTTCGCCGGTCGGGACTTGGGTCCCGGCGCCGCCGGGACGTCGGTCCCGGCCGCTCGGGACCAACGTCCCCCGCTCGCCGCCGAGTCGGCCGGGTCAGCCGACGAGGCCGTCGGCGAGCTCCTCGCTGAGGGTCGACTCCGTGCCCGGAATGCCCAGGTCCTGGGCCCGCTTGTCGGCCATGGCCAGCAGGCGGCGGATACGGCCCGCGACCGCGTCCTTGGTCAGCGGCGGGTCGGCGAGGGCGCCCAGCTCCTCCAGGGAGGCCTGCTTGTGCTCCATGCGCAGCCGGCCGGCCGCCGCGAGGTGCTCGGGGACCTCCTCGCCGAGGATCTCCAGCGCGCGGCCCACCCGGGCCCCGGCGGCGACCGCCGCGCGGGCCGAACGGCGCAGGTTGGCGTCGTCGAAGTTGGCGAGGCGGTTGGCCGTGGCGCGGACCTCGCGCCGCATCCGGCGCTCCTCCCAGGCCAGCACCGACTCGTGTGCGCCGAGCCGGGTCAGCAGGGCGCCGATGGCGTCGCCGTCGCGGACGACGACCCGGTCCACACCGCGCACCTCACGGGCCTTGGCGGCGATGGAGAGCCTGCGGGCCGCGCCGACCAGGGCGAGGGCCGCCTCCGGGCCGGGGCAGGTGACCTCCAGGGAGGAGGAGCGGCCGGGCTCGGTGAGCGAGCCGTGCGCCAGGAAGGCCCCGCGCCAGGCCGCCTCGGCGTCGCAGGTGGCCCCCGAGACCACCTGCGGGGGCAGCCCGCGGATGGGGCGGCCGCGGCCGTCCACCAGGCCGGTCTGGCGGGCCAGCTGGTCACCGCCCGCCACCACGCGTACGACATAGCGCGAGCCGCGCCGCAGCCCGCCGGGGGCCATCACGATCAGCTCCGAGCTGTGCCCGAAGATCTCCAGGATGTCGCGCTTGAGCCGGCGCGCCGCCATCGCGGTGTCCAGCTCCGCCTCGATCACAATCCGGCCGCTCACCAGGTGCAGCCCGCCCGCGAACCGAAGAATCGCCGAGACCTCTGCTTTTCTGCAGCAGGTCCGGGTGACGGGAAGCCGAGAGATTTCGTCCTTCACCGCTGGCGTCATCGCCATGGGCCGATCCTTCCATGCATCCGAAAAATACGGTCGTACGCGGCGGCCAACAGCTCCTGATCATGAACCGGAACGCCGTCGGGCGAGGCCACCGGCGCCAGCTCGACCGCGGCTCCGAGCCGCTGCGCGGCATGGGAGAGGGACTCGCGGTCGGGCACGGCGGCCTCGTCGGCCAGCACCACGTCCAAGGCGAGTTTAGGGGCGTGTCGTCCCAAAACCTCCAAATGACGCTGCGGTGAGAAGCCTTCTGTTTCCCCGGGCTGGGGCGCGAGGTTCAGCGAGAGGACCTTACGGGCCTTCGTGGTGACCAGGGCGTCGAGCAGTTCCGGCACGAGCAGGTGCGGGATCACCGAGGAGAACCAGGAGCCGGGACCGAGCACCACCCAGTCGGCGTCCAGGACCGCTTCCACGGCCTCCGGGACGGCCGGCGGGTCGGGCGGGACGAGATGCACGGACTGCACCTCGCCCGGGGTGAGCGCCACCGTGGCCTGGCCGCGCACAGTGACGATCGCGTCGGGCAGCTCGGGGTCGTGGCCCTTGACCAGCGCCTGGAGCTCCAGCGGGACGGCCGACATCGGCAGCACCCGGCCGTGCGCGCCGAGCAGCTTGCCGACCAGGTCGAGCGCCTGGACGTGGTCGCCGAGCTGCTCCCAGAGGGCGACGATCAGCAGATTGCCGACCGCGTGCTCGTGGAGGTCGCCCTTGGACTCGAAGCGGTGCTGGATGACCCGGGACCAGGTGCGGCCCCAGTCGTCGTCGCCGCACAGCGCGGCGAGCGCCTTGCGGAGGTCGCCGGGCGGCAGCACGCCCAGCTCCTCGCGCAGCCGGCCGCTGGAGCCGCCGTCGTCGGCGACGGTGACCACGGCCGTGAGATCGCCGGTGATCCGGCGCAGCGCCGCCAGGGACGCCGAGAGGCCCATGCCGCCGCCGAGGGCGACGACCTTGGGCTGGGCACCGCGTTTGCGGCCCGAGAGCGCCGAGGTGGCACGGCTCAGTCGCCGCATCCGCAGATTGCGTCCGGTCACTCTCGCCCCATGTCCCGGTGCACGAGGACGGTCTCGATGCCTTCGGTGGCGAGGCGGGCCGAGAGCTTCTCCGACATGGCGACGGAGCGGTGCTTGCCGCCCGTGCAGCCCACGGCGATGGTCACGTACCGCTTGCCCTCGCGGCGGTAACCGGCGGCGATCAGCTGGAGCAGCTCCGTGTACTGGTTGAGGAACTCCTTGGCGCCCGGCTGGTCGAAGACGTAGTCGGACACCTCCTCGTTCACTCCGGTGAAGGGGCGCAGTTCGGGGACCCAGTGCGGGTTGGGCAGGAAGCGGCAGTCGACGACCAGATCGGCGTCGACGGGCAGTCCGTACTTGTAGCCGAAGGACATCACCGTGGCTCGCAGCTCCGGCTCCGACTCGCCCGCGAACTGGGCGTCCATCTTGGCCCGCAGCTCGTGCACGTTGAGGCTGGAGGTGTCGATGACCAGGTCGGCGTCGCCGCGCAGCTCGCGCAGCAGGTCGCGCTCGGCCGCGATGCCGTCGACGATGCGGCCGTCGCCCTGGAGGGGGTGCGGGCGGCGGACGGACTCGAAGCGGCGGACCAGGGCGTCGTCCGAGGACTCCAGGAAAACGATCCGCCGGGTGACGTGCTTGGCCTCCAGGTCGGCGAGGGACTCGCGGAGGTTGTCGAAGAAGCGCCGGCCGCGCACGTCGACGACGACGGCGATCCGGGCCACGTTGCCCTGCGAGCGGGCGCCGAGCTCGACCATGGTGGGGATCAGCGCGGGCGGCAGGTTGTCGACGACGAACCAGCCGAGGTCCTCCAGGCACTTGGCGGCGGTGCTGCGGCCGGCGCCCGACATCCCGGAGATGATCACCAGCTCGGGGATGGCCGCCTCACCCGGCTCGTTCGGGGTGTTCGTACTCACGTCTGCTGCTCCGTCTGCTCGGTCTGCGGTGTTCTGTGCGGTCTCGTGGGTGTTCTCGGTCATGAGCTGCCCCCGTCGTCCTCTTCAATGATCTCTCCTGTGGCCGTGTTCACGGCAGGCGCCGCGGGAGCGGTCGTGGCGAGGGCCGCGGCCACCGATTCCGCCGTCCTGCGACCTATCCCGGGGACCTCGCAGATCTCGTCGATTGTCGCCTGCCGGAGCTTCTTCACGGAGCCGAAATGCTTGATCAGGGCCTGCTTCCGGGTCTCGCCGAGGCCGGCCACGTCGTCGAGGGGGCTGGAGCGGAGGCGCTTGGCCCGTTTGGCGCGCTGGTAGGTGATGGCGAAGCGGTGGGCCTCGTCCCGGACGCGCTGGAGGAGGTAGAGACCCTCGCTGGAGCGGGGCAGGACGACAGGGTCGTCGTCATCGGGGAGCCAGACCTCTTCGAGGCGCTTGGCGAGGCCGCAGACGGCGATGTCGTCGATGCCCAGCTCGTCCAGGGCGCGCTTGGCCGCGGCGACCTGGGGCTGCCCGCCGTCGACCACGACGAGCTGCGGCGGGTAGGCGAACCGCTTGGGGCGGCCGTCGTCCTCGCGGGGCTCTCCGTCGTCGGCAGCGGTGCCAGGGCCGCCCGCGGGGGCGGGCGGGGCGTCCTGCGGGGTGAGCGGGGCGTCCTGCGCCCCCTCCCACTCCCCGGTGCGCTCCTTGTCCTGGAGGTAGCGCTTGAAGCGGCGGCCGATCACCTCGTGCATCGAGCGGACGTCGTCCTGGCCCTCGAAGCCCTTGATCTGGAAGCGGCGGTACTCGCTCTTGCGGGCGAGGCCGTCCTCGAAGACGACCATGGAGGCGACCACGTCGTCGCCCTGGAGGTGGGAGATGTCGTAGCACTCGATGCGCAGGGGGGCGCTGTCCAGGCCCAGCGCCTCGGCGATCTCCTCCAGGGCGCGGGAGCGGGTGGTGAGGTCGGAGGCGCGCTTGGTCTTGTGCAGTCCGAGCGCCTGCTGGGCGTTGCGCTGGACGGTGACCATGAGGTCCTTCTTGTCGCCGCGCTGCGGGATGCGCAGGCTGACCTGGGAGCCCCGGCGCTCGGCGAGCCACTGGGAGACCGCTTCGGTGTCCTCGGGCAGGGCGGGGACCAGGACCTCCTTGGGGACGGCGTCGCCGCGCTCCTCCCCGTACAGCTGCTGGAGGGCGTGCTCGACGAGCCCGGCGGTGTCGACCGCCTCCACCTTGTCGGTGACCCAGCCGCGCTGGCCGCGGACCCGGCCGCCGCGCACGTGGAAGATCTGGAGGGCGGCTTCCAGCTCGTCCTCTGCGACGGCGATCAGGTCGGCGTCGGTGGCGTCGGCGAGGACGACGGCGCTCTTCTCCATGGCCCGCCTGAGGGCCTCGGCGTCGTCGCGGAGGCGGGCGGCCCGCTCGTACTCCATCTCCTCGGCCGCCTGCATCATGTCCTTCTCCAGGCGGCGGATGTACGTGCCGGTGCGTCCGGCCATGAAGTCGCAGAAGTCCTCGGCCAGCTCCCGGTGTTCCTCGGGGGTGACCCGGCCGACGCAGGGGGCCGAGCACTTGCCGATGTAGCCGAGGAGGCAGGGGCGGCCGGTGCGCGCGGCGTTCTTGAAGACCCCGGCGGAGCAGGTACGGACGGGGAAGACGCGCAGCATCAGGTCGACGGTCTCGCGGATCGCCCAGGCGTGGCCGTACGGACCGAAGTAGCGCACGCCCTTCTTCTTGGCGCCGCGCATGACCTGGACGCGGGGGAACTCCTCGTTCAGCGTGACCGCGAGATACGGATAGCTCTTGTCGTCGCGGTACTTGACGTTGAACCGGGGGTCGAACTCCTTGATCCAGGAATACTCCAGCTGGAGCGCCTCGACCTCGGTGGAGACGACCGTCCACTCGACGGAGGCGGCCGTCGTGACCATGGTGCGCGTGCGCGGGTGGAGGCCGGCGAGATCCTGGAAGTAGTTGGCAAGGCGCTGGCGGAGGTTCTTGGCCTTCCCGACGTAGATCACCCGGCGGTGCTCGTCGCGGAATCTGTAGACCCCCGGGGAGTCGGGGATCTGTCCCGGCTTGGGGCGGTAGCTGGAGGGGTCTGCCATGTCTCACACCCTACTTGCGGGGTGTGACAGAACGTCGTCGTCGGGTGGTACCGCGCTCCGGGGTGCCGTGGGGTGTTCGCACCCCGGAGCGCGGGCCTGCGGTCCGGTGGGACTCCTGCTCAGGCGTCCGCGGCCGGGGCTCCCGCGGTGCGGCCCCGGCAGCGCAGGGCGGCGGCCCCGCACAGGACCAGGGCGAGCAGGGCCCCGGCTCCGGCGACCGTGGAGACGGCGGTCAGGGCGGTGTCCGGGGAGCCCGACGCCGCTCCGGCGGGCGCGGGGCCTCCGGCGGCTTCGGGGGCCCGGTCCGGGGCCGGGCCGGGGGCGGTGCCGGCCGCCGCGTCGGCACCGGTCGCCCCGGGGCCGTAGCCGCCCGCCTTGCCGGACTTCGCGTACCCGGAGCCGGGCAGCTTGTCGCCGTACGCCTCCTGCACCCGGGCCCGGTAGGCGTTCAGGGTCGTGCCCTTCGTGCCCACGGCGGCCGTCGCGTCCTCGTCCAGCGGGAGGACCCGGGAGGCGTCGTGGACGTACCAGGCGTCGATCTGCGGTTCCCGGAACACGGTGCCGCCGGGGAGGGCGCGGGCGCCCCGGGCGGTGTAGCGGGCCTCGTCGTCGCCGGTGGCGATGTTCACCACCTGCCAGTCATCGCCGCCGCCCGCTCCCGGGACCGTCCAGAGCGAGGCCTTCTGGCCGTCGGAGGAGACGGCGGTGCTGGCGAGGTAGTCCAGGGTGCTGGGAGCAGCCCCCGGCTTGCCTGCGACGAACGCGGCGGAGAGCGTCCGTACGGGGACGGCCCTCTCGGTGATCCGGGGTGCGGCCTTCGCCCGGCTCACCGCTCCCTCCCGGGCGAAGAACCGGGACAGGGTGTCCAGGGTGGCGGCCTCGGTGGCCGCTTCGTGGGCGGCTTCGAGGGTGGCGGCGGTCAGCTTCGGCGGGGCGGCGGGGCCCTCGTCGGCGGTTGCCAGGGGCGCGGCGGTGAACAGGGCGGTGGCGGTGAGTGCGGTGGCGACGGCGAGGCGCCGGGTGGTCGCGGTCATGTCCTCACGCCCCGATCCGGTAGAGCGAGTGGGTCCAGGAGAACTCGTTGTTGTTCACGTACCAGGCGTGCGAGGCCCAGTTGTAGCGGTGGCTGGAGGGCCATGGATCGCCCCAGTAGACCCAGCTGTTGGCGTCGTCGTAGCCGTAGATGACGTGCATGTGGCCGCCGCCGGAGGACCACTGGATACGGGTCTCGATGGGGCGCTGAGCGGATATCTCGGTCCGCACGGTCGAGTAGCGCAGCCAGCCGGTGACGTACGAGCCGGGCCTGATCCCGGTCCAGGACAGGCCGGTCTGGACGTTGCCGAGGGTGGCCTGCGAGTTGGGGCACGTGGTGTTCTGGTTCCGCCTGAAGGAGGCGTTGCAGAACTGGTTCTGGGAGTAGTCGCGGCCGAACCAGGCGGCGATGGTGTTGCCTCCGGCCGCCCAGCACCAGTTGCTCTTCTGCTGGGCCTGCATGGTGATGTTCAGCCGCTGGGCGGCGGCGATGCCGAGGTCGGCCTTTTCCGTGGACGGGGCAGGGGCCGGGGACGCGGTGGCGGTGGCGGTCGCCGCGGGGACGGCGAGCAGGGCGGCGGCCAGGAGGGCGGTGAACGAGAACCTTCCGGGCCTGACTCTTCGGTTGCGCATGGCGGTCCTCCCAAGGCGGGGGGTGGGGATCGGAGGAGCGCGTCCGGACGCTGATGAGGAGCATCCGGCGTTGTCCGGAGCAGGTCAACACGCTTCAATGCGAGGTGACATCACGGTGTGAACGGCACGGCACCCGTGTGAACAACTCCGCCCCCGTCACCTGCTCCCCCGCATCCCCCGGGGGCCGATGTCACCACCCCCCACGTGAACGTTCACCGGAGGCCCGCCATGCGGCAGACCGACACCGAATTGGCGCAGGTGCTGCGGACCGGCCCGTTCCATCTGGCGCTGCGCACTGCCCTGGCGGTGCGCGGGCTGCCGCTCCAGCGGGTGCAGCACCATCTGGCGCACCGGGGCATCAAGCTCGGGGTGACCAGTCTCAGTTACTGGCAGCAGGGCGTGCGCCGCCCCCGGCGCGCCGAGTCCCTGCGGGCCGTGAGCGCGCTGGAGGGCGTGCTCGCGCTGCCGGACGGCTCACTGCTGCGCCTGCTGCGGAACGACGACACCCCGGCGGACGCGGACCGCCCGGCGGCCCGTTCGTACCGCTCACTGATGGAGGCGTCGGGCTCGGTGGAACGGCTCCTCGCGGCGATGGAGTCACCCGTGGACGGCGGGCTGCACACCGTGGGGCACCAGGAGCGGGTACGGATCGGGGCGCGGCGGGAACTGGCGGGCCGCACCTCGCGCCATGTGGTGCGCGCGCACCGGGACGGCGTCGACCGCTATCTCGCGGTGCACCGGGGCGATCCGGGGTGCGACCCGTCGCGGATCACGGTGCTGGCGCTGGAGAACTGCCGGACGGGCCGGGTCCGCTGGGACCGGGAGGCGGGGCTGCTGGTGGCGGAGCTGCTCTTCGACACCCGGCTTCGGTCCGGCGAGACGTACGTCTTCGGCTACGGCTTCGAGGACGGTACGGGCGGGGCCAGCGGTGAGTACGTACGCGGCTTCACCTTCGGGGGCGGCCAGTACGTGCTTCAGGTCGGCTTCGACGAGGCGGCGCTCCCGGTGCGGTGCCGCCGGTTCGCGCAGGCGTCGGCGGGGGCGGCGCGCGGGTCCCGCGGGGACCTCACGCTGACCGGCCGGCACCGGACCGTGCACCTGGTGGAGGAGGGTGTACGGCCCGGCCTGATCGGGATCGACTGGGACTGGGAGTGAGGCCGGGGCAGGGCCGGAATCCGGTGGCTCGGGCCGCTCAGGCCTCGGGGCCCGCGACGAGCTTTCCGCCCTCGGCGGTGACGGGGACGGAGGGCAGCGGCACGGTGGCCGGGCCCTGGACGACCTCGCCGGTGGTCGCGTCGAACCGGCTGCCGTGGCAGGCGCAGTGGCCCTCGGTGCCCTCGACCTTGGTCAGGACGCAGCCGCCGTGGGTGCACTGGGCGCTGAACGCCTTGTACTCGCCCTTCGCCGGACAGCTGACGACGAGACGCTGCTCGCGGTAGAGCTTGGCTCCGCCGACGGGGACGTCAGCGGCGGCTCCGAGGTCGACGGGCGCGGTCGGGACGGGGTTCTTGGCGTGGCCGAGCTTGGACTCGGTCGAGCAGGCGGCCGCCCCCAGCCCGGCGGCACCGGCGAGCGCGGCCCCCTTCAGCACGGTACGGCGGGCGGCGGGCAGGCCGGGCATGCGGACTCCACGGGTTGTCGTTCGAGGCGGATCAGCGGCTCGGAGCGGATCACGGTGGGTGTGGGTGAGGATCACCGTGGTGCGGGTGGGGTCGCCGGACATGCGTCAGGGCGACGACCACGCCCCCTGGCGCCGGTGACAGAACCGACGATACCGGCGGCCGGTGGAAGCCTTGCGGCCGGGCCGTACCCGCTGCCCCGGCAGACCGCGGCAGCCCCCTTTCCTCCTGTGGCAGGGGGGGCCGCCGCGGTCGGTGAAGGCCGCGCTCAGGCCTTGCGGGCCCGGGTGGTCTTCTTGGCGGCGTTCGCCTTGGTCGCCGTCGCCTTGGTCACCGTCGCCTTCGCCTTGGCCGCCGTGGCCTTCTTGGCCGCGGCCGCCGTCCTCGTGGCCGCCGACTTCTTCGCCGGGGCGGTCTTGCGGGCGGCCGCCTTGCGGGGCGTCCCCCCGCCCGAGGGCACTGCGGCCTCGCTGATCCGGTCCGCGTCCAGGATGGACTGGAGAAACTTCCCGGTGTGGCTCGCGGGGACCGAGGCGACCTGCTCCGGGGTTCCCTCGGCGACGACCAGACCGCCGCCGTTGCCGCCCTCGGGGCCCATGTCGACGACCCAGTCGGCGGTCTTGATGACATCGAGGTTGTGCTCGATGACGATCACCGAGTTGCCCTTGTCGACAAGGCCGGAGAGCACGGTGATCAGCTTGCTGATGTCCTCGAAGTGCAGACCGGTGGTCGGCTCGTCCAGGACGTAGACCGTGCGGCCGGTGGACCGCTTCTGGAGCTCGCTCGCCAGCTTGACGCGCTGTGCCTCGCCGCCGGAGAGGGTGGGCGCGGACTGGCCGAGCCGCACATAGCCGAGGCCGACCTCGTTGAGCGTACGGAGGTGGCGGGCGATCGTCGGGACGGCCTCGAAGAACTCCAGGCCCTCCTCGATCGGCATGTCCAGCACCTCGGCGATGGACTTGCCCTTGTAGTGGACCTCCAGGGTCTCCCGGTTGTAGCGCGCACCGTGGCAGACCTCGCACGGGACGTACACGTCGGGCAGGAAGTTCATCTCGATCTTGATCGTGCCGTCGCCGGAGCAGTTCTCGCAGCGGCCGCCCTTGACGTTGAAGGAGAAGCGGCCCGGCAGATAGCCGCGCACCTTCGCCTCCATCGTCTCGGCGAACAGCCTGCGGACGTGGTCGAAGACCCCGGTGTACGTGGCCGGGTTGGACCGGGGGGTCCGGCCGATCGGCGACTGGTCGACGTGGACCACCTTGTCGACGAGGTCGTCGCCGTCGACCCGGGTGTGGCGGCCGGGCACCGACTTCGCGCCGTTCAGCTCGCGGGCCAGGTGGGTGTAGAGGATGTCGTTGACCAGGGTCGACTTTCCGGAGCCCGAGACACCGGTGACGGCGGTGAGGACGCCGAGAGGGAAGGAGACGTCGATGTCCTGAAGGTTGTTCTCCCGGGCGCCGTGGACGGTGAGGCTGCGGGCCGGGTCGACCGGGCGGCGGATGTCGGGGGTCGGGATCGACCGCTTGCCCGACAGATACTGGCCGGTGACCGAGTCCTTGTTGGCCAGCAGCTCCTTCAAAGAGCCGGAGTGGACGACCTTGCCGCCGTGCTCACCGGCGCCGGGGCCGATGTCGACGACCCAGTCGGCGACCTTGATGGTGTCCTCGTCGTGCTCAACGACGATGAGCGTGTTGCCCATGTCGCGGAGGCGGACCAGGGTCTCGATGAGTCGGTGGTTGTCGCGCTGGTGCAGGCCGATGGACGGCTCGTCCAGGACGTACAGCACGCCGACCAGGCCGGAACCGATCTGGGTGGCCAGCCGGATGCGCTGGGCCTCGCCGCCGGACAGGGTGCCCGCCGCGCGGTTCAGTGAGAGGTAATCCAGGCCGACGTCGACGAGGAACTTCAGCCGCTCGTTGACCTCCTTGAGGACCCGCTCGGCGATCTTCTTGTCGCGGGCGTTCAGCTTGAGGCGGCCGAGGAACTCGGCGCACTCGCTGATCGACATCGCGGCGACCTCGGCGATGGACCTCTCCATCACCGTCACCGCGAGGACGATCGGCTTGAGGCGGGTGCCCTCACAGGTCGGGCAGGGCACCTCGCGCATATAGCCCTCGAAGCGCTCCCGGCTGGAGTCGCTCTCGGCCTCGGTGTGCCGCCGCTTCACGAACTGCACCGCGCCCTCGAAGGCGGGGGTCGTGTAGGCGCGCTCGCGCCCGTAGCGGTTGCGGTAGCGGACCTCGGTCTGGATCTTGTGACCGAAGAGGAGTGCCTTCTTGGCGCGCTGCGGCAGTCCGGCCCAGGGGATGTCCGTGCGGAAGCCGAGGGCTTCGGAGAGCGCGCCGATCAGCCGGCCGAAATACTCCTTGGTGTGGCCGTGGGACCAGGGGTGGATCGCGCCCTCGTCGAGCGACTTCTCCTCGTCCGGGACGATCAGCTCGGGGTCGACCTCCATGCGCGTCCCGATGCCGGTGCAGTCGGGGCAGGCGCCGAAGGGCGAGTTGAAGGAGAAGGAGCGCGGCTCCAGCTCCTCGAAGGAGAGGTCGTCGTACGGGCAGTAGAGGTGCTCGGAGTACATCCGCTCACGCTCGGGGTCGTCCTCGGGGAGGTCGACGAAGTCCAGAACGACCATGCCGCCGGAGAGGCCGAGCGCGGTCTCGACCGAGTCGGTCAGCCGGCGCTTGGCGCTGTCCTTGACGGTGAGACGGTCGACGACCACCTCGATGGTGTGCTTCTCCTGCTTCTTGAGCGTGGGCGGCTCGGCGAGCTGGATGGTGGTGCCGTCGACCCGGGCCCGGCTGTAGCCCTTGGTCTGGAGGTCGGCGAAGAGGTCGACGAACTCGCCCTTGCGCTCGCGCACCAGCGGCGAGAGGACCTGGAAGCGGCTGCCCTCGGGCAGGCCGAGGACCTTGTCGACGATGGCCTGCGGCGACTGGCGGGAGATGGGACGGCTGCACTCGGGGCAGTGCGGCTTGCCGATCCGGGCGAAGAGCAGCCGGAGGTAGTCGTAGACCTCGGTGATGGTGCCGACCGTCGAGCGCGGGTTGCGCGAGGTGGACTTCTGGTCGATGGAGACGGCGGGCGAAAGCCCCTCGATGAAGTCGACGTCCGGCTTGTCCATCTGGCCGAGGAACTGCCGGGCGTACGAGGAGAGCGACTCCACGTAGCGCCGCTGCCCCTCGGCGAAGATCGTGTCGAACGCGAGGGACGACTTGCCCGACCCGGAGAGCCCGGTGAAGACGATGAGGGAGTCACGGGGCAGGTCGAGCGAGACGTTCTTCAGGTTGTGCTCGCGCGCGCCACGGACGATGAGACGGTCGGCCACGCCGGTCCGCACCTTTCTAGAGAGAAGCGGGGGAACTGAGCCCCTGTCCCAGGGTATGGGGGGCGCCACAGCGGTGTACGAAGCTTTCGACTCCGAGCGTATAGCACGCACATTCGATTTACGGTCACCCTGCCACTCCTTCACCCGAACGAGTGGCAGGGCTAGGCTCGGCCGCATGATGGATCATGCGCACGACCTGGGAGCTGTACGCGAAGCGACCGAACGGCTGCTCGACGCAGTCGGCAAACTGGACGACGCCGCTGTCGCCGAGCCGTCACGGCTGCCCGGATGGAGTCGGGGCCATGTACTGGCCCACCTGTCACGTAACGCCGACGCGCTCGGAAATGTTCTCCGGGGTCTCCCGATGTACGCGAGCAGCGAAACCCGGGACGCCGACATCGCCGAGGGCGCTTCGCGCCCCCTGGCCGAGCAGCTGGCCGACCTCCGGGAGAGCGCGGACCGCCTCTTCGCGACCGCCGCGGAACCGGCGGACTGGACTCGTATCGTCACCCTGCGCAACGGCGTGACGGACCCGGCCTCCCGGATCCCCTTCCGCCGCTGGATCGAGGTGGACGTGCACCACGTCGACCTCGATGTGGGCTACGAGCTGGAGGACCTGCCCGCGGACTTCACGTCCCGGGAGATCGCCTTCCTCGCCGAGCGCTTCACCGGCAACCCCGATGTGCCCGCCACCGCGCTGACCGACGAGGACGGCCGCACCTGGAGCACCGGGGGCGGTCCGCGGAGTGCCCTGGTCACGGTCCAGGGGACGGCCGCCGGGCTGTTGGGCTGGCTCGCCGGACGCCGTGACGGCTCCGCCCTGACGGTGGCCGGGGGCCCGCTGCCCGCCCTGCCCCCGCTATAGGCTGAGCCGCATGACGTACAGCGGAGCGGTGAAGGTCGGCGGACCGGCGAGCGTGCATGAACTGGCGGACCTGATGATCTCCAAGGTCGCCGTCGGCGGGATGAACAACAACGCCTATCTGCTGCGGTGCCGGGCCACCGGCGAGCAGCTGCTGATCGATGCGGCCGCCGAGCCGGGGACCCTGCTCGCCCTGATCGGTGACGACGGCATCGCCTCCGTCGTCACCACCCATCAGCACGGGGACCACTGGCAGGCACTGGCCGAGGTGGTGGCGGCCACCGGCGCCCGGACGTACGCGGGCCGCTACGACGCCGAGGGCATCCCGGTGCCGACCGACGTCCTGGTCGAGGACGGCGACACGATCACCGTGGGCCGGGTCGAGCTGACCGCCCGCCATCTGACCGGTCACACTCCGGGCTCCATCGCGCTGGTCTACGACGACCCGCACGGGGCCCCGCACCTGTTCACCGGGGACTGCCTCTTCCCCGGCGGGATCGGGAACACGCACCAGGACCCGGAGGCGTTCGCGAGCCTGCTGCACGACGTCGAGACGAAGCTGTTTGACCGGCTGCCGGACGAGACGTGGGTCTACCCCGGCCACGGGCACGACACCACGCTCGGCGACGAGCGGCCCCACCTGCCCGAGTGGCACACCCGCGGCTGGTAACCCCGCCTGCCCGAGTGGCACACCCGCGGCCAGTAGCAGCGCCCGCCCGAGTAGCGCGCCCGCGGTCGGCAACGCCGCCGACCGGTCGCGTACCGCCCGGTCACCCGGGCCCCCGGTCGCGATCCCCCGCCGGGGCGCACGCCGACCGGTCACGCACGCACAGCGGCCGGGGTGGAAACGGTCTTCGCCGTTCCCGCCCCGGCCGCTGCCGGTGTGTCCCTGTTGCCGCTCCGGGCGGCCCGGGGTCAGCTGCCGACGCGCTCGCTCTCCTCGTCGGCGGGGCCGACGGCCTCCGCCTTCTCGGCCTTCTCCGCCTCGGCCGCCGTCTGCTTCTTGCTGGCGATGAGGCTGGTGACCGTGGTGATCACCAGCACGCCGCAGATGACGGAGAGGGAGAAGGGGATGGAGATCGAGGGGACGTCCACCCCGGACTCGTGCAGGGCGTGCAGCACCAGCTTGACGCCGATGAAGCCGAGGATCACCGACAGGCCGTAGCTGAGGTGGACCAGCTTCTTCAGCAGACCGCCGATGAGGAAGTACAGCTGGCGCAGACCCATCAGCGCGAACGCGTTGGCCGTGAACACGATGTACGGGTCCTGGGTCAGGCCGAAGATCGCCGGGATGGAGTCCAGCGCGAACAGGACATCGGTGGTGCCGATGGCGAGCATGACCACCATCAGCGGGGTCAGGATGCGCTTGCCGTTCCGCTGGATGAAGAGCTTCGTGCCGTGGTACTGGTCGGCGACACCGAAGCGCTGCTCGATCGACTTGAGGAGACGGTTCTCCTCGAACTCCTCTTCCTCCTCACCGGCCCGTGCCTCCTGGATGAGCTTCCAGGCGGTGTAGATCAGGAACGCGCCGAAGATGTAGAAGACCCAGGAGAAGTTCGCGATCACGGCGGCGCCGGCGGCGATGAAGATCGCCCGGAGCACCAGGGCGATCAGCACACCGATCAGCAGTACCCGCTGCTGGAGGTGCGAGGGCACCGAGAACTTCGCCATGATCAGGACGAAGACGAAGAGGTTGTCGACGCTCAGCGACTTCTCGGTGATGAATCCGGCGAAGAACTCGCCGGAGGCCTGGCTGTTGCCGAACACCAGCAGGCCGAGTCCGAAGATGACCGCCAGCACGATCCAGACGATCGTCCAGATCCCTGCTTCCTTGGTCGACACGTCATGGGGCTTGCGCCCGATGAAGAAGTCGACGGCGATCAGGGCTGACAGACCGAAGATGGTCAGAGCCCAAAGGGTCCATGAAACGTCCACTGCGCCTCCGGCAGTTCGCTACGGCTACTGATTCAGCGTCGTCGCTGCCGAAGGTCTCTTCCACCCTGGCGCACGGCGCGCCTGGGCCGACGCCCCGGGACCGGTCAACGGTCCGTATTGACGGGACGTCGCGTAAGGAGTACTCCCCTCCGTACCCCGAACAGTACAGGCACCACCAAGGAAAGGTAAAGGAAATGGTAAAGGGACAGTCAAATTCGCAGGTCGGGGCTGCTGCCTGATCAGCGGCCCGCAGCCCGGCGAGCGGCTGCCACCGCTGTGAGCACCTGCTCCAGGACACGGCTGGCCGGCGGAATCGCCAGCGGCTCGTACGTCCAGGCGTGCCCGACCCAGGGGTCGGCGAGGTGATTGTCGGCGACCGGGGTGATCCTCAGCAGCGAACGCCACAGCGGGTCGAGCACCGGCCCGTACGCGGTGGCGTCCTCCCGGTCCGCGACCATCAGGAGGTGCACCCCGACCGAGGGGCCCTCGTCGGCGAGGTAGCGGAGCTGGGTGACGGCCCGGTCGTCGAAGCCGAGCGGGAAGTCGTTGACGACGAGGAGCTGCTCGGCGGTGTCCAGGTCCGGCGGGAGCGAGTCGGCCGCCCCGGCCCGGACCGCCATCTGCACCAGGTCCACCCGCCGGGTGAGGTGGGCCAGGACCGAGGACACTCCCCCGGGTCCCGCGGCGGGCGGCCCGGCGAGGACCCCCGCCTCGACCAGCGGCGCGAGCGGACCGGCCGCGGCACCCGCCGCGTCGATGACGTGCACCGCGAACTCACCGGGCGGATACACCGCGAGCAGCCGGGCCGCGTGGGCCACCGCGGTCTCCATGGCCAGTCGGCGCAACCGGTCGGAGTCCGTCAGGGCGGCGGCCTCGGACGCCGTCCGGCCGCTGTCCACCCACATCCCGCGCTCCAGCGGCAGCCGGACCAGCAACGGGATGCGCAGGTCGGTGCGCTCGGGCAGATGGAGGTCACCGATGCGCAGGGCCATCGGTATCTCCATGGGGATGCGGTGGGCGTGCCAGACGGGGTTGCCCCAGCCCGCGTACGCGGCGGGGAGCGCGGGCTCGACGACGGCCGCCTCGGCGGCCAGCTGGCCGAGGTCCCGGTCGAGGGCCTCCCGGGCCCGGGCGGTCAGCTCGTCACGCTTGGCGCGGGCCTGCGCGCGGGCGTGGTCGCCCGCGCCGCCGATCCGGTTGCGCGGGTCGGACAGGACGTGGTCGAGCTCCTGGCTCATCCGGGACTCGGCGAAGTCCACGGCACTGCGATAGGCGGCCACCGCCCGGGCCAGATCCTCGAACATGCCCCAGATCTGGTTGTAGAGGCGTTCGTCCATCGACCAGCCCGTGGCGTCCCCGGCGACCGGCTGCGCGGGCTGCCCGGGCTGGGCCGGGGGTGCGGTGGGCGGCGGCGACGGGGGCGCGGCGTGCCGGCGGCGCGGGTGGGCGTAGTCGATGGGCCCTCCCGCGGCGGTCGGCGGGCCGGGTGCGGCGGGGTCGGTCAGCGGCTCGGAGGGCTGGGCGGCCGGGGTCGCCGGGGAGGCCGACGGCCGGCGGCGGTCCGCAGGGCCGTTGGCCTGCCGTACGCGGTCGCCCTCCGGGGTCCGGGGCGGCGGTGGCGCCACGGAGCGGGCCAGCCCCCGGGTGACGGCCTCCTGTATGGAACCGGCCAGGGCGTCGGCGTCGGCCACGCCCTGGTCGGCGAGCATTCCGGCGAGCCCCGCCGCGTACCCCTGTCCGACGGCGCGGACCTTCCAGGCGCCCTGGCGGCGGTAGAGCTCCAGGGCGCTGACCGCGGACTCGGCGTCGAGGCCGGTCAGCGTGAAGGTGGCGATCTCGGCGCCGTCGAGGCCGGTGACAGCGACGAAGGGGGCGGGGACCGCGCCGAAGCGCACCGGGCCGCCGACGCCCACGGGCAGCGCCAGCAGCACGGTCACCCGGTGCACCTCGGCAGGCAGCGCCTCCAGGTCGACGGCGAGCCGGTGGTCGGCCGCCGCCTGCTGGGAGACTTCGAGCCCGGGGAGCTGGGGTGCGCCGGGGTGGGCGATCCGCTCGGCGCCGCGCACCGTGCCCCGCTCATCGCCGAGGGTCGCTCCGGCGATGACGGGCGTGCCCGCGGACACCCGGATCTCCAGACGGGTCTGGGGCAAGGTGTGGTTCTGCCCCCGGACCAGTTCGGCCGTCATTGCCCTGTCCCCCTCGACGATGGCCCGCGCCCACGGGTGCGGTGCCGCGCGGTGTCGCGCGTTTCGTGCGGTGCCGCGTTCGCGTTGTGCCGGTGCTGATGTATGCCGTGCGTGGGGCAGCTCCCGGCGGCGGGTGCCTCCGGGAGCTGCTCGTGCCGAGACCGGTACCGGTCCGGTACGGAGCCGGGCCGATCCCGTCCGTTCCGGCCCGGTCCGCCGCCTACAGGTGCGGCAGGATGGACGGCATCAGGTCCTGAAAGGTGCGGCCGTTGGCCGGGTTGCCGAGGGCCGTCATCTGCCATCCGCTGCCCGCGCGGTGCACCTTCGCCATGATCTGGGCGGTGTACTGGCCGCCGCCGTCCAGCGTGTACCGGGCGAGCTCCTGGCCGTTGGTCTCGTCGACGATGCGGCAGAAGGCGTTCTGGACCTCCTGGAAGGTCTGCCCGGTGAAGGAGTTCACCGTGAAGACGATCTGGTCGATGTGGACCGGCACGCGCTGGAGGTCGACGAGGATCGCCTCGTCGTCCCCGCCGGAGCCGGCGCCGCCGACCAGGTTGTCGCCGGTGTGCTTGACCGAGCCGTCATCGCTGACGAGGTGGCGGAAGAACACGACGTCGACCGGCTGCTTGTCGGCGAAGAGCACCGCCGAGGCGTCCAGGTCGATCTCCCGGGTGCGCGAGCCGAACAGGCCGCGGCGCGGAGCCGCCTGCCAGCCGAGCCCCATCCGTACCGCGGTCAGGGTCCCCCCGTCACTCTTCTGCAGGCTGATGGCCTGACCCTTGGTCATATTGACCGTCACGCGCTGTCCCCTCTCGGCATTGCCCCGCAACCGTCCGTGTGCGGTTTCCCCGCACCCTACGCATTCCCCCTCGGGCGGCAGCAGGTTCGGTCCGTTTTTGTGTCGGTCTTGCAACACACCGGGCGCCCCGGGCCCGGCTCGGCGGAATCAGGCGAGGCCCGCTTCCTTCATCTGGCGCAGTTCCTTCTTCAGTTCGCCGACCTCGTCGCGGAGCCGGGCGGCCACCTCGAACTGCAGATCGGCGGCGGCGGCCCGCATCCGCTCGGTCATCTCCTCGATGATCCCGGCCAGTTCGGTCGCGGGGCGGTCGCTGACCACCGCGCCGGCCGAGGCCGCCGTCCGGCCCTTCGCCCCGGCCTCGGCCGCCTTGCCGCCGAGCGCGGGCACCGGGGCCTTGGTCTCCTTGCCCTGCCGGTAGCCGGTGCCGAGGAGCTGCTCGGTGTCGACCTCCTCGCGGGCGATGGTGGCGACGATGTCGTTGATCTTCTTCCGCAGCGGCTGCGGGTCGATGCCGCGCTCGGTGTTGTACGCGATCTGCTTCTCGCGGCGGCGGTTGGTCTCGTCGATCGCCTGCTCCATCGCCGGGGTGATCTTGTCGGCGTACATATGGACCTGGCCGGACACGTTTCGGGCGGCGCGGCCGATGGTCTGGATGAGCGAAGTGCCCGAGCGCAGGAAGCCCTGCTTGTCGGCGTCGAGGATGGCCACGAGGGACACCTCGGGGAGGTCGAGGCCCTCGCGCAGGAGGTTGATGCCGACGAGCACGTCGTACTCACCGGAGCGCAGTTCGCGCAGCAGCTCGATACGGCGCAGGGTGTCGACGTCGCTGTGCAGATAGCGGACCTGGATGCCGAGCTCCAGGAAGTAGTCGGTGAGGTCCTCCGACATCTTCTTGGTGAGCGTGGTGACCAGGACCCGCTCGTCGCGTTCGGTGCGCTTGCGGATCTCGTGCACCAGGTCGTCGATCTGGCCCTCGGTGGGCTTGACCACGACCTCGGGGTCGACGAGGCCGGTGGGGCGGATGATCTGCTCGACGAACCCGTCGCCACGCGAGAGTTCGTACTTCCCCGGTGTGGCCGACAGATACACCGTCTGGTCGATCCGCTCCAGGAACTCCTCCCACTTCAGCGGCCGGTTGTCCATCGCGGAGGGCAGCCGGAAGCCGTGGTCGACGAGGGTCCGCTTGCGGGAGGCGTCGCCCTCGTACATCGCGCCGATCTGCGGGACCGTGACGTGGGACTCGTCCAGGACGAGCAGGAAGTCGTCCGGGAAGTAGTCGAGGAGGGTGTTGGGGGCGGTGCCGGGGGCGCGGTCGTCGAAGTGCATCGAGTAGTTCTCGACGCCGGAGCAGGTGCCGATCTGGCGGAGCATCTCGATGTCGTACGTCGTGCGCATGCGCAGCCGCTGGGCCTCCAGCATCTTGCCCTGCTTCTCCAGCTCGGCCAGGCGCTGCTCCAGCTCCCGCTCGATCCCCCCGACGGCCTTCTCCATGCGCTCGGGCCCCGCGACGTAGTGGCTGGCGGGGAAGACGTGGACCGTGGGGTCCTCGCTGATGACCTCGCCGGTCAGCGGGTGAAGCGTGGACAGGGCCTCGATCTCGTCACCGAACATCTCGATGCGGACGGCGAGCTCCTCGTAGACCGGGAAGATCTCGATGGTGTCGCCGCGGACCCGGAAGGTGCCACGGGTGAACGCCAGGTCGTTGCGGGTGTACTGCATCTCGACGAAGCGGCGCAGCAGCTGGTCGCGGTCGATCTCCTCGCCGACCTTGAGCCGGACCATGCGGTCCACGTACTCCTGGGGCGTACCGAGGCCGTAGATGCAGGAGACGGAGGCGACCACGACGACGTCGCGCCGGGTGAGCAGCGAATTCGTCGCCGAGTGGCGCAGCCGCTCGACCTCCTCGTTGATGGAGGAGTCCTTCTCGATGTAGGTGTCCGACTGCGGGACGTACGCCTCGGGCTGGTAGTAGTCGTAGTACGAGACGAAATACTCCACCGCGTTGTTCGGGAGGAGCTCGCGGAACTCGTTGGCCAGCTGGGCGGCGAGCGTCTTGTTCGGCGCCATCACCAAGGTCGGTCGCTGAAGCTTCTCGATCATCCAGGCGGTGGTCGCCGACTTGCCGGTGCCGGTCGCGCCGAGCAGGACGACGTCCTTCTCATCGGCGCGGATGCGCCGCTCCAGCTCGGCGATGGCCGCCGGCTGGTCGCCGCTGGGCTGGTAGGGACTGACGACCTCGAAGGGCGCCACCGAACGTTCGATCTTGGAAACGGGCCGCATGCAACCACCGTACGGCTCCCCACTGACAACAGCCCCGGATCAGCGGTACCGGGGCCGTACGGCGGCCTCCCGGGCCCCTGGGCGCCGCTCCGGTTCGTCGGTCACCGCGCGCGGGTCGAACATGAGCACCAGCGCGGCCAGCAGCAGGAAGCAGCCGGGGCCGATCAGCATCGGGCCGATCGTCTCGGTGGGGTGGTCACCGGGCAGCACGCCGGGCATCTCGGGCGGCAGGTGCAGGTGCACGTCGAGGGCGGCCATTCCCGTGTAGTGCATTCCGGTGACCGCGGCGGCCATCAGGGCGCTCGCGCCGAGACTGGCCAGGAGCCCGCGGAGGGAGACGGCCGCCCACAGCGCGGCCGTGGCGGCCGCCACGGCGATCAGCACCGAGAGGGCGACCAGGGGCGTGTCGTAGGCGAGCTGTCCCTCCAGACGCATGCCCGCCATCCCCAGGTAGTGCATCGACGCCACGCCGAGGCCGGTGATGGTGCCGCCCGTGATCAGCGCCATGCGGGTCGCGCCCCGGTACCCCACCATGTAGATGCCGATGCCGACCATGACGACGGCCAAGGCCAGTCCGGCGAAGGTGAGGGGCTTGTCGTAGGAGATCGGTGCCTCCTTGACGCTGAAGCCCGTCATCGCGACGAAGTGCATGGTCCAGATGCCGGATCCGATGGACAGCGCGCCGAGAGCCAGCCAGCCGGTCGTGAAGGAGCGTGCGGTGCGCAGGGACCTGATGGTGCAGCGGAGTCCGAGGGCGGCCCCCAGGCCGGCCATGAGGAACGCCACGACGGGGGTCACCAGTCCGTAGGTGAACCCGTCGACCGTTCCCTGCATGTCGACCGTTCCCTGCATACGGACACGCCCTTCGAGAAGACCCGGGGTCGAGGGGGTCCCTGAGGGGCGAGTCCCGGCAGGCAGATGGAGAACGTGCATTTTATCGGCACGGTGCCCCAGGAAGTGAACCTGGCCTCATGCTCCCCGCGTGGGCTCCGGCGTTCTCCGCCGGATCTCCGGCAGTCTTCACCGGACTCCCGAGGCGAAAGTTCCGTTCATGCCGTGGCCATCGCCTCCCTGCCCGGCGTTGGCAAGCCGCTGTCAGTCTCGGCGTGTCCGCACACTCCGATGCGAGGAGTTCCCGTGTTCGTACGCACCGCAACCGCCTCCACCACCGCCGTCGCCCTGGTCGGCGCCGGCGCTCTGCTGCTGCCCGCCGCCGACCGGACCGAGGCTTCGGCACAGCGGACGAACCCGGTCCTCATCGCCCACCGGGGGGCGTCCGGCTACGCACCGGAGAACACCCTCGCCGCCGTCGACGCGGCCGACGCGCTGGGCATCGACTGGGTGGAGAACGACGTGCAGCGCACCCGCGACGGCGTGCTCGTCGTGCTGCACGACACCGGCCTCAGGCGCACGACGAACGTCGAGCAGATCTTCCCGGACCGGGCGCCGTGGGCGGTCAAGGACTTCACCGCGGCGGAGCTGGCGAAACTCGACGCGGGCAGCTGGTTCGGGACGCAGTTCACCGGGGTCCGGGTACCGACTCTCACGCAGTTCCTGCACCGTCTGGAGCGCAACCGCCAGAAGCTGCTCCTGGAGATCAAGAGCCCCGGGACCTATCCGGGTATCGAACGGGACATCGTCCGCGTACTGCGGAAGGCAGGGTGGCTGGACCGCTCCCATGTACGGGATCGCCTGGTCATCCAGAGCTTCGGCGCCGACAGCGTGCGGAAGGTGCATGCCCTGCGCCCCGACATCACGACCGGCTTCCTGGGCACGCCCGCGGTGGCCGATCTGCCCGGTTACGCGGCGTTCACCGATCAGATCAACCCCTCGTACGCGACGATCAGCGCCGATTACGTGGCAGCCGTGCAGCGGCTCAAGGGCCCGCACGGCAAGCGCCTGCGGGTCAACACGTGGACGGTCAACGACGCGGCCAAGGCGGCGAAGGCGCGTGCGTTCGGGGTCGACGGGATCATCACCAACTATCCCGACGTGGTACGGGACGCGACGAGCTGAGCCGAGCCGGACTCGGTTCGGCGGCTCGGCTCGGCTCGGCTCGGCCGAGCTGGACTCGGCGCGGCTCGGCTGGGCCGACCGTCGAAGGCGATCCGGCGTTGTCAGTGGTGGGTCGTACGGTGGTCGGCATGGACAGTGTGAACGGCGTGGCGGACAGCGCGGTGGACGGCTGGGCTGGTTCCGGGGGCGCCGGTGGACCGACCGTGGAGTGGTCCGTCGTGTCGAGTGCCATCGGGCCGCTGTTCCTCGCCGCGACCTCCGCCGGGCTGGTGACCGTGGCCTTCCACGCCCGCCCCGCCGTCCGGGACGCGGCGCTCGGTCAGCTGCGGGCCCGGCTCGGCGCGGAGCCGGTGGAGGCGCCCGGATCCGATCGCCTGGCCGAGGCGATACGCGCGCTCGCGGAGTACTTCGCGGGCGAGCGGCAGGACTTCGGCCTCCGGCTGGACTGGTCGCTGACAGCGGGCTTCCAGCGCGAGGCGCTGCGCGAGCTGGCCTCGGGGGTGCCGTACGGCGCGGTCATCGGTTACGGGGAGCTGGCGGCGCGGGTGGGCCGGCCGGACGGCGCTCAGGCGGTGGGAGCGGCCATGGGGTCCAATCCGCTGCCGGTGGTGGTGCCGTGCCACCGGGTGGTGGAGAGCGACGGGGGTCTGGGCGGGTTCGGGGGCGGCCTGGAGACCAAGCGGCAGCTGCTGGCGCTGGAGGGGGTCCTGCCGCAGCCGCTGTTCTAAAAACGTCCGGGGGCGGGAGGCGGTCGCTGTTCCGGCTGTTCCAGCTGTTCCGGCTGTCTCGGCTGTTTCGGCTGTTCCAGCTGTGTCCATGGCAGCCGCGCGGTCGGACCGACGCCCTGCTCCCCCCGTGGCCTCGCTGCGGCCGGGGTCACCCGTCCGGGTGCATCGGGGCGCGGGACCGATGGCACACTGCGCCAGTGACGCCACCACTCTCCCTCCCCCAGGTCACGGCCGCCGGGCTGCCCGCCCTCCAACGCCGGACGTCCGCCGTGCTCATCGTCAGCCAGATACTCGGCGGCCTCGGTGTGGCCGTCGGTATCGCCCTGGCGCCGATGCTGGCCGCCGAGGTGAGCGGGTCCGATGCACTGTCCGGGCTGGCGCCGACCGCGTCCGTCGCCGGCACGGCGCTGCTGTCGCTGCCGCTGGCCGCCCTGATGACGTCCCGGGGCCGACGGGCCGGTCTGGTGCTGGCCTACCTGATCGGCGCGCTGGGCGGCGGCCTGGTGGTCCTCGCCACGATGCTGCCGAGCTTCCCGTTGCTGCTCCTCGGCATGGCGGCGTTCGGGGCGGGCTCCTCGGCCGGACTCCAGGCGCGGTTCGCGGCGGCCGACCTGGTGGGGCCGGAGCGGCGGGGCCGGGCGATCTCCACGGTCGTCTGGGCCACCACGATCGGTTCGGTGCTGGGGCCCAATATCTCGGCCCCGGCGAGCCGGCTGTTCCGCGGTACGCCGGTGCCCGAGGCGGCGGGGCCCTACCTGTGCTCGGCGGCCGTCTTCCTGCTCGCGGGGCTCGTCGTGGCCCTCGCGCTGCGCCCGGACCCGCTGCTCACGGCCCGTGCCCTGGCCCCGGAGGAATCGTCGGCTCCCGGGAAGCGTTCCCTGCGTGCCGGGGTCGAGGCCGTCAGGGAGTCGCCGATGGCCCGGCTGGCCCTGGTGACGGTCACCCTGTCACACACCGCGATGGTGTCGATCATGGTCATGACCCCGGTCGACCTGGGCCGCCACGGTGCCGATCTCCAGTTGATCGGGCTCGTCATCAGCGGGCACATCGCGGGGATGTACGCGTTCTCGCCGGTGATGGGCAAGCTGGCCGACCAGTTCGGCCGACTCACCGTGATCGGCCTGGCGGTCGGACTGCTGAGCTGCGCCGCTCTGCTCGCGGGCACGGCCGGGCCGCGGCACGGGCAGACCGCCGTCGGCCTGTTCGTGCTCGGCCTCGGCTGGTCCGCGGGCATGATCGCCGGTTCCGCGCTGCTCACCGACGCGGTGCCGCAGGCCGCGCGGGCGGCCGTGCAGGGGCTGTCGGACCTGACCATGAACGCGGCCGCCGGCCTCGGCGGAGCGGCCGCGGGTGTGATCGTCGCCCAGTGGGGATACGGCCCACTGAACGCGATCGGCGCCGCGCTGGTCCTGCCGGTCGCAGCGCTCGCCCTGCGCCGGAGCCTGCGCCCCGGGGCCGTCGGCCGCGGCTGAGGCGTCGCCCGGCCGGGGCGGGCCGCCACCCCGGGAAGGGCTCCGGTGCCACCGCACCCAGGACCGGAGCCGGATCGGGAACCGGAACCGGAGCCGCGCCCAGGAGCGGAGCCGGAGAGGAACCGGAGCCGAAGCGGAAGAACCAAGGCCGGCACCGGAGCCGGAACGGTAGGGCCGAGGCCGGAACCGGAGCCGGAACGGTAGGGCCGGAGGCCGGAACCGGAGCCGGAACGGTAGGGCCAAGGCCGGAACCAGAGCCGGTTCAAAGCCTGACCCGGGCCGCTCATGCCCGAGTCGTCAGAGGCTGATGTGGTACGCCTTGCGGAGCGTCTCGTGGACGGTCCAGGTCGTCCGGTCGCCCTCGCGCAGAACGCAGGCGTCCCCGGGACCGATCTCCAGCGTCGCCCCGCCCTCGACCGCGACGGTCGCCCGTCCGCTGACGACCACGAACAGCTCGTTCGCCTCGGTGTCCGTGACGACGCCGGGCGTGATCTGCCAGATCCCCCGGGTCTGCTTGCCGTCGGCCGACTCCCACAGCACCTTGCCCGTCACCGCGGGATCGCCCGAAACGATCTGTGCCGGATCCAGCGGTTCCGGAACGAGCTCGGCGTCCGGGATGTGCACGGCGAAGGAAGCGGGGGCCTGGTCATTTGTCGTCATGGCCGGTCACCTTAGCGACCGGTTCCGGCCGAGCCGCGACCAGGACCGGCCGGACGTGCTCCTTCCGTGGTTTGCACCCGCCCCGCCCGCGACAGGGATGGGGCATGCCACAGAACCCAGCGGAACAGAACCCAGCAGAACAGAGCCCACCGGCACAGAGCTCTCCGGAACAGCTCCCTCCGGACGGGCGGAACCCCTACGAGCCGGTGCTCTCGGCAGAGGTGCGCGCCGCTCTGAGCGCCGGGCTGCCCGTCGTGGCCCTGGAGTCGACGATCATCGCGCACGGGCTGCCGCGCCCCAGGAACCTCCAGGTCGCCCTGGAACTGGAGGCGCTCGTCCGGTCCTCCGACGCGGTCCCGGCCACCGTCGCGGTCCTGGACGGGCGGGCCCATGTGGGCCTGGACAAGGATCAGTTGGAGCGGGTGGCCGCCGATCCGGCCGTGCGGAAGCTGGGCCACCGCGATCTCGCCCCCGCACTCGCGGCCGGAGCGAGCGGCGCGACCACGGTGTCCGCGACGGCGTTCCTGGCCGCGCGGGCGGGCCTCGGCGTCTTCGCGACGGGCGGGCTCGGCGGCGTACACCGGGAATGGGCCGCGAACCAGGACGAGTCCGCCGACCTGCGGCTGCTGGCGCGCACCGGGATCACCGTGGTCTGCGCGGGCGTGAAGTCGGTCCTCGACGTCCCGGCGACCCTCCAGCGGCTGGAGACCCTCGGCGTCGGCATCCTCGGTTACGGCACGGAGCACTTCCCCGGCTTCTACCTCAGCAGCTCCGGCGAACCGGTCGACTGGACGGCCCACAGCCCCGAGGAGGTGGTCGAGGTGATGCGGGCGAAGGACGCTCTGGGTGGCACGGAATCCGCGCTGATCGTCGCCAACCCCGTACCGGAGGAGGATCAGTTGGACCCCGCTCTGCACGACCGGGTGCTGGCGGAGGCGCTGGACGCGTGCCGGGAGCGCGGCATCTCGGGGCAGGGCGTCACGCCTTTCCTGCTGGACCAGTTGATGCGCCGGACCGAGGGGGCGTCGCTGGAGGCGAACCTCGCGGCGGTACGGGGTAACGTGCGCCTCGCGGCCCGGATCTCCGTCGCGGCGGCCGTACGGTGAACCGCCCGGCGGCGGGCGGCGGGCTCCTCGTCGTCGGGGACGTGGTCACGGACGTGGTGGCGCGGCACGGGCCGGCTCTCGCGCACGGTACGGACACGGCGGCCCGGATCCGGACCCTGCCGGGAGGGGCGGGGGCCAACGTCGCCTGCTGGGCGGTACGTTCGGGCTGCGCGAAGGTGACACTGCTCGCCCGTGCAGGGGCGGAGTCCGCCGAGTGGCACCGGGAGGCGCTGGAACGGGCAGGGGTACGGGCGCTCCTGACGGTGGACGAGGAGGTGCCGACGGCGACCGTCATCGCCCTGGTGGACCCGGCCGCCGAGCGCACGTTCCTCACCGACAGCGGGGCGGTGCTGCGGCTCGCCGCCGAGGACTTCTCGCCCGCGATGCTCGACGGGGTCGGGCGGCTGCATCTCTCCGGCTACCTCCTGTTCGCCGCGACGAGCCGGGCTGCCGCTCTCCTCGCCCTGCGCACCGCCGTGGAACGGGGCGTAGCGGTGAGCGTGGATCCGGCGTCGGCCGGGTTCCTCGCCGAGCTGGGGCCGGAGCGGTTCCTGGAGTTCACGGAGGGGGCGGAGCTGCTGCTGCCGAACGCGGACGAGGCCCGGCTGCTCACCGGGCTGCCCGAACCCGAGGCCGCGGCGGCCGAGCTGAGCCGGCGCTTCCCGCGCGTCGCCGTGACGCTGGGCGAACGGGGAGCCGTGCTGGCCGCCGGGGGTGAGGTCATCGGCCGCATCCCCGCCCCACCCGTCCGCGACCCGGTCGACTCGACGGGCGCGGGCGACGCGTTCACGGGCGGGTTCCTCGCGGCCCTGCTCGCCGGGGCGGACGACAGGGCGGCCGCGGCGGCGGGCTGCCGGGCCGGAGCGGAAGCAGTGACCACGGTGGGCGGCCGCCCACCCGCGTGACCGATGGGGCCACCCATACCCGTGGCCGACGGCCGTGCGCCCGAACCAGCTCAGACCTTCCCGTCGGCTCAGCCGTCCGCCTCAGCCCGGCAGCCCCGACCACGCCGGATGCCGCGGGTCGTCCGCCCGTACCACCACGTCCGCCCGCTCCGCAGGCCCCACCTCGTCCTCGTACCGCGCGAAGGCGGGCAGCGTCCAGCGCTCCGGCTCCTCCGTCCGCCGCCGCAACGCCCCGGGAGACAGCCGCAGATGGACGCTCAGTGCGAACGGGAACCAGTGCCCCAGCAGCAGCGGGCCGTGCACGAGGACGACCCCGCCCTCCGGCAACGGGTGATACGGCGTGCGCGTGGCCCGGTCCGTCGCGGGGTCCCACAGGTCCGGCAGCACCCGGCCCGAGCCGCCCGCCTCCAGGGGGCCGAACACCTCGCGCCACAGCGCCCCGGTGTCGAACCAGCTGTCCGCGTACGAGTCCGGGTCCTCCTTCCCGTACTCGAACCGCAGACTCGCCGGGCGCAGGAAGCCCTCGGTGGACACCACGAGCACCGCCCGGCCGCGCAGCCGCAACCTCTCGGCGACGCGTTCGGCCAGGTCGCCGGTGCGGGCGGCCGGGGCACCGTCGATGCCGAGGGCGAGCCGGGGGGCTCCGTCGGGGGCGGTCAGGCCGTCGGCGTGCCGGGCCAGCTCGTCGGCCAGCCGTTCCCAGGTGATCGCTTCGAGTCGCACGCCCCCATCATCCCCGCCGGCGCGTCAGGCGCCCCGCAGTTCGGCGGCGAGCGGGCCCTCCCCCGACACCTCGATGCGGCCGTCCTCGACCGCCTCCGCGAGAGTGGCTTCGCCCCGCCCCAGCTCCAGGCACAAGGCCGCGTCGAGGGTGATGCGGGCGTCGGCGTGGTCCGCGGGGCCGTACCCGTACATCCGGCCGTACAACTCGGCGTCGTCGGCCCCCGCTGCCACCGCCCCCCTTCCCGTTCCCGTACGGACGTGGAACTCGCCCTCGTCGAGGCGGACTTCCAGAACACCGTCCTGGGTGAGTCCGGCCAGCGCACGCAACAGCGGCAGCGCGAACCAGTGGGCCCGCACCGCGTCGGTCGGGCGGCGTTCGGTGAGTGCCGGGGCGCCCCAGTCGGCGAGAGCCGCGAGGACCGGGAGCAGGCCGCGGCCGCGCTCGGTCAACTCGTAGACCGATGCCGCGGCCGGGGGCGGCAGCTTGCGGCGTACGGCCAGTCCGGTCTGTTCCATGTCCTTGAGGCGGGAGGCCAGGACGTCCGTGCTGACGCCGGGCAGATCGGCGTGCAGGTCGGTGTACCGGCGCGGCCCGCCCAGCAGTTCACGGACGATCAGCAGCGTCCACCGGTCGCCGACGGAGTCGAGGGCGCGGGCGGCGGCGCAGAACTGGTCGTAGCTCCGGCGTCTGACGGTGCGTGGTGCGGTGGGCTGCTGACGTGGCATGCGACGCAGTCTAGACATGTTGTTGGACTTTCCAAGCTCAAGCTTGGTAAAACCAAGTATCGCAGTTCGGCTCGGGGAGGCACCGCATGGAGTTCCAGCAGTCCAGCAAGCTCAACGAGGTCTGTTACGAGATCCGGGGCCCGGTCATCGAGCACGCCAACGCCCTGGAGGAGGCGGGGCACAGCGTGCTCCGGCTCAACACGGGCAATCCGGCGCTGTTCGGCTTCGAGGCGCCGGAGGAGATCGTCCAGGACATGATCCGGATGCTGCCCCAGGCCCACGGCTACACCGATTCGCGCGGCATCCTCTCCGCTCGGCGGGCGGTGGCCCAGCGCTACCAGGCCATGGGCCTGACCGAGGTCGGCGTGGACGACGTCTTCCTCGGCAACGGGGTCTCCGAGCTGATCTCGATGGCCGTGCAGGCGCTGCTGGAGGACGGCGACGAGGTGCTGATCCCGGCCCCGGACTTCCCCCTGTGGACCGCGGTGACCACGCTCGCGGGCGGCAAGGCCGTGCATTACGTCTGCGACGAGGAATCCGACTGGAACCCGGACCTCGCCGACATGGCGTCGAAGATCACCGACCGGACCAAGGCCGTCGTGATCATCAACCCGAACAATCCCACCGGCGCCGTCTATCCGCGCGAGATCCTCGAAGGAATCCTGGACCTGGCCCGCCGGCACGGGCTGATGGTGTTCGCCGACGAGATCTACGACCAGATCCTCTACGACGGGGCCGAGCACCACAGCGCGGCGGTCCTGGCCCCGGACCTGGTCTGCCTCACCTTCAGCGGACTCTCGAAGACGTACCGGGTGGCCGGGTTCCGCTCCGGCTGGATGGTGGTCTCCGGCCCGCGGCAGCACGCCCGCAACTATCTGGAGGGCCTCACCATGCTGGCCTCCATGCGGCTCTGCCCCAACGCCCCCGCGCAGTACGCCATTCAGGCCGCGCTCGGCGGGCGGCAGTCCATCCGGGAACTGGTCGCGCCCGGCGGCAGACTGCACGAACAGCGCGACCGGGCCTGGGAACGGCTGAACGAGATCCCCGGGGTCTCGTGCGTCAAGCCGAAGGGCGCGCTGTACGCCTTCCCGCGCATCGATCCGAAGGTGCACCCGATCGTCGACGACGAGAAGTTCGTGCTGGACCTGCTGTTGCGGGAGAAGATCCAGGTGGTGCAGGGCACGGGCTTCAGCTGGCCGCGCCCGGACCACTTCCGCATCCTGATCCTCCCGCACGCCGACGACCTCGACGCGGCGATCAGCCGCATCGGCCGCTTCCTGAACGGATACCGCCAGTGACCGGTGCCCTCTGCCCCTTCCCCGTCCACACCCAGTTCGCCACGGCCGAGCTGGTGGGGGCGGGCGTGGAGGGCGGGCTCGATCCGGCCGAGGACCCGGGCTGGGGAGCTCCGGAAACGGGAGCGGGCCCGGAGGCGTAGCCGGCCTCCGGGCCCTGTGGGTGCCGCCCATCGGGCACGCCGGCACGTTTAAGGGTCCGGGTCAGTCATGATGTCGTCGCGTCCTGCCTTTGGACCACCGCAGATCGGAGCTCTGCGGGCCGGACTTGAACCGGCATCTCGACGCGCGCGGGCCCGGGCCCGTTCGATCCGGCGATCGGCGGCGAATGCTGAGTCTGGAGCAAGAGTCTGAGATTGACGGCGGTCTGCCTCTGCCTGCTTGGGCTACTCCGGCCCGTGCCGGAGGGAGGAGTCGAACCTCCACTGGAACCGCGCCTTCACGACAAGCTTCAGTTTCAGCTTGCGCTCCTCGCGCACCCCGGCCACCTTGATCGGCGGCCGGGGAATCCATGGTCGGTCACCCGAAGAGGTAGCCGAATACCGCATCACCCACCCGCTGGTCGGTGACCTCCGCGCCGTTGGCCTCCTCGCGGGCGAACTTCACGGCCTGCTGGAGCTTCTCGACCCGGTCCAGCAGTTCGTTGACGCGCCGTGCGGGCAGCGCCCCGGAGAACTTGACGGTCGTCCAATACCCGATCGGCACGTCCTCGTAGTACACCTCGACCTGCGCCGGGTGCTTCTCGGTCGCCTCCGCCTTGACGTGGTTGCGGGGCACCTTCTTCGTACGGAGCGTCCGGACCGGCTCCGTCTTCCAGGAGTCGGTCGACGGGTCCTGCGTCCAGGCCTCGGCGGCGTCCAGGACGGGCAGCTTGCGGATGAAGGTGTTGAGATCGGTCAGCTGCTTCTCCAGGAAGAGCAGATACGACACCGGCACCTCGCTCACCAGCACCCGCCCGTCGACCTTCACATCGGCCCTGGCCGAGCAGTTCGCCCAGTCCTTCGTGGCGGTCACATCGAAGAGCCGGGTCAGCGTGGCCGCGGTGTTCCGCAGCACGTCCTCGGCCTTGACCTGGACCAGCGTCGACTCGGGCGGAAGCTGCTCGCCCTCCTCGTCCTTGGGCTGGTAGGTCCGGGAGATCCCTGCCAGCAGTCCGGCCTTCTGGAGGCCGTGATGTGCCGCGGTCAGGTCCTGGTGCGCCTTGGACTTGACGCCCTTCTCCACTGCGATGATCTGATTGAGTTTCGCCACGTCGAGGACGCTAACAGCGGCAACTCCTCTGTGGCCAAGGGTTTTAGGGTTTCACGGGGTGAGGGCTCCACCGCACGCAATGAGGCCTCTACCGCACGTAGGACGGGTCGGCGTCGAAGTCGTCCGGGACGGAGTCACCCGCGAGCAGGGCTCGCAGGGCGGTCACCGGGTCGGGGTCCGGGGCGGCGCGGGGCCACCAGTCGTCGGCGCCGGGGTCCGATTCGTAGCCGTACCAGCGGCCGTCGCGGCCGAAGCGGAGCTGGAACGAACCGTTCGGGTGGGTCAGGTGGTTGCGCCAGGGCGTGAAGCGTGGGTGACCCGCGGCGGCGAGCGCGGGGCGGGCTCGGTCGAAGGGGCCCGCCGGGGGGTCCCAGGGCGTTTCCAGGACCGCGAGGCCCTCGGCGCCGTTCTGCCGCCAGGCGGCGACGGCGCGGGCGAGATCGGTGGTGGTGCGGCCGGTGGCGTACGCCAGCTCGCGGTAGAGCGCACGGGTGGTGGCGGTGAGTCCGGCGGTGGGGCGCGAGGCGGCGAGCCGGACCGCGTCCTGCCAGGCCGTGAGCCCGGCCAGCGGATCACGGCCGGTGGTCAGCAGGGCATGGGCGCGGGCGGCCGCGTCGGTGGCGAGGTGGTCCAGGCCCAGCGGATCGCGGGCGCCGGGCAGGTCCGGGTACGACGGGGGCTGGCCGGGGTGCGGTGGGACGGGGAGGGGCACCGGGAGCGGGGGCAGGAAGCGGGCTGCCAGCGCCTCTTCCGCCGCGACCGACGGGGTGGCGGGGGCGGCCGGGCGCTCCCGGGCGGAGTGCTCGGCGTTGCGGCGGCCCAGCTCGTCCAGCAGCTCGCGCTCGCCCCGGCCCCGCATGAGCAGCAGGACGAACGGGTCGCTGTCGAGCAGCCGGGCGGTCTGGAAGCAGAGGGCGGCGACGTGCTTGCAGGGCCGCCCGTGGTCGGGACAGGAGCAGCTGGGGTCGAGGTCGTCGGCGGCGGGCAGCAGCCGGACACCGGCCTCCTCGGCGGTGGCGGCCAGCGAGTACGGCATCTCCTTCGCCAGCAACGCGGACAGGTCCCCGGGCCGGGCGGCGACCGCGTCGAGCAGGGTGTCCCAGCCGGGGTCGGTGAGGGTACGCAGGCGCAGTTCGGCGCGGTAGGGGCGGACCCGGCTGCCGTGCACATAGGCGATGACGCGGCCGGGAGTGACGGTGATCGCCGCGACCTGGCCTTCGTCGGCGTACGCACGGCCGCGGGCGAGTCGCGCCCCGTCCATCGACAGCGACTCCAGGGCCGTCACCCAGGCCCGGCCCCACCAGCTGTCCGCGAAGGGCTCGCCGTCCCGGGAGGTGCGGGCGGGCACCGCCTCGAAGGTGCGCCGCAGATCGTCGGGGCCGGGCCGGACGCGGGGGGCCGGACGGGGCGCCGGCGGCCGGGGGCTCATGCGGGCCTCCGCAGGGCGACGAGGTCGGCGAGGTCGCGGTCGCTGAGCTCGGTCAGCGCGGTCTCACCGGTGCCGAGCACCGCGTCCGCCAGGGCCCGCTTGGACTCCAGCAGCTCACCGATCCGGTCCTCCACCGTGCCCTCCGCGATGATCCGGTGGACCTGCACGGGCTGGGTCTGGCCGATCCGGTACGCCCGGTCCGTGGCCTGCTCCTCCACTGCCGGGTTCCACCAGCGGTCGTAGTGGACGACATGGGCGGCGCGGGTCAGGTTCAGCCCGGTGCCCGCCGCCTTGAGGGAGAGCAGGAAGACGGGGACCTCGGCGGACTGGAAGCGGTCCACCATCCGCTCCCGCTCGGCCACCGGCGTACCTCCGTGCAGGAGTTGGGAGGGGATCGAACGGGAGGCCAGGTGCGCGGAGAGGAGCTTCGCCATCGTCACGTACTGGGTGAAGATCAGGACCGAACCGTCCTCGGCCAGGATCGTGTCGAGCAGTTCGTCGAGCAGGGCGAGCTTGCCCGAGCGGGCCGTGAGCCGGGTGGGCTCCTCCTTCAGATACTGGGCGGGGTGGTTGCAGATCTGCTTGAGCGAGGACAGCAGCTTCATGACGAGACCCCGGCGGGCGATGCCCTCGGCGCCCTCGATCCGGGCCATCGTCTCGCGGACGGCGGCCTCGTAGAGCGTGGCCTGCTCGCGGGTGAGGGCGACGGGGTGGTCGGTCTCCGTCTTGGGCGGCAGCTCGGGGGCGATGCCGGGGTCGGACTTCTTGCGGCGCAGGAGGAACGGGCGGACCAGCCGGGACAGCCTCTCCACCGCCTCCTCGTTGCCCAGACCGGCGGCCGTGCCGGTGTTCTCCACGATCCGGGCGTGCCGGGCCCGGAACGCCTTGAGCGGGCCGAGCAGTCCGGGCGTCGTCCAGTCGAGCAGCGCCCAGAGCTCGGAGAGGTTGTTCTCGACGGGGGTGCCGGTGAGGGCGACTCTGGCCGGGGCCGGGATGGTACGCAGGGCCTTGGCCGTGGAGGAGTGCGGATTCTTGACGTGCTGCGCCTCGTCGGCGACGACCAGGCCCCAGCTGTGCTCGGCGAGTTGGGCGGCGCGGCTGCGCATCGTGCCGTAGGTGGTCAGGACGAAGCCGTTGTCCGGATCGGTCAGGGTCCGGTCCGTGCCGTGGAAACGCCGCACCGGGACCCCGGGGGCGAAGCGGTTGATCTCGCGGTGCCAGTTGCCGAGGAGGGAGGCGGGGCAGACCACCAGGGTCGGCGAGGGGTGCGCGCGGTGCAGGTGGAGGGCGATGAGGGTGATCGTCTTGCCGAGGCCCATGTCGTCGGCGAGGCAGCCGCCGAGCCCGAGCGCGGTCATCCGGTCCAGCCAGGCCAGACCGCGCAGCTGGTAGTCGCGCAGGGTCGCGTCCAGCCCGGGCGGCGGCGCGATCGTGGTGTCCTCGGCGAGGATGCGCGTCCGCAGTGCGGCGAGGGCTCCGGCAGGAACGGCGTCCACCCGCTCGCCGTCCACTTCCGCGCTGCCCGTGAGGGCCACGGACAGCGCGTCCACCGGGTCCAGGAGCCCCAACTCCCGTTTGCGCGCCTTGCGTACGAGCGCGGGGTCGACGACCACCCACTGGTCGCGCAGTCGCACCACCGGGCGGTGGGCCTCCGCCAGTGCGTCCATCTCCGCCTCGGTCAGCTGCTCGTCCCCCAGTGACAGCTGCCAGTCGAAGGCGAAAAGCTGCTCGGCGTCGAAGAACGAGGTGCCGTCGGTGGCCGAACCGGGCGCGGGCCGCACCACGGCGGCCGCGGTCAGCGAGCGGGCCAGCTCGCGCGGCCAGTGGACGTGGACCCCGGCCGCCGCCAGCCGGGCCCCCGCGTCGCCCAACAGCTCGTACAGCTCGTCCTCGGTGATCGCGAGCACATCGGGGACGGGCTGTCCCAGCAACCGTTCCAGCGGGGCCCAGGTCCGGGCGGCGCGGCGCAGCGCCAGCACCGCGTCGACCCGGGCACGCGGTCCGAACGGCTCGCCCGCCTCGCCGTTCCACAGGGCGGCCGCGTCCACCACATACGTGGGGTCGGCAAGGCTGTGCACCTGCACGATGGCCGCGGCGGCAGGGCGGACCGCGGGGTCGTCGGGGTGCGCCGCCTGCTCCGCAGAGTCCTCCCGGGAGGCCGTGACGGCGTAGGTGTCGGCGGTGTCGAACAGCTCGTACGCGGAGAGGTCGAGGCGCAGCGAGATCTTCACGCCGGCGTCCAGCCCCGAGGCCACCTCGACGGCCCAGGCGGCGGCGTGGGGCAGATGCTGGGGCTCACGGGCGGCGAACGGCGCGCCCATCGCGTAGGGCGCGGCGGGGGTGCGCGGCAGGGTGTCGGCGACGGCGTCCAGGAACGACCCGATCAGCGCCTCGGGGTCAGTGAGGCGGGGCGGCTCGGACGCCGCGACCGGCACCGCGTGCCCCTCGGGCGGCAGGGAGGCGGCGACGGCCCGCAGATGCGCCACGTCCTCGGCGTCCCGCGGGCCCGCCCGCCAGGCGTCATGGCCCTCCGCCGTGATTCCCGGCAGGAGTCGGCCACGCGCGACGAGCTGAAGGGCGTGCAGTGCGGCCGCGCCCCAGCAGCGGGTGGCGGGATGGGCGGACGCCTGCTGCCGGGCCCGGACGAGCACGGGCAGCGCGTCGGCCACGGACAGCAGCGCCGCGGGCACCACGGAACGCCGGACGCCTCCCGGCCCCGCCGCCGCGTCCGGCCGGACGACCGTGAGCTCCTCGGCGGTGTACGGCACGGTGTCCCCGGACGGGCCCGAGCCATCCGCGTACGTGAAGGAAGCCTCGCCCCGCCCCGAGGCGTCGTCGTCTGCGGAAGAGGCGCCGACCTGCGCCGGCACCGCACCATGTGAGCCGTCGCCGCCGTCCGCCCGGGGGTCCCAGAAGGCGATGCGGCCTTCCCTGGGCACCGGGCCGGGCAGGAAGACCGCCGCGCAGCGCAGCAGGCGTCCGACGTCCGCGCTCCGCTCCACCACGTCCTCGCCCCGACGGGTCCGTACCGTCATGTCCGCCCACCCCCTCCCGCCCTGCACGCAGTCTCCGTCCAGCACGGAATGTGCTGACTCCGCGAGTCTAGGCGGGAGGTCCGACAACTCGCGCTCCGCCCACATCACCCCAGGTCAGCAGCGCAGCGGACCTACCACGGCGGCGGCTCTTCCCGGCAAGCCACCGCCACGCTCAGTGATGGGCGAAGGGTTCCGATGCAGCCGGTTCCTCGGAGAGCCGCGCCCTGGAGGTTCGCGTCCCGGGAAGCTGCTCCCCCGGCAGCTCCGCTTCGGGAACGTCCGTCCCCGGGCGCTGCGCCCCGGCGAGCGGTGTCTCCTCCGGAGCCGCCTGCTGCGGTGTCGTCTCCAGCGGTGTCATCTCCTGCGGAGCCGTCTCCTGCGGAGCCGTCTCCTGCGGTGCCGAGTGCTGGGCCCGTTCCGACCGGCACGATCAGGGTGAAACCCGGCCTGCGCACCTCGTCGCGCAACCTGCCGAGCCGCAGCACCACACCCCGCTCGTACTGCCGGACCACCCGGGCCGCCGCCATCAGACACATCCCCGCTACCCAGACAGCCGTCACCGCTGCGATCGCCAGCTCCTGAACCATCGCGGGCCCCATGACCGGCGTGGAGCCTACCTGGACGAGCAAATAACACCCTTTTGCGACGCTATGACCTGTTTGCCGTACGGCGAACCTCTGGATGGCGGCGCGTCTCGCCCGGTCGGCTGCGCAGCGGATGCCGGAGCGACCCGGTGCGGGCAGGGTGGCCAGCGCCAGCACGTCTCCCCCGACGTACCGATGAGCCGGACGATCAGACGAGGACCCGCCCATGTCCGTGACCGCGACCGTTCACCGCCGCCGACGCCGCCTCGGCATCGCCGCCGGAGTCTCGCTTCTCGCCCTCGCCGCCTCCGGCTGCTCCGGGCTCGGCCGCACGGCGGTCGGCCCCGTGACGTACACGACGGAGCGCGAAGCGGTGGTGCAGGTGAACAGCCCGTCGGTGCGCGGCTGCCACAGGATCGCCCCGGCCGGAGCCCACGAGATCGAGAACGGGACGCTCGTCGACATCATCCTGTACCCCACCCGCGACTGCACCGGCGAGGGGACGGCGTACGTGGCGACACGGTTCAGCGATGTGACTCCGCCGGGTAGCGTGTGGCGCAGCTACAGCTTCGTGCACTGAAAGCACTCAGCGTGTCAGCGGGGCTGGGCGGGCCAGGACCCAGGTGCCGTCGTCGGTGAGGGTGCGGTCCACCGCCAGTCCCGCCGCCGCGAGATGTCGGGCGAGATCCGCCTCGGACAGCTCCCGCGACAGGAACGTCTGCGTCCACCGCGCGTCGTCGAAGTGATACTCCGCGCGCACCGAACGCACCCCGTCGCCCACCGGCTCGGCGGAGACGATCCGGATGAGGCCGCCGGAGGGGTCGCGCCGCTCCCAGGGCAGCTCCGAGCGGTGCGCCACGCCCTCGCGCTGGATGAGGACGATCCCGTCGTCCCGCACATGGGCGCGGCAGACGCGCAGCATCGCGTCACGCACCCGGTGCTCGCCCGCGTGGACCAGGAACGAGCCGAGCAGCACCACATCGAACCGCTCGTCGCCCAGGTGCAGCGACTCGATGGGGCTGCGCACCGTGCGCGCCCCGACGATCTGTTCCAGCATCTCCGGTGACTCGTCCACCGCCGTCACGGCGAACCCTCGCCGCACGAGCGGATGCGTCACCCGGCCCGCCCCGCAGCCCAGTTCGAGGATGCTCCCTCCGGCAGGAGCCACCCCAGCGATCACGTCCGGCTCCTCGCCGACGGACAGCCTGCGATACAGCTCCACCGCGCACCCGTCCGGCGTGATGACCCCCGGGCCGGTCCCCTCGTACCCCTCGCGCACCGAAGACTCGTCCATGCCTGACGAACGGGCCGCCGACGGCGACAGTTCCCGTCCCGTCACGCCCGGTCGGCGGCGGACCCGCAGCGTAGTGGGCGCCACCCGGGCCGCCACATCCTGTTCCGTCCGCCGCCGCACGGGTCCATCCTGGGAAGTGAGGCGATCGTCATGCGTACTGGCAGTGAACCCGCGACCGCCCGCAGTCCGCTGCGGATGCGGCTCTGGCTGAGCCTGTGGGGGACGTTCTGGGCCCTCTTCGGCCTGGCGGCCTTCTCCCTCACCGGGCGGCCGGGCTGGGCCGTGGCCTGCGCGGTGGTGCTGGTCATCGCGGTTCTCGACCTCTTCGTGATCGCGTACCGCATGCGCCAGGGCCCGCGCTACCAGCCGGGCCGGGACATCCCGCCGTACGAACCGGACCACGGCGACGGCCGGCCAGGGCGACCGAGGCAACCCTGAGCGGGTGGGGCGGCAAGCGGGAGAAGCGCCCCGAGCGGTCAGACCCCCTCGTCGAACTTCGCCGCCCGCAGGTACTCCGGCTTCGGGTCGAGCGCCGCCGCGAGCCGGAAGTGCCGGGTCGCCTGTTCCGGGCGTCCGGCCCGCTCGAAGGTGCGGGCCAGCGCGAAGTGGGCGAACGCGTTGTCCGGCTCACGCTCCAGCACCAGTTCGAATTCCAGCTCGGCCGGGCGCAGTTGGGCGGCGGCGAAGAAGGCTCGGGCCCGCAGCAGCCGGGCCGCGGTGTTCTCCGGGTGAGCGGCGATCACCGAGTCGAGCAGCTTTACCGCGCCCCGGGGGTCCCGGGCGTCGAGCAGTTGCTCGGCAGCCCGGAAATCGATGACATGGGTTTCCGGGTTTCTCTCGGGCACGGTCGCATCCTTCCCTCACTCGCGCGTTTCCAACGTCCGCCCCGGCTCCGGTATTCCGGGCGGGGCGGACGCGGGTGCGGGCTCCACGGGTGCGGGCTCAGTGGGTGCGGGCTCAGTGGGCGGCGGCCCGGCGGACCAGCTCGTCCCAGACCTTGCGGACCTGCGGTTCCAGCGCCTCCAGCGGCCCGTCGTTGTCCACGAGCAGGTCGGCGACGGCCCGGCGCTGCTCCCGGGTCGCCTGGGCGGCCATCCTGGCACGGGCGTCGGACTCGGTCATTCCGCGCAGCGTCACGAGCCGGTCGAGCTGGGTCTCGGGCGATGCGTCGACGACCACGACCAGGTCGTAGAAGGGTGCGAGGCCGTTCTCGGTGAGAAGCGGGACGTCGTGGACGACGACGGCGTCCGCTGGAGCCGCCCGCTCCAGTTCGGCCGCCCGGGCGCCGACCAGGGGGTGGACGATCGCGTTCAGCGCGGCTCGGCGGTCGGCGTCGGCGAAGACGAGCGCGCCGAGCGCCGGGCGGTCCAGGGTGCCCTCGGGGGTGAGGATGCCCGGACCGAACTCCTCGACGACGGCCGCGAGTCCGGGCGTACCGGGCTCGACGACCTCGCGGGCGATCCGGTCGGAATCGATCAGCACGGCCCCGTACTCGACGAGCAGCCGCGACACTTCGCTCTTGCCGGCGCCGATCCCGCCGGTCAGGCCCACCTTCAGCATGGACCGCAGCCTACGGGGCGGGGCCGCCCGCTCAGCCCTCGCCCTCCCGCTCGGCGAGGAAGCGTTCGAACTGGCGGCCGATCTCGTCGGCGGACGGCAGGTCGACCGGTTCGGCGACCAGGTTGCCGCGCGTCTCGGAGCCGGCGACCGCGTCGTACTGGTGCTCCAGGCCCTCGACGAGGGAGACCAGCTCCTCGTCGCCCTGGCCGATCTGGCGGTCGATCTCGGTCTGCGTCCGGTGCGCCTCGGTGCGCAGGGAGTGCGCCAGAGCGGGCAGCACCAGGCCGGTCGCCGCGGTGATGGCCTCCAGCGCGGTCAGCGCCGCGTCCGGGTAGGAGGACCGGGCGACGTAGTGCGGGACGTGGGTGGCGACCCCGAGGACGTCGTGGCCGGACTCCATGAGCCGGTACTCGATGAGCGCCTCGGCCGAACCGGGGACCTGCGCCTCGTCGAAGGGGCTGCGGTGGCCCGGCATCAGGTCGGTGCGGTTGCCGTGCGGGGTGATGCCGACGGGGCGGGTGTGCGGCACGCCCATCGGGATGCCGTGGAAATTGACCGCGAGGCGCACCCCGAGACGCTCGACGATCTGCTCGACCGCTGCGGCGAACCGCTCCCACTCCACGTCCGGCTCCGGCCCCGACAGCAGCAGGAAGGGCGCTCCGGTGGCGTCCTGGACCACCCTGACCTCCAGGGTGGGGGCCTCGAAGGACGTCCAGCGGTCGCGCCGGAAGGTGAGCAGGGGGCGCCGTGCGCGGTAGTCGACGAGCCGGTCGTGGTCGAAGCGGGCGACGACCTGGTGCGGCAGCGTCTCCAGCAGTCCGTCGACGATCTGCTCGCCGGTCTCGCCCGCGTCGATGTATCCGTCGAAGTGGTAGAGCATGACCAGGCCGGCCGACTCCTGCGCCAGCGCCATGTCGACGACGGCCAGGCCCTTCGGCTCCCATTCGTACAAACTCTGCGGATCAGGCACGGTTACCGCTCCTCCTCGTGTTCCTCCAGAAGAACGCACCCGCCCGCACGAGCATTCCCCGTAACCGCACTTTCCGGCAACGAAGCTTCACGGCGCGTCAGTTACCGGTCCGGACGCACAGGCCCGCGCGTTACTGGTCCAGACCTTGACGTGCCCCGCCGCCGTCCCTACCGTCACTGGGCAACACGTTCAGCAGTGCGTTCTATATTCATGTACGAGAACGGCTGCGTGTACGGGAACGTCCTGGACCTCCGACGGGAAGGCACCCCCCATGCGCACCCGCACCCCGTTCACCGTCCTGCTCGCCGCCTTTCTCGCCACCGGCGGGCTCGCCCTGACCTCCACCGTGAGCGCCTCCCCCGCGAACGCCGCAGCCGTGATCGACGTGTCCACCGCCGCCCAGCTCAAGTCGGCGCTCACCTCCGCCTCCCCCGGCGACACGATCCGGCTCGCCGATGGCACGTACACCGGGAACTTCAAGGCCACCCGGCCCGGCACCTCCGGGGCCCGGATCACCCTGACCGGTTCCAGCAGGGCGGTCCTGACGGCGGGCGGCGGCTACGGGCTCCACCTGAACGGAGCATCGTACTGGACCGTCCAGGGGGTCACGGTCAGGGGCGGCCAGAAAGGCATCATGGCCGACGCGGCGAACGGCGTCGTCATCGACTCGGTGACCGTGCACGATCTGGACATGGAGGGGGTCCACTTCCGCACGTCCTCCAGGAACGGCGTCCTGAAGAACTCCCGCATCCACGACACCGGTCTCAACGGCCGCGGCATGGGCGAGGGCGTGTACGTCGGGTCGGCCGGTGACCTCTCCGACCGGAGTGACAACGTGCGGATCCTCAACAACACGATCGGCCCCGGTGTCGGCGGTGAGAACATCGACATCAAGGAAGGGACCACCGGCGCCCGGATCATCGGCAACACCTTCGACGGAAGCGGTCTCACCGGCGCCAACTACGACGACTCCTGGGTCGACGTGAAGGGCAACAACGTCCTGGTGGAGGGTAACAAGGGGTCCCGCACCACCAACAACGGCTACGAGACCCACACCCAGCGGAGCGGCTGGGGCTGCGGCACCGTCTTCCGCGACAACACCTCGAACCTGTCCGGTGCCACCGGCGGCCGGCAGCTCGCCATCAACGTCACCAACAACAGCGCCGGCTGCCGCACCACGGTGTACGCGAGCAACACCGTCACCGGCGGCAAGGGTCTGACCAACATCACCGTCACGCCGTAGACGCGCGGAAGCAGCCCCGCATACGCGAGTGAGGCCCGCCCCCCCGAAGGGAACGGGCCTCACTCAGTGCTCTACAGCTTTACCGCAGCCGATGAGCCGTCGGGGTCGGAGCGTCAGCTCTGGCCGCCCGCCAGCTTCTCGCGCAGTGCGGCCAGGGCCTCGTCCGACGCCAGGGCGCCGGAGTTGTCCGCCGACTCCGAGGAGTACGAGCCGCCACCGGTGCCGCCGGAGGCGGCCGGAGCAGCGCCGGCCGGGGCGGCAGCGCCCTCGGCAGCGGCGGCCTCGTCGGCCTCGCGGGACTTGATGACCTGGGCCTGGTGCTGCTCGAAGCGCTGCTGCGCCTCGGCGTACTGCGTCTCCCAGACCTCGCGCTGCGCCTCGAAGCCCTCAAGCCAGTCGTTGGTCTCGGGGTCGAAGCCCTCGGGGTAGATGTAGTTGCCCTGGTCGTCGTAGGACGCGGCCATGCCGTACAGGGTCGGGTCGAACTCGACCGAGGCCGGGTCGCCACCGAAGGACTCGTTGGCCTGCTTCAGCGAGAGGCTGATGCGACGGCGCTCAAGGTCGATGTCGATGACCTTGACGAAGATCTCGTCGTTGACCTGGACGACCTGCTCCGGGATCTCCACGTGGCGCTCGGCCAGCTCGGAGATGTGGACCAGACCCTCGATGCCCTCGTCGACACGGACGAACGCACCGAAGGGAACGAGCTTGGTGACCTTACCCGGGACGACCTGACCGATCTGGTGCGTCCGGGCGAACTGCTGCCACGGGTCTTCCTGCGTCGCCTTGAGCGACAGCGAGACGCGCTCGCGGTCCATGTCGACGTCGAGGACCTCGACGGTGACTTCCTGGCCGACCTCGACAACCTCGGAGGGGTGGTCGATGTGCTTCCAGGAGAGCTCGGAGACGTGCACGAGACCGTCGACGCCACCCAGGTCCACGAAGGCACCGAAGTTGACGATCGAGGAGACGACGCCGGAGCGGACCTGACCCTTCTGCAGGGTGGTGAGGAACGTCTGGCGCACCTCGGACTGGGTCTGCTCAAGCCAGGCACGGCGGGACAGGACCACGTTGTTGCGGTTCTTGTCCAGCTCGATGATCTTCGCCTCAAGCTCCTTGCCCACGTAGGGCTGGAGGTCGCGGACACGACGCATCTCGACGAGCGACGCCGGGAGGAAGCCGCGGAGGCCGATGTCGAGGATGAGACCACCCTTGACGACCTCGATGACGGTACCGGTGACGATGCCGTCCTCTTCCTTGATCTTCTCGATGGTGCCCCAGGCACGCTCGTACTGAGCGCGCTTCTTCGAGAGGATCAGGCGGCCTTCCTTGTCCTCCTTCTGGAGAACCAGGGCCTCGATCTCGTCGCCGACCTTGACGACCTCGTTCGGGTCGACGTCGTGCTTGATCGAGAGCTCGCGGCTCGGGATGACACCTTCGGTCTTGTAACCGATGTCGAGGAGAACCTCGTCCCGGTCAACCTTGACGATGACACCGTCAACGATGTCGCCGTCGTTGAAGTACTTGATCGTCTCGTCGATCGCCGCGAGGAACGCGTCCGCGTCGCCGATGTCGTTGACCGCAACCTGCGGAGTGGTGGCGGTGGTCTCGGTGCTGCTCGTCATGTGGGAAAGGGCTCCGGTACGGACAGAGAGTCGTAGGTACTGCTACGCCGAAAGCCCGTATCGCCTCTGCAGAAGCCGGACAGCCTGTAAAGCGCCCAACCCGTTTCCGGGGGAGGTGCCTCGACAACCGAGGGGACATGCAACAGACGCGAGCGCGGCCTGCTAGGTCTGAGGCGCGCAGGCTCGCAGCGCAACTTGTAGCATACGGGGGCAGCCGGACAGGGTCAATGCGCGAAGGCGCATACCCGGGGCACATCGCCCCATTCCCGGCGCAACTCATGTTCTCCGAGGCCACATCGGCCCGAACACACTACGGCACGGCGTCGCGAACACGCGTCCGTACCCCCGGGGTGCACCCCCTGGTGCGTACCGCGCGCGACGGGTGAAGGCAAACTACAACGACGGGCACGATGAGCCAAGAGATCCACGGGACCTACTCCGCAGAGGCCGCCGGACCCGCCGAGCCGGAGGCCACCCGGCGGGCGGCGGACGAGGCGGAGAGCAGCCGGGCCAGCCGCGGCTGGTGGGACCGGAACGCCGACGAGTACCAGACGGACCACGGGAGCTTCCTCGGGGACGACCGCTTCGTCTGGGGCCCGGAGGGGCTGGACGAGGCGGAGGCCGCCCTGCTGGGCCCCGCGGCCTCACTGAAGGGCCTGGACGTGCTGGAGATCGGCGCCGGGGCCGCCCAGTGCTCGCGCTGGCTCGCCGGCCGGGGCGCCCGCCCGGTGGCCCTCGACCTCTCCCACCGCCAGCTCCAGCACGCCCTGCGGATCGGCGGGGACGTCCCGCTCGTCGAGGCGGACGCGGGCCGGCTCCCCTTCCGGGACGCCTCCTTCGACGTGGCCTGCTCCGCGTACGGTGCGGTGCCCTTCGTCGCGGACCCCGTGCGGGTCTTCCGCGAGGTGCACCGGGTGCTGCGGCCCGGCGGCCGCTGGGTCTTCTCCGTGACCCATCCGGTCCGCTGGGCGTTCCCGGACGAGCCGGGGCCCGAAGGGCTGTCCGTCGCCGCCTCCTACTTCGACCGCGTCCCCTACGTCGAGCAGGACGAGCGGGGCAACGCCGTCTACGTGGAACACCACCGCACCCTGGGCGACCGGGTCCGGGACGTCGTGGCGGGCGGATTCCGGCTGGTCGACCTCGTCGAACCGGAATGGCCCGCGTGGAACGACCAGGAGTGGGGCGGCTGGTCCCCGCTGCGCGGCAACCTGATCCCGGGCACCGCGATCTTCGTGTGCGAGCGGGACTGAGCCACCGCCGACGGGCCGGGCGGAACCCTTGAGGACACTCCGTACGACACTGGGGGCGTGATCCGCACCGAAGCCCTGGAACGTCTGCCCGTCCGCACCGCCGTGCCCGCCCTGGAGCGTGCGCTCGACGACCGGGGCGTCGCCGTGCTGTGCGCCCCGCCCGGTACCGGCAAGACGACCCTCGTGCCCTTGGTCCTGGCCGGGCTGACCGGCGACGGGCCGGTGCGCCGGGTCGTGGTCGCGGAGCCGCGGCGGATCGCCGCACGGGCCGCGGCGCGGCGGATGGCCTGGCTGCTGGGAGAACGGCCGGGCGGACGGGTCGGCTTCACCGTGCGCGGCGAGCGCGCGGTGGGGCGGGAGACGGTGGTGGAGGTCGTGACCACCGGGGTGCTGCTCCAGCGGCTCCAGCGCGATCAGGAGCTGGCCGGGGTCGATGCGGTGATCATCGACGAGTGCCACGAGCGCCATCTGGACGCCGACACGGTGGCCGCCTTCCTCCTGGACGTACGGGAGGCGATCCGGCCCGATCTGCGGCTGGTGGCGGCGTCCGCGACGACGGACGCGGAGGGCTGGGCCCGGCTGCTGGGCGATGCCCCGGTGATCGAGGCGCAGGGCGTGTCGCATCCGGTGGAGGTGGTGTGGGCGCCGCCTGCCCGGCCGGTCAGGCCTCCGCACGGGATGCGCGTCGACCCGGCGCTGCTGACGCATGTGGCGGCCACCGTTCGGCGGGCCCTCGCGGAGAGGGAGGGGGACGTGCTCTGCTTCCTGCCCGGTGTCGGGGAGATCGGGCGGGTGGCCGGGCAGCTGGCCGGGGTGGACGCCGAGGTGCTCCAGGTGCACGGGCGCGCCCCGGCCGCCGTGCAGGACGCGGTGCTCGCCGGGTCGTCCGAGGGCCGGCGGGTGGTGCTGGCGACCTCGGTGGCGGAGTCGTCGCTGACGGTGCCGGGCGTGCGGGTCGTCGTCGACTCCGGCCTCGCCCGGGAGCCCCGTACCGACCACGCCCGGGGCCTGAGCGCCCTGACCACCGTACGGGCCTCCCAGGCGTCCGGGCAGCAGCGTGCGGGCCGGGCGGGGCGGGAGGCTCCGGGGGCCGTGTACCGGTGCTGGGAGCAGGCCGAGGACGGGCGGCTCGCGCGCTTCCCGGCCCCGGAGATCAAGGTCGCCGACCTCGCGGCGTTCGCGCTCCAGGCGGCGTGCTGGGGCGACCCGGACGCCTCGTCGCTCGCTCTGCTGGACCCGCCGCCCGCCGGGGCGATGGGCGCGGCCCGCGAGGTGCTGGGGGCGGTCGGCGCGGTGGACGCGGCGGGCCGGGTCACCGACCGGGGCGTACGGATGTCCCGGCTCGGGCTCCATCCCCGGCTGGCGCGGGCGCTGCTGGACGGGGCCGCGGAGGTCGGGGCGCGGCGGGCCGCGGAGGTGGTGGCGCTGCTGAGCGAGGAGCCGCCGAGGGAGTACGGGGACGATCTCGCGGCGGCGCTGCGGACCGCCCGCCGGGGCCAGGACGGCTACGCGGGGCGCTGGCGGCAGGAGGTGCGGCGGTTGTCGGCCTCGCTGGGCGACACCGGGACAGCACTCCCGGGAACCTCCGATGACGCCGCCGTCGGCCTCGTCGCCGCCCTGGCGTTCCCGGAGCGGGTGGCGCGGTCCCGGGGCGAGGGGGCGTTCCTGATGGTGTCGGGGACGGGTGCGGAGCTGCGGGACGGGTCACGGCTGCGCAGCGCTCCCTGGCTGGCCGTGGCCGTCGCGGACCGGCCCGCCCACGCGGCCTCGGCCCGGGTGCGGCTGGCCGCGGTGGTCGAGGAGGACACCGCGCTCCTGGCCGCCGGGCAGCTGCGGGTGCGGGGCGAGGAGGTCCGCTGGGTGGACGGCGATGTGGTGGCCCGGTCGGTGGACCGGGTGGGGGCGGTGGAGCTGGCGGTACGGCCCCTGAAGCAGCCCGATCCGGAGCTGGTGCGCGGCGCCCTGGTGGAGGGGCTCGGGCGGAACGGGCTCGGGCTGCTGCGGTGGACCCGGGACAGTGAGCAGTTGCGGCTGCGCCTGGCGTTCCTGCACCGGGTGCTGGGGGCGCCCTGGCCGGACGTGTCGGACGGGGCGCTGCTCGCGGATCCGCGGGCCTGGCTGGAGCCGGAGCTGTCGCGGGCGCGGCGGCGGGCGGACCTCGGGCGGATCGACGCGGGCCAGGCGCTGCGCCGGCTGCTGCCGTGGGCGACGGGCGAGGCCGTACGCCTCGACGAGCTGGCGCCGGAGCGGATCGAGGTGCCGAGCGGTTCCCGTATCCGGGTCGAGTACGGCGGCGAGCAGCCCGTACTGGCGGTGAAGCTCCAGGAGTTGTTCGGGCTGGCCGAGACGCCCCGGGTGGCCGGGGTGCCGGTCCTGGTCCACCTGCTCTCCCCCGCCGGGCGGCCCGCGGCCGTGACCGCGGACCTGGCGTCGTTCTGGCAGGACGGCTACAAGGCCGTACGGGCGGAGCTGCGCGGCCGCTACCCGAAGCATCCGTGGCCGGAGGACCCCGCGACCGTACGGGCGACGCGGTTCACCTCGGCGCGGCTCAAGCGCCCGTAGGGGTCTTCGGGGTCCGGGAGCGCGCCTCCAGCCAGAGCGCCAGCGCGAGCAGTGCGATGCCGAGGCCGAGGAAGCCCCAGGGCAGGTACGAGGTGAGGAGGAGGACCAGGACGCGCTGGGACTTGACCAGGTCGACGGTGTCCACGATGTAGTCCTCGCGCATCTTCACATGGCCGTCGAACGCGGTGACCGTGTCCTTGGACATGCCCATCTTCTTCGCGTCGCGCAGCTCCTCCTTGTGGATCTCCTCGCCGTTGACGGGGGCTCCGGTGACCGGCTCGACCCAGAACATGCGCTTGGTGGTGTACCAGCGGGTCATGCCGGTCCGGGCGATCTGCTCGGCGGTGACGCCCTCGATGGGCATCTTTTTGGGCATCGGGACCTTCGTCCACGGGATGGTCTGCTCGAAGTAGTAGACCTCCAGGCCGCGGAAGGTGCGGGTGCCCTTGTAGTGGATGGGGGCGGTGGTGCGGGTCTGGGCGTCGAAGTACTCGTAGTCCCGTTTCTCGGTGAGGAAGGGCCACTTGAACTCGATGCCCTCGCGCCGGACGGGGTCGCCGTCGACCATCTCGCCGGTGGCGTTGACGGGGGCCTGGCTGTGGGCGTCGAAGATGTAGCGCTCGGGGATCTGGGAGACCATCTTGCCGTCGGGGCCCTGGACGTAGGAGAGCGCGTCCCAGACGACGACGTCGCGCCCGGCGCTGCGTTCGATCTTCTCGGACTCCTCGACGTTGCCCTTGAGGGTCTGGACGATGGTGATCTTCTCGACCTCCTTCGCCTTGAGGGTGGAGTAGTCGAGGAGGGTGGCGGGCTTCGCCTCCAGGACGACTTCCTGGTACTGGTTCGGCGGGACCTTGGCCAGGCGGGGGAACGCGTACCAGCGCAGCAGCGGCGACATGGCGGCGAAGAACACGGCGAAGGCCAGGAGTACGAGACCGGCTCGGCGGCGCATGGTGGTGACCTCTCCGTCTGCGGTGCTACTTCTTCGGGCCGGGGACCGCGGTCAGCAGGGGTTCGGGCGAGGTCTCCCCGGCCGGGGGGCCGACGGCGGCGATCGTGAACACGAGCGCGAGGGCGGCGGCCAGTCCGACGGCGGCGGCGACGAGGGCACGCATGCTCGGCCTCCCGGGACAGCAATCTGATGGATCGTCAGGGTCGGGGCACCGTAGCAACCGGGGCGCGAGATGAGAACACAGCGGACAGCCCCCGCACCGGGTGGGTGGGGGGGCTGTCGGCTTCGGCCGGGCCGGCCGGATCAGGCCTCGGGGGGTGCCGTCTCCTCCGGCGCCTCGACCGCGTCCTCCGGCGCCTCGACCGTCTCCTCCGCCGCCCGGACCGTCAGCTCGACGACGACCGTGGCGCCGCCCTCGGTGGTGAGGAGCAGCTTGTACGTGCCCGCAGTGTCGTCGGCGAAGATCTCCGGGAGCCGGAGCAGGCCGTCGGCGTCCGTGGCGAGCTCCAGGGTCCGCAGCGGCTCGCCGTCCGCGTCCTTCTCGAAGTACGGGCCCTTGTCGTTCTCGACGGGCTTCTCGCCGTCCGTGATCATCGTGGCGGTGACGGCCACTCCGGCGGCGGCAGCGCCCTCGAAGGTCGCCTTGAGAGTGACGGCGTCCTCGAACTTCTCGCCGGGCGCGGCGACGAGCGCCTTCTCGTCGGTCCGCACGATCTCGTCGGCCTGGCGGGCGGTGACGGTCGCCGCGTAGGTCAGGGTGCGCGGCCTGACGGTGCCCGCGACGGCGGTCACGGTGAACTCCCCGGCCTCCTCGCCCGCCTGGAGTTCGGGGGCGGTGGCGGTGCCGTCGGCCCCCGTCTTCACGGTGACGGTCTTCCTGCCTCCCGCGAAGAGTGTTCCGGTGTCCCCGGTGACGGTGAAGGTGACGGGGACCTCGGCGAGCGGGGCGCCGAGCGCGTTGCGGGCGCGGACGGCGATCCGCTCGTCGAACGTGGTGCCCGCGGTGGCGCGCAGCGGGCCGGTGCCCGCGTTCTCCAGGGAGCCGAAGGTCTCGGACGGTGTCGGCGTGGGGGTCGGGGTCGGGGTCGGCGTGGGCGTGGGCGTGGGCGTGGGCTTCGGGCTGGTGGAGCCGCCACCGGGCTTCGAGGGCCCCGGGGTCGGCTTCGTGGCGCCCGGCTTGGACGGGGAGGGCTTGGGGCCCGGGGTGCCGCTCGGGCTGGGGGTGGGGCTCGGACTCGGGGTGGAGCCGGACGGGGTGCTCGGGGCGGTCGGCAGCGCTCCGGTGCCGTCGGGCACCTCGTGCGTACCGCGCTGGTAGTACGCGAACCAGGAGCGGACCGTACGCAGATACTCCGTCGAGCGGTTGTAGCTCAGCACCGCCCGGTCGAGGTCGGCGCCGACGGCCAGATCGCGGTCGTTCGCGCAGAGGTAGCGCCCGGCGGCGAGCGCCGCGTCGTAGATGTTGTTGGGGTCCTTGCGGCCGTCGCCGTTGGCGTCCTGACCCCAGGCGGCCCAGGTCGACGGGATGAACTGCATCGGGCCCACCGCCCGGTCGTGGACCGCGTCGCTGTCGTACGCCCCGCCGTCGGTGTCCTTGATCAGCGCGAAGCCCTGGCCGTTGAGGGCCGGGCCGAGGATCGGGGAGATGGTGGTGCCGTTGGCGTCGACGCGCCCGCCACGGGCCTGGCCGGACTCGACCTTGCCGATCGCCGCGAGGAGCTGCCAGGGCAGCCGGCAGGTGGGGTCGGTGGTCGCGACGGTGCTCTCGGCCTGCTTGTACGCGGCGAGGATCGACGCCGGAATGCCCGCTTCCGTGCCGCTTGCCGCCGGGAGGTTGCCGGAGGAGCCGGGCTTGTCGGGCGTGACGAGGGGCGGAAGGTCCGTGTAGTAGGGCGAGTTGCCGGTCGCGGCACCGTCCTCGGCGCCCGCGGTGTCCTCACCGGCCGCCGTCGGGTCCCCGCCGCCCGCGGAGCCGCCGGTCAGCGGTGCCGCGGGGGCCTGCGAGGCCGCCAGTGCCGCTACGGCGGCCGCCGCCATCGCGGTGTTCGCGGCCCCCTTGCGCAGACGTCGGCCAATGTGCGCTGCCATACGTTCCGGTCCCTCCCCCTCGAAGGCTGCCCGCGCTCCCCAGCGCAAGGCTCTGCCGACCCTACGGCACCATGTGTCGCCCGAGTGCCGAGCCCTGACCGCTTCTTACTGTTTTCTCATCGTTCCCGCGAGCCCGTTGTCCCATCGGTCACGCGATGGTGCCCGAACGGTCCCGCATACTTGCCGCCATGCCGTTCACGCTCAGTCATGCCGTCGCCGTGCTCCCGGCCATCCGCCGGAACGGAACCGCCCGGTCGCCGCTGCTTCCCTCGGCCCTCGTCGCCGGTTCGTTCGCGCCGGACGTCACCTACTTCGCGGACACGGTGATTCCGGGCGCGATGGAGTTCGGGTCCTTCACCCACACGTTCCTGGGCATCGCCACGGTGAACGTGCTGATCGCCGCGGTGCTGGTCGCGGTGTGGGCGCTGCTCCGGGAGCCTCTGGTGGCGCTGTTGCCCGTACGCATACGGGGCCGGGTCCACGCCTTCGTCCGGGGGCAGCGGTGGACCCGGGCCTCGTTCGGGCCGTCCGCCTGGCTGTGGTTCGCCCTCTCGGCCGCGATCGGCGCGGCCACGCATGTGGTGTGGGACGCGTTCACCCACCACAGCCGGTGGGGGACCGAGCTGGTGCCGGTGCTGAGCCGGAGCGTCGGCGGGCTCCCGGTGTACCAGTTCGTCCAGTACGGCAGTTCGGCTCTGGCGTTGGTGGTACTCGGCTGGTTCCTCGCCACGGGCCTGCGGCGCACGGCCGCGGCCCCGGTGCCGGAGGCGCTCCCGGTGCTCGGCCGGGGCGAACGGTGGGGCGCGATCGGTCTGCTGGCCGGCTGCGTGCTGCTGGGGACCGTCCACCGGTGCGCCCGCTGGTACGCCCACTTCGGACGAGTCGAGAGCCCGCTGGACATCATCCCGACCGCCTGCTTCGGCGCGGGCGCCGGGCTGGCGGCCGGGCTGCTGCTGTACGGGGTGGGGATGCGGCTGCTGCGGGAGCGGCACGACAGGGCCCCGGGGCGGGCCGTGCCCGTACCGCAGGAGCGGCGCACGGAAGCAGTCGGCCGGGAGTAGGCGGCAGCACGCGGAAGGCCCGGAACCGCCCAGTGCGGCTCCGGGCCCTTCCCTGTACGCCGGTCAGTGCGCAGCCGACTCCCAGTCCTTGCCGACGCCGACCGAGACGTCCAGCGGGGCGCGCAGCTCGACCGCGTGGGCCATCTCGTGGCGCAGGATCTCCTCCACCTGCTTCCGCTCGCCCGCGGCGATCTCCAGGACGATTTCGTCGTGCACCTGGAGCAGCATCCGCGAGGTCAGGCTCGCCTCGGTCAGCGCCCGGTCCACCCGCAGCATCGCCACCTTCACGATGTCCGCGGCCGTGCCCTGGATCGGGGCGTTGAGCGCCATCCGCTCGGCGGCCTCGCGGCGCTGGCGGTTGTCGCTGTTGAGGTCGGGGAGATAGCGGCGGCGGCCGAGGATCGTCTCCGTGTATCCCGTGGCCCTGGCCTCCTCGACGACCCGGTGGAGATAGTCCCGTACCCCGCCGAACCGCTCGAAGTAGGTGTCCATCAGCACCCGGGCCTCGGCGGGGTCGATGTTCAGCTGCTGGGAAAGGCCGAACGCGGAGAGGCCGTAGGCCAGTCCGTACGACATGGCCTTGATCTTGCGGCGCATCTCGGCGTCGACGGCCGGCTTCTCGACGCCGAAGACCTGGGAGGCGACCGTGGTGTGCAGGTCCTCGCCGGAGGTGAACGCCTCGATGAGACCGGCGTCCTCGGAGAGGTGCGCCATCACCCGCAGCTCGATCTGGCTGTAGTCCGCCGTCATCAGGGTCTCGAAGCCCTCACCGACGACGAAGCCCCGGCGGATCGCCCGGCCCTCGTCCGTGCGGACGGGGATGTTCTGCAGGTTGGGGTCGGTGGAGGAGAGCCGGCCCGTCGCCGCCACGGTCTGGTTGAACGTGGTGTGGATGCGGCCGTCGGCGGCGACCGTCTTGATCAGGCCCTCGACGGTGACTCGGAGCTTCGCCTGCTCGCGGTGGCGCAGCATCAGGACCGGCAGCTCGTGCTCGGTCTGCGCGGCGAGCCAGGCCAGGGCGTCCGCGTCCGTGGTGTATCCGGTCTTGGTCTTCTTCGTCTTCGGCAGGCCCAGCTCGCCGAAGAGGATCTCCTGGAGCTGCTTGGGCGAACCGAGGTTGAACTCGCGGCCGACCGCCGCGTGCGCCTCCTTGACCGCCTGCTGCACGGTCCCGGCGAACTGCTGCTCCATGGACTCCAGATGGGCCCGGTCCGCGGCGATGCCGTGCCGCTCCAGACGGGCCAGGAGGATCGAGGTGGGCAGCTCCATGTCGTGCAGGAGCTCCGCCGCGCCCACCTCCTTCAGACGGGTGGTGAACGCGTCGCCCAGGTCGAGCACGGCCCGCGCCTGCGCCATCAGGGCATCCGCTTCGGCCCGGTCGTCCGCGCCGAAGGCCAGCTGCCCGTCGGAGGCGGCGGCCGGGGCCAGCTCGCGGCCCAGATACTCCACGGCCAGCGCGTCCAGGGCGAAGGAACGGCGGCCCGGCTTCACCAGATACGCGGCGAGCGCGGTGTCCATCGTGACGCCTTCGAGCCGCCAGCCCATCTCCGGGAAGACCCGCATCACGTTCTTGGCGTTGTGCAGGACCTTGGGGCGCGCCGGGTCCGCCGCCCAGGCGGCGAACGCCTTCTCGTCGGCCTCGTCGAGCTGGGTCGGGTCCAGCCACGCGGCGGCCCCGTCGGCGGCGGCGAGGGCGACCTCCGTGACCGTGCCGGCCCCCAGCGACCAGGTGTCGACGGTCATGACGCCGAGCGGCTGCTCGCCGTGCGCCTCCAGCCAGGGGGTGACCTCGCCGGAGCCGAGGACCGCGCCGTCCAGCTCGATCCCCGCGGCGGGGGCGGGCGGACCTGCCTCCTCCGCACCCGGGTCGACGGCGAGCAGCCGCTCGCGCAGGCTCGGATTGCGGATCTCCAGGACATCGAGGACCCCGGTGACCGCCGTACGGTCGTAGGGGGCGCGCTCCAGCTCGGCCGGGCTCTTCGGCAGCTCCACGTCGCGGACCATCTCGGTCAGCACGCGGTTCATCTTCACCGCGTCCAGGTGGTCGCGGAAATTCTGCCCGGCCTTGCCCTTGACCTCGTCGGCCCGCTCGACCAGTTCGGCGAAGGAACCGAACTGGTTGATCCACTTCGCGGCGGTCTTCTCACCGACCCCGGGAATCCCCGGAAGATTGTCGGACGGGTCGCCGCGCAGAGCCGCGAAGTCCGGATACTGCTGCGGGGTGAGTCCGTACTTCTCGACGACCTTCTCCGGAGTGAACCGGGTCAGCTCGGAGACCCCCTTGGTGGGGTAGAGCACGGTCACGTTCTCCGTGATCAGCTGGAAGGAGTCCCGGTCGCCGGTGACGATCAGCACCTCGAACCCGGCCGCCTCGGCCTGCGTCGCGAGCGTCGCGATGACATCGTCCGCCTCGAAGCCGTCCACCGCGAACCGGTCCGCGTGCATCGCGTCCAGCAGCTCGCCGATCAGCTCGACCTGCCCCTTGAACTCATCGGGGGTCTTGGAGCGGTTCGCCTTGTACTCAGGGAACTCCTGGGCGCGCCAGGTCTTGCGGGACACGTCGAACGCAACCGCGAAATGCGTGGGCGCCTCGTCGCGCAGGGTGTTCGCCAGCATCGACATGAAGCCGTACACGGCGTTCGTCGGCTGGCCCACCGAGGTCGTGAAATTCTCCGCGGGCAGGGCGAAGAACGCCCGGTACGCCAGGGAGTGCCCGTCCATGAGGAGCAGGCGCGGTCGGTTGTCTGCCGTCTTCTTCGATGCCGTCTCAGCCACGCCCCCGATCCTGCCACGGCCCACTGACAATCCGGACCGGGCGACCCCCGTACGGCCCCCACGCACCCTTGACCCGGTGCCCGGCCGGGTGCGATGTCAGTGGTGCGTGACAGGATCGATACCGAGGCAGAACACCTGCGGAAGAAGCGCTCGAAGGGGAGCAGCATCATGGCCACCAAGCCGCCCACCGGTGACCCGGTCCAGGACGCCCCTCAGGTGGAAGCCGCCCCGCACGCCGCGGCCGGGCTGCCCGCCGTCGCCCACTCCCTGCGCATCGCCCAGCAGCAGATGGGCGTGCGCCGCACGGCGCGGACCCTCCTCAAGGTCAACCAGAAGGACGGCTTCGACTGCCCGGGCTGCGCCTGGCCCGAGGGCGAGAAGCGGCACACCGCGGAGTTCTGCGAGAACGGGGCGAAGGCCGTGGCCGAGGAGGCCACGCTGCGCCGCGTCACCCCCGACTTCTTCGCCGCGCACCCGGTCTCCGACCTCGTCGGGCGCAGCGGCTACTGGCTGGGCCAGCAGGGCCGGATCACCCAGCCGGTGTATCTGGCCGAGGGCGCCGAGCGGTACGAGGCGGTGACCTGGGAGCGGGCGTTCGCGATCATCGCGGAGGAGCTGACGGCCCTCGACTCCCCCGACGAGGCCCTCTTCTACACCTCGGGGCGCACGAGCAACGAGGCAGCGTTCCTGCTCCAGCTCTTCGCCCGCGAGTTCGGCACGAACAACCTGCCGGACTGCTCGAACATGTGCCACGAGTCGTCCGGCTCCGCGCTCACGGAGACCATCGGCATCGGCAAGGGCAGCGTCTCCCTCGAAGACCTCCACCAGGCCGACCTGATCATCGTCGCCGGACAGAACCCCGGGACGAACCACCCCCGGATGCTCTCCGCCCTGGAGAAGGCGAAGAGGTCCGGAGCGAAGATCATCTCGGTGAACCCGCTCCCCGAAGCGGGCATGGAGCGTTTCAAGAACCCCCAGACGCCCCACGGCATGCTCAGGGGCACCCCGCTCAACGACCTGTTCCTCCAGATCCGGATCGGCGGCGACCAGGCGCTCTTCCGCCTCCTGAACAAGCTGATCCTGACCACCGAGGGAGCCGTCGACACGGCGTTCGTCGCCGAACACACCCACGGTTACGAGGAGTTCGCCAAGGCCGCCGAAGCCGCGGACTGGGACGAGACCCTGACCGCGACCGGGCTCACCCGCGCCGAGATCGAGCGGGCCCTCGCCATGGTCCTCGCCTCACAGCGCACCATCGTCTGCTGGGCGATGGGCCTCACCCAGCACAAGCACTCCGTGCCCACGATCCGGGAAGTCGTCAACTTCCTCCTGCTGCGCGGGAACATCGGCCGCCCGGGCGCCGGGGTCTGCCCGGTGCGCGGCCACTCCAACGTCCAGGGCGACCGCACCATGGGCATCTTCGAACGCCCCGCACCGGCGTTCCTGGACGCCCTGGACAAGGAGTTCGGCATCACCTCGCCGCGCCACCACGGCTACGACGTGGTGCGCTCGATCCAGGCACTGCGCGACGGCGAGGCGAAGGTCTTCTTCGCGATGGGCGGCAACTTCGTCGCGGCCACGCCCGACACCGCCGTCACCGAGGCCGCGATGCGCCGCGCCCGGCTCACCGTCCACGTATCGACCAAACTCAACCGCTCCCACGCCGTCACCGGCGCCCGCGCCCTGATCCTGCCGACGCTGGGCCGCACCGACAAGGACGTCCAGGCGAGCGGCAAGCAGTTCGTGACCGTCGAGGACTCCATGGGCATGGTCCACTCCTCGCGCGGCAACCTCACCCCTGCCGGCCCCCACCTGCTGTCCGAGCCCGCCATCGTCGCCCGCCTGGCCCGCGCGGTTCTCGGACCCGATTCCCGTACGGAATGGGAGGCCTTCGAACGGGACTACGCCACGATCCGCGACCGCATCTCCCGCGTGGTCCCCGGCTTCGAGGACTTCAACACCCGCATCGCCCGCCCCGGCGGCTTCACACTCCCCCACGCCCCCCGCGACGAGCGCCGCTTCCCCACCGCCACCGGCCGCGCCAACTTCACCGCCGCCCCCGTCGAGTTCCCCGAACTCCCCTCCGGCAGGCTCCTGTTGCAGACACTGCGCTCCCACGACCAGTACAACACCACCATCTACGGCCTGGACGACCGCTACCGCGGCATCAAGGGCGGCCGCCGCGTCATCATGGTCAACCCCGAGGACGCGGCCGCCCTCGGCCTCGCCGACGGCGCGTACACCAACCTCGTCAGCGAGTGGAAGGACGGCGTGGAGCGCCGCGCGGAGGGCTTCCGCGTCGTCCATTACCCCACCGCCCGCGGCTGCGCCGCCGCCTACTACCCGGAGACCAACGTCCTGGTACCGCTGGACTCCACGGCGGACACCAGCAACACCCCGGCCAGCAAGTCGGTCGTCGTGCGTTTCGAGAGCCCCCAGGACCCCCGCTGACCACCGGTACCTCCCATTCCTCTAAGCGTTCGCTCAGTCGTCTGATAAGAACAGTGCAGACAGCAATGAACCAGCGCAGACGATCGGAGCCGGACCCATGGGCGAGCACACCGAACCCCTCTTCCCGCAGGAAGTCCTCGACGAGTACGCGGCACTGGGCGTCGACCTGCCCGCACTCTTCTCCGCCGGCCACCTCGGCGAGCGCATGGGGGTGACGATCGTCGAGGCCGCGGCCGACCGCGTGGTGGGCACCATGCCCGTCGAGGGCAACACGCAGCCCTACGGCCTGCTCCACGGCGGGGCGTCCGCCGTGCTGGCCGAGACCCTCGGATCCATCGGGTCGATGCTGCACGGCGGGGCCTCCAAGCTCGCCGTCGGCGTGGACCTCAACTGCACCCACCACCGGGGGGTCCGCAACGGCCTCGTGACCGGCATCGCCACTCCCGTACACCGGGGGCGCTCCACGGCCACGTACGAGATCGTCATCACCGACGAGCAGGACAAGCGCGTCTGCACCGCACGTCTGACCTGCCTGCTCCGCGACGCCCCGCGACCCGAGGCCGGCTGACCGCCCGCCCCGTCCGCCACCCCGGGGCCGCCCCACCCACCGCCGTCCCGGGCCGCCCCGTCCGCCACCCCGGGGCCGCCCCACCCACCGCCGTCCCGGGCCGCCCCGTCCGCCACCCGCGGGCCGGGGCGGCCCGCGCACCGGGGCCGGGTGCCACGCCCCGGCCCCGAGGGCCGATCGGTCGTCAGCCTGGCCGGATGCGACCGAACCGGACCCCATGGCGTCACCGCGAGTGACGCCCCGCCCCGCCCCGCACCACCGCACCGCCGCCGGACCAAAATGGTTACCGGGCGGTTGAGTTGAGGCCCCGCCCCATCGAGCCGGAGCCCGCAGGACCATGCGACGAGCCCTCCGTCCGAGCCTCACGAGCCATGACACACCGGCCCGCCCCTCCCGACGGGCGCCACACCCTCCGGAAGATCGCCGGACGGCGACGCCAGCACCGCCGGACACCCTCAAGGACGGCCTCCCGCCGAGGGCGAACCCACCCGGGACTCACCGAAAAAAGTAACTGAGCGTAATGGTGGCGCGGGAAGCGAACCGGCCACCCGTCGACACCCCCACCGCATAGCGAACCCGGGGCGTCACAGTACGCACACACAGACCACCGTCAGTACCGTGATCCCCTCAAGCCCCTTAGCAGAGCTGCGCGTTCTCAGCATGCGGTCATTTCACTCTCCTACGTAAAACACCGCAAATCACCACAGCAATCTCAAGCCTTGCTCAAGGGCATAACAAGAGAGTCACATCCGAGGCCGACCCGTGCCGCACTCCCCCACCTGCGCTTAGAGTCACGGCCAGTCACCGCGCCGCCGGGCGCGTCTGCTGCACGGCCCCCATGTACACCCCCAGTACGGCCCGGCGACCGACACGGCACCTCAAGCAGAGGAGGCCGCGCCAGGGAAAGGACTTTTCGTGCGACACCGTTCTTTGCTCATACTCACCGCCGTGCTCACCACCGGAGCACTGACGCTCACCGCCTGCGGTTCGCGCGACGACAGCAACGGCGACAGCGGTGACGGTGGCAACCAGACCGTCGTCATCGGCCTCGACGCCCCGCTGACCGGCGACCTGTCCGCCCTCGGCCTCGGCATCAAGAACTCCGCCGACCTCGCCGTCAAGCAGGCCAACGCCAAGAAGTACGTCGAAGGCGTCACCTTCGAGCTCCAGGCCCTCGACGACCAGGCCCAGCCGTCCTCCGGCCAGCAGAACGCCAGCAAGTTCGTCGCCGACAAGAAGGTCCTCGGCACCGTCGGACCGCTGAACTCCAACATCGGCGAGTCCATGCAGAAGGTCCTGGCCGACGCGAACCTCGTCCAGGTCTCCCCCGCGAACACCTCGCCCTCCCTCACCCAGGGCCAGAAGTGGAACGAGGGCACCAAGGAGCGCCCCTTCGCCTCCTACTTCCGCACCTCGACCACGGACGCCGTCCAGGGTCCCTTCGCGGCGCAGTACCTCTTCAACGACGCCAAGAAGAAGAAGGTCTTCGTCATCGACGACAAGAAGACCTACGGCGCCGGCCTGGCCGGCACCTTCAAGGCCGAGTTCGAGAAGCTCGGCGGCACGATCGCCGGCACCGAGCACATCGACCCCGAGACCAAGGACTTCTCCTCCGTCGCCACCAAGGTCAAGAGCTCCGGCGCCGACGTCGTCTACTACGGCGGCGAATACCCCGCCGCAGGCCCGCTCAGCAAGCAGATCAAGAAGGCCGGCGCCAAGATCCCGCTCGTCGGCGGCGACGGCATCTTCAGCGGCGAATACATCAAGCTCTCCGGCGCCGAAGGCACCGGCGACCTCGCCACATCCGTCGGCGCGCCGATCGACACCCTCCCGTCCGCCAAGGAGTTCGTCGCGAACTACGAGAAGGGCGGCTACAAGGAGCCCTTCGAGGCCTACGGCGGCTACTCCTACGACGCCACCTGGTCCATCATCGAGGCCGTGAAGGCCGTCGTCGACGCCAACGACGGCAAGCTCCCCAGCGACGCCCGCGCCAAGGTCGCCGAGGCCGTCGGCAAGGTCGAATTCGAAGGCGTGACCGGCAAGGTCTCCTTCGACGAGTTCGGCGACACCACCAACAAGCAGCTCACCGTCTACGAGTACAAGGACGGCGACTGGGCGGCGGTCAAGTCCGGCACTCTCACCAGCTGACACCACCAGCCTGACCTACCACCGGCAGCGGGGGGGGGGGGGGGGGGAAGGAGGGGGGGGGGGGGGGGGGGGGGAGAAAAAAAAAACCACCAAAAAAAAAACAAGCGTGATGATTGTGTGTTTTTCGGCGACACC
>NZ_JBVIPK010000001.1:150363-889544 GCF_055577965.1 Streptomyces sp. NPDC033165
GTCGTCACCTGGGACGACCACGAGACCGATAACACCTACCCCTGCAATCTCCCCCACCCCCCCCCCCCCCCCCCCCACCCCCCCCCCCCCCCCCCCCCCCCCCCCCCCCCCCCCCCCCCCCCCCCCCCCCCGCTGCTCTATATCCGGCGAAAGACACGGAGGACCCGCGGTGAACGAACTGCCGCAACAGCTGGTCAACGGCCTGCTACTCGGATCGATGTACGGGCTGGTCGCCATTGGCTACACGATGGTCTACGGCATCGTCCAGCTCATCAACTTCGCCCACGGCGAGATCTTCATGACCGGCGGCTTCGGGGCCCTCACGGTCTGGCTCATACTCCCCAGCGGCACCAGCGTCCTGCTCGCACTGCCCCTCATGCTCATCGGCGCGATCGTCGTCGCCACCACCATCGCGGTCGGAGCGGAACGATTCGCCTACCGGCCACTGCGCGGCGGACCACGCCTCGCACCGCTCATCACCGCCATCGGCCTGTCACTCGCCCTCCAGCAGGCCGTATGGGCCTGGTACCCCGGCGCCAAATCCGCCCGCACCTTCCCCGAGATCCCCGGCGGCCCCTTCGAGCTCGGCCCCGTCACCATCCAGACCGGTGACGTCTTCCTGCTCATAGCCGCCCCCCTGTCCATGGCCGTCCTCGGCTACTTCGTCATGAAGACCCGCACCGGCCGCGGCATGCAGGCCACCGCGCAGGACCCGGACACCGCCAAGCTCATGGGCATCAACACCGACCGCATCATCGTGGTCGCCTTCGCCCTCGGCGCCGCCTTCGCCGCCATCGGCGCCGTCGCCTACGGCCTCAAGTACGGCGAAGTCCAGTTCCGCATGGGCTTCCTCCTCGGCCTCAAGGCCTTCACCGCAGCCGTCCTCGGCGGCATCGGCAACATCTACGGCGCCATGATCGGCGGCCTCACCCTCGGCGTCGCCGAAACCATGGCCGCCGCCTACGTCGCCGAAATCCCCGGCCTCGAACAACTCGGCGGCCAGTCCTGGGCCAACGCCTGGGCGTTCGTACTCCTCATCCTCGTGCTCCTCTTCCGGCCCCAGGGCATCATGGGCGAGCGCGTCGCGGACAGGGCGTGACCACGATGACCACCACACAGACCACCACGGTCACCGCACCCGCACAGGCCACCCCGGCCACCCGCGGCACCCTCCCACCCCACATCGCACGGGCAACCGCCACCGCCGGCGGCGCACTCACCGTCATCTCCGCCTTCCTCGCCTGGACCTGGACCTCCGCCTTCCCCGGCAACCTCACGGTCTACGGCTACCCCGGCGGACTCCAATGGCTCGTCCTCATCAGCGGAGCCCTGCTCACCCTCTTCGGCCTCTCCTCCTACGGAATCAAAGGCCTGACCTGGCTCACCCCCCAAGGCGCCGACGCCGCCATCCGGCTCTCCGCCTACGCAGCCCTCGCCACCGCCTGGTTCTCCATGGGCGCCATCGCCACCGCCCTCGGCGGCGTCGTCAACCTCGAACCCGGCGCCTACTTCGCCCTCGTCGCCACCCTCATCGGCTGGCTCGGCGCCCGCTCCCTCCCCTACGAGCGGCCCGAAACCACCCCCGCCGACCCCGAGGACACCGGCTTCGGACAGTTCAAGCACAACCTCGGCAACCGCTGGGAAACCTACAAGGGCACCCTCACCACCGGCACCGCCCGCCCCGCGAAAACCCTCCCCTCGTACATCGAGATCCTCATCGTCGCCGTCGTCCTCGCCCTCGGCCTGGTCGTCTTCACCTACGGCATCAGCACCGAGTACGACGAACTGTTCATCTGCTTCCTCATCACCGCCGGCTTCGGCTTCGCGGCGATCCAGAAAGCCGGACTCATCCAACGCGTCGCCACCCTCACGGCACGCCACCGCAACGTGACCCTCATCGGCGCCTTCGTCGCCGCAGCGGCCTTCCCGTTCACCCAGTCCGACGACCAGTACGCGACCATCGGCGTCAACATCCTCATCTTCGCCACCGTCGCCCTCGGACTGAACATCGTCGTCGGCCTCGCCGGACTCCTCGACCTCGGCTACGTCGCCTTCCTCGGCGTCGGCGCCTACGCCGCCGCCCTGGTCTCCGGCTCACCGACCTCCCCGCTCGGCATCCAGCTGCCCTTCTGGCAGGCAATCCTCGTCGGCGCCGCCGCCTCCATGGTCTTCGGCGTCCTCATCGGCGCCCCCACCCTGCGGCTCCGCGGCGACTACCTCGCCATCGTGACCCTCGGCTTCGGAGAGATCTTCCGCATCGCCGTCCTCAACCTCGACGGCACCTCCGGACCCGACGTCACCAACGGCTCCAACGGCATCTCCTCGATCCCGAACCTCAGCATCCTCGGCTTCGACTTCGGCGCCACCCACTCCATCGCCGGGTTCACCATCGGCCGCTTCGCCAACTACTTCTTCCTGATGCTGCTGGTCACCCTCATCGTGGTCGTGGTCTTCCGCCGAAGCGCCGAATCCCGCATCGGCCGCGCCTGGGTCGCCATCCGAGAAGACGAGACCGCCGCCGAAGCCATGGGCATCAACGGCTTCCGCACCAAGCTCGTCGCCTTCGCCCTCGGCGCCACCCTCGCCGGCCTCGCCGGAGCCGTACAAGCACACGTCACCTACACCGTGACCCCCGAGCAGTACCAGTTCGCCCACGCCGTCCCGCCCAACTCGGCCTTCCTCCTCGCAGCGGTCGTCCTCGGCGGCATGGGCACCATCAGCGGACCCCTCGTCGGCGGCGCACTCCTCTTCCTCATCCCGAACAAGCTCCAGTTCATGAGCGACTACCAGCTCTTCGCCTTCGGGCTCGCGCTGGTCCTGCTGATGCGCTTCCGCCCCGAGGGCCTCATCGCCAACCGCCGTCGACAGCTCGAACTCCACGAGAAGGACGAAGCGCCCGCCACTCTCACCAAGGCAGGGTCCTGACGATGACCACCGACACCACCACCGCCGAGGCAGCAGCCGTGAGCGCACCCGGCGAGACCGTCCTCGACGCCCGCGGCGTCACGATGCGATTCGGCGGCCTCACCGCCGTCCGATCCGTCGACCTCACCGTCAACTCCGGTGAGATCGTCGGCCTCATCGGCCCCAACGGCGCCGGCAAGACCACCTTCTTCAACTGCCTCACCGGCCTCTACACCCCCACCGAGGGCGAAGTCCTCTACAAGGGCGCCGTACTCCCCGCCAAATCCTTCAAGATCACGGCGACCGGCATTGCCCGCACCTTCCAGAACATCCGACTCTTCTCCAACATGACCGTCCTGGAGAACGTCCTCGTCGGACGCCACACCCGCACCAAGGAAGGCCTCTGGTCCGCCCTCCTGCGCGGCCCCGGCTTCCACCGCGCCGAAGCCGAGTCCAAGGCCCGCGCCATGGAACTGCTGGAGTTCATCGGCCTCGACCACAAGGCCGAACATCTCTCCCGCAACCTCCCCTACGGCGAACAGCGCAAGCTGGAGATCGCCCGCGCGCTCGCCAGCGAGCCCGGCCTCCTCCTGCTCGACGAACCCACCGCCGGCATGAACCCCCAGGAAACCCGCGCGGCCGAAGAACTCATCTTCGCCATCCGCGACAAGGGCATCGCCGTCCTCGTCATCGAGCACGACATGCGCTTCATCTTCAACCTCTGCGACCGGGTGGCCTGCCTCGTCCAGGGCGAGAAGCTGGTCGAAGGCACCGCCGCCGAAGTCCAGGGCGACGAACGCGTCGTCGCCGCCTACCTCGGCGAACCCTTCGAAGGCGACCCCGGCGCGGCGGAAGTCGCCGAAGTCGAAGCCGCGGAAGCCCACGCCACAGCCACCACGGCACCGGAGACCACCGAGGCCACCACCCCGGAAACAGCCGCTCCGGACGCAGACGCCCCAGCGGCAGCGGCCCCGGCGGCCCCGGCGACCCCGGCGGCAGACACACCGGAGGCAGACGCCACGTCCGACACCACCCCGGACACACCCGGCGCGAGCACCAGCAAGGAGAACGACCGATGACCGCACTTCTCGAAGTCGAGGACCTGCGCGTCGCCTACGGCAAGATCGAGGCCGTCAAGGGAATCTCGTTCAAGGTCGAGGCCGGCGAAGTCGTCACCCTCATCGGCACCAACGGCGCCGGCAAGACGACAACACTCCGCACCCTCTCCGGGCTGATCAAGCCGCTCGCCGGCCAGATCAGATTCAACGGCAAGTCCCTGCGCAAGGTCCCGGCCCACCAAGTCGTGTCCCTCGGACTCGCCCACTCCCCCGAAGGCCGCCACATCTTCCCCCGCATGTCCATCGAGGACAACCTGCGCCTCGGCGCCTTCCTCCGCAAGGACAGCGACGGCATCGCCAAGGACATCCAGCGCGCCTACGGCCTCTTCCCCATCCTCGGGGAACGCCGGAAGCAGGCCGCGGGCACCCTCTCCGGCGGCGAACAGCAGATGCTCGCCATGGGACGCGCCCTGATGTCCCAGCCCAAACTGCTCATGCTCGACGAACCCTCCATGGGCCTCTCCCCGATCATGATGCAGAAGATCATGGCAACCATCACCGAGCTCCGTGACCAGGGCACCACCATCCTGCTCGTCGAGCAGAACGCCCAAGCAGCACTCTCGCTCGCCAACAACGCGCATGTCATGGAGGTCGGCAACATCGTCCTCTCCGGCACCGGACAGGACCTGCTGCACGACGACTCCGTCCGCAAGGCGTACCTCGGCGAGGACTGACGTCCTTCCCGTACGCGAGAGGCCCGCGCCCCGGTTCTTCCTCCGGGGTGCGGGCCTCTCGCCTTCGTACGTACGCGCGTACGAGGCGGGCTACTCGGCCGCCTTCTTCTCCTCCGCGTCCGCGATCAGCGCCTCCGCCAGCTGCTGCATCGACATCCGGCGGTCCATCGACGTCTTCTGGATCCACCGGAACGCGGCAGGCTCGGAGAGCCCGTAATCCGTCTGGAGGATGCTCTTCGCCCGGTCCACCAGCTTGCGGGTCTCCAGCCGCTGGGACAGGTCCGCGATCTCGCTCTCCAGCGCCTTCAGCTCCGCGAACCGGGAGACGGCCATCTCGATGGCGGGCACCACGTCGCTCTTGCTGAACGGCTTCACCAGATACGCCATGGCGCCCGCGTCCCGGGCCCGCTCGACGAGGTCGCGCTGCGAGAAGGCGGTGAGCATGAGGACGGGCGCGATGGACTCCTCGGCGATCTTCTCGGCGGCGGAGATCCCGTCGAGGACCGGCATCTTCACATCGAGGATCACCAGGTCCGGCTTGTGCTCCCGGGCCAGCTCGACGGCCTGCTGCCCGTCGCCCGCCTCACCGACGACGGAGTAGCCCTCCTCCTCCAGCATCTCCTTGAGGTCGAGGCGGATGAGGGCCTCGTCCTCGGCGATGACGACGCGGGTCGTCAGCGGCGGGACGTGCGACTTGTCGTCGTCGGCGGCGTCTACGGGCTGGGGCGACTCGGGGGTGGTCACGGGGCTCCTTGTTCCGGGGCAGGTACTGCTTCCCCTGAGCCTACCTAGCTGCGGTATGGTGGTCGCGCAGCGGGTTGAAGGGAACCTTCGATCCTGGGAGCCCCGGTAGCCCAATTGGCAGCAGGCAATGGATTCAAAACCCATACAGTGTCGGTTCGAGTCCGACTCGGGGCACTCTTCCTTCGATTCCAAGGTCACCTGAGAATCGCAAGGTTTCACGTGATCGTGTGATCACTCCACGTTCTCACTGCGGGCCGACGGAACTCGGCCAGGCTGTCCGCGTGTACGACCTCGAAACACGCAAGCGAGCACTCACCCTTCTCACCCAGGGCTTCAGCCAGAACTCCGTGAGCAAGCAGACCGGCATATCACGCGCCGCGATCCGCTCCTGGCAGACGCGCCTCGAACCGCTCGACACGAACCGGGGCAGGCCATGCCCAAGGTGCACCGAAGAGCCCACGGCAATCGAGAACCCTTCCTCGTACGCCTACTTACTGGGCCTCTACCTCGGGGACGGCTGCGTCAGCGCGGCCAAACGCGGTGTGTACTCGCTGCGCATCGCGTGTGCTGACGCGTGGCCGGGCCTGATCGACGCCTGCGCCGAAGCCATGCAGGTCGCGCGACCGCACAACAAGGTCTGCCGGGTGGCCAGTGTCGGCTGCCAGTACGTCACCTGCTTCAGCAAGCACTGGCCCTGCCTCTTCCCACAGCACGGTCCCGGCAAGAAACACCATCGCCGAATCGCCCTCGAACCATGGCAGCAGCAGATCGTGGACGCCCACCCCTGGGAACTCATCCGCGGACTCATCCACTCGGACGGTTGCCGCACAGCCAACTGGGCCACACGCATGGTGGGCGGCGAACGCAAGCGCTACGAGTACCCCCGGTACTTCTTCACCAACAAGTCCGACGACATCCGCCGACTCTTCAGCGACACCCTCACCGCCGTAGGTGTCGAGTGGACCACCCTTGCGCGCGGCAGCAAGCCCTACAACATCTCCGTAGCCCGACGGGCATCCGTCGCCCTCATGGATGCGCACGTCGGGCCTAAATACTGAGCCGCCCTACTTCGGGCTGTCGTCCTCGCCGATGCGGTGGACGCGGACCAGGTTCGTGGAGCCCGCCACACCGGGCGGGGAGCCGGCCGTGATCACCACGGTGTCGCCCTTCGCGCAGCGGCCGATGCGCAGGAGTTCCTCGTCGACCTGGGCGACCATCGCGTCCGTGGAGTCGACCTTCGGGCCGAGGAAGGTCTCGACGCCCCAGGTGAGGTTGAGCTGGGCGCGGGTGGCTTCGTCGGGGGTGAAGGCGAGGAGGGGGATGGGTGAGCGGTAGCGGGAGAGGCGTTTGACCGTGTCGCCGCTCTGGGTGAAGGCGACGAGGAACTTGGCGCCGAGGAAGTCGCCCATTTCGGCGGCGGCCCTGGCTACCGCGCCGCCCTGGGTGCGGGGCTTGTTGCGTTCGGTGAGGGGCGGGAGGCCCTTGGCGAGGATGTCCTGCTCTGCCGCTTCGACGATGCGGGACATGGTGCGTACGGTCTCGATGGGGTATTTGCCGACGCTGGTCTCGCCGGAGAGCATCACCGCGTCGGTGCCGTCGATGATCGCGTTGGCGACGTCGGAGGCTTCGGCGCGGGTGGGGCGGGAGTTGTCGATCATCGAGTCGAGCATCTGGGTGGCGACGATGACCGGTTTGGCGTTGCGCTTGGCGAGTTTGATGGCGCGCTTCTGGACGATGGGGACTTGTTCGAGGGGCATTTCGACGCCGAGGTCGCCGCGGGCGACCATGATGCCGTCGAAGGCGGCGACGATGTCGTCGATGTTCTCGACGGCTTGGGGTTTTTCGACCTTGGCGATGACGGGGAGGCGGCGGCCTTCTTCGTCCATGACGCGGTGGACGTCGTCGATGTCGTGGCCGGTGCGGACGAAGGAGAGGGCGATGATGTCCGCGCCGGTGCGCAGGGCCCAGCGGAGGTCGTCGATGTCCTTTTCGGAGAGGGCGGGGACGGAGACGGCGACTCCGGGGAGGTTGAGTCCCTTGTGGTCGGAGACCATGCCGCCTTCGATGACGGTGGTGTGGACGCGGGGGCCGTCGACGTCGGTGACTTCGAGGGTGACGCGGCCGTCGTCGACGAGGATGCGTTCGCCGGTGGTGACGTCGGCGGCGAGGCCGTTGTAGGTGGTGGAGCAGATGTCGCCGTTGCCTTCGTTTTCGAGGGGTTCGACGGTGATGGTGAAGGTGTCGCCGCGTTCAAGGAGTACGGGGCCTTCGCGGAAGCGTCCGAGGCGGATCTTCGGGCCTTGAAGGTCGGCGAGGATGCCGACGCTGCGGCCGGTTTCCTCGGACGCCTTGCGGAGATGGTGGTAGCGCTCTTCGTGTTCGGCGTAGGTGCCGTGGCTCAGGTTGAAGCGGGCGATGTCCATTCCCGCTTCGACCAGGGCTTTGATCTGGTCGTACGTGTCGGTTGCGGGTCCCAGGGTGCAAACGATTTTCGCTCGGCGCATACGTCGAGCCTAAACCTTACCTACGGGTAGGTATTTGGCTCCGTGTGACACCTCAACAACCTTTGAGTGAAGGGTTATTGACAAGTGTTGAATTGTGCGGCGGGGTGCTCTGATGAGCGTTTATCCGAGGTCCGGCGGGATGAGGGTGAAGGACGCTTCGACGTGGGCGTCGACGGTCTGGCGTACGGGTTCGAGGTCGACGGGGGCGGCGTCGGCGGCGGCTTCCGTTCCGGCGCCCCGGAAGGGCATGGCCGTGCCCGCGAAGGCGGCGCGGGCGAGGTGGCCTCCGGTGTGGGTGCCGGTGTCGCTGAGTTCGAGGAGGGCGCCGAGGCGGGTGTCGAGGGCGTCGGCGTATTCGCGAGCCCGTTGAAGGGCTTCCTGGACGGCTTGTCGGCGGGCGGCCGCGTGGACGGGGGATGTCGGACGCAGGGCCCACCAGGGGCCGTCGACGCGGGTGAGGTCGTGGTCGGCGAGGCGGGTGATGAGTTCGCCGAGGGTGGTGAAGTCGTTGAGGGTGACGGTGAGTTGGACGCTGCCGTGGTAGGCGCGGATGCGTTCGGCGCGGCCGCGGCGGGTGAGTTCGGGGTTGATGGTGAGGGTGCCGGTTTCGAGTTTCTCGATGGCGTCGCCGTAGGTCCTGATGAGGTCGAGGGCGGTGGCGTTGCGGCGGGTGAGGTCGTCGAGGGTGGTGCGGCGGTCGGTGCCGCGGGCGGTGAGGGTGATGGCGATGTGGGCGGTCTCGGGGTCGACTTCGAGGTGGGCTTCGCCTCGGACGGTGACGTGGGGGGTGGTGGGGGTGCCGTAGGGGTGGTGGGTGGCGGTGGTGGGGGTTTCGGTCATGCGTTCACTGTGGCACGGAGGGTGGTGTGTCGTGGTGTGTCGTGTGGTCATCGGATCGAAACCTGCGTGGGGTGTTGTGCGTGGTGGGGGCCGGGTCAGAATCTACGCGCGTTGCCCTACTGAATGAGGAGTGAAGAGATGCCGTTGAACCGTAGGACGTTTCTGGGCCGTTCGGCTGCTGCCGGTGCGGGTGCGGCGATGGCGGGCGGTGCGGTCGTGGGCTCGGCCGGTGCGGCGGAGGCGGCGGGGCGCGGGCACGGCCCGGGGCACGGGCACGGGCACGGGCACGGGCACGGGCACGGGCAGCCTGTGAAGCGGTACTCGTTCACGGTGATGGGCACGACCGATCTGCACGGGAACGTCTTCAACTGGGACTACTTCACGGACGCGGAGTACGACGACGCCGCGCACAACGATGTCGGTCTGGCGAAGATCTCGACGCTGGTGGATCGGGTTCGGCGGGAGAAGGGCGGCCGCAACACCCTGCTGATCGATGCGGGCGACACGATCCAGGGCACGCAGTTGTCGTACTACTACGCGAAGGTCGACCCGATCACGGCCCGGCGCGGCCCGGTGCATCCGATGGCGCGGGCGATGAACGCGATCGGCTACGACGCGGCGGCGCTCGGGAATCACGAGTTCAATTACGGGATTCCGGTGCTGCGGAAATTCGAGGAGCAGTGCGATTTTCCGCTGTTGGGGGCCAATGCGCTGGATGCGAGGACGTTGCGGCCGGCTTTCGCTCCGTATGTCATCAAGCGGATGCACACGCCGTGCGGGCGTGATGTGCGGGTGGCGGTGCTGGGGCTGACGAATCCCGGTATCGCTATCTGGGACAAGGCGCATGTGGGCGGGAGGATGGTGTTTCCGGGTCTGGAGGAGCAGGCGGCGAAGTGGGTGCCGAAGTTGCGTTCGATGGGTGCTGACGTGGTGATCGTGTCGGCGCACTCGGGTTCCTCGGGGACGTCGTCGTACGGGGACCAGTTGCCGTACGTGGAGAATGCCGCGGCCCTGGTGGCGGAGCAGGTTCCGGGGATCGACGCGATCCTGGTGGGACACGCGCATGTGGAGATCGCCGAGCACTTCGTGACGAACAAGGAGACGGGCAGGCGGGTTGTTCTCTCGGAACCCGCGAAGTGGGGCCAGCGGCTGACGCTGTTCGACTTCGATCTGGTGTGGGAGAAGGGCCGGTGGGTGGTGGAGAAGGCCGGTTCGCAGGTGCTGAACTCCAACACGGTGCCGGAGGACCGGAAGGTGACGTCCCTGCTGCGCGAGGAGCACCGCAAGGTGGTGGCGTACGTCAATCAGGTCATCGGTACGTCGGTGGTGGCGATGTCGACGGCGGACGCGCCGTGGAAGGACGAGCCGATCATCGATCTGATCAACCAGGTGCAGACGGACACGGTGGCGGCGGCGCTGGCGGGTGGGGAGTACGCGGCGCTGCCGGTGCTGTCGCAGGCCTCGTGTTTCTCGCGTACGGCGGGGATTCCGGCCGGTGATGTGACGATCCGGGATGCGGCGGGGCTGTATCCGTTCGAGAACACGTTGGAGGCACGTCTGATCACGGGTGCGCAGTTGAAGGAGTACCTGGAGTATTCGGCGCGCTATTACGTGCAGACGCCGGCGGGTGGTCCGGTGGACCCGGCGAAGCTGACGAACGCGGACGGGATTCCGGACTACAACTATGACGCGGTGTCGGGGGTGACGTACGACATCGATATCGCGAAGCCGGTGGGTTCGCGGGTCACGGGGCTGTCCTTCGAGGGGGAGGCGGTCGATCCGGCGGCGCGGTTCGTGTTCGCGGTGAACAACTACCGGGCGAGCGGCGGGGGCAACTTCCCGCATGTCCCGGGGGCGCGGCAGCTGTGGGCGGATTCGGACGAGATCCGGAACACGATCATCGGGTGGGTGCGGGAGAAGGGGTCGGTGGACCCGGCTTCGTTCGCTTCGGTGGGGTGGCGGCTGACGCGTGAGGGGGCGCCGGTGTTCCCGTAGCCCCGGCTGCGCGGTGGTGCTTGGCCCGGGGCCCCGAGGGTGGGGTCCCGGGCCGTTCTGTGTCCGGATCGACCGGGCCTGTCTGGGCTGGTTCGGTGTCCGGGTCGACCGGGTCTATCGGATCGACTGGCTCTACCGGATCGACCGGATCGACCGGATCGACTAGGGCCTGTTGCGAAAGTGCATAGATGACTCAAGGTCCACTTCTTGGAGCCCGGTATCGAGGGTCAGAAGTGCCGTTGAAGGAACTGCACGATCGCGAGGTTCACGCTGTCCGGCTCCTGCTCTGCGGGGTAGTGGCCGGATTGCTCGAGGACGAGTGGGGTGACATCGGTGGCAAGGGCGGCCATTCCATCCGCGACTGCCGTCCCCATCGCGTGTCTGCCTCCGAGCGCCAGGACAGGCGTTGGAATCGGCTGGGCGGCAAGGGCTTGAATGTCATCGACATCTTCTGACCTGGTGCGGTAGTAGGCCAGCCCGGCGTTCAGTACACCTGGAGTGCTGTACGCCTCGATGTAGGCCGGAAGGGTGTCTGGGTCGAGGCCGCTTGGTCCGGCGCTCTGTTCCAGAAACGTGCCGTAGTAAGCCGCTTCCCGGCCGGGAACGAGCTTCTCCGCGAGGCCGGGCGTACGGTTGAACGGGCCGTGCCAGGATGGATAGTAGTCCCGGCCGGCCTCGGGAATCTCGACATCGACACCGGGAAGGATCTCTTCCTCGACCACGAGTCCACTGACCGATTCCGGCGCTTGGGCCGCGATGAGGTATCCGACCGTCGCCCCCCAGTCGTGACCGATGACGGCGAAGCGCGTGACGCCCTCCTGCGCCAGCCGTGCCCGGACACCGTCGGCAAGTGCCATCTTGCGGAAGTCGGTCACGCTGGAGTCGGGAGCGGTGCCCAGCCCGGGAAGCGTGACCGGGACTGCGGTGATACCGGCGGCATCGAGTGCCGGAATGAGGTACCGCCAGTGGTCGGCCGTAACCGGCCAGCCGTGCAACAGCACCGCCGTCGGGGTTCGATTCTCGCTCATCGCCCTATGATCCCTCTACTCCGGAACACGCGTTCGCCGCCTGGCGCTGATGCCACAGGGCCTGTTGGAAGTGCTGGTCACAGCCACTCGTTGATGGCCGCAACCAGCACTGTCGCCTCGTAGCGCACGGCCAGCTTGTCGTATCTGGTGGCCACCGAGCGGTGTCGTTTCAGCCGGTTGATCCCGCACTCCACCGCGTGGCGCTCTCTGTAGTCCTCCTTGTCAAAGGCCGGTGGCCGGCCACCTCGGGAGCCGAGTCTTTTGCGATTGCGGACCTGGTCGGCCTTCTCCGGGATAGTGCACTTGATCCTGCGTCTGCGCAGGTAGGAGCGGTTCGCGCGGGAGCCGTAGGCTTTGTCGGCACGGACCTTGTCGGGTGTAGTGCGTGGTCGTCCGGGGCCGGTGCGGGGCACGCGAATGCGTTCGAGGACCGGTTGGAACTGCGGGCTGTCGTGCCGGTGCCCGGCGGTGATCAGCAGGGACAGGGGCTTCTGTCCCTGCTCGGTCGCAAGGCGGATCTTCGTGGTCAGACCGCCGCGGGAGCGCCCGAGCCCGTGGTCGTCCGACTCGCTGTCGATTCCACCGGGCGGCTCGCGCTGCAGATCCCTTTTTTTACGCGCGCCAGCGGCGTGCTGGTGGGCACGGCAGACGGTCGAATCCACACTCACTTCCCAGGTGATCAGGTCCTGCTCGTCGGCCTGGACCTGCAGCTGTTCTAGTATCCGCTTCCACGTTCCGTCGCGCTGCCACCGGCGGAACAGGTCGTAGATCCGGTCCCATGGGCCGTACCGCTCAGGTACGTCCCGCCACGGCGTACCCGCCCGGGTCCGCCACCGTATCCCGTCGATCAGCTGCCGACGTGCCCACATCCGGGGCCTCCCCGGCTTCTTCCCCACCGGCAGTAACGGCTCCAGCCGAGCCCACTGCCGGTCCGTCAGGTCCCCTCGCGCCACGACACGCGATCATGCACAACCTTGATCCACTTTCGCAACAGGCCCTAGATCGACTGGCTCAGGGGGGTGAGCTCAAGGGCCTGTGCGGGGATTCTCGGCGGTTGGGGGGTGAGGCCGAAGGTGGTGAAGGCGGTGCGTTCGGGGAGGGGGTAGGGGGTGGCGCCGGTGAGGTTGTTGAGGATGGTGGCGCTGCGCCAGGCGGCGAGTCCGAGGTCGGGGGCGCCGACGCCGTGGGTGTGGCGTTCGGCGTTCTGTACGTAGACGTGTCCGGTGACGGCGGGGTCGAGGACGAGGCGGTATTGGTCGTCGATGCGGGGGCGGTGGGAGGCGTCGCGGCGAAGGTAGGGGTCGAGGCCGCCGAGGATGGTGTCGAGGGGGCGTTCGCGGTAGCCGGTGGCGAGGATGACGGCGTCGGTGGTGAGGCGGGAGCGGGTGCCCTGCTGGGTGTGTTCGAGGTGGAGTTCGACGCGGGTGTTGGCGACCCGGCCCGCGGTGCGGACGCTGACGCCGGGGGTGAGGGTGGCGTCGGGCCAGCCGCCGTGGAGGGTGCGGCGGTAGAGCTCGTCGTGGATGGCGGCGATGGTGTCGGCGTCGATGCCCTTGTGGAGCTGCCATTGCCGGGGGACGAGTTCGTCGCGGGCGGATTCGGGGAGGGCGTGGAAGTAGCGGCTGTAGTCGGGTGTGAAGTGTTCCAGGCCGAGTTTGGAATATTCCATGGGGGCGAAGGCCTGGGTGCGGGCCAGCCAGTGGATCTTCTCGGCGCCTTCGGGGCGGGCGCGCAGGAGGTCGAGGAAGATCTCGGCGCCGGACTGTCCTGATCCGATGACGGTGATGTGTTCGGCGGCCAGGAGCCGTTCGCGGTGGCGGAGGTAGTCGGCGGAGTGGAGTACGGGGACGGATTCGGCTTCGGCGAGCGGCTTGAGGGGGCCGGGGACGAAGGGTTCGGTGCCGATGCCGAGGGCGATGTGGCGGGCGTGGGCGCGGCCGAGGGCTTCGGCTTCGCCGTCGCGGTCGAGTTGGGTGAAGTCGACTTCGAAGAGGGCGCGTTCGGTGTTCCAGCGGACGGCGTCGACCTGGTGGCCGAAGTGGAGGCCGGGGAGTTGTTCGCTGACCCAGCGGCAGTAGGCGTCGTACTCGGCTCGTTGGATGTGGAAGCGCTCGGCGAAGTAGAAGGGGAAGAGGCGGTCGCGGGTGCGGAGGTAACTGAGGAAGCTCCAGGGGTTGGCGGGGTCGGCGAGGGTGACGAGGTCGGCGAGGAAGGGGACTTGGAGGCTGGCGCCGTCGAGGAGGATGCCGGGGTGCCAGTGGAAGGCGGGGCGCTGTTCGTAGAAGGTCGCGGCGAGGGGGCGGGGGTCGCCGGGGGCGGCGGGGATGTTGTGGGCGAGGGCGGCGAGGGAGAGGTTGAAGGGGCCGATGCCGATGCCGACGAGGTCGTGTGGCTGGTCGGGTTCGGGGGCGGGCCGGTCGGGGGCGGGCCGGTCGGTCATCGCGGGGTGTCGCCTTCCGTGGGGTGGTGGGGGGTGGGGTGATGGGGTGCGGCTTCGTGCGGTGCCGGGTGGGTGGGGACGGTTGTGGGGTTCGGTGGGGTGGGGTGGGTGGGGGCGATCGTGGCTTCCGGTGGAGCAGGTGGGGCGGGGGCGGTTTCCGGTGAGGCGGGTTGGGCGGTGGTGGTCGTGGGGTGCGGTGGGGTGGAGGGCTGTGCGGGTGGGTGGGTGAGGAGGTCGGTGGTGGTGGCGGTGACGAGGTCCAGGAGGGTCTGGAGGTCGCCGGGGGTGGTGTGGGGGTTGAGGAGGGTCGCCTTGAGCCAGAGGCGGCCGTCGGCGTGGGCGCGGCCGAGGACGGCGTTGCCGCGGTTGAGGAGGGTGCGGCGGACGGTGGCGACGGTGTGGTCGTCGGTGCCGGTGGGGCGGAAGAGGACGGTGCTGATGGTGGGGCGGTCGTAGAGGTCGAGCGTCGGGGTCTTGGTGACGAGGTCGGCGAGGTGGCGGGCGGAGGCGACGGTGCGGTCGATGAGGTCGGCGAGCCCGTCTCGGCCGAGCGCCTGGAGGGTGACGGCGATCTTCAGCGCGTCGGGGCGACGGGTGGTGCGCAGGGAGCGGCCGAGGAGGTCGGGGAGGCCTGCCTCGGTGTCGTCGTCGGCGTTGAGGTAGGGGGCGAGGTGGTGGAGGGGGTCGAGGTGGTGGCGGTCGGGGACGGCGAGGATGCCGGCGGATGCGGGCTGCCAACCGAGTTTGTGCAGGTCGAGGGTGACGCTGTGGGCCCGTTCGAGGCCTTGGAGGAGGGGGCGGTGGGTGGGGCTGAGGAGGAGGGGTCCGCCGTAGGCGGCGTCGATGTGGAGTTCGGCGCCGTGGGTGGTGCAGAGGTCGGCGATGACGTCGAGGGGGTCGATCTCGCCGGTGTCGGTGGTTCCGGCGGTGGCGACGACGAGGAGTGGCCGGTGGAGTTCGGTGAGGGCCTCGTCGAGTGCGGCGGGGTCCATGGTGCCGGTGGGGGCGGGGACGACGACGGGTTCGGGCAGGCCGAGGAGCCAAGCGGCGCGTACGACGCTGTGGTGGGCGTTGGCGGCGCAGATGGTCTGGACGGGGCCGTGGCGTTCGCGGGCGAGGAGCAGGGCGAGCTGGTTGGCCTCGGTGCCGCCGGAGGTGATGACGGCGTCGGGTGCGGGCGCGTGCGGGTAGACCTCGGCGGCCAGGGCGGTGGTCAGGTCGGCCTCGATGGCTGAGGCGGCGGGGGCCTGGTCCCAGGAGTCCATGGAGGGGTTGAGGGCGCTGGCGGCGAGGTCGGCTGCGGCGGCGAGCGCGAGGGGCGGGGTGTGGAGGTGGGCGGCGCAGTGTGGGTGGGCGGGGTCCGCGGCGCCTTCGGCGAGGGCGGTGACGAGGCTGCGCAGGGCGTGCTCGGCGCCGGTGCCCCGGTCGGGGATGAGGGGGTGGGTGGCGCTGCGGGTGCGGGAGGTGACGGTGTCGGGTCCGCCGGCCGGCAGGGGCCCGCCGCGGCGGGCAGCGCCATCGTGGAGAGCGGCCAGGACGGTGTCGACGAGGGGGCGCAGTGCGGCGGGGCCTGCGGTGCCTCCTGCGAGGGGCGGGGTGGGCATGGGTGGGGTGGTCCTTCGGAAGCGCGGGGTGGACATGCCAGCTTGTCCCGGGTTTCGGGTGGCGCGGCCGAAGAGCCCAACGATCTCAACTCAAAAGGGGTACTGGCGGCCGGTGTGGCCGGCCGGTGAGGGGGTGGGGTGGTAAGGGTGTGCGGTCGTTGGACGGCTGTACGGAGTCGGACGGGCGCGGGCCGGGCCCCGGGCCGCGATGCAGACCCGGCCGAGGGCTCGGGCCAGGTGCCTCACGCCGCGCCTCGGGGCCGCGGACTCCGTATCCGGCCCGGGGGTGGCGGAACCACCGCGGGTGGCGCGGACGATCCTGTCCGGGGTGCCGACGCGCAGGGAGGAGCTGCTCGCCGGTCTGCGGGGCGGGCGGGCGACGGGCGGCCGGGAGAACGGCACACCGGAGGGCGGCGGCTGGGGCCCGGGCGCGTATGGCCTTCGCGGTGATCCTTACGGCCGTGGTGGCGTGGACGGGTCCGTGCCGCCACGGCCGTGCGTGAGGGTGCGTCGGGTCAGTCGGCGGTCGATGTCCGTACGGCCAGGGCGCGGCGCAGGTCGTCGAGCTGGTCGACGAGCTTGCGGCGGAGGGCCGGGGTGAGGGCGGGGTCCTCCAGGGCGCGGGTGCCGGTGGCGAGGCTGTCGGGGTCGACGGCGTACGCGGGGAAGGCGTGGCGTCCGGCGGCCTCGGCGATGGCCGGGCCCCGGCGGGCGGCGAGGGCGATGGCGTCCGGGTAGAAGCGGGCCACGTACGCGGTCAGGAGGTCTTCCTGTCCGGGCTGCCAGAAGCCTTGGGCGGTGGCGGTGAAGAGGTAGTTGGACAGGGTGTCGTCGGTGAACAGGGCGTTCCAGGCCGCGGCCTTGGCCTCGGGTGTGGGCAGTGCGGCCCGGCAGCGGGCGGCGCCTTCGCGGCCGGTGGCGCTGGGGTCCGCCGCGAGCGCGGCGTCGATGGCGGCCTCGTCGGTGGCGCCGAGGACGGCGAGGCGGGTGAGGATGCGCCAGCGCAGCTCGGGGTCGAGCTCGGGTCCGCCGTGGACGGTGTCCTCCTCCAGCCAGCTCTGGAGGGTGTCGGGCTGGGCTGCGGCGTCGATGAAGTGGCGTACGGCGATGAGGCGCAGGCCGGGGTGGGACCCGTCCTCGGTGCGGCGGATGAGGTCGCGGCAGAGGTCGGTGAGGGTGGCGAGGGCGGAGGGGCGGTTCTCGGGGGCGACGTAGCGGGCGGCGATCTGCCCGGCGGCGAAGGACAGGACGCCCTGGACGAGGGCGAGATCGTTCTCGTACGGGAGGTGGGTGCGGGCGGTCGCGAGGTAGGTGGCGGGGGCCAGGTCGCCGTCGCGGACCATGTCGCGGGCGGTGTTCCAGACGACGGCCCGGGTGAGGGCGTCGGGGATGGCGGAGAGGTCGGTCAGGACGGTGTCCCAGGAGGCGGCGTCGAGGCGGACCTTGGCGTAGGTGAGGTCGCCGTCGTTGAGGACGACGAGGGCGGGACGGCGGCCGGGGCGGACCGTGGGCGTCCCGTCACCGGGTACGTCGATCTCGAAGCGGTCGCGCGGGGCGAGGTGGCCGGGGCCCGCCTGGGTGTTGAGGGCGTGGTCGAAGGTGGAGACGGCGATGCGGTGGGGGCGGCTGCCGTCCCGGGTGACGGTGAGGGCCCAGGCCTGGCCGTTGCCCTGCCCATGGCCCTGACCGTTCCCGGCGGGACCGGCAGAACCGGCGGGGGCGGCGGGCGCGGTGACGTCGGCCACCTCCGCGGTCAACGTGTCGATGCCTGTGGTGCGCAGCCACTGCTCGGCCCAGGCGTGGACGTCGCGGTCGGTGGCGGAGGCCAGGTTGTCGATGAAGTCCGCGAGGGTGGCGTTGGAGAACTTGTGCCGGGCGAAGTGGGTGTTGATGCCCGTGAGGAAGTCCTTCTCCCCGAGCCAGGCGACGAGTTGGCGCAGGGCGGAGGCGCCTTTGGCGTAGCTGATGCCGTCGAAGTTGAGGAGCGCGGACGCGGTGTCGGGGACGGCGTCGGGGTCGGGCGCGACGGGGTGCGTGGAGGGCCGCTGGTCGGCGTCGTAGCCCCAGCCCTTGCGGGCGACGCCGAAGTCGACCCAGGTGTCGGGGAATGGGGTCTCCCCTGCTCGAACGGAGTTGAGAGCTCGGGGAAGGGCGATCTCGGTGAGCGTCTGGTAGCCCATGTACTCGGCGAAGGACTCGTTCAGCCAGATGTCGTCCCACCAGGCCAGGGTGACGAGGTCGCCGAACCACATGTGGGCCATCTCGTGCGCGATGACCATGGCCCGGGTCTGGCGCTCGGTGTCGGTGACGGCGGAGCGGTAGACGAACTCGTCGCGGAAGGTGACGAGTCCGGGGTTCTCCATGGCGCCCGCGTTGAACTCGGGGACGAAGGCCTGGTCGTAGGAGTCGAAGGGGTAGGGCTCGTCGAACTTCTCGTGGTAGCGGTCGTAGCAGGCGCGGGTGATGTCCAGGATCTCGTCGGCGTCGGCGTCCAGGTACGGCGCGAGGGAGCGGCGGCAGTGGATGCCGAAGGGCAGTCCGGCGTGCTTGGTGGTGACCGAGTGCCAGGGGCCCGCGGCGACGGCGACGAGGTAGGTGGAGATGAGGGGGGTGGGGGCGATGGACCAGCGGCTCTCCCCCGTGTGCTCGGCGACCCCGTTGCCGAGGACGGTCCAGCCCTCGGGGGCGGTGACGTCGATGGCGAAGACGGACTTGAGGTCGGGCTGGTCGAACGCGGCGAAGACCCGCTGGACGTCCTCCATGAACAGCTGGGTGTAGACGTAAGTCTCGCCGTCGGTGGGGTCGGTGAAGCGGTGCATGCCCTCGCCGGTGCGCGAGTAGCTCATGGCGGCGTCGACGTGCAGTTCGTGGGGGCCTGCGGCGAGGCCGGTGAGCGGATAGCGGTTGCCGTCGAGGAGGGCGGGGTCCAGGGGCTGTCCGTCGAGGCTGATCGAGCGCAGGGTGGCGGGCTTGACCTCGACGAAGGTGTCTCCGGCCGCGCGGGCGGTGAACCGGATGGCGGTGCGGGAGTCGAAGGTCTCCTCACCGGTGGTGAGGTCGAGGGCGATCGTGTACCGCTCCACGTCGAGGATCTGGGCTCGGGTCTGCGCTTCGTCGCGCGTCAGTACGGACATGCGCCCTATGCTGCCGTACGGGGTACGGCGGGCGCAGCGGGGTTCTCCCTCGGCGGACGGGCGGGGCGGGGGCGGAGCGTGGGCGGAGCAGATACCCCCGGGGGGCTGTTGTGCGTACGATCTCCTCGGCGCGGCACATCGAGTACCGAGGACGTTCCTCATGACGCTCACGCCTGCGCACGATCCTGCCGGTCCGAGACCTGCGGGCGGTCCCGGTGTCGCCGGACCCGCGCACGCTCCGATCATCCCGCCGGTCCCGCCGGTTCCGGTCGTCCCGCCGGTTCCGGTCGTCCCGCCGGTTCCGGTCGTCCCGCCGGTTCCGGTTGTTCCGCCGGTTCCGCCGGTTCAGATCGTTCAGATCATTCCGGTTGTCCAGATCGTTCCGCCGGTTCCGCCGGTTCCGCTGGTTCCGGTTGTTCCGCCGCCCGCGGGCGGTCGCCCGGCGCCGCAGCCGTCGTACGATCCCGTTCTGCCGCGGGCCGCCTGCGAGTTCGCGCTGACCGCGCTGCTGCTGTTCCTCATCGTGTCGAGCGTGCGGTGGCTGGTCGGCCCGGACCAGGCGGCCCCGGTCGCCCACCCGGCCGTGCTGGGCTGCGTCGTCGGAACCGTGCTCGTCCTGCTGCTGACGTCCCCGCCCGGTCGGCGCTCGGGAGGCCATCTGAACCCGGCCGTCACGCTCGCGCTGTGGCGGCTCGGGGCCTTCCCGGGCCGTGACGTCGTCCCGTACGCCGTGGGACAGCTGGCCGGGTCGGTGCTCGGGGCGTGGCTGGGCGGGCTGGTCTGGGGGCCGGCGGCGGTGCTGCCGCCGGTCCGTCACGCCTCGGTGCGGGCGGATCCGGCGTGGGGCGGCGCCGCTGTCCTGGCGGCCGAGGCGGGGGTCCTCGCCGGGTTCACGTTGCTGCTCGCCGTGCTCCTCGGGTCTCCGGGCGGGCGAAGACTTCTGCCGTACGCGGTGGGTCTGGTGGTGGCCCTGGTCGTCGCGGTGCTGGGTCCGTTGAGCGGCGGATCGGCCAACCCCGCCCGGCAGTTCGGCCCGGCGCTGCTGGCCGGGGACGCCGGGCGGCTGTGGGTGTACCTGCTGGGGCCGGCCCTGGGGGCCGTGCTCGGCGCGTGGTCGGCGGGGTGGGCGGGACTGCGGCGGTACCGGTAGCCACCGGGGGGTCCGGGTGGCAGTCCGGGGGTCCGGGTCGGGGTCCGTCTGCGCTCAGCCGTTCGCCACTTCGCTCTTCGCCACTTCGCTCTTCGCCGCCTCGCCCTTCTCGGCCCCGCCGTTCTCGGCCTCTTCGGCGATGCGCTCGTGGTGGCGGATCACCTCGGCGATGATGAAGTTCAGCAGCTTCTCGGCGAACGCCGGGTCCAGGTTCGCGCTCTGCGCCAGCTGTCGGAGGCGGGCGATCTGGCGGGTTTCCCGGGCGGGGTCGGCGGGCGGCAGCCGGTGGTCCGCTTTGAGGCGGCCGACCTGCTGTGTGGCCTTGAAGCGCTCGGCCAGCATGTGGACGACGGCGGCGTCGATGTTGTCGATGCTCTCGCGCAGCCGGTTCAGCTCGGCCTGTACGGACGCGTCGATCTCGCTCGTGCTCATGGTGAGCGAGCTTAGACGCCCGGGTTCACGGCCCGATCGTCGGCGGGTCGTCCGGGTCGGGCACCCGGTCGCTCCAGCCGCCCGGCACGCTGCGGCCCTGCTGTTCGCGGAAACGTACGGGGGCGGTGCCGACGCGGCGGGCGAAGAGGCGGGAGAAGTAGGCGGGGTCGTCGTAGCCGACGCGGCGGGCGACGGCGGCGACGGGGAGGTCGGTGGCGGCGAGGAGCTCCTTGGCCCGGCCGAGGCGGATGCCCAGCAGGTAGTCCTTGGGGCTGCACCCGGATCCGCGCCGTACGGCGGTACGCAGTTCGGCGGGGGTCATGCCGTGCCGGGCGGCGTGCTCGGCGACCGTGAGCGGCTGGAACGCGTCGCGGGCCAGTGCCTGGAGCACCGGGTCGCCGTCGGGCCCGATGTCGGCGCGGACGCGGCGCAGGGAGACGAGGAGTTCGTGGACGGCGGCCCCGGTCTCGACTTCCAGGAGGGGGTTGCCGCGGCGGGCGGCGCGCACGATGCGGCCGACGGCGGCGCGCGGGGCGGCGGTGTCGGAGAGGGGGATCGGGGGGCGGTCGGGCTCGATGTAGCCGAGTTCGGTGTAGGTGGCGGTGGCGGGCCCGGTGAAGTCGACGAAGCTCTCGTCCCAGCCGGTGCCGGGGTCGGCGCCGTAGTGGTGGGGGGTGCCGGGGGTGAGCCAGATGAGGCTGGGTCCGGTGACGGGGGTGCGTCGTCCGTCGGGGCCCTTGAACCACCCGGTGCCGGAGTTGACGATCACGGCGACGTGGTGGTCCAGGGTGCGCGGTCCGACGGTGGGCAGCGCGCCGTGCTGGAGGCCGACGCCGAGGCAGGCGAGGCCGAGGCGGTGGTGGAGCGGGCTCGGCGTGAAGAAGCGCATCCAGGTGTGGTACATCGCGGCCTTCCTCTTCCGGGCGGTTCGCTGCGTCCAACCAGCAGCGATCTTTGTCCATGGACCCGGTGCGCGCCAGAGGTGAGGGTGGTCGGACCAATTCGCCCGGGGCCTCCCGGGGACGGGAGAGCAGGAGAGCACGAGCGCGATGAGGGACTTCACCGTGGGGGACGACCACTTCCGGCTCGACGGGAAGCCCGTACGGCTGCTGTCGGGCGCCCTGCACTACTTCCGGGTGCACGAGGCGCAGTGGGAGCACCGGCTCGGGATGCTGGCGGCGATGGGGCTGAACTGCGTGGAGACGTACGTCCCGTGGAATCTGCACGAGCCGCGCGAGGGCGACCGGCGGGATGTGGGGGCGCTCGGCCGGTTCCTGGACGCGGTGCGGCGGGCCGGGCTGTGGGCGATCGTGCGGCCGGGCCCGTACATCTGTGCCGAGTGGGAGAACGGCGGGCTGCCGGTCTGGGTGACGGGCCGGTTCGGGCGGCGGGTGCGGACGCGGGACGCGGAGTACCGGGCGGTGGTGGAGCGGTGGTTCCGGGTGCTGCTGCCGCAGGTGGTGGAGCGGGAGATCGGCCGCGGCGGCCCGGTGGTCCTGGTGCAGGCCGAGAACGAGTACGGAAGTTACGGCTGCGACGCGGTGTATCTGGAGTGGTTGGCGGGGCTGCTGCGGGAGTGCGGGGTGACCGTTCCGCTGTTCACCTCGGACGGGCCCGAGGACCACATGCTGACGGGCGGGTCGGTGCCCGGGCTGCTGGCGACGGCGAACTTCGGTTCCGGTGCGCGGGAGGGCTTCGCGGCTCTGCGCCGTCATCAGCCGAAGGGGCCGTTGATGTGCATGGAGTTCTGGTGCGGCTGGTTCGACCACTGGGGGGCCGAGCCCGTCGTACGGGACGCCACGCAGGCGGCCGACGCGCTGCGGGAGATCCTGGAGTGCGGGGCGTCGGTGAACATCTACATGGCGCACGGCGGGACGAACTTCGCGGGCTGGGCGGGGGCGAACCGGTCCGGCCCGCTTCAGGACGGGGCGTTCGAGCCGACGGTGACGTCGTACGACTACGACGCGCCCGTCGATGAGTACGGGCGGGCGACGGAGAAGTTCCGGCTGTTCCGGGAGGTCCTGGAGGGCTACGCGGAGGGTCCGTTGCCCGCGCTGCCGCCGGAGCCGGTGGGGCTCGCGGGGCCGGTGCGGGCGGAGCTGGACCGGTGGGCGCCGCTCGGGGACGTACTGGAGGCGCTGGGTGACCCGGAGTGGCCGGAGGCCGGGGTGCCGCCGACCTTCGAGGAGCTGGGCGTGGACCGGGGGCTGGTGCGCTACCGGGTGGCGGTGCCGGGGCCGCGTGTTCCGTATCCGCTGACTGCGGCGGGGCTGCGGGACCGGGCGGTGGTGTATGTGGACGGGGTCCGGGCCGGGGTGCTGTCCGAGGAGAGCGGCACGCTGCCGGAGCCGGTGGCGGGCCCGGCGGAGGTCGAGTTGTGGGTGGAGTCGCTGGGCCGGGTCAACTACGGGCCGAGGCTGGGCGAGGCGAAGGGTGTCACGGGCGGGGTACTGCACGAGCGGCAGTATCTGCACGGGGTACGGGCGCGGGCGCTGCGGCTGGACGCCTTCGAGGACGCGGACGCGGTGGCGGCGGTCCCGTTCCGCCCGGTGGGGGCGGCCGGCGGGGCGGCTGACCTGTCCGGGGCCGGCGCCGGGGCCGCTGACCCGTCCGGGGCCGGTGGCGCGGGGCGGACGGGGCTGTTCCGGGGGACGTTCGTGATCGGCGGCGGTAGTGGGAGCGTCGCGGGCGTGGATCACGCGGGGTTCGAGCTGCCGGGCTGGACGCGCGGATTCGCGTGGGTGAACGGCTTCTGCCTGGGCCGGTACTGGTCGGCGGGCCCGCAGCGGGCCCTGTACGTTCCCGGGCCGGTACTCCGCGACGGCGTCAACGAGGTGTGGGTGCTGGAGCTGGAGGGTGCGGGCGAGCCGTGGGCTGAGCTGGGTCCGGGGGCGCCCGTGCGGACGGGCACCCCCGGGGTGGTTCAGCCGTGATCACTCACGGGTGTCAGAGCGAGGCGGCCGCGGAGGCGATGGCGGACGCGAAGGTCGAGACCTCGGCGTAGACCCCCGGGTAGCCGGGCCGGGCGCAGCCGTAACCCCAGCTGACGATGCCGACCTGGATCCACTCACCGGCGTTGTCCTTGCGGAACATGGGGCCGCCGGAGTCGCCTTGGCAGGTGTCGACGCCACCGGTGTCGGGGTATCCGGCGCAGATCTCCTCGGCCGCGACGAGCTCGTTGCCGTAGGCGGCGCGGCAGGCGGCGTCGGAGACGAACGGGACGTCGGCCTTGAGCAGGTAGCGCTGCTGGCTGCCGCCCTCGCGGTTGGCGCCCCAGCCCGCGACGGTGAAGGTGCCCCGGTTGTAGGCGGTGGTGGTGGCGATCTTCAGGGTGGGCTGGTTGATGGGCCGGGCGAGCTTGATGAGCGCCCAGTCCTTGCCGACGCCGTTGTAGCCGGGGGCCCGCAGGACCTTGGTGGACCGGACCTTGACGGCGTTGGGCGACCGGAGGTCGACGACGCCGCCGGTGGCGGTGATCGAGGTGTTGTTGCCCGATCGGTTCACGCAGTGGGCGGCGGTGAGGACGATGTCCTGGGCGTAGAGGGCGCCGCCGCAGCCCATGGAGAGCCGGACCATGAACGGGAACTCGCCCTGGGCGGCGCGGGTTCCGCCGACGACGGGGTTGGGGGCGGCGGACGCGGTGACGGGCTGGAGGCCGACGACCGCGATCGCGACGGTGGCGACGGCTACGGAACACCTCTTCAGCGCACGCAGGAGCTGCTTCACGGGCTGCCTACTTTCGTGGGGGGTTGCTGTGGGAACCACGACAGGGCACGTCGACGCATTGGTCATGCACCCGTCAAGGCGATCCGATTATCGGGATACCGCCACCGCTCCCACAAGGCGCACTTTCCGGCCAGGCCGTGACGGCGGATTCCTCTCCTCCGCTGCCGCGGATTCCGGCCCCTTCCGGCGCCCCGGCCTACAGTGGAGGTCCGTTGAACGTCCGAACGTCACGGAGGATGGGGGTTTCGACGTGGCGAACGGCCCTCCTGGCGCACCGGTCGTCCATGGCTTTCCGCACCTGGACACGGTCCGCTCCGCCATCACCGCCCTCTACCGGCGGCTCTCCCGGGACGGCGTCCACGCCTACGCCGCCAGCCTCGCCCCCGCCGACGCCGCCTTCGGCGACGAGGACGATCTGCATCTGGGCGCCCAGCGGGTGGCGCGCGCCCTGGTCCAGCACCTCCGTCTGCCCGACGCCCGCATGATCGTCGGCTTCCGGACGATGGAGCACGCGGCGAGCGTCGAACTGACTGCGGGCCCCGAGTACTTCATCGAGCTGAACGACCGCTTCCGCACCCACCGCAGGGACGTCGGAGCGGCTCTCGCGCACGAGGTCACCCATGTACTGCTGCACCGGCTCCGCCTGGAGTTCCCCGGCACCCGCGCCAACGAGATCCTGACCGACACGACGACGGCCTACCTCGGCGCGGGCTGGCTGCTGCTGGACGCCTTCCGGGAGGACGCCACCTCCCGCCAGAAGCTCGGCTATCTGACCCCGGAGGAGTACGGATACGTCCTGGCCAAGCGGGCGTTCGCGTTCGGCGAGGACCCCTCTCCGTGGTTCACCAGCCCGCAGGCGTACACCGCGTACACCAAGGGGCGGGAGCGGGCCCTGCACGACCTGCGCAGACCCCCGCTGGCCGCCGCGGGCTGGGCGGGCCGCCGCCGCTACGCCAAGGACCGGCGCTACGCCCTGGACCACCCCGGCGCCGGCCCGGACCCGAACGTTCCGTACGCCTTCGAGACCGGCGGCGAGGGGCTGCGCGTCTCCTTCCCCTGCCCCACCTGCCACCAGCGCATCCGGCTTCCCGTCCGGGGCCGGGTCAGCGCACGCTGCGGGCTGTGCCGTACGCGCCTGGAGTGCGACACCTGACCTCGGGCGCTGCCGTCGGCCCACCGTAGGGTCGAAGCATGACGAACGAGCCGATCAGGGACGAACCAAGCCTGTTCGACGCGCTGTACGAGGACGAGAACGCGGTCGTACGGGCGCTGCGCGCCGGTGCGCGGGCCGAGTCGAGCGACGAGGAGGGCACGACCGCGCTCTATCTGGCATCGGTCCACGACCGCCCGGGGACGGTGCGCCTGCTGCTCGCGGCCGGGGCCGACCCCGACCGGGCGAGCGGCCCCGGGGCGAGCGATCTGCCGCTGTGCGGGGCGGCGTGCGGCGGTCACACCAAGGTGGTGGAGGCGTTGCTGTCCGCCGGGGCCCGGCCGGACCTGCGCGAGGCGTTCGGCTTCACGGCGCTGCGCTGGGCGGTCGGTCTGGGCCATGCCCCGACGGTGGAGCTGCTGCTCTCCCGGGGCGCGGACCCGCTGCTGCCCGGCCCGCAGGGGGAGTCGATGCTCGTCCTGGCGGCGCGGTGCGGATCGGTACGGACGGTACGGGCGCTGCTCACGCACGGCGCGGGGGCGCCGGGCCAGGAGCCTGTGGTGGCCCTCGCACTGGCCGAGGCGCGGCGGCTGGCCGGGCTCGATCCCGAACGGGAGCTGCTGCGGCGCCTGGAGGAGACGTACGGTACCGGGCTCGACGCCGTGGTGCGGCGTGGGCAGAGGGACGGCGAGGAGACGGTGACGGTGGAGCTGCTCCGGGACGGGGTGCCGTCGGCGGGAGTGGACCAGCACACGGGGCACGAGGAGATCGCGGCACTGCTGGAGGAATGGTGACGGCAGCCCCTACTCCTCCCGCTGCCACGCCTCCCGGGTGAGCGCGTACTCCACCTCGCCGTGTTCGGAGCCCTCGATGGCATCCGGCCAGTCCTCGGTGTAGGAGCGGAGGAAGGCCAGCCCGGCCTTCTCCATCACCCGGCGGGACCCCGCGTTGACGGCCATGGTGTTGGCGGTCACGCGTTGTGCCCCGAGGTCGGTGAACCCCTTGCGCACCAGGGCCCGCGCGCCCTCGGTGGCGTAACCGCGGCCCCAGGCGGCCCTGTTCAGCCGGTAGCCGAGTTCGACGACGGCGGGGTCGTGGTCGTCCAGCGGCCGGAGTTCGAACCAGCCGAGGAACGCGCCGGTGGTCTTCTCCTCGGCGGCCCAGAATCCGCGGGTCCCGGTGCACGGGTGGTCGTGCAGGAGCCGGGGCAGGGTGCGTTCCTGGATGTCCTCGCGGCTCGTGGGGCGGCCGCCGTTGATGTAGCGCATGACCTCGGGGTCGTTGTCGAGCGCGAGCAGGTCGGGGGTGTCGGCGGCCGTGAACGGCCGCAGCACGAGCCGGTCGGTCTCCAGGAAGGCCGGGGACGCCTGGGAGCGCTGGATACGGAAGGCCAGCCCCTCCGGGCTCCGCAGCAGCGTCAGGCCTTCGGAGCCGCTGACGAGATCCCCGCCGTGGTCACGGGCCCGGGCGGCGACGGCGTCCGGGTCGTCCACGGCGAGGGCCAGCTCCCACTGCGGTGCGGTGGGGGCGGACGCCTTGCGGAACTCGGCCCGCTCCAGCGGAGCCCCGGTCGTTTCGGCGTAGAAGCGCCGGGCCCGCTCCGGCTGCTCGCAGACCAGGACCATGCGGTGGGGAGCCGCCGCACCTCCTCGGGACGGTCCCGCCCAGTCCGCGGGCCCGGGCCGCTGCCAGAGGGAGAAGGCCGCGCCCACGGGGTCGGTCAGGGTGGCGATCCGGCCCTGGTCGCCCGCGTCGAAGGGCGGCACGAGGACGTGCGCACCGTGCGCGGTCGCCACCTCCGTACGGGCGTCGACGCCGTCGACCGCGAGGTAGTAGGCGACATGGGGAGGGGTCCCCGGCGGGTAAACCGGCCGGGCGAGGTCGCTCAGCCCGCCGATCCGGCGACCGCCCGCGGAGATCTTCACGGCCCGGCGCCGGTCCTGCTCGTCCACGGCGAAGTCCCAGCCCAGCACCGAGGAGAAGAAGACGGCGGTGCCGTCCGGGTCACGGGTCTTGAGGTCCATCCAGCAGAACTCGTTCATCGGGTCGGTGCCGTGTTCCTGTCGTCGTTCCTGCCATCGTTCCTGTCGTCGGGTGCGCTGTGCGCGTGCCCTCTGCTGGATACCGGGTGCCGGAACGCCCGCGCAAGCGGGTTTCCGGTGCAAGCGGGTTTCCGGCGCAGCGCACGGACCGGCTACGGCGCCCCGTACACCGGCTGCGGCCTCTCGGCGTCCGCCAGCAGCCGGCGTACCGTCTCCCCCGCCTCGGCCGGGGTCCTGCGGGCTCCCCGGTCGTCGCCGGGGCCCGGGCGCCAGCCCTCCATGACGGTGATGCGGCCCGCCTCGGCCTCGAAGACGCGGCCGGTGACCCCGTCGCTCGCAGCCGAGCCGAGCCAGACGACGAGGGGCGAGACGTTCCCGGGGGCCATCGCGTCGAACCGCCCCTCCCCCGGGGCCGCCATCGCCCCGGCGAAGGTCTGCTCGGTCATCCGGGTCCGGGCGGCCGGGGCGAGGGCGTTGACGTGGACTCCGTACCGGCCCAGTTCGGCCGCCGCGACGAGGGTGAGGGCCACGATGCCCGCCTTGGCGGCCGCGTAGTTGCCCTGGCCGACGCTGCCGAGGAGTCCGGCGCCGGAGCTGGTGTTGATCACCCGGGCCGTCGGCGTCCGCCCGGCCCTGGCCTCGGCCCGCCAGTGGGCGGCGGCGTGTTTCAGGGGCAGGAAGTGGCCCTTGAGGTGGACCCGCGTCACCGCGTCCCAGTCGTCCTCGTCCAGGTTGACGAGCATCCGGTCGCGCAGGAAGCCCGCGTTGTTGACCAGGGTGTCGAGCCGCCCGAAGGCTTCCAGGGCGGTGGTGACCAGGGAGGCGGCGCCCTCGGTGGTGGCGATGTCGCCGCCGTGGACGACGGCCTCGCCGCCCGCCGCCGCGATCTCCTCGACGACCTCCCGGGCCGGGCCGCCGGAACCCCCGTCCCCGCCCGGGCCGACACCCAGGTCGTTGACGACGACGCGGGCGCCCTCGGCGGCGAAGGCGAGCGCGTGGGCCCGGCCGAGGCCGCGCCCGGCGCCCGTGACGGCGACGACCCGGCCCGCGCAGAGTCCGGCAGCAGAGGGTTCAGTCATCTCATCTCCTGTGGAAGTGGGACCGGTTGGCGGGCGGTGGCGTGACTGCTACCGTCCACCTAACAAATGTTTGGTGGAAAGGTAGCTGATCCTCCGATGACTGTCTCCACCGCGCACCCCGCCCACGGCGTCCGCGTCGTCACCGTCGACCACCCGCCCGTCAACGCGCTTCCCGTACAGGGCTGGTACGACCTGGCCGACGCCGTACGGGCGGCGGGCCGCGATCCAGAGGTGCGCTGCGTCGTCCTGGCCGCCGCCGGGCGCGGCTTCAACGCGGGCGTCGACATCAAGGAGCTGCGGCGCGACCCGGGGCACAGCGCCCTGATCGGCGCCAACCGGGGCTGCGCCGAGGCGTTCGCGGCGGTGTACGCGTGCGAGGTCCCGGTCGTCGCGGCGGTACAGGGCTTCTGCCTGGGCGGCGGCATCGGGCTCGTCGGGAACGCCGACGCGATCGTGGCGAGCGAGGACGCCGCCTTCGGCCTGCCGGAGCTGGACCGGGGCGCGCTCGGCGCCGCGACACACCTGGCCCGGCTGGTCCCGCAGCACCTGATGCGCACGCTGTACTACACCTCGCGCACGGTCACGGCCGCCGAACTCCTCGCCCACGGCTCGGTCTGGCGTGTGGTGCCGACCACTGAACTCCTGGACTGCGCACTGGAGTTGGCAGCGGAGATCGCCGCCAAGGACGGTCATCTGCTGCGCCTGGCCAAGGCCGCCCTCAACGGCATCGACCCCGTCGACGTACAGCGCAGCTACCGCTTCGAGCAGGGATTCACCTTTGAAGCGAACCTCGCCGGGACCGCCGCCCGGGTCCGCGACACCTTCGGCAAGGAGGCCTGAACCATGAGTACGGTGCCCCCGGCGCGCGACAAGACCATGACGCCCGAGGAGGTCGTCGCCCGGCTCAGCAGCGGCATGACGGTCGGCATCGGCGGCTGGGGGTCGCGCCGCAAGCCGATGGCCCTGGTCCGGGCGCTGCTCCGGTCCCCGGTCACCGATCTCACGGTGATCTCCTACGGCGGCCCGGACGTCGGGCTGCTCGCCGCCGCGGGCCGGATCCGCCGGCTGGTCACGGCGTTCGTGACGCTCGACTCGATCCCGCTGGAGCCGCACTACCGGGCCGCCCGGCAGCGCGGGGCCTTCGCGCTGACGGAGATCGACGAGGCGATGTTCATGTGGGGACTGCACGCGGCGGCGAACCGGCTGCCGTTCCTGCCGGTGCGGGCAGGCATCGGATCGGACGTCATGCGGGTCAACCCCGAGCTGCGGACGGTGACGTCACCGTACGAGGACGGCGAGGAGTTCGTCGCGGCGCCCGCCCTGAGGATGGACGCGGCACTGGTCCACCTCAACCGGGCGGACCGCCTCGGCAACGCCCAGTACCTGGGCCCCGACCCGTACTTCGACGATCTGTTCTGCGAGGCCGCCGACACCGCGTTCGTCTCCTGCGAACGCCTCGTCGGCACAGCGGAGCTGACGGGTGACGGCGACCGCTCACCGCAGACCCTGCTGGTGGGACGGCACTCGGTCACAGGGGTCGTGGAGGCGCCGGGCGGGGCGCACTTCACCTCGTGCGCCCCCGACCACCCGCGCGACGAGCCGTTCCAGCGGGCGTACGCGGCCGCGGCGGCGGACCCCGCCGCCTGGGCGGAGTTCAGCGCGCGCTTCCTGCCCCCGGACGGCGACGAGAAGAGCTACCGAGAAGCGGTCCGCACCTGGCACGAGGAGCAGCAGTGAACGCCCCCGCACCCGCCTCCGGGAACCCCACCCGCGCCGAGCACTGCGTGATCGCCTGCGCGGAGGCCTGGCGCGGCGACGGCGAGGTGCTGGCCAGCCCGATGGGCGCGGTGCCGTCCGTCGGCGCACGGCTGGCCCGCCTCACCTTCGCCCCCGAACTGCTGCTCACCGACGGCGAGGCGACGATCGTCGGCCCGGACGGGGCGGCCGAGGGCTGGCTCCCCTACCGCAGGCACCTCACCCTGGTCACCGGAGGGCGGCGGCACGTGATGATGGGCGCGAGCCAGATCGACCGGTTCGGCAACCAGAACATCTCCTGCATCGGCGACTGGGAACAGCCCTCCCGCCAGCTGCTCGGCGTACGCGGCGCCCCCGTCAACACCCTGAACAACCCGGTGAGCTACTGGGTCCCCCGGCACTCCCGGCGGGTCTTCGTCGAACGCGTCGACATGGTCTGCGGAGTCGGCTACGACCGGGCCGCGGCGGCGGGTCCCTCGGCCACCCGTTTCCACCGCATCCCCCGGGTCGTCAGCGATCTCGGGGTCTTCGACTTCGCGACCCCCGACCGCTCGATGCGGCTGGTCTCGGTCCACCCGGGCGTCACGGTGGACCAGGTCCGCGAGGCGACGGCCTTCACACTGACGGTCCCCGACAACGTCCCTCGCACCCGGGACCCCTCCCCCGCCGAACTCCGCCTGATCCGCGAGGTCGTCGACCCCTCGGGCACCCGCGACCGCGAGGTCCGGGCCTGATGCGCACCGCCCTGACCGGCCTCACCGGCGTCCGCCACCCGATCGTCCAGACCGGGATGGGCTGGGTGTCGGGCCCCCGCCTGGTCACCGCGACCGCGCGCGCCGGGGCGCTCGGCATCCTGGCCTCCGCGACCATGTCACCCGAGCAACTGCGTTCCGCCGTACGGGAGGTGAGGTCCCGGACCGACGCCCCGTTCGGGGTGAACCTGCGGGCGGACGCGGGGGACGCGCGGGAGCGGGTGCGGATCATCGTCGAGGAGGGCGTGCGGGTGGCGTCGTTCGCGCTCGCCCCGTCGCGGGAGCTCATCGCGGAGCTGAAGGACGCGGGCGTGGTCGTCGTCCCGTCGGTGGGCGCCCGGCGGCACGCGGAGAAGGTGGCGGCCTGGGGCGCGGACGCGGTGATCGTGCAGGGCGGGGAGGGCGGCGGCCACACGGGAGAGGTCGCCACCACGGTGCTGCTGCCGCAGGTGGCCGACGCGGTGGACATCCCGGTGGTCGCGGCGGGCGGCTTCCACGACGGGCGCGGTCTGGTCGCGGCGCTGGCGTACGGCGCGGCGGGCGTGGCGATGGGGACCCGGTTCCTGCTGACCTCTGACTCGACGGTCCCGGACGCGGTGAAGGCCCGCTATCTGGCGGCCACGGTCAAGGACATCACCCTGACGAGCGCCGTGGACGGGCTCCCGCACCGGATGCTCCGTACGGAGATGGTGGCCGCGCTGGAGGGCGCGGGCCGGCTGCGCTCGCTGTCGCAGGCGGTGCGCCGGGCGTCACGCTTCCGCCGGATCTCCGGGCTGAGCCTGCCTCGCATGGTGCGGGACGGGCTGGCGATGCGGCACGGCAGGGACCTGAGCTGGAGCCAGGTGCTGCTGGCGGCGAACACGCCGATGCTGCTGCGGTCGGCCATGGTGGAGGGCCGGACGGACGTCGGCATCATGGCGTCGGGCCAGGTGGCGGCCCTGATCGAGGATCTGCCGAGCGTGGCGGAGCTGGTGGCCCGGATCATGGCGGAGGCGGACGAGGCCCTGGCTGCCCTGCTCGACCCGTACGCATCGCACCGGCATCCCCCGGACCGGGCGGCCGCCCCCGGCCCGTCCGGCGCTGAGGACACCCCCGTCGCTCCCCCGCCCGACGACCGGGGGGCCGTCGGCGCGTGAGGACACCCGCCGTGCCCGGCGACCGGGCCGGGGCCTTCGGGGCTCCGCCCCGGACCCCGGTCCTCAGTCGCCGGACGGGCCTGGGTCGGCGCGCTACGCGGCCCGACGCCCCCGCGAAGGCGCGCCGGAGCGGCCCGTACCCCGGGACTCCCCACCGGAACGCGCGACGCCGCCGGAACGGCCCGCGCCCCCGCCCTGGGCGCCGCCACCGGCACCACCGGAACCGGAACCGCGCCGTCCCCGCCCCCGGCTCCCGGAGCGCACCGCGCCCCCGCCGGAGCCCGCCGGACCGCCCGAGCGGGTCCGCTGCTTCGGCGGGGTCGGCTGCGGGACCTCGATCACGATCGCGACGCCCGAAGGCTCCCGCGCTCCCGTGATCCGGGACAGCTCGGCATCGCTGGAGGTGACCCGCGTGGTGCGCGGCGCGATGCCCGCGTCCTGCATCAGCCGGGTCATCTCGCGCTTCTCCTCGGGCAGCACGAGCGTGACGACGCTGCCGGACTCCCCGGCGCGCGCCGTGCGCCCGCCGCGGTGGAGGTAGTCCTTGTGGTCGGTCGGCGGGTCCACGTTGACGACCAGGTCCAGGTCGTCGACGTGGATGCCGCGGGCGGCGACGTTCGTCGCGACGAGCGCGGTGACCTGGCCGTTCTTGAACTGGTCCAGGGTCCGGTTGCGCTGCGGCTGGGAACGCCCGCCGTGCAGGGCTGCCGCCCGGACACCGCTGGCGAGCAGCCGCTTGGCGAAGCGGTCGGCGGCGCGCTTGGTGTCGACGAACATGATCACCCGGCCCTCACGGGCGGCGATCTTCGTGGCGACGGCCTTCTTGTCGGTCTCGTCCAGGACGTGGAGCACGTGGTGCTCCATCGTGGTGACCGCACCGGCCGACGGGTCGACGGAGTGCACGACCGGGTCGGTGAGGAACATCTTGACGAGCCGGTCGATGTTCTTGTCGAGGGTCGCGGAGAACAGCATCCGCTGTCCGTCCGCCTCGACCTGCTTGAGCAGCGCGACGACCTGCGGCATGAAGCCCATGTCGGCCATCTGGTCGGCCTCGTCGAGGACGGTGATGGAGACCTCGTCCAGGCGGCAGTCGCCGCGCTCGATGAGGTCCTTGAGCCGGCCGGGGGTGGCGACGAGGACTTCGGCGCCGCGCCGCAGGGTGGCGGACTGCTTGGTGATCGACATGCCGCCGACGACGGTGGCGAGCCGCAGGTTCACGGAGGTCGCGTACGGGGTCAGCGCGTCGGTGACCTGCTGGGCCAGCTCGCGCGTGGGGACGAGGACCATGGCGAGCGGGGCGCGCGGCTCGCTGCGGCGTCCGGCGGTGCGGGCCAGCAGCGCCAGGCCGAAGGCGAGGGTCTTGCCGGAGCCGGTGCGGCCGCGGCCGAGGATGTCCCGGCCGGCCAGCGAGTTCGGCAGGGTCGCGCCCTGGATCGGGAACGGCTCGGTGACGCCCTGCGCGGCGAGGGTCTTCAGCAGCGCGGCGGGCATGTCCAGGTCGGCGAAGGCGCCGACGGACGGCAGTGCGGGAGTCACCGTCTCGGGCAGGGCGAACTCGGCGGGCGGTGCGACGGCGGCCTTGCGGCGGGCCGGGGCCTTGGAGCCCTGGACCTTGGAGCGGGGTGCGCCGCCCCGGCCGTTCGACGGCGACTGGGCTGCCGCGCCCTGGCCGCGGCCTCGGCCACGGGCCGGACGGGAGCGGGGGGTGCGGTCCTGGCGTTCGGAGCTGGTCATACGGAATTGCCCTCCTGGGGGATTCCTGGGCAACTGCCGAATGGGTTTACTGCGATGTGCCGGCCCGGCCGTCCGTGGTGCGCCCCCAGGATGTGCGCACAGAACGGTTTGTTGCTCGGACAGCACAAACCGGGGCCCGCACCTTCACGGTGCGGGCCCCGGTCAGCGAGGTACGCGTCCGGCAATTAGGCCGGGACGATGTTCTCCGCCTGCGGGCCCTTCTGGCCCTGCGTGACGTCGAAGGAGACCTTCTGGCCCTCCTGGAGCTCACGGAAGCCCGAGGTGGCGATGTTGGAGTAGTGGGCGAAGACGTCGGCGCCGCCGCCGTCCTGCTCGATGAAGCCGAAGCCCTTTTCCGAGTTGAACCACTTCACGGTTCCAGTAGCCATGTCATTCTCCTAAAAGAGGTGCAGTGCCGGAAATCCGCACTTTACGGATTCCAAGTCGCCGCATTGAGCCCCATCCGGAGAAAGCCGGAAAACAATAAAGCGCCTGAGGAAGCATTCCCGTCAGGCGCACATAAAGTTCATGGGTACCAAAACTGCAACGGGAAACACCTTAGCACGTCCTCCCCCGCGGCGGTGGATCACACCGCGGGGTCTTCAGAGCCGTTCGACGATGGTGACGTTGGCCTGCCCGCCGCCCTCGCACATGGTCTGGAGGCCGTAGCGGCCGCCGGTGCGTTCCAGTTCGTGCAGGAGTGTCGTCATGAGTCTGGCACCGGTGGCGCCCAGCGGGTGTCCGAGCGCGATGGCGCCGCCGTTGACGTTGACCCGCTCGGGGTCCGCGCCGGTCTCCTTCAGCCAGGCGAGCACGACCGGCGCGAAGGCCTCGTTGATCTCGACGAGGTCGATGGCGTCGATGGTGAGGCCGGTCTTCTTGAGTGCGTGGGCGGTGGCGGGGATCGGGGCCGAGAGCATCCGGATCGGGTCCTCGCCCCGTACGGACAGGTGGTGGATGCGGGCTCGGGGGGTGAGGCCGTGTTCGGCGACGGCCCGCTCCGAGGCGATGAGCAGGGCGGCGGCGCCGTCGGAGACCTGGGAGGAGCAGGCGGCGGTGATGGTGCCGCCCTCCAGGACGGGGCGCAGTCCGGCCATTTTCTCCAGGGTGGTGTCGCGGCGCGGCCCCTCGTCCACGGTGACGTCCCCGTGGGCGACGGTCTCGCGGGCGAAGCGGCCCTCGTCGATGGCGCGGACCGCGCGCCGGTGGGAGGTGAGCGCGAACTCCTCCATGTCCCGGCGGCTGATGCCCCACTTCTCGGCGATGAGCTGGGCGCCGTGGAACTGGTTGACGGGGGCGTCGCCGTAGCGGGCGCGCCAGCCCTCGCTGCCCGCGTAGGGCCCCTGGCTGAGGCCGAGGGGTTCGGCGGCCTGGCGGGAGGCGAACGCGATGGGGATCTGGGTCATGTTCTGGGTGCCGCCCGCGACGACGAGGTCCTGGGTGCCGGAGAGGACGCCCTGGGCGGCGAAGTGGACGGCCTGCTGGGAGGAGCCGCACTGCCGGTCGATGGTGACGCCGGGGACCTCCTCGGGCAGCCCGGCGGCGAGCCATGACGTTCGGGCGATGTCCCCGGCCTGCGGCCCGACGGCGTCCAGGCAGCCGAGGACGACGTCCTCCACGGCCGCCGGGTCGACGGCCGCGCGGGCGATCAGCTCCTTGAGCACGTGCGCGCCGAGGTCGGCGGGGTGGACGGCCCCGAGGCCTCCGCCGCGCCGCCCGACGGGGGTGCGTACCGCTTCGACGATGTAGGCCTCGGCCATGGCTGCTGCTCCTCGATGCGCTCGGGGTGAACGGGCGGGGGTTATGTACGCGGGGCGATCCCGTCGAGCACCATCGAGAGGTACTGGCGGGCGATCTCCTCGGGGCTGTGGTGTCCGCCGGGCCGGTACCAGGAGGCCGCGACCCAGACGGTGTCGCGGACGAAGCGGTAGGTGAGGCGGATGTCGAGGTCGTCGCGGAAGACGCCTTCGGCGACACCGCGTTCCAGGGTGGAGAGCCAGGCCTTCTCGAACCTGGCCTGCGAGTCGGCGAGGTAGGCGAAGCGCGGCTGGGTGGCGAGGTGCTTGGACTCCTTCTGGTAGATCGCGACGGCGGGGCGGTGCCGGTCGATCTCCCGGAAGGACTCGGTGACCAGGGCCTCGATGGTCTCGCGGGGGCCGAGCCCCGCCGCCAGGACCGCGTCGTAGCCCTGCCAGAGCTCGTCGAGGAAGGTGGCGAGGATCTCGTCGAGCATCGACTCCTTGGAGTCGAAGTGGTAGTAGAGGCTGCCCGCGAGCATGCCCGCCTCGTCCGCGATGCGGCGCACCGTGGTGGCGTTGTATCCCTGGGCGGCGAAGACCTCGGCGGCGGTGGCGAGCAGTTCGCGGCGCCGCTCGGGCGTGGGGGTCACCTGGGGCTTCTTCTTGGTAGGCACCCGGCCATTGTCCGCCCGCCACGGCTTTCCTCACGCATGCTGGCTGCTGACGGGGACGACCTCGCCGGTCATGTACGAGGAGTAGCCGCTGGCGAGGAAGACGATCACGTTGGCGACCTCCCAGGGTTCCGCGTACCGGCCGAAGGCCTCCTTCCCGGTGAGTTCGGCGAGGAGTCCGGCGGAGGTGACCTTGGCCAGGTGGGGGTGCATGGCGAGACTGGGGGCGACGGCGTTGACGCGGACCCCGTAGTCGGCGGCTTCGACGGCGGCGCAGCGGGTGAGGGCCATGACGCCCGCCTTGGCGGCGGCGTAGTGGGCCTGGCCGCGCTGGGCGCGCCAGCCGACGACGGAGGCGTTGTTGACGACGGCTCCCCCTCTCCCGGCGGCCTTGAGGGAGCGGAGGGCGGCGCGGGTGCAGCGGAAGGTGCCGTTCAGGGTGACGTCGAGGATCTTCGTCCACTGGTCGTCGGTCATCTCGGTGAGCTCGGCGGTGCCGCCGAGTCCCGCGTTGTTGACGACGACGTCGAGGCCGCCGTGGACGCGTTCGGCGTGGGCGAAGAGGGCTCCGACCTGGTCCTCGTCGGTGACGTCGCAGGTCAGGGCGGAGACGTGGTCGGTGCCGAACTCCTCGGCGAGGGCGTGCACGCTCTCCTTCAGCCGTCGGGCGTGGGCGTCGCTGATCACCACGCGGGCGCCCTCCTCCAGGAAGCGGCGGGCGGTCGCACCGCCGATCCCGGCTCCGGCGGCCGCGGTGACGACGGCGGTGCGGCCCGTCAGCAGTCCGTGTCCCGGCAGGTACTGCGGTGCGCTCATGGCCTCTCCCCGCGACTCCTCGACGGTGCCTGGGCCGTAGGTTAACCTACCAAACACTTGTTAGGGAACAGTCGGCGGTGTGGCACGCGGAAGGCGGGCGCGTCATGGATCTGGCGCAGACAGCACGGACCGAAGCGCTGCGGGCCGAGGCCCGGGCCTGGCTGCGGGACCACGTGCCCGCCCGGCCGCTGCCGTCCCTGGAGACGGAGGAGGGCTTCGCCGCGCACCGGGAGTGGGAGGCGCTGCTGCACACGGGCCGGTGGTCGGCGGTCTCCTGGCCCGAGGAGTACGGGGGCCGGGGCGCTGATCTCTTCGGCTGGCTGGCGTTCGAGGAGGAGTACTGGGCGGCGGACGCGCCCGGCCGGGTCTCGCAGAACGGCGTGAGCCTCCTCGCCCCGACGCTCCTGGCCCACGGCACGGCGGAGCAGCGGGCCCGGGTGCTCCCCCCGATGGCGGGCGGCGAGGTGGTCTGGGCGCAGGCCTGGTCGGAGCCGGAGGCCGGGTCGGACCTGGCGGCGCTGCGGTCGCGGGCGGTGCGCACGGAGGGCGGCTGGCTGCTGTCGGGGCAGAAGACCTGGTCCTCGCGGGCGGCGTTCGCGGACCGGGCGTTCGGGATCTTCCGTACGGACCCGGGGGCGGCAAGACCGCATCAGGGGCTCACGTACCTGATGTTCGGGCTGCGGGACCCCGGGGTCACGGTGCGTCCCATCGGCCGGCTCGACGGGAAGCCCGCGTTCGCCGAGATCTTCCTGGACGAGGTGTTCGTACCGGACGAGGACGTCATCGGGGAGCCGGGGCAGGGGTGGCGCATCGCCATGTCGGCCACCGGCGACGAGCGCGGCCTCACCCTGCGCTCCCCCGGCCGCTTCCTGGCCGCCGCCGAACGGCTGGCCGAGCTGTGGCGGCAGGCGGGCGACCCGGCGGACACGGCGGTACGCGACCGGGTGGCGGACGCGGTGATCGGGGCACGGGCCTACCGGCTGTTCACGGCCGCATCCGCGTCCCGGTTCGCGGCGGGGGCGGCCCTCGGCCCGGAGTCCAGCCTGAACAAGGTGTTCTGGTCGACGTACGACATCGCGCTGCACGAGACGGCGCTCGACCTGCTGGGCCCGGACGCGCAGGCGGCGGACGGAGAGTGGGCGCAGGGGTACGTCTTCGCGCTGGCGGGGCCCCTCTACGCCGGGACGAACGAGATCCAGCGCGACATCATCGCCGAGCGGCTGCTCGGCCTGCCGAAGGGACGGCGCTGATGCGTTTCCTCCTGGACGACGAGCAGCGGGAGTTCGCGCGTTCGCTGGACGCGCTGCTGACGGCGGCGGACACATCGTCGGCCGTACGCGCGTGGGCCGCCGGGGACCACGGTCCGGGGCTCGCCCTGTGGCGGCGGCTGGCGGATGCGGGGGTGTTCGGCCTGGCGGTCCCGGAGGCGTACGGGGGTGCGGGCCCGCTCCCCGTGGAGACGGCCGTCGCCTGCGTGGAGCTGGGTCGGCACGCGGTGGCGGGCCCGGTGGCGGAGAGCGTGGCGGCGGGGGTGCTGCTGGGCGGGGTGGGCGGCCCGGCGGCCGAGGAGTGGCTGCCGGGGATCGTGTCCGGTACGGCGGTGGTGTCGCTGGTCCTGGAGGGGTACGGGCCGTACGCGCTGGACGGGGACGCGGCGGACGCGGTGTTCACGGTGACCGGCGACGCACTGCGGCTCGCACCGGGACCGGGCGCGAGCACCCCCTCCATGGACCCGGCGCGGCGGCGCTCCCGCCCGGTGGCGGGCGGCGAGGTGCTGGCCGCCGGGGCGGGGGTGGCCCGGGCGGCGCGGGCGGCGGGCGACTGGGCCGCGTTCGCGACGGCGGCGCAGGCGCTGGGCTGCGGGGAGGCGCTGCTGCGGGCGACGGTGGCGTATGTGAAGCAGCGCACCCAGTTCGGGGTGCCCGTCGGCTCCTTCCAGGCCGTCAAGCACCGCCTCGCGGACACCCTGCTCGGCCTGGAGTTCGCGCGCCCGCTGCTGTACGGGGCGGCGGTGGAGCTGGCCGAGGGGGCGCCCGGGGCCGGGGCGGCGGTCGCGGCGGCGAAGGTGGCGGCGGGCGAGGCGGGGTACGCGGCGGCGCGCACCGCGCTGCAACTGCACGGCGCGGTGGGGTACACCGAGGAGCTGGACCTCGCGTGGTGGCTGCGCCGGGCCCGGCCGCTGCGCGACGCGTGGGGGACGCCCTCGGAGTGCCGGGCCCGGGTGCTGGCGGGGTGGGTGTCCCCCGAGCCGGGGACACCTCGGCCGCCGGGCGTCGTCACTTCCGGCGTACCGTGCGCAGCGGCTGCCCCGGCCGCCAGGACTGGATGACCAGGGAGTCGCCGTCGAGGCCGGTACGGACCACCTCGGTCAGCTCGGTACGGAAGAGGTGGAACGGTTCGGGCGGGGTGGCCTCCTCGATGAAGCGGGAGATGACCGCCGGGTCGGTGATCTCCACGGCCCGGCCGCTGACGCGGACGTCGCCGTCCTTCATCTCGGCGTCGGGGCCCGGGTTGGCGTGGAGCGCGAAGCGCGGGTCGCGACGCAGGTCCAGGGCCTTGCGGGAGTCCGGCATCATGCCGAGCAGCAGCTCGTCGAAGCGGAAGTCGGCCTCCAGGCCGGTGACGCGGGGCGAGCCGTCCTTCCGCAGGGTGGCCAGGACATGGTGCTTGTAGAGCCGGAAGCGGCTGCGGACGGTGTCGGCGAACTCGGGTTCGGCGGCGGCGAAGCCACCCCAGGAGTCAGGTGAGGAAGACGTCATGTGCGTCATCGAACACCCGATACCCGACACCTCCTGTCCGGTATCCCGAGCTGTCTCCGGACACTCACACGTCCGAGAACGTGACGACCACCGCCTGGCCCATCGTCCGCAGGACCCCCGGTGACTCCCCCGCCGCCAGCACCGCGTCGTAGCGGTCCAGCCGGACACCGTCCGCGCCCTCCAGCACCGCGCCGTCGTCCAGCGAGAGGGCCAGCACCGAGCCGCCCGGGGGCGGCAGCAGACGGACGGTGCCGCAGACGACCGCGGTCTCCGCCCGCGTGGACGCCCTGCGGTACATGACGTTGAGGTTGACGACGGGCCCGCCCAGCAGGAAGCCGTCGGTGGGCAGGTCGCCGGGGAAGTCGTGCGGCCACAGCGGCTCGTCGACGATGTGGTGCTCGCCGCCGACGACGAGGTCCATGCCCGGGCCCTCGACCACGGTCAGGGTGCGGTCCACCCCGGGGAAGACGGAGAACGGCCCGTCGGCGGTGACGTCCGCGAGGCTCACCCGCCAGGCGAAGGCGTCGGCCCCCGCGCCCCCGGGGCCGCTGGCGACCTCCCGGGTGAGCCCGCCGCCGTTCTTCCAGGGCACCGGCGCACGGTCGGCGGCGCGCAGGACGCGTGCGGTCATCGGACGATCCCCTGGGCCTCGGCGGCGGCCAGCCAGGACGGGAACTCGGCGACCAGCCGGTCGTACAGTTCGCCGTCCGGGACCTTCCGGGGGTCGGGCCCGGCGTGGAAGTACCCCGCGTTGTCGACGGGCCGCTTGGCGGGGACGGGCAGCTCGTCGAGCCTGCGCAGGAAGTCGAACTGGCTGCTGCGCGTGTTGCCGAAGCCGACGAACTGCCAGAACAGCGGCAGCCGGGCGGCCTTGCAGAGATAGCGCTCGGCGGCGAGCTTGTTGATCGGCCCGCCGTCCGTCTGGAAGACGACCAGGGCGGGCGCGGTGGAGGCGCTGTCGAGGTAGTGGTCGATGACCGCGTCCATCGCCAGGTGGTAGCTGGTCTTCCCCATGTGCCCGAGGCCCGCCACGATCTCGTCGATCCGGCCGTGGTGGTGGTCGAGTGCGATGTCGCTGACCGCGTCGACGTCGGTGGAGAAGAAGACCACGGGCACCGTGCCGTCGTCGTCGAGGTTGGCCGACAGGCCCAGCACCCGGTCGGCCAGCGCCTGGACGCTGCCGTCCTTGTAATAGGGCTTCATCGAGCCGGAGTAGTCGAGGACCAGGTAGACGGCCGCGCGGCGACCGCCCAGTCCGTGCTTCTCCAGCGAGATCCCGGCGCTCTTGTAGAGGCTGACCAGGTCCGGAGCCGTTTCCCGCACCTTGGTGAGGCTGATGGCCGGGCCGGTGCCCACCACCGTGTTCACACCGTTCATGACGGCCCCCCGTTCTACGCTCTGCGGACCTTGAGCGTAGGCCACCGCCGGGCCCCGGGCACACGGTCCCCGGTACCGGTTCGCTATCTTGATCGCCGCCGCCCCCACCGGCCCCGTTGCGCACCCCAGTGAAGGAGCCGGCCATGGAGGCCGCCGCCACCGCGTGTTACCGCCATCCGTCCTACGAGGCGTATGTCCGCTGCACCCGTTGCGACCGCCGCATCTGCCCGGACTGCATGCGTGAGGCGGCCGTCGGCCACCAGTGCGTGGAGTGCGTGAAGGAGGGGCAGCGCTCGGTGCGGCGGGCCCGCACGGTCTTCGGCGGTGCGGTGTCCGGGGTGGCCACGCCGGTGGTGACGTACGCCCTGATGGCGCTCAACGTGCTGGCCTACCTCGGCGAGGTGATCCGGCCGGAGGCCGTGGACCGGTTCGGGGTGCTGGGGGCCGTGCTCACCGGGCCGGACGGCGAGCAGTACTACTACCGGGGGGACACGTACGCCGGGTACGAGCTGACCGGGATCGCGGACGGGGAGTGGTACCGGCTGGTGACCGGGGCGTTTCTGCACCTGCCGCCGGACACCTCGTTCGGGGTGATGCACCTGGTCTTCAACATGTTCGCGCTGTGGAACATCGGGCGGGCGGTGGAGGGGCAGCTCGGCCCGGTCCGGTACCTGGCGCTGTATCTGCTGGCGGCGGTGGGCGGTTCCGTCCTGGTGTACCTGCTGGCGCCGGACACGTCCACGGTCGGCGCGTCCGGGGCGGTGTTCGGGCTGGCCGCCTCGTACTGGGTCATCAACCGGCGGCTCGGCCGTGACATGGCGGCGGTCAACCGGTTCATGGCCGGGTTCCTGCTCTGGATGGTGCTCTCGGCCCTGTTCACCTCGTGGCAGGGGCACCTGGGCGGGCTGCTGACCGGGGCGCTGGTGACGTACGGGCTCGCCTACGCACCGGCGAAGCTGCGGACCTGGCCGGTGCAGCTCGCGGGCGGGGCGGTGCTGGTGGCGCTGTTCGCCGTGGCCGTGGCGGCGCAGACCTCGGCGCTGACCGGCGGGTGAGGGCTCCCGGGGCAGCCGGCCCCGGACGCGCCACGGCGCCCGCTGAGTCCGGTCGGGGACAGGCAGGCGCCGCGTTCAGTTCCGCACGCCGTTGTACGGGACGTCTTGAGGGGGCTCCCCCGGGCCGCGTGGCCCAGGGGGAACCCGGGTGGTGCTCAGACCAGCAGGGACCGGTCCGTCGGGCGGATCGGGGCCGGCAGGGCGCTGGTCCCGGTCAGGAAGCGGTCCACTCCGCGGGCGGCGGAGCGGCCCTCGGCGATCGCCCAGACGATCAGCGACTGGCCGCGTCCCGCGTCACCGGCGACGAAGACGCCGTCGACGTTGGTCGCGTAGTGCTCGTCGCGGGCGACGTTGCCGCGCTGGTCGAGCTCCAGGCCGAACTGCTGGACCAGGCCATTGGACTGGTCGGTTCCGGTGAAGCCCATGGCGAGGGTGACGAGCTGCGCCGGAATGCGCCGCTCCGTGCCGGGCTTCTGCTCCAGCTTACCGTCCTTGAACTCGACCTCGACCAGGTGGAGGGCCGCGACGTTTCCGTCCTCGTCGCCCTCGAAGTGGGTGGTGGAGACGGAGTAGACCCGCTCGCCGCCCTCCTCGTGCGCGGAGGTGACCTTGTAGAGCATCGGGAAGGTCGGCCAGGGCTGGTTCGCGTTCCGCTCCTCGCCCGGCTTCGGCATGATCTCCAGCTGGGTGACGGAGGCCGCGCCCTGGCGGTGGGCGGTGCCCACGCAGTCGGCGCCGGTGTCGCCGCCGCCGATGACGACGACGTGCTTGCCGCCGGCGTGGATCGGGGAGACCGTGAGGTCGCCCTCCTGCACCTTGTTGGCGAGCGGCAGGTACTCCATCGCGAAGTGGATGCCGCCCAGCTCACGGCCGGGGACCGGCAGGTCGCGGGAGACGGTGGCACCGGCCGCGATGACGACCGCGTCGTAGCGGCGGCGGAGCTTCGCGGCGTCGATGTCCTTGCCGATCTCCACCTCGGTGCGGAACTTGGTGCCCTCCAGGCGCATCTGCTCGATGCGGCGGTTGATGTGCGACTTCTCCATCTTGAACTCGGGGATGCCGTAGCGGAGGAGGCCCCCGATGCGGTCCGCGCGCTCGTAGACGGCGACGGTGTGACCGGCCCGGGTCAGCTGCTGGGCGGCGGCGAGTCCCGCCGGGCCCGAGCCGATGACCGCGACGGTCTTGCCGGAGAGGCGCTCGGGCGGCTGCGGGGTGACGTCGCCGCTGTCCCACGCCTTGTCGATGATGGAGACTTCGACGTTCTTGATGGTGACGGCGGGCTGGTTGATGCCGAGCACACACGCCGACTCACACGGGGCCGGGCACAGCCGCCCGGTGAACTCCGGGAAGTTGTTCGTGGCGTGCAGCCGCTCGGAGGCCGCGGTCCAGTCCTCGCGGTAGGCGTAGTCGTTCCACTCGGGGATGAGGTTTCCGAGCGGGCAGCCGTTGTGGCAGAACGGGATGCCGCAGTCCATGCAGCGCCCGGCCTGCTTGCTGATGATCGGGAGCAGCGAGCCCGGAACGTAGACCTCGTTCCAGTCCTTGACGCGCTCGGCCACGGGGCGGGTCTGGGCGACCTCGCGTCCGGTGGTCAGGAAGCCCTTGGGGTCAGCCATGGGTCGCCGCCTCCATCATCTTCTCGGTGGTCTCCTGCTCGGAGAGACCGGCGAGCTCAGCGGCGTCCTTGGCGGCGAGCACTGCCTTGTACGTGGTCGGGATGATCTTGCTGAAGCGGGGCACCGCGCTGTCCCACTCGGCGAGGAGCTTCCCGGCGACGGTGGAGCCGGTCTCCTCGTGGTGGCGGCGCACCACGTCGTGCAGCCACTGCTTGTCGGTGTCGTCGAGCTCCTCGATGGCGCCGAGGTTGCCGACGTTGACGTTGTCGCGGTTCAGGTCGATGACGTAGGCGATGCCGCCCGACATTCCGGCGGCGAAGTTGCGGCCGGTCTCGCCGAGGACGACGGCCTGGCCGCCGGTCATGTACTCGCAGCCGTGGTCGCCCACGCCCTCGGAGACTACGAGCGCCCCGGAGTTGCGGACGCAGAAGCGTTCGCCGGTGCGGCCGCGGAGGAAGATCTCGCCGCCGGTCGCGCCGTAGCCGATGGTGTTGCCGGCGATGGTGGAGTACTCGGCGAGGTGGTCGGCGCCCCGGTCCGGGCGGACGATGACGCGGCCGCCGGAGAGGCCCTTGCCGACGTAGTCGTTGGCGTCGCCCTCCAGGCGCAGGGTCACCCCGCGCGGCACGAACGCGCCGAAGGACTGGCCGGCCGAGCCGGTGAAGGTGAGGTCGATGGTGTTCTCGGGCAGGCCCGCACCGCCGAACTTCTTGGTCACCTCGTGGCCGAGCATGGTGCCGACGGTGCGGTTGATGTTGCGGATCGCGACCTGGGCGCGGACCGGCTGGGCGGCCTCGGCGCTGTCGGCGCCGAGCGCGTCGGCGGCCAGCTTGATCAGCTGGTTGTCGAGCGCCTTGGTCAGTCCGTGGTCCTGCTCGATGATCTGGTGGCGGACCGCACCCTCGGGCAGTTCGGGCACGTGGAAGAGCGGGGCGAGGTCGAGGCCCTGCGCCTTCCAGTGGGTGACCGCCCGGTCGGTGTCGAGGAGTTCGGCGTGGCCGACGGCCTCCTCGATGGTCCGGAAGCCCAGCTCGGCGAGGATCTCGCGGACCTCTTCGGCGATGAACTCGAAGAAGTTGACGACGTACTCGGCCTTGCCGGAGAACCGGTCGCGCAGGACCGGGTTCTGGGTGGCGATGCCGACCGGGCAGGTGTCCAGGTGGCAGACGCGCATCATGACGCAGCCGGAGACGACGAGCGGCGCGGTCGCGAAACCGAACTCCTCGGCGCCGAGCAGCGCGGCGATGACGACGTCGCGGCCGGTCTTGAGCTGGCCGTCGGTCTGCACGACGATGCGGTCGCGCAGGCCGTTGAGCAGCAGCGTCTGCTGGGTCTCGGCGAGGCCGAGCTCCCAGGGGCCGCCCGCGTGCTTGAGCGAGGTGAGCGGGGAGGCGCCCGTTCCGCCGTCGTGGCCGGAGATGAGGACGACGTCCGCGTGGGCCTTGGAGACACCGGCGGCGACCGTGCCCACGCCGACCTCGGAGACCAGCTTCACGTGGATGCGGGCCACGGGGTTGGCGTTCTTGAGGTCGTGGATCAGCTGCGCGAGGTCTTCGATGGAGTAGATGTCGTGGTGCGGCGGGGGCGAGATGAGGCCGACGCCGGGCGTCGAGTGACGCGTCTTGGCGACCCACGGGTAGACCTTGTGGCCGGGCAGCTGGCCGCCCTCGCCGGGCTTGGCGCCCTGGGCCATCTTGATCTGGATGTCGTCCGCGTTGACCAGGTACTCGCTGGTCACACCGAAGCGGCCGGAGGCGACCTGCTTGATGGAGGAGCGGCGCGCCGGGTCGTAGAGGCGGTCGGGGTCCTCGCCGCCCTCGCCGGTGTTGGACTTGCCGCCGAGCTGGTTCATCGCGATGGCGAGCGTCTCGTGCGCCTCGCGCGAGATGGAGCCGTACGACATGGCGCCGGTGGAGAACCGCTTGACGATCTCGGAGGCGGGCTCGACCTCGTCCAGGGAGATCGGGGCCCGGTCCGAGGTGAAGCCGAAGAGGCCGCGAAGCGTCATCAGCCGCTCGGACTGCTCGTTCACCCGGTCCGTGTACTGCTTGAAGATGTCGTAGCGCCTGTTGCGGGTGGCGTGCTGGAGGCGGAAGACCGTCTCCGGGTCGAACAGGTGCGGCTCCCCCTCGCGCCGCCACTGGTACTCGCCGCCGATCTCCAGCGCGCGGTGCGAGGCCGCGATGCCGGAGGCGGGGTACGCCTTGGTGTGCCGGGCGGCGACCTCCTTGGCGATGACGTCCAGGCCCGCGCCGCCGATCTTGGTGGCGGTGCCGTTGAAGTACCTCGCGACGAAGGCCTCGTCGAGGCCGACGGCCTCGAAGACCTGCGCGCCGCGGTAGGAGGCGACGGTGGAGATGCCCATCTTGGACATGACCTTCAGGACGCCCTTGCCGAGCGCGTAGATCAGGTTCCGGATGGCCTGCTCGGCCTCGATGTTCTCGATGAACGTGCCCGCGCGGACCAGGTCCTCGACGGACTCCATGGCGAGGTACGGGTTGACCGCGGCGGCGCCGTAACCGATCAGCAGGGCGACGTGGTGGACCTCGCGGACGTCCCCGGCCTCGACCAGCAGGCCCACCTGGGTGCGCTGCTTGGTGCGGATGAGGTGGTGGTGGACGGCGGAGGTGAGCAGCAGCGAGGGGATCGGCGCGTGCTCGGCGTCGGAGTGCCGGTCGGAGAGGACGATCAGGCGGGCGCCGTCCTCGATGGCGGCGTCGACCTCGGCGCGGATCTCCTCGATCCGCGCGGCCAGCGCGTCACCGCCGCCGCCGACCCGGTAGAGACCGGCGAGGGTGGCGGCCTTCATGCCCGGCATGTCGCCGTCGGCGTTGATGTGTATCAGCTTGGCGAGCTCGTCGTTGTCGATCACCGGGAACGGCAGCGTGACGCTGCGGCAGGCCGCGGCGGTCGGCTCCAGGATGTTGCCCTGGGGGCCGAGCGAGGAGCGCAGCGAGGTGACGAGCTCCTCGCGGATGGCGTCCAGCGGCGGGTTGGTGACCTGGGCGAAGAGCTGGGTGAAGTAGTCGAAGAGGAGCCGGGGGCGCTCGGAGAGCGCGGCGATCGGCGAGTCGGTGCCCATGGAGCCGAGCGGCTCACCGGCGGTCCGGGCCATCGGCGCGAGGATGACGCGCAGCTCTTCCTCGGTGTAGCCGAAGGTCTGCTGGCGGCGGGTGACCGAGGCGTGGGTGTGCACGATGTGCTCGCGCTCGGGCAGGTCGCTCAGCTCGATCTCGCCGGTCGCCAGCCACTCCTGGTAGGGCTGCTCGGCGGCGAGGGACGCCTTGATCTCGTCGTCCTCGATGATGCGGTGCTCGGCGGTGTCGACGAGGAACATCCTGCCGGGCTGGAGGCGGCCCTTGCGGACGACCTTGGCCGGGTCGATGTCGAGGACGCCGACCTCGGAGGAGAGCACGACGAGGCCCTCGTCGGTGACCCAGTAGCGGCCGGGGCGCAGCCCGTTGCGGTCGAGGACCGCGCCGACCTGGACGCCGTCGGTGAAGGTGACACAGGCCGGCCCGTCCCAGGGCTCCATCATCGTGGCGTGGTACTGGTAGAACGCCCGCCGGGCCGGGTCCATGGAGTCGTGGTTCTCCCACGCCTCGGGGACCATCATCAGCACGGAGTGCGGCAGCGAGCGCCCGCCGAGGTGGAGCAGCTCCAGGACCTCGTCGAAGGAGGCCGAGTCGGAGGCGTCCGGGGTGCAGACGGGGAAGATCCGGTCGAGCTGCTCGCTGCCGAAGAGGCTGGAGGCGAGCTGCGACTCGCGGGCCTTCATCCAGTTGCGGTTGCCCTTGACCGTGTTGATCTCGCCGTTGTGCGCGACGAAGCGGTACGGGTGGGCCAGCGGCCAGCTCGGGAAGGTGTTGGTGGAGAAGCGGGAGTGGACCAGCGCGACCGCGGAGGCGAAGCGGCGGTCGGAGAGGTCCGGGAAGAACGGCTCCAGCTGTCCGGTGGTGAGCATGCCCTTGTAGACGATGGTGCGGGCGGAGAGCGAGGGGAAGTACACCCCGGCCTCACGCTCGGCACGCTTGCGCAGGACGAACGCCTTGCGGTCCAGGACGATGCCGGTGGACTCGCCGTCGGCGACGAAGACCTGGCGGAACTCGGGCATGGTGGCGCGGGCGCCGTTGCCGAGGAGTGCGGGGGTGACCGGGACGTCGCGCCAGCCGAGGACCTTCAGGCCCTCCTGGGTCGCGATCTTCTCGATCGTGCGGACGGCCTCGGTGGAGGCGTCGGCGGGAAGGAAGGCGATGCCCACGGCGTAGGCGCCGGCCTCGGGAAGCTCGAAAGGGGTCTCGGCGCGCAGGAAGGCGTCGGGGACCTGGCAGAGAATGCCGGCGCCGTCGCCGGAGTCGGGCTCGGAGCCGGTGGCGCCGCGGTGTTCGAGGTTGCGCAGTACGGTCAGCGCCTGCTCGACCAGCTCATGGCTGGCCACACCGGTCAGAGTGGCCACGAACCCGACGCCACAGGCGTCGTGCTCGTTGCGGGGGTCGTACATCCCCTGCTGGGCGGGGCGACCGTCCATGGGCGACCAGGCGTCGGTACGCATCGGCTCTCCCGTCGTCGTCGTGGCATGTGCAGTGCCGAGGGACGACGTTGGCCCTCTGCGAAATTTCGTGCAGGTTACATGATGGGGCGCTTCTCAAGAAGCGGAAGGCTTGTTCCAACATGCGGACACCGTGGTGACCAGAAGTGACCGGATGGCCAGGGGGTGGGTCGCCGCCAAAAGGATCGGCGCCCGGGGAGTCACAGAGAGCAGGCGTCGTTGCCTGCGGTGCTTACGGCTCTTGCCCGGCGGCAAAGGAAACGAAACCACCGAGTAACGGCTACTTATGTGTAGCCCTGCATAGCGTCTCATTTTACGGCCGCGGAGCCGGTCGCGCCCAGTGGGCGGCGCCAAGACGTACGTCACACGGGCTGCCGCACCGCTGGGCCGTTCGGGCGGCCCGGTTACGCCGTTCGCCGGGCCGCTGCCGGGTTCACCCGACCGCCACACCGAACAGCGTGCCGAGTCCGTACGTCATCGCCGCGGCCGCACCGCCGAGCGCGAGCTGACGCAGTCCGCTGAACCACCAGCTGCGGGCCGTCACCCGGGCCACGACCGCGCCGCAGGCGAACAGTCCGGCCAGGGCGAGCAGCACCGCGGGCCACAGGGCGCTCGCGCCGAGGAGGTAGGGCAGGACGGGCAGCAGGGCACCCAGCGCGAAGGCCCCGAACGAGGAGACCGCGGCCACGAGCGGCGAGGGCAGGTCGCCCGGGTCGACGCCCAGCTCCTCGCGGGCGTGGATCTCCAGCGCCTGGTCCGGGTCGCGGGAGAGCTGACGGGCGACCTCAAGGGCGAGCGGGGCGTCCACCCCCCGGGACTCGTAGAGCGCGGCCAGCTCCGCCATCTCGTCCTTGGGGTGCTTACGGAGCTCCCGGCGTTCGACGTCGAGCTCGGCCTCGACCAGCTCGCGCTGCGAGGCGACGGAGGTGTACTCGCCGGCCGCCATGGAGAACGCCCCGGCGGCCAGACCCGCGAGCCCGGTGATCACGATGGCCTGCTGGGAGACCGCACCGCCCGCGACCCCGGTCATCAGGGCGAGGTTGGAGACCAGCCCGTCCATCGCACCGAAGACGGCGGGGCGCAGCCAGCCGCCGTTCACATCCCGGTGGGTGTGGTTGTCCCGGTGCGCCTCGTGCAGGACGGCGTCGGTCTCGATGATGGCCACGATGCACTTCTCCCCAGTGAGTACAACTCTCGACAAAGTCCAAAGTACGCCGGTCGGGCGACCGCCGCCAGCAAGGCAGGCCTGGCTTACCACCCCCCTGACCTGCGAAGAAAGGCCAGCCTCAGCTATCCGGCCGGGGTCATCCGAGTGGCTCTTCTCCCGCCGTTTCCCGCCTCCGGCGGCCCTGCGCGTGGCACAGATACGGACAGGGCCCGGATACGGACTCGCCGGACGAGCGGAAGGGCGACGCCATGGACACGGCCGTCGGCAAGGAACGGGCCAGGGGGGGCGCTGCTGGGGCTGGCGGTCGGGGACGCGCTCGGCGCCCCGGCGGCGAATCCGCGGCCCTCCGAGATCCACCGCCGCTGGGGCCGGATCGAGGGCTTCGTGAGCGAGGACCCGGCGGGCACGGACGACACGGAGTACGCGGTCTTCTCCGGGCTGCTGCTGGCCCGGCACGGCTCCGCGCTCGGCGTCGCCCAGGTGGAGCGGGCCTGGCACCACTGGATCGCCGATCTCGACGAGGGCCCGTTCCGGGGGCCGGGTTCAGCGAGCGCGGCACGCCGCACACGGGCGATCGCCGGGCGGTCCTGAGGTCTGTCCCAGGGACCGCCCGGCGATCAGGGGGTGCGCGGGGTGCGCCGGGTGACGGGCGCGCGAAGGTCAGCTCTTGTCGGCCGCCTCGGGGGCGGGCTCCTTCTTGAGCAGGTCGCCGCCCGTGCTGCCGGACTCGGGCGCGTCCGCGTCCTCGGCGCCGTCCTGCTTCTCGGCGGTGTCGGCGGAGTCGGCGTCGGCGGGCTTCTCAGCCTCGGCGTCCCGGTCCGGCTCGACGATCTCCTCGCGGCCCGGGCGCAGCTTCGCGGAGATCACGATGTAGGTGACGGCGAGGACGAAGACGATGATCGCGGTCCACACGTTCAGGCGCAGGCCGAGAACGTGGTGGGCCTCGTCGACCCGCATGTACTCGATCCAGCCGCGACCGGCGCAGTAGGCCGCGACGTACAGCGCGAACGCCCGTCCGTGGCCGAGCCTGAAGCGGCGGTCGGCCCAGATGACCAGCAGCGCGACGCCGATGCACCACAGCGACTCGTAGAGGAAGGTCGGGTGGTAGGTCCCGGCGACGCGGTTCGGGCCCTCGCTGATCTCCAGCGCCCAGGGAAGGTCGGTGGGCTTGCCGTACAGCTCCTGGTTGAACCAGTTGCCCCAGCGGCCGATGGCCTGGGCGATGGCGAGGCCCGGGGCCAGCGCGTCCGCCCACGCGGGCAGCGGGATGCCCCGGCGGCGGCAGCCGATCCAGGCGCCGACCGCGCCGAAGGCGACCGCGCCCCAGATGCCGAGGCCGCCCTCCCAGATCTTGAAGGCGTCGACCCAGTTCTGGCCTTCGCTGAAGTAGAGCTGGTAGTCGGTGACCACGTGGTAGAGCCGGCCGCCGACGAGGCCGAAGGGCACCGCCCAGACAGCGATGTCGGCGACGGTGCCGGCTTTGCCGCCACGGGCGACCCAGCGCTTGTTGCCGAACCAGACGGCGACGAAGACACCGATGATGATGCAGAACGCGTAGCCGCGCAGCGGGATCGGGCCGAGCTCGATCACGCCGGTCGACGGGCTGGGAATGGAGGCAAGGTTCATGACGGAGTCGACGCTACCTTGCCGGGCGGTGGGTAGGCCAAGCCACCCGGCAACGTCTGCGTAACGGGGGCACGGTCACGGGCCCGTACGCCGGCTCTTTCCGGGGCTGTCCCGGGCCGTACCCAGGGATCAGGAAGCAGGGGCGGACGGGGTGGCGGTGCCTGGCTTCTTGCCCTTGTTGGCCTCGGCGACCCACTTCTTCAGGTTCTCCGGGGAGATCTGCTCGTCGCCCTTGCTCGGGAAGACGGACTCCCCGTTGAGCAGCACGGTCGGCGTTCCCTGGAAGCCGCCCTCGCGGAACGCCGTGTCGGACTTCCTCACCCAGCTGTCGTGCTCGCCGTCCTCCACGCAGCCGCGGAAGCCCGGCGTGTCGAGCCCCTCGACCTCACCGGCCAGCTCGATCAGCCGGCTGTTCTTGCCGAAGGCGTCGTCCGGCTCGGGAGGCTGGTTGCGGAAGAGGACGTCGTGATACGGGGCGAACCTGCCGACGTCCTGGGCGCATGCGGCGGCGTTGGCGGCGCGCAGCGATCCGCTGCCGCCGAGGTTGCCGTCGATGATCGTGGCGAGGTGATACTCCACCTTGACCTGGCCCTGGTCGGCCAGGTCCGTGATGGTGTCCCGGAAGGCGTTCTCGAACTGGGCGCAGACCGGACAGCGGAAGTCCTCCCAGATCGTGAGGGTGGACGGGGCGTCGGAGGCGCCGACCGGCAGGGTCAGGGAGTCCTCGCCGGTCGCGCCCGAGGGGGCGATGGCGGGGCCCGACGCGGTGTCCCCGCCGTCGTCCTTGCCCGCGTTGGCGGCGATCAGGCCGACCACGGCGGCCAGCGCCAGCACCCCGACCACCGCCGAGGCGACGATCAGCGTGCGGCGCCGCTTCTCGCGCCCCTTCTCCCGCTCGCGCTGCTGGGCCAGGCGCTCGCGCGCGCTTCTGTTTCCCTCAGGGATCTTGTCGCTCACACCCGGGGAACGAACCGGGGAGGCACCTCCGCGCCTCCCCGGCCCATAATCCACCCATTCGGGTGATTCAAGGCGTCAGCGCTTTCGAACGCCCACGGCCAGGTCGCCCGCCAGGGAGCGGACGGCGTCCAGACCCGCGGTCTCGTCGGGGGCGTCCAGCATGGCCTTGACGAAGGCCGAGCCGACGATCACGCCGTCGGCGAATCCGGCGACCTCGGCGGCCTGTGCGGCGTTGGAGACACCGAGGCCGACGCAGACCGGCAGCTCGGTGGTGGCGCGGGTGCGGACCACCAGCTCCTGGGCCTGGGCGCCGACGGAGGCGCGGGTGCCGGTGACGCCCATCAGGGAGGCGGCGTAGACGAAGCCGCTCCCGGCCGCCGTGATGGTGGCGAGGCGGGCGTCCTGGCTGCTGGGGGCGACGACGAACACGGTGGCCAGGCCGTGCTTGTCGGCGTGCTCGCGCCACAGCGCGGACTCCTGGACCGGCAGGTCGGGCAGGATGCACCCGGCACCGCCCGCCTCGGCCAGTTCGGCGGTGAAGCGCTCCACGCCGTACCGGTCGATGGGGTTCCAGTACGTCATGACCAGGATCGGGACGCCGGTGGCCTCGTGCGCCTCGCGGACCGTGCGCATCACGTCGGCGATGCGGACCCCGCCGCGCAGGGCGATGTCGTCGGCGGTCTGGATGACCGGGCCGTCCAGGACCGGGTCGCTGTGCGGGAGGCCGACCTCGACGATGTCCGCGCCGCCCGCGACGACGGCCTTGACCGCCTCGATGCCGCCGTCGACGGTCGGGAACCCGGCGGGCAGATAGGCGATGAGCGCCGCCCGGTCCTCGGCCTTCGCGGCGGCCAGGGTGGTGTTCAACAGCTCGATGTTGCCGCTCACTTGGCGTCCCCCTCGATCTCGGCGCGGTCGCTGTCGGCGTCCGCCTCGACGGCGGCGTCGGGGTCGTAGAGACCGAAGTAGCGGGCGGCGGTGTCCATGTCCTTGTCGCCGCGCCCGGACAGGTTGACGAGGATCAGCCCGTCCTTGCCGAGTTCCTTGCCGAGGTCCAGGGCACCGGCGAGCGCGTGGGCGCTCTCGATGGCCGGGATGATCCCCTCGGTGCGGGAGAGGAGGCGCAGGGCCTGCATGGCCGCGTCGTCGGTGACGGCGCGGTACTCGCCGCGCCCGATGTCCTTGAGGTAGGAGTGCTCCGGGCCGATGCCCGGGTAGTCCAGACCGGCCGAGATGGAGTACGGCTCGGTGATCTGGCCCTCGTCGTCCTGGAGGACGTAGGAGCGCGAACCGTGCAGGATGCCCGGCTCGCCCGCGGTCAGGGTCGCCGCGTGCTCGCCGGTCTCCACGCCGTGTCCGGCGGGCTCGCAGCCGACCAGGCGGACCCCGGCGTCCGGGATGAAGGCGTGGAAGAGGCCGATGGCGTTGGAGCCGCCGCCGACACAGGCGACCGCCGCGTCCGGGAGCCGGCCCGCGCGCTCCAGGAGCTGGCGGCGCGCCTCGACGCCGATGACCCGGTGGAAGTCGCGGACCATCGCCGGGAAGGGGTGCGGGCCCGCGACCGTGCCGAAGAGGTAGTGCGTGCGGTCCACGTTGGCGACCCAGTCGCGGAACGCCTCGTTGATGGCGTCCTTCAGGGTCCGCGAACCGGACTTCACGGCGACGACCTCGGCGCCGAGCATCCGCATCCGGGCCACGTTCAGCGCCTGGCGCTGGGTGTCGATCTCGCCCATGTAGATGGTGCAGTCGAGGCCGAAGAGGGCGCAGGCGGTCGCGGTGGCGACCCCGTGCTGACCGGCTCCCGTCTCGGCGATGACCCGGGTCTTGCCCATGCGCTTGGTGAGCAGCGCCTGGCCCAGCACGTTGTTGATCTTGTGCGAGCCGGTGTGGTTCAGGTCCTCCCGCTTGAGGAAGATCCGGGCGCCGCCCGCGTGTTCGGCGAAGCGCGGGACCTCGGTCAGCGCGCTGGGCCGTCCCGTGTAGTCGGCCATGAGCGCGTTGAGCTCGGCGGCGAAGGCCGGGTCGGCCTTCGCCTTGTCGTACTCGACGGCGACCTCGTCCACAGCGGCGACGAGCGCCTCCGGGATGAACTTGCCGCCGTACGCGCCGAAATAGCCCTCGGCGCTGGGGATCAGACCCTCCGGGTCCGGAATGAAGAAGTCGGACGACATGTGACGTGCTCCTTGGCATGGCAACAGGTGGGTTCACCGTATGCGCGGAGCAGCGAGCGCCACCGGGACAGCGTGCGGTCGTACGTACGACATACGACAGGTACCGCGGTACGTCGGCCGGGGCTCGCTACAGCGCGGGCCCCGGGCGCCATCGCATCCCGTTGACCTGGCCGGGCTCGTCACCGATCACGTACCGCACCCGCCGTCCGTGCACGCGCCGGGCCGGGGCTCGGCAGCCCCGCGGCCTGCACCCGCGCCCCAGCGGGGCGTGCGGGTCCCGGGCCGGGGCCCCGGCGGGGCTGGGGCCTGTCGTCACACTGCCGCCTGCCGGGCGGCGCATGGCAGTGTGACGACAGGCCCTACCCGGCCGGGTGCGGGGCACGGGGCGGTCGGTCATGGTCGCAGTCGCTCCCGGTCAGCCGCGGCCGTGGCGGAGCGCCGGGTGGGCGCCCGCGGCGACCAGGTCGGCGACGGCGGCGCGCGGGTCGCGGCCGGTGACCAGGGACTCGCCGACCAGGACGGCGTCGGCGCCGGCGTTGGCGTACGCGATCAGGTCGTGCGGGCCGCGGACGCCGGACTCGGCGACCTTGACGATGTGGTCGGGGATCTCGGGGGCGACGCGCTCGAAGATGGAGCGGTCGACCTTGAGGTCCTTCAGATTGCGCGCGTTGACACCGATGATCTTCGCTCCGGCGTCCACGGCGCGCTCCGCCTCCTCCTCGTCGTGCGCCTCGACGATCGGGGTGAGTCCGATCGACTCGGCGCGCTCGATCAGGGAGACGAGGGCCTCCTGGTCGAGGGCGGCGACGATCAGCAGGGCGAGGTCGGCGCCGTAGGCGCGGGCCTCCCACAGCTGGTAGGAGGTGACGATGAAGTCCTTGCGCAGGACCGGGATGTCGACCTTGGCGCGGACGGCCTCCAGGTCGGCGAGCGAGCCGCCGAAGCGGCGCTCCTCGGTGAGGACCGAGATGACGGACGCGCCGCCGGCCTCGTAGTCCGCGGCGAGCGCGGCGGGGTCGGCGATGGCGGCAAGGGCCCCCTTGGAGGGGGACGAGCGCTTGACCTCGCAGATGACGGTCACGCCCTCGCCGCGCAGGGCGGCGACTCCGTCCTTGGCCTGGGGAGCGCGGGCTGCGCGCTCCTTCAGCTCGTCGAGGCTGACGCGCGCCTGCCGCTCCGCGAGGTCGGCGCGAACGCCGTCGATGATCTCGTCGAGCACACTCACGCGAGCGGCCCCCTTCCGGAACGGTGAATAGGGAACAGGATCAGCCATACCGATGGTATCCGCAGGAGGCCCCGGGGCTCGCATCCGGCCGCGCCGCGTCCCACTACCTGGGCATTCAGGGGGCCAGCGCCGATCCGAACGGCAGATTCCGGGCCACGGAGAAGACCAGGAGCAGGGCTCCGATGCCCCACCACCAGGCGGGGGCGAGCCGGATCCGCAGGGGCTGCCCGCGCCAGGCCCGTACCAGCCACAGCACCCAGACCACGGCGAAGAGGAAGTAGCCGACGGTGGCGACGGCGTTGGCGGAGAAGGCGGCGCCGAGATCGCCGTGGATGAACGCGTGCGCACTGCGCAGCCCGCCGCAGCCGGGGCAGAGCGCGCCGGTGATCTTCAGCAGCGGGCAGACGGGGTAGTGGCCGGGCTCGTTGGGATCGACGGTCCCGACGTACGCGAAGGCGCCTGCGACGGCGGCGAGGATACCGAGAGGGGTGGCGAGCCGGCGCAGGGGGGCGGGCCCGTCCCCGCCCGTCCGCGCCGGAACGGGCCGGGCCCTGTCCGCAGTCGGGCAGACGGTCGGCGGCACGCCCCGGGGCCCGGGGCCCGGCGGTGAGGCTTCCGTGCGGGCCGGACCGGTGGGCCCGGGGCCAGGCGGAGGGCTGGTGTCGGAGTCCGGCGGCTGGGCGGCGGCGGGGGTTGGCGAGGCGTCCACCCGGTGATTGTCCCCGCTGACGCGGAAAGGCGCAGCCCCGGTGGGGCTGCGCCTCGCTGCGTGTCGCTCCGGCCGGTCGCCGGGGCGGGCCTGCGGCCCGCTCAGTGGGAGGTCTGGGCCTGTCCGGCGCGGGCCCGGGCCTCGGCCATCTCGGCGGACTCCTTCGGCATGCCGAGACCGGCGGCCCTCATCGCGAGGCCCACGAGTCCACCGGCGAAGATGACGGCGATACCGACCCAGAAGCCGAGCGGGTTGTCCGCCACCATGAAGACGCCTGCGACGCAGAAGCCGATGAAGGAGATGATGACACCGGTCCAGGCGGCCGGGGTGTGTCCGTGGCTGCTGCCCGCCATGAGTTGCTCCTTGTTGGTGTTGCGCTGTGGGTATCGCGGTGACTGGGGCCGCCGCCCGGGGGACGGCGCGCTCCCATTGTCCCGTACGGGGTGGCAGGACGTGAGCGGGGGTCACTCCTCGCGCGTCGGGTCCTCGCCGCGGTCCAGGGCCTTCCACAGCTCCTCGGGCCGCTCCGGGTCGGGGGCGGTGCGGGGGGCCCTGCGGGGGCGGGGGGTGCCGTCGCGTTCGTACTTCGCGGACATGGCTGGCCAGCGGCCGCCGTAGCGCAGGGCGAGGAGCCCGGCGAGCAGGATCAGCAGGCCCCCGGCGGCCGTGACGTAGGGCCAGGCGGTGTGGCTGAGGGCGTGCACCGTGGCCGCCGCGTCACCGGTGGTGCGGGCGGCCTCCTCGTCGAGGGCGCTGCTGTCGCCCGCCCCGGCCCAGGCGCTGATCGCGGCTCCGAGGCCGCTGAGGGCGAGGAGGGCGGCGACGATCCGGCGCCCCGCCCCGCGCACCGCGAAGACGGCGACGAGGGCGGCGAGCCCGACGACGGCGAGAGCGGCGGGGACGCCCGTGACGTCCCGGCCGTCGGCGGTCAGCGGCAGTGCGCCGCCGCCGGTGGCCGCCTGCCCCTCCGCCCAGGTCTGCCCGGAGGCGAGGAGCACGACGGTCGCGCCCGCCGCGCCGAGCAGCAGACCTGCCGCGAGACTGCGGCGGCTCCCGGCGGAGTCGGGGGCGGTGTCGGCGGTTCGGGCACGGGGCTGGGGTACGGGGACGGCACTCACGCCCTCCACTATCCCCTACCGGTTCGGCGTTCGTTGAGCCGGTTGGCCGTATGGACGGCGCGGAGCACGGCGGCGGCCTTGTTGCGGCACTCGGTGTCCTCGGCGACCGGGTCGGAGTCGGCGACGACACCCGCTCCGGCCTGCACGTACGCGGTGCCGTCGCGGAGCAGGGCGGTACGGATGGCGATGGCGGTGTCGGAGTCCCCGGCGAAGTCGAGGTAGCCGACGCAGCCCCCGTACAGGCCCCGGCGGCTCGGCTCCAGCTCCTCGATGATCTGCATCGCGCGGGGCTTGGGGGCGCCGGAGAGCGTGCCCGCGGGGAAGCAGGCGGTCAGTACGTCGAAGGCGGTGCGGTCCTCGGTGACGCGGCCGGTGACGGTGGAGACGATGTGCATGACGTGGGAGTACCGCTCGATCGACATGAAGTCGACGACCTCGACGCTGCCCGGTTCGCAGACCCGGCCCAGGTCGTTGCGTCCGAGGTCGACGAGCATCAGGTGCTCGGCGCGCTCCTTGGGGTCGGCGAGCAGCTCGTCGGCGAGGGCCTGGTCCTCCTGCGGGGTGGCGCCGCGGTGCCGGGTCCCGGCGATCGGGTGGACCATGGCCCGCCCGTCCTCGACCTTGACGAGGGCCTCGGGGCTGGAGCCGACGACGTCGAACCCGTCGAAGCGGAAGAGGTACATGTACGGGGACGGGTTGGTGGCCCGCAGCACCCGGTAGACGTCCAGGGCGCTCGCGGTGCACGGGGTCTCGAAGCGCTGGGAGGGGACCACCTGGAAGGCCTCACCGGCGCGGATGCGCTCCTTGATGTCCTCGACGGCCGCCTGGTAGGCCTCGCCGCCCCACAGGGCGGTGTACGGGGGCAGCTCGGACGGGGACAGGGCGGCGGGGGCGTTCTCGACGGGGCGGCGCAGGTCCTGTTCCATCGCGTCGAGGCGGGCGACGGCGTCGGCGTGGGCCTCGTCGACGCCGGTGGAGAGATCGTTGTGGTTGATCGCGTTGGCGATCAGCAGGACCGTGCCGTTCTGGTGGTCGAGGACGGCGAGGTCCGAGGTGAGGAGCATGGTCAGCTCGGGGAGTTCCAGGTCGTCGCCGCCGTGCTCGCCGATCTTCTCCAGGCGGCGCACGATGTCGTAGCCGAGGTAGCCGACCATGCCGCCGGTGAAGGGCGGCAGGCCCTCGTCCACGACCAGGTCGCGGGGGGTGTGCAGGGTCTCGACGGTGGCCCGCAGGGCGTCCAGCGGATCGCCGTCCACCGGGACGCCGACGGGCGGGGTCCCCAGCCAGTGGGCCTCGCCGTCGCGGGCGGTGAGGGTGGCGTCGCTGCGGACGCCGATGAACGAGTAGCGCGACCAGGTCCGGCCGTTCTCCGCGGACTCCAGCAGGAAGGTGCCGGGGCGTTCGGCGGCGAGCTTGCGGTACAGGCCGACGGGGGTGTCGCCGTCCGCGAGGAGGCGGCGGCTGACGGGAACGACGCGCCGGTCGACGGCCAGCTTGCGGAAGGTGTCGAGATCCATGGCCGGTGACCTTACTGGTCGAGGAGGGGAAGCACGTCGGCGTCGAAGCAGGTGCGGTCGCCGGTGTGGCAGGCGGCGCCCGTCTGGTCGACCTTGACCAGCACGGTGTCGGCGTCGCAGTCCAGGGCGACGGACTTCACCCGCTGGATGTGGCCGGAGGTGTCGCCCTTGACCCAGTACTCCTGGCGGCTGCGTGACCAGTAGGTGCAGCGGCCCGTGGTGAGGGTGCGGTGCAGCGCCTCGTCGTCCATCCAGCCGAGCATCAGCACCTCGCCGGTGTCGTACTGCTGGGCGATGGCCGGGACCAGGCCGTCGGCGCCGCGCTTGAGGCGGGCGGCGATGGCGGGGTCGAGGCTGCTGGCGGGCGGCGTGGGGCCGGGCGTGCTGGTCATGGGCCCATTGTGCCGTGATGACGGAGGCCTCCCGGGCGGACGTCCACTGGGCGGACCCCGGGTGACGGCCGTACCCTGGCGGGCATGTCGACCCATGCGAAGCGTGAACGTCTCCTGCTCGCCGATCTGTTGGAGGCGGCCGGTCCCGAGGCACTGACCCTGTGCGACGGCTGGAAGACCCGCGATCTGGCCGCCCATGTGGTGGTCCGGGAACGCCGTGCGGACGCGGCGGGCGGGCTGGTGCTGGGGGCCCTGAAGGCCCGGCTGGAGCGGGTGCAGGCGGAGTTCGCGGCGAAGCCGTACGAGGAACTGATCCAGCTCATCCGGACGGGCCCGCCCCGGTTCTCCCCGATGTCCCTCAAGCAGATCGACGAGGCGGCGAACACCGTGGAGTTCTTCGTCCACGCGGAGGACGTGCGGCGGGCCCAGCCCGACTGGTCGCGCCGTGAGCTGGACCCGGTCTTCACCGATGTGCTCTGGTCGCACATCGAGAAGACCGCCCGGCTGCTGGGCCGCCGCTCCCCGGTGGGCCTGGTGCTGCGCCGCCCGGACGGTCAGACGGCGGTGGCCCACAAGGGCACCCCGGTGGTGACGGTGACCGGGGAGCCCGCCGAGCTGCTGCTGTTCGCGTACGGCCGGCAGAGCGCGGCGGACGTCGAGCTGGAGGGCGACAAGGACGCGGTGGAGCGGGTGGGGACGGCCGAGCTGGGGATGTAGGGCCCCTGCGACCTGGAGGACGCGTAGCGGAAGCCGGGCAGGTCAGCGGGGCAGTTCGGCGCGGCGCAGCGCGGTGACGGCGAGCCCCGCCGCGCCGCCGCTCGCGCACACCGCCGCGCTGACCGCGAAGACCGGCCCGGTGCCCCAGAGGGCGACGGCGGCCCCGGTGACGGGGTAGCTGAGCGGGACGACCGCGTAGGTGAAGAACGTCGACACGGAAGTGACCCGGCCCAGGTACGCCGGGTCCGCCGCGGTCTGGACGAGGGCCCCGCACAGGGCCCCGGCCAGGCCGCCGGAGAGACCCACGAACGCGGCGGTCGCGGCGGCCAGGGCCACGGAGGGCACCTGGGCCACGGCGGCGACGCCCATCGCGCCGGCGCATGCGGTCAGGCACATGACCAGCCCGGCGCGCGGCACCCGGCCCCGGACGGCGAGCAGGAGGGCGGACGCGGCCGCCCCGGCGGCGAACCCGGCGACGATCCAGCCCATGCCCGCCGCGCCCCAGCCGCGTTCCTCGGAGAGCAGGATCAGGCCGAGGTTGAGCGGGCCCACGAATCCGAGCTCGCTGAGGGCGATGACGAGCATGAGCGGGCCGAGCAGGGGGTGGCGGCGGATGTGGCGCAGCCCGTCGACGAGGTCGCGCCAGGCGTTCGGCGTCCTCCCGGTGGCCGTCGGCGGCTCCGGCTCCGGCAGTGGCCTGATCCGCAGGCGGAGGAGCAGGGGCAGCGACACGGCGAACAGCAGCCCGGCGGCGGCGAAGGCGAGGGCGGGTCCGCCGGTCGCCACGGCGACACCGCCCATCGGCGCGCCGACGATCGAGGCGCCGCGGGCGGCGAGTCCCCGCAGCCCCTGGATTCTGGCGAGCTGCCCGGTCGTGCTGATGCGGGGCGGCAGTGCTCCGACGGCGGGCAGGAACAGGGCGTCGACCGCGCCGAAGAGGAGGGCGACGACCACCAGGACGCCCACCGTGGGTGCGGTCAGGACGAGGGTGGCGGCCAGGCCGAGGACGAGGAGCGCGCGGGCGGCGTCGCTGCCGATGACGACGCGGCGGGGCCCGAGGCGGTCGGCGAGCACGCCCCCGCCGAGCATCAGGAGCGCCCGGGGTACGGAGCCCGCGGCGAGGACCAGGCCGGTGCCGGAGGCGCTGCCGGTACGGGCGGCGGCCCAGGCCAGGGCCATGAAGTAGACGCTGTCGCCGATCATCGACGCGGTGTAGGCGCCGAGCCAGCGCAGGACGTTGGGGTCGCGGTGTGCGGGGCGTTCGGGGGATTCCGTCGCTGTGGCCGTGGCGGTCACGCAGTCGTCCTTCCGGCAGGGGCGGCGGGCTCAGGGGCGGAAGGGGAATCCGTAGGTGTGCAGGGCGACGCTCTCGCGGCCCGCCGTGTCGCCCGCCTCCTCGCGGGCGCGGCCCGCTTCCTCGTAGCGGTCGATCAGCGCGCCCATCTCCCGTCCGAGGGCGGCCAGTTCCTCCGCGGTGAGGCGCAGGAGGCTCTCCGCGCTCCAGGAGGCGCTGCGCCATTCCGCGTCCCAGGAGTGACGTGAGTCCTGGTGGGCCCGGTAGAGCTCGACGTGCTGGTCGAAGGACATCCGGCCGGCGGCGGCGTAGACGGCCGCCCTGTCCGGCGCGTCGTCGAAGTCCGCGTCACTGAAGGTCAGCCCTCGGGAGGACGGCCGCCACCAGCGTTCCCGGCCGTCGGTGCCCTGCCCCTCGGCCGGTTCGATCAGCCCGTGGTCGGCGAGCTTGCGCAGGTGGTAGCTGACGAGGGAGACCGCCTCGTCGACCTGGTCGGCGAGCTGGGAGGCGGTGGCGGTGCGCTTGATGTGCAGCGCCCGGTAGAGCTTCAGGCGCAGGGGGTGGCCGATCGCCTTGAGGGTGTCGACATCGGAGACGTGGCGTCTTTCGTCGCTGGGCATGACACGACCGTAGATGCACAGGAGAAGTTGCGCAAGAATAATTGCGCAATATTTGTTGTGGAGTTCTTCAGGTGCCGAGCAGCCGCCGCGCGGCCAGGGCGAGCGAGACCTCTACCGCGTCCCGGGGGCGGGTCAGGCAGCGGCCGGTGAGCTGTTCGAAGCGGCGGAGGCGGTTGAGGACGGTGTTGCGGTGGCAGTACAGCCGCGCGCCCGCCCGCTGTGCCGAGCCGTCCGCGTCCAGCCAGGCGGTGAGGGTCTCCACGATGACGTCCCGGTCGGCGGGGTCCAGCCGGTCCAGTGGGCCCAGCACCCGGTCGGCCAGCGCGGAGCCGAGGGCCGGGGAGGACACGACGAGGGCGTCCGGGAGGTGCTCGTCGAGCAGGACGGTGCCGCCGGAGGCGGGACAGGCGCGCAGCGCGGTCTCCGCCAGCCGCCGGGCGTCACCGAGCGCGGCCAGCCCCTCGACGGCGGAGCCGATCGCGGCGCGGGTCCCGGCCGGGGCGGTCAGTTCGGCGGCCAGCGCGCTCAGTTCACCCGGCGGGCCCGTCAGCGGCAGGATCGCGAACTCGGCATCCGGGCCCGGGTGCCAGAGCACCGCCGCCCCCGGGAACGAGGAGGGCAGCGTCAAGGGCGGACAGGCGGCGGGCTGCCGCCCCTGAGCGGCCGACCGCACGGACCGCGGCCCCTGCTCGGCATGCCGCGCGGGCTGCGGGCCGCCCGGGCCTGCGGCGGCCACCGCAGGCCCCGCGGCGTGCCGCGACCCGCCCGCAGCGGCGGCGGGCTGCCGCCCCCGTCCGGTGGTGGCCACCGCGAGCACCGCGTACCGGCCCTGCTCCGGCAGCCCCAGCATGGCGGCCGCCTCGGCGAGGTCCGCGATCCGGGCGGTCCCGTCGAGCAGGGCCGCGACCATGAGCCGCTGCCGGTTCTCGCGCCGCCAGGACAGCCGCCGCTCGGCCTGCCGGTAGGCGTCCGCGACGATTCCGCAGTGCTCGTCGACGAAGTTCCAGACGTCGGCGGCGACATGGACGAGCAGCCGTACGTCGTCCGGGTCGCGGCGGGCGGTCTCGTCCACGAGGTCCTGCCAGACCATCGCGCCGCCCATCCGGAACGCGTGCAGGACGGCGTCGAGCGGGACGCCCTGTTCGGCGCGGATCTCGCCGATCCCCCGGGACGTGCGGTGGGCGGCCTCCCGGAACTCCCGGGGCCGGATGAGCGAGCCGACGTTGTGCCGCAGCGAGTGGTGGACCTCCTGCCAGACCTCGGCCCGGTCGGCGTCGATGGCCGCCCGGTAGCCGGGCTCCTGTTCGTACAGGGCCTCGACGAGCCTGTCGGTGAGGGCCGGCAGCCCGGCGACGAGGACCCGGGCGGCCCGGTGCAGCACATCGACGGCCTCACGGTCGGCCAGGGAACGCAGGCGCTGCGGCAACGGCGTCGCGGCGGGCGGTCCGTGCAGCGCCCCGATCCGCGAACGTACGAGCTGTGGCATGGCGGCCTCCACCGGGAATCGGCCGGCCGCGCGAATCGGCCGGCCCGGCGCACCCGGCCCGGCAGGGCGCGAGCGCGGCCGAACGATCCTGACGCCCGCAGAATGACATACCGCCCAGTCGGTACCTAGGGGTCTGCGCGGAACTGGTCATCACGGTCCTGCAACCCCCGGCGGCAGACGGCGGGCGTTGCAGGACCCCGGTACACCCCCTGCGTCAGCGGACGGGGTGGCCCGCTTCCCGCAGGGCGCCCTTGACCTCGGAGATCCGCAGGTCCCCGAAGTGGAAGACGGAGGCGGCGAGCACCGCGTCGGCGCCCGCCTCGATCGCCGGGGCGAAGTCCGCGAGCCGGCCCGCGCCGCCGGAGGCGATGACGGGGACGGTGACGTGCCCCCGCACCGCCTCGATCATCTCGGTGTCGTAGCCGTCCTTCGTACCGTCGGCGTCCATCGAGTTGAGCAGGATCTCGCCCGCGCCCAGCTCGGCGGCCCGGTGCGCCCATTCGACGGCGTCGATGCCGGTGCCCCTGCGTCCGCCGTGGGTGGTGACCTCGAAGCTGCCCTCCGGGGTGCGGCGGGCGTCGACGGAGAGCACCAGGACCTGGCGTCCGAAGCGTTCGGCGATCTCGCGGATGAGGTCGGGGCGGGCGATGGCGGCGGTGTTGACGCCGACCTTGTCCGCTCCGGCGCGCAGCAGCTTGTCCACGTCGTCGGGGGTGCGGACGCCGCCGCCGACGGTGAGCGGGATGAAGACCTGCTCGGCGGTGCGGCGGACCACGTCGTACGTCGTCTCGCGGTCGCCGCTGGAGGCGGTGATGTCGAGGAAGGTCAGCTCGTCGGCGCCCTCGGCGTCGTACAGCTTGGCCATCTCGACGGGGTCACCGGCATCGCGCAGGTTCTGGAAGTTGACGCCCTTGACGACCCGGCCGTTGTCGACGTCCAGGCAGGGGATGACACGTACGGCGAGGCTCACTTCGTGCCTCCCCGGTAGGCCTCGACCTCGACCTCGACGACCAGGCTCGGGTCGACGAACCCGGACACGATGATCATGGAGGCGGCGGGGCGCACGGCGTCGAACAGCTCCTTGTGGGCGCGGCCGACATCGTCGACGTCCCGGGCGTGCGTGAGGTACATCCGGGTGCGGACGACGTCCTCGCGGGCGAGGCCCGCCTGCTCCAGCGCCGCGAACGCGACGCCGAAGGCGGTGACCGCCTGCTCGTACGGGGAGCCCGCGGAGATCTGGCCGTTCACCACGGAGGTGCAGCCCGCCACCAGGACGAGCCCGTTGGGAAGCTCGACGGCACGCGAGTAGCCGAACTTCTCCTCCCAGGGGGCGCCGGTGGAGATCCGGCGCACGGCGGTGGCGGGGGCGGGGGTGTCCGTCATACGGCTACCGCCTTGAGCGCCTCTTCCAGGGTGAACGCCTTCGCGTACAGCGCCTTGCCGACGATCGCGCCCTCGACGCCTTCGGGGACGAGGAGGGAGATCGCCCGGAGGTCGTCGAGCGAGGAGACCCCGCCGGAGGCGACGACCGGGCGGTCGGTGGCGGCGCAGACGTCCCGCAGCAGGCCCAGGTTGGGGCCCTGGAGGGTGCCGTCCTTGGCGATGTCGGTGACGACGTAGCGGGCGCAGCCCTCGGAGTCGAGGCGGGCCAGGGTCTCGTAGAGGTCGCCGCCGTCGCGGGTCCAGCCGCGGCCGCGCAGGGTGGTGCCCCGAACGTCCAGGCCGACGGCGATCTTGTCGCCGTGCTCGGCGATGACCTTGGCGACCCACTCCGGGGTCTCCAGGGCGGCGGTGCCGAGGTTGACGCGGCGGCAGCCGGTGGCGAGGGCGGCCTCCAGCGAGGCGTCGTCGCGGATGCCGCCGGACAGCTCGACCTTGATGTCCATGGCCCCGGCGACCTCGGCGATCAGTTCCCGGTTGTCGCCGGTGCCGAAGGCGGCGTCCAGGTCGACGAGGTGCAGCCACTCGGCCCCGGCGCGCTGCCAGGCGAGGGCGGCCTCCAGCGGGGAGCCGTAGGAGGTCTCGGAGCCGGACTCGCCGTGGACGAGGCGGACGGCCTGGCCGTCACGGACGTCGACGGCGGGGAGCAGTTCAAGCTTCGGCATTACAGCGTCTCGATCCAGTTGGTCAGCAGCTGGGCGCCGGCATCGCCGGACTTCTCGGGGTGGAACTGGGTGGCCCACAGCGCGCCGTTCTCCACGGCGGCCACGAACCGTTCGCCGTGTGTGGCCCAGGTGACCCTGGGGGCACGGATCTTGGCGTTGGTGACTTCGAGGGACCAGTCGTGCGCCGCGTAGGAGTGCACGAAGTAGAAGCGGGCCTCGGGGTCCAGTCCCGCGAAGAGCCGGGAGTCCTCGGGGGCCTCGACGGTGTTCCAGCCCATGTGCGGGACGACGTCCGCCTTCAGGGGTCCGACCGTACCGGGCCACTCGTCCAGGCCCTCGGTCTCCACACCGTGCTCGATGCCGCGCTCGAACAGGATCTGCATCCCGACGCAGATGCCCATGACGGGGCGGCCTCCGGAGAGCCTGCGGCCGATGATCCAGTCGCCGCGGGCCCGCTTCAGCCCGTCCATACAGGCGGAGAACGCGCCGACGCCGGGGACGAGGAGCCCGTCGGCGGCCATCGCGCGGTCGTAGTCGCGGGTGATCTCGACGTCCGCGCCGACGTGGGCGAGGGCCCGCTCCGCGGAGCGGACGTTGCCGAAGCCGTAGTCGAAGACGACGACCTTTTTCCTGCCAGTCGTTTTGTCAGTCACAGCGTGCCTCTCAGTCCCACAGGCCCTGGATCCGCAGGACGCCCGCCACCAGGCACATCACGGAGCCGATCGACAGCAGCACGATGACGCCCTTGGGCATCCCCTGCTTGGCGAAGGAGTAGACGCCGCCGGCCAGGAAGAGGCCGACGACGATCAGGATGGTGTTGAGGCCGGTCACAGGGCGCCCTTCGTGGAGGGCAGGATGCCCGCGGCGCGCGGGTCGTGCTCGGCGGCATAGCGCAGGGCGCGGGCGAGCGCCTTGAACTGGCACTCGACGATGTGGTGGGCGTTGCGCCCGTACGGCACGTGGACGTGCAGGGCGATCTGCGCCTGGGCGACGAAGGACTCCAGGATGTGCCGGGTCATCGTCGTGTCGTACGTGCCGATCATCGGCGCGATGTTCTCCGGCTCGGTGTGCACCAGGTAGGGGCGGCCGGAGAGGTCGACGGTGACCTGGGCGAGCGACTCGTCGAGCGGGACGGTGCAGTTGCCGAAGCGGTAGATGCCGACCTTGTCGCCGAGGGCCTGCTTGAAGGCGGCGCCGAGCGCGAGGGCGGTGTCCTCGATGGTGTGGTGGGTGTCGATGTGCAGGTCGCCGTCGGTCTTGACCGTGAGGTCGAAGAGGCCGTGGCGGCCGAGCTGGTCGAGCATGTGGTCGTAGAAGCCGACCCCGGTGGCGACATCGACCTTTCCGGTGCCGTCGAGGTTGATCTCGACCAGCACGGACGTTTCCTTCGTGGTGCGTTCCACGCGGCCTACGCGGGGGCTCATGCGTCGTGCTCCTTCTTGATTTCGCGTACCGCATCGAGGAACGCGTCGTTCTCTGCCGGGGTTCCTGCGGTGACCCGCAGCCATCCCGGCACGCCGTTGTCCCGGACCAGGACGCCCCGGTCGAGGATCCGCTGCCAGACGGCGTGACTGTCGTCGAAGCGGCCGAACTGGACGAAGTTGGCGTCCGACTCGGTGACCTCGTAGCCGATGGCGCGCAGCTCGGCCACCAGCCGGTCGCGTTCGCTCTTGAGCTGCGCGACGTACCCCAGCAGCGTATCGGTGTGCTCCAGGGCGGCGAGCGCGGTGGCCTGGGTGACGGAGGAGAGGTGGTACGGCAGGCGCACCAGCTGGACGGCGTCGACGACGGCCGCGTCGGCGGCGAGGTAGCCCAGGCGCAGTCCTGCCGCGCCGAACGCCTTGGACATGGTCCGCGAGACGATCAGGTTGCGGCGGCCCTCGATCAGCGGGAGCAGCGAGGGGTGGTGGCTGAACTCGCCGTACGCCTCGTCCACGACGACGACCGAGGGCCCGGCGGCCTGGGCGGCCTCGTACAGGGCGAGGACGGTCCCGGCCGCCACGGCGGTGCCGGTGGGATTGTTGGGCGAGGTGATGAAGACGACCTCGGGCCGGTGCTCGGCGATGGCGGCGCGGGCGGCTTCCACGTCGATGGTGAAGTCCGCCGAGCGCGGGCCGGAGATCCAGCCGGTGCCGGTGCCCCGGGAGATCAGGGCGTGCATGGAGTACGAGGGTTCGAAGCCGATCGCGGTGCGGCCGGGCCCGCCGAAGGTCTGGAGCAGCTGCTGAAGGACCTCGTTGGAGCCGTTGGCGGCCCAGACGTTGGCGGCCCCCACCTCGTACCCGGCGGTGCGGGTGAGGTAGCGGGCCAGCTCGGTGCGGAGCTCGACGGCGTCCCGGTCGGGGTAGCGGTTGAGGTCGCGGGCGGCCTCGCGGACCCGCTCGGCGATCCGGTCGACGAGCGCTTCGGGCAGCGGGTAGGGGTTCTCGTTGGTGTTGAGGCGTACGGGGACGTCGAGCTGGGGTGCTCCGTACGGGGACTGGCCGCGCAGCTCGTCGCGGATGGGGAGTTCGTCCCAGGGGTTGCGCGGGGTGGTGTCGCTGCCGTTCGTCACTGCTGCGGGACCTTCCATCCGAACCGTGCCTTCATCGCGGCGCCGTGGGCGGGGAGGTCCTCCGCCTCGGCGAGGGTCACGACATGGTGGGTGACCTCGGCGAGCGCGTCGCGGGTGTAGTCGACGATGTGGATGCCGCGCAGGAAGGACTGCACGGAGAGGCCCGAGGAGTGGCAGGCGCAGCCACCGGTGGGCAGGACGTGGTTGGAACCGGCGCAGTAGTCGCCCAGCGAGACCGGGGACCAGGGACCGACGAAGATCGCCCCGGCGTTCCGGACCCGGTCGGCCACGGCGGCGGCGTCGGCGGTCTGGATCTCCAGGTGCTCGGCGCCGTACGCGTCGACGACCTTGAGTCCGTCCTCGACCGAGGAGACCAGGACGATCGCGGACTGGCGGCCCGCGAGGGCGGGCTCGATGCGGTCCTTGACGTGCTTGGAGGCGGCGACCTGCGGGACCAGCTCGGCCTCCGTCGCGGCGGCCAGCTCCTCGGAGTCGGTGACCAGGACGGCGGCGGCCATCGGGTCGTGCTCGGCCTGGCTGATCAGGTCGGCGGCCACGTGCGCCGGGTCGGCGGTGGCGTCGGCGAGGATCGCGATCTCGGTGGGCCCGGCCTCGGCGTCGATGCCGATACGGCCCTTGAGGAGGCGCTTGGCGGCGGCGACGTAGATGTTGCCGGGGCCGGTGACCAGGTTGACCGGGAGGCAGTCCTCGGTGCCGTACGCGAACATCGCGACGGCCTGGGCGCCGCCCGCCGCGTACACCTCGTCCACACCGAGCAGGGCGCAGGCGGCGAGGATCGTGGGGTGGGGCAGCCCGTCGAAGTCCTTCTGCGGCGGGGAGGCGACGGCGACGCCCTCGACGCCCGCCTCCTGGGCCGGGACGACGTTCATCACGACGGAGGAGGGGTAGACCGAGCGGCCGCCGGGGACGTAGAGCCCGACGCGCTCGACGGGGACCCACTTCTCGGTGACGGTGCCGCCGGGGACGACCTGGGTGGTGTGCCTGGTGCGGCGCTGCTCGCGGTGGACGAGGCGGGCGCGGCGGATCGACTCCTCCAGCGCCGCGCGGACGGCGGGATCCAGCTCCTTCAGGGCCAGGGAGAGGGCCTCGGCCGGCACCCGGACCGACGGGATCCGGACACCGTCGAACTTCTCCCCCCACTCGATCACTGCCGCGGAGCCACGATGGCGTACGTCCTCGCAGATGGGCCGCACCGTCTCCAGGGCGGCTTCCACGTCGAACTCGGCACGGGGCAGCAGGTCGCGCAGGGCGGCGCCCTCGGGGAGGACGTCGCCGCGCAGATCGATTCGAGAGATCACACGGCAATTCTCGCAGACCGCCGCAGGCCGCCGGTCGCCCGTATCACTGGCTGATACATGTCTCGGCCATGACCGGCTGTCACTGCTGACCGCTAGCTTTCACCGCGTCACAGAGAGGGAAGAACAGCACTACAGCACGTGTGCACGGAGGGAGCGGCCGTGACCGAGCCGCACGAAGGCGATATCCCGGACGGCCTCAGCGCAGCGGAGCTGGGCATGTGGCAGTCCTTCCGCAACGGGACCACCTACGACTTACGTACCTACGACCCGACCCGCAACGATCCGTTCGCCCCGCACGCGTGGGGCCCCGAGCGAAGTGTGGGAGCGCGCACCGTGGCGCGGCTGCTGCTGAGCGGGCCGCCCGCCCGGCCCGGCCGGGTGGCGGCGCTGAAGCTCCGGGGGGTGCGGATCACCGGGAAGCTGGATCTGGCGGGCGGCCGGGTGGCTCCGTACGTGGAGCTGACCGGCTGCCGGATCGAGCAGGAGCTGGTGCTCCCGGAGTGCCACTTCACGACCTTGCGGCTGGTGGGATGCGCGCTGCCCCGCCTGGAGGCCGCGCGGCTGCACACGGAGGGCGATCTGCATCTGCCGCGCTGCCGGATCGAGCGGGGCATCCGGCTGACCGACGCCCAGATCGGCACGGATCTCCTGCTCAACCAGCTCAGCGTGGGCCCCGACCGGCACGGGCAGGCCTTGGCCGGGGACGGTATGGCGGTCGCGCAGGACCTCCAGGCCGAGATGATCGAGACGCGCGGCGAGCTGAGCCTGCGCGGCGCGAAGGTGGGCGGTTCGCTGAGCCTGCGGGGCAGCCGACTGCGTGCCGGAACGGACCGGCGCGCGCTGAACGCCCCGCAGCTGACGGTGGAGCGCACGCTCTACATGACCGAGGCGTGGGTGAACGTCGACACGGGGAACCAGGGCACCACTCCCCCGTACGGCGTGGTCTACGCCCCGACCCCGGCGCGCGGCACCCGGTCGCAGATCTTCGAGTGCAGGGGCGGGGTACGGCTGGACGACGGGCGGTTCGGGGACGCGGTGGACCTGCACAAGGCCCGGTTCACGATGACCCGGCAGGAGGAGCTGTCGCTGCGCCGGATCGTCACGCCGGAGCTGCGGTTCAACGCGGAGCGCCCCGAGGAGGGCCGGGTCGTGCTGAACGGGGCGAAGGTGGTCACGCTGATCGACCTGTCGACGAGCTGGCCGGGCCCGGGCGGTCTGGCGATGGGCGGCTTCGTCTACGAGAACCTCGTCCCGTACGGCCACTTCCCGCTCTCGCGGCGGCTGGAGTGGGTGTCGGCGGCGACCCCGGAGTACGTGCCCGAACCGTACGAGCGGCTGGCGACGGTGTTGCGGGGCAGCGGCGAGGACGCGGACGCGCGGGAGGTGCTGCTGGCCAAGCAGCGGCGCCGCCGGGAGACGCTGCCGCCCGCCGCGAAGGCCTGGGGGTTCCTCCAGGACTGGACGGTGGCGTACGGCTACCGGCCGGGGCGGGCGGCGGTGTGGATGGCGCTGCTCTGGGCGGCGGGCGCTGCGGCGTTCGCCCAGTACGACCCGGTGCCGATCCAGGACGACGCGGCGCCGCTGTGGAATCCGACCCTCTACGCGCTGGACCTCCTGATCCCGGTGATCAACCTCGGCCAGGACGGCTACTGGCGGATGGAGGGCGGCTGGCAGTGGGCGGCGGCCGCCCTAGTGCTGGTGGGATGGGTTCTGGCCACCACGGTGGCGGCGGGGGCGTCCCGGCTGCTGCGCAGGGGCTGATCGAAAGGCCAGGTCGAACCGGTCGGAAGGCGTCCGGGACCGGGCATCCGGGCCCCCGCGAGCGGTGACCACCGAGGTGAACGAGCACGACAGGAGGTCGAATTCAAGCCATCTGATGCTCTTTTCTTTGCCTTTTCTTGACCTGGCCCGGTACAACCCATCCACTCGGCACAGAAGCTTCACAGCACACCTCTGGCGCGGCCCTCACCAGCGCTTTTCAATGGTCTGCACCATGGCTTTCCTTCGCGCTCTGCTCCGTACCGCGCGCATGGTCCGGCACAGCCCTCCGCTGTCCGCCGGCCTGTCCGCGGATGACGCGGTACTGCTCGACGCCCCCGACGAGCGGCTCTCTCCCGCGCTGGTCGCCGCCGCCCTGGGCGACTACGAACCGGCCGCCAAGCTGCTCGCCACCACCCGGGACGCGGCCGAGTGGGAGAACCGCGACCGCTACCTCGGGCGGCTCGTCGCGTTCGCCCGCAGCCGGGACGGCTGGCTCGTCGACTGGCTGGCCGCCGCCCCGCGCGACCCGGACGCGCTGCTCGTCAAGGCGGAGCTGTCGGTGCGCCGGGCCTGGGAGTCGCCCGCCCGCGCGGAACGGCTCCGCGAGGTCGGCCCGATGATCACCGCGGCGGCCGAGGCCGACCCGCGCGACCCGGTGCCGTGGCGGCTCGCCCTGGACCACGCCCGCGGCACCCACGCCACGCACACCGCCTTCGAGACGCTGTGGGAACAGGCGGTGCGCCGCTCCCGGCACCACTACGGCTGCCATGTGGCGGCCCTGCGCTACCTGTCGGCCGCCTGGTACGGCTCTCACCGCGAGTGCTTCGACTTCGCCGAGCGGGCCGCCGAGGACGCGCTGCCCGACTCCCTCGTGCAGGCGCTGCCGGTCCGGGCGGCCTTCGCGCTGCTCCTGGACAGCCAGGCGGCGGGCCGGACCACCTCCGTACTGGAGGAGCGGATCGACGCGGCGGTCGATCCGGCGATCAGGCTCTCCGCCGCCTACCGCCCCGGCGACCCGTGGCCCGCCGAGGTCCGCAACCTCCTCGCGTACGTCCTGCTCGCCCGGGGCCGCTGGGCCGAGGCACTGGACCAGTTCACGCTGATCGGCCTGTACGCGACGTCGTTCCCGTGGTCCTCCGTCTCCGACGACGCCCTGGGCCGGTTCCTCGACGCACGCGACGGAGCACGCCTCCAGGTGGCCTCCCTGACCCCCTTGCGCAACCGGGCCGACCGCGGCCGTCCCCGCGGCCATTACGCTTGAGCGCTGTGACCACCGCCCGCCTTCCCCTTTTCCCGCTCAACGCGGTGCTGTTCCCCGGCCTGGTGCTGCCGCTCAACGTCTTCGAAGAGCGATATCGCGCCATGATGCGGGAGCTGCTGAAGAGCGACGAGGACGAACCTCGCCGCTTCGTCGTGGTCGCGATCCGCGACGGCCGCGAGATCGCCCCGACGGCCACCGGCATGCCGGACACCGTCGCGGCGGCCCCTCCCTCCGAGCGCGCCCCGGCGGAGGGGTTCGGCCCGGACCCGATCCAGACCTTCCACCGGGTCGGCTGCGTCGCCGACGCGGCGACGATCCGCGAGCGTGCCGACGGCAGCTTCGAGGTCCTGGCCACCGGCACCACCCGGGTCAGGCTGCTCTCCGTCGACACCCACGGCCCTTACCTCACCGCCGAGGTGGAGGAGGTGGCCGAGGAGCCGCCCGCCGACGACGAGGCCGACGAGGCCGGAGCCCTCGCGGAGGGCGTCCTGCGGGCGTTCCGCTCGTACCAGAAGCGCCTGGCCGGAGCGAGCGAACGCTCGCTGACGACCGGCGCGGACCTCCCCGACGACCCTTCCGTCGTCTCGTACCTGGTCGCGGCGGCCACCGTCCTGGACATCCCCACCAAGCAGCGCCTCCTCCAGGCCCCGGACACCGCGACCCGCCTGCGCGAGGAGCTGACGCTGCTGCGCAAGGAGACCGCGGTCATCCGGCACCTGCCGTCGCTGCCCGCGGCCGATCTGACCCGCGCCCCCACCCACCCCAACTGAGGAGGACCGGCCCCGGTGGCGAAGAAACCCAAGAAGCAGTCGGGCGGCACCCCCGCCACGGTCGCCCTGACCGCGGCGGGCACCGCCTTCACGGTCCACGCCTACGACCACGACCCGGCTTCCCCCTCCTACGGCGAGGAGGCCGCCGAGGCCCTGGGCGTCTCCCCCGACCGGGTCTTCAAGACCCTGGTGGCGGACGTGGACGGCGAACTGACAGTCGCGGTGGTCCCGGTGGCGGGCTCCCTGGACCTCAAGGCCCTGGCCGCCGCCGCGGGCGGCAAACGCGCCACGATGGCGGACCCCGCGGCCGCGGAACGCACCACCGGCTACGTACGCGGCGGCATCTCCCCCCTGGGCCAGCGCAAGCGCCTGCGCACGGTGCTGGACGCGTCGGCGCGGTCGCACCCGACGATCTGCGTGTCGGCGGGGCGGCGGGGCCTGGAGGTGGAGCTGGCGGCGAGTGATCTGGCGGAGCTGACGGGGGCGACGTTCGCGGAGATCGCGCGGGGGTGAGCCGCCCCATCGGCCGCCCCTCCGGCGCTTGGGAAGGCTTCTCCAGCTTCGGGAAGGGGCGGGAAGAGGAACAAGCCCGGGACAGCCCTTAGGCCGGCCCACCCTCCGCGGGGGGCGAGGACGGTGAGGACGGGGGCGCGGCCGACGGCGACCCCGAGGACGACGGCGACGCCGGCCCCGCCAGGGGCCCCTGCACCGGCCCCCCGTAATACGCCGACCAGTCCGGCTCCATGTCCCGCGGCCCGAACGCGGCGGTCAGCAGCAGATGGATCGCCATGGCCGCGAACGGCCACACCAGCGCCGCCACCGACACCGCGTGCAGCTCAAGCGGCGCGTCGAACGTCACGCCCTGGCCCACCTCCCGGGCCCGGCCCACCACGTCGGACGAGGGCCCCAGCCAGACGCCGACCCGCCACGCCAGCAGCGATCCGAGCAGCGCGCCCAGCGCCAGCCCCAGGACCACGAAGATGCCCCCGCGGCGCAGCCGCCAGAAGACGGCGGCCGCCGTGAGCACACCGAACCCGATCGCGAGCAGGACGAATGTCCCGTCCGCCCCGATCGCCTCCTCGCCCTCGCTGTTCTCCAGGAAGACGGCGGTTTCGTCGGATACCAGCGGGACCCGCGGCGCGAGCCACAGCCACAGCAGCCCGAGCCCGATGCCCGCGAGCGCGACCAGGACGACGACCGCGGCGGCCTGACGGAGCTCCGTGGCGGTGTCCGGGTCGTCCGGCGAGCCGGAGGAGGGGACGAAGTGGGAGCCCGAGGGCGGGGCCTGCCACGGATCGTGGGGGTTCGGCTGGTGCGGCGGCGTCAACGGTGCGGTCACCGTGCCATCGTGCCAGGCCACCCTGTGCGCCGCCTCACCGGCTGCCGCAGCCGGGCCCTACCGTACGGCCGCCCGCCGGTACGCCCACGTGGCCACGGCCAGCGACAGCACCCCCACCACCGCGCAGATCGCGAGGAAGAAGGCGATCAGCCCCCAGTCCGGGCGGGCGTCGAAGGAACGGGCCAGCGCCTCGACCCCGTACGTGGAGGGAAGCAGATCACGCGCCCACCCCACGGGCTCCGGCAGCCGGTCGGCCGGCAGCACCCCGAGCAGCAGGGCGGCGGACATGCCGAGCTGCCCCAGCAGGGTGGCCAGCTCCTGGCGCGGGGCGAGCAGCCCGAGGGCTGCGCCCAGACCGGCCAGCGCCGCGCCGGAGAGCGGGATGACAGCGGCCAGGACCCACAGGTGGGTCAGCGGCAGCTGGAACAGCACGCTCCCGGCGACCGCCGTGAAGACCGTGCCGGGCACGGTGAACGAGGCGTACGCGGCGGCCGCCCCGAGAACCACCGCCGCGGGCGGCACCGGCAGGGTGGCGTAGTGGTCGAGCCCGCCGCCCGCCCGGAGCTGGCCGAAGTACTGGGCGAGCAGGTTGAGCGCGACGAACGCGACGACCAGGACGCTGGAGCCGGCGACCACCGCGCGGGCCTCGGACCCGCCGTCCACGACGCCCCGCATCAGGACCATGATCCCGACGGACTGGAAGGTCGCCACGAAGAGCAGCGGAATCCGGGCGACCCGCGCCCGGGAGAGCTGGGCGCGGTAGACGGCGGCCAGCGAGGGCAGCAGCCGGGCGCGCGGCGCGAGGGGCGCGGAGACGGTACGGGCGGGGGCCGTGCCGGAGGCACCGGGCTCGGGCCGGACGCGCGAGGGTGCGGTCCTGGCCGGAATGATGCTCGTCACCTGAGGCCGCTCTCCTTACACCCGTCCGGTACCCGCACCGGGCCCACCACGTCCCGTACACCGACTGCGTACAGCGCCCGCGCGGCGTTCGGCAGCCGCGCCCCACGTCCCATCCTCACGCCTTCACCAGCCCCTTGGTCGCATTGGCCGCGTCTCCCCCGAGGGCGAGATAGACATCCTCCAGGCTGGGCGTGGCCAGGGTGAAATCGTCGAGCGCGGCGAAGGCCGCGCCGCCGGTCACCGCGGCGACCGCCGCCCGTGCCTCGTCCGGGCCGAGCCGCAGCACCCAGCGCCGCCCGGACTCCTGCGCGGAGGGCCGCAGCGCCGCCACCTCCGGGACGTCCAGCGGGGCCCGCTCGCGCCACACCAGCTCGACGCGGACCTCCCCGGCCACCTGCTCCTTGAGGCCGGCGGGGGTGTCGCAGGCGATGACCCGGCCGCGTTCGAGGACGGCGACCCGGTCGAGGACGGTCTCGGCCTCGATGACGTTGTGGGTGACCAGCAGGACCGTGGCCCCGCGCTCCGCCCGGCGGCGGTCGACGGCCGCCCAGACCGCGCGGCGGGCGACCGGGTCCATACCGGTGGTCGGTTCGTCGAGGACCAGGACGGGCCGGTCGCCGACGAGTGTGGCGGCGAAGCAGGCGAGCCGCCGCTGACCGCCGGAGAGCTTCTTCAGGGGCCGCCCGGCCAGCGGGGTGAGGCCCAGCTCCTCCAGGACGGCGTCGCGTTCGGCACGGGCCTCGCGGACCGGTAGCCCGCGCAGCCGTCCGGTGGTCTCGGCGGCCAGGGAGACCGTCAGCTCGTCGAGGGCGGTGGACTCCTGCCCCAGGTAGCCGATCAGCCGGGAGGCGCGCTCGGGGTGGCGCACGAGGTCGTGGCCCAGCACCTCGACGCTGCCGGAGTCGGGCCGCATCAGCCCGGTGAGCTGGCGGACCAGGGTGGACTTTCCGGCGCCGTTGGGGCCGAGCAGTCCGAAGATCTCGCCGCGCTCGACGTCCAGGCTGATCCCGTCGGTGGCGCGGACCTCGGGCGTCGCGGCGGCTCCCCGGCGGCCCCGGACGGCGGGATAGGTCTTGACCAGATCCCGCACCGCGCACACGGTGCCGGTGCCTCTCTGCGCCTGTGCTGTGCCCGTACTCACGAGGTACGAGGGTACGGGGTCACACGCCCCGGTTTACGCCCGGGGGGACCACGCGTCGCGGGGCCCGCGGGATCGGCCGGGGGCGCCCGGCCACGCGGCTACGGCAGGCCCTACTCCCCGGCGGGCACGTGTTCGGCGGCCGCGCGCACGTCGATCTCGCGCCAGAAGCCCGCCCGGATCGCGTAGCGGTCGTGCTCGTCGATCTGGTCGTCCTTGTGGGCGAGGAGGCCGAAGCGGGCCGCGTACCGGAGCAGTTCGCCGTCGATGCGGTGCGGGACGCGCGGGTACATGGTGGACAGCTTCTGCAGGTGGACGGTCTCCGGGAGGCGTTCCATCCAGCGGCGGGCGAAGACCTGGCCCACCTCGAAGGGGTCGCCGCCCACGGTGGTGATGTCCTCCTCCCGGTCCGCCCAGCGCTGTTCGGCGCTGGTGAGCTGGGCGAGGGTCGGCAGGGACGCGGTCTCCGCCGGTTCCCCGAGGGGGCCGCCGCGCTCCACCCACCCCTTGTCGGAGGACCAGCGCAGGGTGGCGCTCGCGGGCTGGGCCGGCTGCTGGCGGTCCGGGTGGGTGGCATGGGCGCGCAGCGCGGCCAGGTCCTTCGGGGTGGGGACGCCTTTGTGGCCACCGGGGGCCGCGGGGGTGGCCGCGGGGGGCTCCGGGCTCTCGGGGGCGGCCGGGCCGTTGCGGGCGGCGGCCGCCTGGGCCTCGGAGGCGCGCTCGGCGGAGGCGGCGAGAGCGGCCTCGGGCAGCGGTGCGGAGAGGATCGCGGCGATCTCGGGGCGCGGGGCGGGCTGCGGGGCGCAGGCGCCGCCGGTGTCCTTGGCGCGTACGGCCTTGGTGATCCAGGCCCGGTCGAGGACCCGGCGTTCGTCCGCCTCGGCGACCAGGTCCTCGGACTGGTTGTAGTCGCCGTCGGCGGCCTGGACGGCCCACAGATGGACGGCGACGCCGTGTTCCTTGGCGGACATCAGACCGGGCAGCAGATCGCCGTCGCCGGTCACCAGGACCACATCGGAGCAGGCGCGGTTCCGGGCCAGTTCGGTGAGCTCCGCGTGCATGGCCGCGTCGACGCCCTTCTGCGCCCAGCGCCCGTCACTGCGGGTCAGGGCGCCCAGCCGAACGGTCACCCGGGGCATGACCCGCAGCCTGCGGTGTTCGGGCTGGGGCACCCGGTCGGGGGCGCCGTCGAACCAGTAGATGCGCAGCAGGGGTTGCTGGGTGTCGGCCTCGGCCCGTTCCCGCAGCCCTTGGATGAGGGCCGCGTGGTCGACGGTGATACGGGATCGGGCGGGCTCTCCGGCCAGCAGACTCGCGGCTGCGCCCAGCAAGTAGCCGGCGTCCACCAGGACGACGCAACGGTCCACGTTCTCCACCCTCTTCCAGAATCCGGGAACGGTTCAGCGGCCCGCCCCTCGATGACCGGGTCCGCTTACCCAGGGTTTCCTTCGAGTCTGCCCGACCGCGGAAGGGTTAACGGCCGGAACTGGATCATCGGCGTGGCGGATCGGGAAAGAGCTGGAAGGGCCCGGGCGGATGACGGGGCAGCGAGGCCACTGCGCATACCACTACGCACGGTAATGATCCAACATGCGGCTTTTGCGGTGCCGTGTGAGTCTGACAGCGGTCCTGGCCCCCCAGGATTCCCCACAGGAGGCATTCACCATGGCCAAGAACAAGAACCGCAAGCAGGGCAGCCAGCAGGACCGCGCGTCCGCGTCGGAGCGTAGTGCGGAGCAGGCGAAGTCGGCGGCGTACGAGTCGCAGACCCAGCCGCAGGCGCAGGCCCAGGGCAGTCCCGCCGACGTGGCGCGCAAGCATCAGCGGCGCTTCGGCCACAACTGACGCGTCGGCCGCTCGCGGTAGAGACATGCGTTGAGGACAGCGAGAGGGGCGTCCCGCACCGGCGGGACGCCCCTCTCGTCGTACGCGGCCGCTCAGCCGGCCAGGCAGGACGGCCCGAGCAGCACCTTCAGGTCACCGAAGAGCGCCGGGTCGGGCTTGACCCGGTGCCGGTCCAGGCGCAGCACGGTCGTCGTGCGCGGCCCCTGGAGCCTGATCCGCACCTCGGTGTCGCCCCGGTGGTGGCTGAGCACCTCACCGAGCCGGGTGACCATCGGCGGGGTGATCTTCACGGTGGGGATGGTGAGGACGACCGGGGCATTGGTCCCGGCGTTGGAGATGTCGGGGACCTGCATCTCCATGGCGACCAGCCGGGGCACGTCCTCGCGCTTGTCCAGACGTCCCTTGACGAAGACGACGGTGTCCTCGACGAGCTGGGTGGAGACCAGCTGGTAGGTGGCGGGGAAGAACATGCACTCGATGGAGCCCGCGAGGTCCTCCACGGTGGCGATGGCCCAGGCGTTGCCCTGCTTGGTCATCTTGCGCTGGAGGCCGGAGATGATGCCGCCGACGGTGACGACGGAGCCGTCCGAGTAGTCCCCCCCGGTGAGCTGGGAGATCGAGGCGTCGGCCTTGTCGGACAGCACGTGCTCCAGGCCGAAGAGCGGGTGGTCGGAGACGTACAGACCGAGCATCTCCCGCTCCTGGGCGAGCAGGTAGGCCTTCTCCCACTCGACGTCGGAGAACTCCACGTCGAGGCCGAACCCCGGCTCGTCGCTCTCCTCCTCGCCCATGCCGCCGAAGAGGTCGAACTGGCCCTCGGCCTCCTTGCGCTTGACCTGGACCACGTTGTCGATCATCGGCTCGTGGTGGGCGACGAGACCCTTGCGGGTGTGGCCCATCTCGTCGAAGGCGCCGGCCTTGATCAGCGATTCGACGGTGCGCTTGTTGCAGACGACCGCCTCGACCTTGTCCAGGAAGTCGGGGAAGGAGCTGTACTTCCCCTTCGCCTTGCGGGAGCGGATGATCGAGTCGACGACGTTCTGGCCGACGTTGCGGACGGCGGTCAGGCCGAACAGGATCACGTCGTCGCCCTGGGCGGCGAAGTTGGACAGCGACTCGTTGACGTTCGGCGGGAGCACCTTGATGCCCATGCGGCGGCACTCGTTGAGGTAGACCGCGGACTTGTCCTTGTCGTCCTTGACCGAGGTCAGCAGGGCCGCCATGTACTCGGCGGGGTAGTTCGCCTTGAGGTACGCGGTCCAGTAGGTGACGAGACCGTACGCCGAGGAGTGCGCCTTGTTGAACGCGTATCCGGCGAACGGCACCAGGACGTCCCACAGCGCCTTGATCGCCGCGTCGGAGAAGCCCTTCTCCTTGGCGCCCTTCTCGAAGAGGACGAAGTTCTTCGCCAGCTCCTCGGGCTTCTTCTTGCCCATCACGCGGCGCAGGATGTCGGCCTCGCCGAGCGAGTACCCGGCGACGATCTGGGCGGCCTTCTGGACCTGCTCCTGGTAGACGATCAGGCCGTAGGTGAGGCCGAGGACCTCCTTGAGGGGCTCCTCCAGCTCCGGGTGGATCGGGGTGATCTCCTGGCGGCCGTTCTTGCGCTCCGCGTAGTTCGTGTGCGAGTTCATGCCCATCGGGCCCGGCCGGTAGAGGGCCGAGACGGCGGAGATGTCCTCGAAGTTGTCGGGCTGCATCTGGCGCAGCAGGGAGCGCATCGGCCCGCCGTCGAACTGGAAGACGCCGAGCGTGTCACCCCGGCAGAGCAGTTCGTACGTCTTGGGGTCGTCCAGCGGCAGGTGGAGCATCTCCAGGTCGATGCCCTTGTTGGACTTCACCATCTTGATGGCGTCGTCCATGATCGTCAGGTTGCGCAGGCCGAGGAAGTCCATCTTCAGCAGGCCGAGCGACTCGCACTGCGGGTAGTCCCACTGCGTGATGGTGACGCCGTCGGTGTGTCGCGTCCAGAGCGGCGCGTGGTCGACGATCGGCTCGCTGGACATGATGACGCCGGCGGCGTGCACGCCCATCTGCCTCACCAGGCCCTCGACGCCCTTGGCGGTGTCGATGACCTTCTTGACGTCCGGTTCGCTCTCGTACATCCCCCGGATCTCGCCCGCCTCGCTGTAGCGCGGGTGCTTGGGGTCGGTGATGCCGTTGAGGTCGATGCCCTTGCCGAGCACGTCGGCGGGCATGGCCTTGGTGAGCCGGTCGCCCATCGCGTACGGGTAGCCCAGCACACGGGCCGAGTCCTTGATGGCGTTCTTCGCCTTGATCTTGCCGTAGGTGCCGATCATGGCGACCTTGTCGGCGCCGTACTTCTCGGTCACGTACCGGATCACCTCGACGCGCCGGCGCTCGTCGAAGTCGATGTCGACATCGGGCATCGAGACACGCTCGGGGTTGAGGAACCGCTCGAAGATCAGCCCGTGCTCGATCGGGTCGAGGTCGGTGATGCCCATCGCGTACGCCACGATCGAACCGGCCGCCGAGCCGCGCCCGGGGCCGACCGCGATGCCGTTGTTCTTGGCCCACATGATGAAGTCGGCGACGACCAGGAAGTACCCCGGGAACCCCATCTGGATGATGATGTCCATCTCGTACTCGACCTGCTTCTGCCGGTCGTCGGGCACGCCGTTCGGGAAGCGGCGCTTCATCCCGTTCCGGACTTCCTCCTGGAACCAGGTGATCTCCGTGAAGCCGTCCGGGATCTCGAACTTCGGCATGAGGTTCTTCGCCTCGAACATGCCGGTGGTGTCGATCTGCTGGGCGACCAGGAGGGTGTTGGCGCACCCCTCCTGCCAGGCGTCGGAGGAGTCGATGGCGTACATCTCCTCCGTCGTCTTCAGGTAGTAGCCGGTGCCGTCGAAGCGGAAGCGGTCCGGGTCGGAGAGGTTCTTGCCGGTCTGGATGCACAGCAGCGCGTCGTGGGCGGTGGCCTCGTGCGCGTACGTGTAGTGGGAGTCGTTGGTGACCAGCGGCGGGATGTCGAGCTTCCGGCCGATCTCCAGGAGCCCGTCGCGGACCCGGCGCTCGATCTCGATGCCGTGGTCCATCAGCTCCAGGAAGTACCTGCCCTCGCCGAAGATGTCCTTGTAGTCGGAGGCCGCCTGGACCGCCTCGTCGAACTGGCCGAGCCGCAGCCGGGTCTGCACCTCGCCGGAGGGGCAGCCGGTGGACGCGATGAGGCCCTCGGACCACTGGGAGATGGTCTCCTTGTCCATCCGGGGCCACTTCTGGAGCCAGCCCTCGGCGTACGCGTCGGAGGAGAGCCGGAAGAGGTTGTGCAGCCCCGTCTTGTTGGACGCCCAGATCGTCTTGTGGGTGTAACCACCGGAACCGGACACGTCGTCGCGCTTCTGGTGCGGCTGCCCCCACTGCACCTTGCGCTTGTGCTTGCGCGACTCGGGGGCGACGTATGCCTCGATGCCGATGATCGGTGTGACGTCCGCCTTCTTCGCGGAGTGGAAGAAGTCGTACGCCCCGTGGAGGTTGCCGTGGTCGGTCATCGCGATGTGCGTCATGCCCATCTCGTTGGCCGCCTCGAACATGTCCTTGAGCCGCGCGGCACCATCCAGCAGCGAGTACTGGGTGTGGACGTGCAGGTGCGTGAAGGGCGGCTTGGTCACGGCGTCGGGCCTCCGGGAAGTCGGGCGATGACGGACGGGGGGACAGCGTGGAAGTCTACGACGTGAAGGAGCCCGGCAGCGGGCACTCCGGGCTTCCGCCGAGCGTTGGACAGGGCGGAACCGGTGTCCGTTTTGTCATGCACTCGGTCACGTGGGCCGTTGGCCCGCCAGGTACGCCAACGACAGCAGGAGGCAGCAAGAGATGTCGGAAACGCAGACCGGCGCAGCGCGGCGCGGGGAGCAGATTCTCGCCGTTTTCGACACCGCCTTCGGAGAGCTGCTGGCCGCCGATCCGGCCGCCTTCCGGGTCAAGTTCCGCAAGATGGCGGGCTCGGCCTTCGCCTTCTACCGGGGCACGGCCTGCCTGTTCTACGACGACCTGGAGCGGGAGCGGCACGGCGGCCCGTTCCTCGACGAGCGCACCGGCCGGGTGTGGATCCACGGCGATCTGCACGCGGAGAATTTCGGCACCTACATGGACGCCAACGGCCGCCTCGTCTTCAACGTCAACGACTTCGACGAGGCGTATGTCGGCCCCTTCACCTGGGACCTGAAGCGCTTCGCCGCCTCCGTGGCCCTGATCGGTTACGCGAAGGCGCTGGCCGACGAGCAGATCAGCGAGCTGGTCCGGATCTTCGCCGGGGCCTACCGCCATCGCATCCACGCGCTGGCGACGGGCGCGAAGAACGACGAGGTGCCGCCCTTCACCCTGGACACGGCGGAAGGCCCGCTGCTGGGCGCGCTGCGCACCGCGCGTTCACTGACCCGCTTCTCGCTGCTGGACTCGATGACCGTGATCCGGGACTTCGAGCGCCGGTTCGCCGACGGCGGCGGGGCGGTCGATCTGGACGCCGCGACGCGCTACAAGGTGCTGGCCGCCTTCGACGGCTATCTGGAGACGCTGCCGGAGTCGAGCCTGACCCGCCCCGATTCCTACCGGGTGAAGGACGTGGTGGGCCGCCGGGGCATCGGCATCGGATCGGCCGGGCTCCCCTCGTACAACATCCTGCTGGAGGGCAACAGCGACGCCCTGGAGAACGATGTGGTGATCTACCTCAAGCAGGCGCAGACCCCGGCGGTCGCCCGGCACATCACGGACGCCGCCGTGCGGGAGTACTTCCAGCACGAGGGGCACCGCACGGTGATCTCGCAGCGCGCGCTCCAGGCGCACGCGGACCCCTGGCTGGGCTGGACCGAGCTGGACGGCATGGGCCAGCTGGTCGCCGAGGTCTCCCCGTACGCGGTCGATCTGGACTGGTCCGACATCGACGAGGTGGACGAGATCGCGGCGGTCGTCGCGGATCTGGGCCGGGCGACGGCGACCATGCACGCGGCGGCCGACGACGAGAGCGGTCACTCGCTGGTGCCGTTCTCCACGGAGCGGGCGATCGACGCGGCCATCGCGGCCGACGAGGAGGGCTTCGCGCCGCTGCTGGTCGACTTCGCCCACAGTTACGGCTCCCGGGCCCGCGCGGACCACCAGATCTTCGTGGACCTCTTCCGCAACGGCCGGATCCCGGGGCTGTAGTCCCGCACAGCCGGACGGGCCACGACTCTCAGCCTCTTTTAAGGCCCGCTTACCTCAGTACATGACACACTTTCCGGCGATGGACATCTCAGGGACGCAGCTCAGGCTGGCGCGCGCGGCGCTCTTCACCGCGCTCGTCGTCACCCTGTCCACCGCGTCCCATGTGCTGCTCTCCCGGGTCCCACTGCCGCTGACCGCGGTCGGGCTGCTCGCGGCGGTCGTGTTCGCCGTGGCGTACGCCCTGGCCGGCCGGGAGCGCGGCTTCTGGCCGATCGCGGGCCTGCTGGTCCCGCTGGAGCTGGCGGCCGACACGCTCTTCACCGCCGGCCAGCACCTCTGTTACGGGGCGGCCGGCGGCCCGGTCGCGGGTCCGCTGCGCGCGGTGGGCTTCGACGTCCTGTGCGGCGGCGGCGAGGTCGGTGCGGGCGGGGCCCGGATCGCGGGCGTCGGCGCGATGGGCACACCGCTGGCCGACGTGGCCGGTGCGGGCGACCGTGCGGCGGCCCTGCTGGCGCACCCCGGGCCCGCCGTGCCGTGGCTGCTGCTCGTCGCCCATGTGTCCGTGGGACTCCTCGCCGCGGCCTGGCTGCGGCGCGGTGAGGCGGCCCTGGCCGGGCTGCTGCGCGCGGCGGCCCTGACGACGTTCCGGCCGATGCTCGTCGCGGCCGCCGTGGTGCGGGCGAGCCTTCCCTCCCTGGGCCCCCGCCAGCGCCCCGCCGGGCGCCCGCACCCGCTCCTGACCGCCCGCTTCCTCGTGCACTGTGTGGGACGCAGAGGCCCGCCGCCCGCGCTCGTCGCCGCTGCCTGAGGCCGCGGCGACGCATGCGCGCAGCGCACCGCCCACTCCCCGCACGTACCACGCATTCACGGAGAACGATCATGAGCAAGCGCAACAGCCAGGCGAACAAGGCAGCGGCCCGCGAGCGGCTGCGTGCCGAGCGGGAGCGGCAGGCGAAGAAGGACCGGACCCGCAAGCAGCTCGTCGTCGCGGTCTCGGTCGTCGCCGCCCTGGCCGTGGTCGGCGGCATCAGCTACGGCGTGATGCAGCTGAACAAGCCCGACGCCTGGGAGGCGGCCGCCGACGCGAAGAACGTGACGGCGCCCAAGAACACCTCCGGCGACGACGGCACCACCGTGGTGATCGGCAAGCCGAGCGCCAAGAAGACCCTGGAGCTGTACGAGGACTCGCGCTGCCCGGTCTGCGCCACCTTCGAGCAGGGCATCGGCGAGACCCTCGCGAAGGACGTCGAGGCCGGCAAGTACAAGGTCAAGTACGTCGGCGCGACCTTCATCGACAACACCGACAACGGCGAGGGCTCCAAGAACGCCCTGAGTGCGCTCGGCGCGGCGCTGAACGTGAGCCCCGAGGCGTTCCTGGACTTCAAGGCCGCGCTGTACTCGGAGGAGTTCCACCCGCAGGAGAGCGAGGACAAGTTCGCCAAGGACAGCTACCTGATCGAGATCGCGGACTCGGTCGACGCCCTGAAGGGCAACAAGGCCTTCCAGAAGGACGTCGAGGACGGCACGTACGACGCCTGGGCGATGAAGATGTCCAAGGCGTTCAACGACAGCGACGTGAAGGGCACGCCGACGCTGAAGATGGACGGCAAGACGGTCACCAGCGAGGGCAGCAGCAACGCCCCGATGACGGCGGCCGAGTTCACGGCGGCGGTCGACAAGGCGCTCAAGGCGTAACAGCCGGGGCGCCTGCCCCTCCTCCCCGCCGACCGGCGGGCCGCCTTCCGGCGACGGTTTCCCGACGGGCGGGCGAACTTCCTCTGTTCGCCCGCCCGTTCGCCGTACGCACCCGTAGGGTGATCGGCCGTGACCAGTCGACACCCCTCCTCGCCGAGCCGCCGCACGGTTGTACGGGCCGCCGCCGCGAGCGCCGCCGCCGCCCCCGTACTCGCCACGGCCACCACCACCTCCGCCGCCCCCGCCCGCCCGGCCGGGCCGCCGGCCTTCCTCCACGGCGTCGCCTCCGGTGACCCGCTGCCCGACGGTGTCCTGCTGTGGACGCGCGTCACCCCCGAACCCGGCGCGGAGCCCGGCTCGGGCCGCGGCGCCGCCACCCCCGTGCACTGGGAGGTCGCTGAGGACCGGGAGTTCGCGCGCATATCCGCGAGCGGCACCGCCGTCGCCTCGGCCGCCTCCGACCACACGGTGAAGGCCGACGTACGGGGGCTGCGCCCGGCCACGGTGTACTACTTCCGCTTCACCGCGGGCGGCGACCACACCGCGGGCGACGCGACGACCGGTGCGGTCTCCCCCGTCGGCCGCACCCGCACCGCCCCCGCGTCCGACGCCGCCGCCCCCGGCATCCGCTTCGGCGTGGTGTCGTGCGCCAACTGGGAGGCCGGTTGGTTCTCCGCGTACCGCCATCTCGCCGCCCGTCCGGATCTGGACGCTGTCCTGCACCTGGGCGACTACCTCTACGAGTACGGCACCGGCCAGTACCCCACGCAGGGCGCGGCGCTGCGCGAGCACCTGCCCGCCCACGAGATCCTGAGCCTCGCCGACTACCGCACCCGGCACGGGAACTACAAGACCGACGCCGACCTCCAGGCGCTGCACGCGGCGCACCCGGTGATCGCGATCTGGGACGACCACGAGTTCGCCAACAACGCCTGGTCGGGCGGGGCGCAGAACCACAGCCCGGACACGGAGGGGGCGTGGGAGCAGCGGGTGGCCGCGGCCAAGCAGGCGTACTTCGAGTGGATGCCGGTCCGCGCCTCCACCGAGGGCACGGTCTACCGGCGGCTCCGCTTCGGGCGGCTCGCCGATCTCCATCTGCTGGATCTGCGCAGCTTCCGCTCCCAGCAGGCGTCCATCGGCAGCGGGCGGGTGGACGACCCGGAGCGCACGGTCACCGGCCGGGCCCAGCTGGACTGGCTGAAGGCGGGCCTCGCCGCCTCGGGTGCGGCCTGGCAGCTGGTCGGCACGTCGGTGATGATCTCCCCGGTCGCCTTCGGCGCGCTCCCCGCCCATCTGCTGGAGCCGCTGGCGGGGCTGCTGGGGCTGCCGAAGGAGGGCCTCGCGGTCAACGTCGACCAGTGGGACGGCTACACCGACGACCGCAGGGAGCTGATCGCGCATCTGCGGGACCGGTCCATCGCGGACACGGTGTTCCTGACCGGCGACGTCCATATGGCCTGGGCCAACGACGTGCCCACGAGGGCGGCCACCTATCCGCTGTCGCCGTCGGCCGCCACGGAGTTCGTGGTCACGTCGGTGACCTCGGACAACCTCGACGACATCCTGCGGGTCGCCCCGCAGACCGTGTCGCTGGTCGCAGCCGCGGCCGTACGGGCGGCCAACCGCCATGTGAAGTGGGTCGACATGGACGCGCACGGTTACGGGGTGCTGGACGTGACCGCGGAGCGGGCGCAGATGGACTACTACGTGCTCTCCGACAGGACGGCCAAGGACGCCACCTCCGCCTGGGCCCGCTCCTACCGCACCCGCCGGGGCACCCAGCGCGTCGAGCGGGCCGACCGCCCGGTGCGCTGAGCGCCGCGCACCGGGCTACAGCGTGGCGAGGAAGCCGAGCGCGACCTTCCAGGTCTGCTCGGCGGCCGCCTGGTCGTAGTCGTGCAGATCGGGGTCGGTGAACAGGTGCCCGGCCCCGGGGTAGCGGTAGACCTCCACGTCCGCACCGGTCCGCTGCATCTGGAGGTACCAGCTGTTCAGCCAGTCGTGGGACTCGAAGGGGTCCGGGTCCGCGACGTGCAGCTGGACGGGGAGGTCGGCCACCGAGGCGTTCTCGGCGATGTCCGAGGTGCCGTGGAACAGCAGCAGCCCGCGCGCCTTCGCGTCGCCGAGGGCCAGGGTCTGCGCGGTCGCCGCCCCCAGGGAGAAGCCCGCGTAGACGAGCCCCTGGTCGGAGTAGGGCGCGGCGGCCAGCACGGCCCGCCTGAGCAGCTCGTCCTTGCCGACCTCGTCCTTGTAGGCCATGCCCTCTTCCACCGTGTCGAAGGTGTGCCCCTCGAACAGATCGGGCACGCGCACCTCGTGGCCGACGTCCCGCAGCCGCGCGGCAGCCGCGTGTACAGCGGGCCTGAGCCCGTACGTCGAGTGGAAAAGCATGATGTTCATGAGGCCCATGGTGTCATTGGTGCCCTGGGGGCTGCCCTACAGCTTGGAGAACGAAGCAATGGAGAGCGTGCTGCGCCCGCTGATCGTCATCGGCGGTTCCGTGGTGATCACCCTGCTGGTCGGCTGGCTGGTCGACCGGCTGCTGCGGCGGGCCGACAGCCGTCACCACGAGACCCCGCTGTGGGGACTGCTGCGGCGCTGCCGGCCTCCGTTGCAGGTGGTGATCATCACGGCGCTGCTGCGCGGCAGCTACCGCCAGTCGGGCATCGCCTGGGTGTGGGAGCACCGGGTCGGGATAGGCCAGGTCCTGACCCTGGTGCTGATCGGCGCGTCCGCCTGGCTGGTGGTGCGGATCGCGGCGACGGTCGTGGAGGCCAGTTACAGCCGGTACGCGGCGGCCACCCGTGATCCGGCCCGGGTCCGCCGGGTCCGTACGCAGGTGACCCTGATCCAGCGGGTGGTCACCGCCGTGGTGACGGTGGTCGCCATCGCGGCGATGCTGCTGACGTTCCCCCCGATGCGGGCGGTCGGCACGTCGATGCTGGCCTCGGCCGGTCTGCTCGGCATCGTCGCGGGCGTCGCCGCCCAGTCGACGCTCGGCAATCTCTTCGCAGGGCTCCAGATCGCGTTCGGCGACATGGTGCGGATCGGCGACACCGTGGTGGTGGACGGCGAGTGGGGCACGATCGACGAGATCACCCTGACGTTCCTGTCGGTACGTACCTGGGACGAGCGGCGGATCACGATGCCGGTCTCGTACTTCACCAGCAAGCCCTTCGAGAACTGGTCGCGCGGTGGGGCGCAGATGACCGGCACGGTCTACTTCCAGCTCGATCACTCCGCTCCGGTGGCCGCGATGCGGGAGAAGCTGCGCGACGTCCTCGGGGACATCGGTGCCTGGGACGGCCGGGACTGGTCGCTGGCCGTCACCGACACCACGCCGACCACCATCGAGGTGCGCGCGGTGGTCACGGCGAAGGACGCGAACGACATCTGGACGGTGCGCTGCGCGGTGCGCGAGCAGCTGATCGGCTGGCTGCGCGACCACCATCCGTACGCGCTGCCGCGGATCGCCACCGCGCCCGCCGTGCTGCCGCCGGGCGAGCAGTGGGCCGATCAGGCGGGCGCGGCGGGCTGGCCCGGCCGCAACGGGAGCGCCCCGCCCGCCGGCAAGGCCCCCCGGACCGGCCGCGGCTGACCCCGTACCCGAGGGCCCGGGCGCGCGGCCGCTCAGCGCAGCGAGCGGAAGTCCAGATACCGCAGCACCCGGTCCACGACCTCCGGGTCGGCCCCGGCCTCGCTGCGCGCGGAGAGCACCGCGTGGCGGGCGGCCGACATCATCTCGCGCTGGACCCGGCTCACCGCCTTGAAGCGGTCGGCGCGCCGCGCGTACGCCGCGCGCCGCTCCTCGTCGACCATGTCCGGGCTGATCCGGGCCCCGATGTCGTACGCGGCGCGCTGGAGGCGCTCCACGACCTCCTCGGGGAACTCCTCCACCTCCTGGATCTCCTTGAGGCGGTACTTGGCGGCCTTGGCGGCCCGGATGGCGAGGTCCCGTTCCAGGGCCGCTTCGGCGGCGGTGTCGGCCCGGACCTTCAGCTTGCGGACCAGCCAGGGCAGGGTGAGCCCCTGGAAGACCAGGGTGACCATGATCACGGCGAACGCGATGAAGATGATCTCGTCGCGCCCGGGGAACGGCCGCCCGTCGTCCGTCTCCAGCGGGATCGCCAGCGCCAGGGCGACCGAGGCGACCCCGCGCATCCCGGCCCACCACATCACGACGGTCTCCCGCCAGCTGGTGGGAATCTCCTCGCTGACGTCCCGCCGGGTGTGCAGCCGCTTGGCGAGCCAGGTCGCGGGCAGCAGCCACAGCAGGCGTACGCCGACGACGACCGCGACGACCGCGAGCCCCCAGCCGACCATCTCCAGGGCCCGCCCGTCGGCGGTGCCGAACACGCTGTGCAGCTCCAGGCCGATGAGCCCGAAGGCCACGCCGGTGACCAACGTGTCGACGATGTCCCAGAAGGTACGTCCGGTGAGCCGGCCGAGCACGTCGTCGGCGTCGGCGGTGTGCTCGGCGAGGAACAGCGCGACGGTCAGGACGGCCAGCACACCGGAGCCCATCAGCTCCTCCGCCAGGACGTAGGCGACGAAGGGCACCAGCAGGGTCAGGCCGACCTGGAGGGTGGCGTCACCGAGCAGGTTCATCAGCTTGATGGTGAGCCAGCCGAGCGCGAGGCCGACGGCGACCGCGACGACGGCGGAGAGGATCAGCAGCCCGAAGGCCTCGGGGAGCGAGAAGGTTCCGCTGACGGCGGCGGCGATGGCCACGTGGTAGAGCACGATGGCGGTGACGTCGTTGAAGAGGCCCTCGCCCTCCAGGATGGAGACGAGCCGGCGCGGCAGCCCCACGGAACCCGCCACGGCGGTCGCCGCCACCGGGTCCGGCGGGGCGACGAGGGCGCCGAGCGCGACGGCCGCGGCGATGGGCAGCCCCGGCACGATCGAGTTGGCGACCGCGGCGACGGCGGCCGTGGTGACGAAGACCAGGGCGACGGCCAGCAGGAAGATCGGGCGTTTGTTGGCGGCGAACTGCCGCCAGGAGGTGCGCTGCACGGTGGCGTAGAGCAGCGGCGGGAGCAGCGCGGGAAGGATGATCTCCGGCGGGATGTCGACACTCGGAACGAACGGCGTGAACGCCATCGCGATGCCCGCCAGGGTCATCAGCACCGGTGCCGGGAGGCCCAGCCGTGCGCCGAGCGGTACCGTGACCACGGCTCCGAGCAACAGCAGGAGCAGCAGCGTCAGTTGATCCACGGGGTGCCTTCCGGAGCGCAAGGGTCCGGGCCGTCGCCCACGGCCGGACAAGGCTTCCACCCTGCCACGCGCGGTGTGCGATTCGGTCGATACCCTCCGCTTCGGGCCCTTTCGGGGCACTCAGGCCGGGCGGATGTCCCGTCGCATGGCGCGGTGCGGGATGCCCGCGTCGGGGAACTCGGGGCCGTACGCGACGTATCCGAGCCGCTCGTAGAAGCCGAGGGCGTGGGTCTGGGCGTGCAGGTCGACGGCGGCCAGGCCGAGCCTGCCCGCCTCGTCCTCCAGGGCGCGCACGAGGGCCGCGCCGACCCCGAGGCCGCGGGCCTCCCGGGTCACCGCGAGCCGGCCCAGCGAGCCGACGGTGAGGTCGCCACCGGTCCTGCCCGACGCGGCCTCCCCGTGCAGCAGCCGTCCCGTACCCAGCGCCGTGCCGTCCGGCGCGACGGCGAGCACATGCACGGCGGTCGCGTCGAGGGCGTCGTACTCGATCTCCTCGGGCACGTTCTGCTCACCGACGAAGACGTCCTTGCGCACCTGGAAGCAGGCCGCGAGGTCACTCTCCTCGACGGCCCTGCGGGTGCTGTACGCGGATGGCGCCGAGGTCACTGGCTCTCCGCGGAGATGGTGTCGAGGGCCTTCTGGAGGTCGGCCGGATAGCTGCTGGAGAACTCCACCCAGCTGCCGTCGGCCGGATGCTCGAAGCCCAGGCGCACCGCGTGCAGCCACTGCCGGGTCAGCCCGAGCCGCTTGGCGAGGGTCGGGTCGGCGCCGTACGTCAGGTCACCGACGCAGGGGTGGCGGTGGGCGGACATGTGGACCCGGATCTGGTGGGTACGGCCGGTCTCCAGCTTGATGTCCAGGAGGCTGGCGGCACGGTAGGCCTCGATGAGGTCGTAGTGGGTCACCGACGGCTTGCCCTCGGCGGTGACCGCCCACTTGTAGTCGTGGTTGGGGTGGCGCCCGATGGGGGCGTCGATGGTGCCGCTCATCGGGTCCGGGTGGCCCTGGACGAGCGCGTGGTACTTCTTGTCGACGACCCGGTCGCGGAACTGGGCCTTGAGCAGGGTGTAGGCGCGCTCGGACTTGGCGACGACCATCAGGCCGGAGGTGCCGACGTCGAGGCGGTGCACGATGCCCTGGCGCTCGGCGGCGCCGGAGGTCGAGATCCGGTACCCGGCGGCGGCGAGTCCGCCGATGACGGTGGTGCCGGTCCAGCCGGGGCTGGGGTGGGCGGCGACGCCGACGGGCTTCACGATGACCACGATGTCGTCGTCGTCGTGGACGATCTCCATGCCCTCGACGGGCTCGGCGACGATCTGGACGGGAGGGGCCGCCTGCGGCATCTCCACTTCCAGCCAGGCGCCGCCGTGGACCCGCTCGGACTTTCCGGCCACCGAACCGTCCACCTGGACCTTCCCGGCTGCGGCCAGCTCGGCGGCCTTGGTGCGGGAGAAACCGAACATCCGGGAGATGGCGGCGTCGACGCGCTCGCCCTCCAGGCCGTCCGGTACGGGCAGGGTGCGGATCTCGGGGTGCGTACTCACCTGTCGAGTATGCCTTGCGCCCGTGGGTCCCCGCGCCGGGCGGTCGGTCCCGGCGGAGCCGTCAGTCCTTGTGGACGGTCCCGTCGGGGTCCAGGCCCTTGAAGGAGAGGATCACGATGAGGATGCCGCCGCACACGATCGCGGAGTCGGCGAGGTTGAAGACCGCGAAGTGCTTGGGGGCGATGAAGTCCACCACCGCGCCCTCGAACACGCCCGGCGCCCGGAAGAGCCGGTCGGTGAGGTTGCCGAGCGCACCGCCCAGGAGCAGTCCCAGGGCGATGGCCCACGGCAGGCTGTAGAGCTTGCGGGCGAGCCGGACGATGACCACGATCACCCCGGCGGCGATGATGGTGAAGATCACCGTGAACGCCTCGCCGAACCCGAAGGCGGCGCCCGGGTTGCGGAGCGCGCGGAACTGGAGCCAGTCGCCGATGATGTCGATCGGCGGCTGGTGCTCCAGCTTGGCGACCACGATCATCTTGCTGATCAGGTCGAGCAGGTAGGCCACGACGGAGACGCCGATGAGCACGAGGATCCTGCGCTTGCCCGTGCCCGCGTTCACGGCGGCGTCGGCGGCCGTGCTGCCGCCCTCGTCCGTGCCCTCGGCCTCGGGATTGTCCGGCGTACCGATGATGCGCTCCGCCTCTGCCACGTGAGTCCCTCAACCTAGATGCCTGACTGAGGATGAGGGTACGACACACCTGTGCGGATCAGCCGCGCCGCTCCTGCTTCTGCTTGTCCTCGACGCACAGGGTGGCCCGGGGGAACGCCTGCATCCGGGCCTTCCCGATCGGTTTGCCGCAGACCTCGCAGAGCCCGTAGGTCCCCGCCTCCAGCCGGGCAAGCGCCCGCTCGGTCTGCTCCAGCATCTCCTGGGCGTTGGCGGCGAGCGACAGCTCGTGCTCGCGGGTGATGTTCTTGGTGCCGGTGTCGGCCTCGTCGTCGCCCGCGCCGTCGCCGGAGTCCCGCATCAGCCCGGCGAGCGCCGCGCCCGAGGCCTCCAGCTCGCTGCGCAGCCGCAGGGTCTCGCTGGTCAGCAGCGTCCGCGCCTCGTCGACCTCCGCGGGCGTCCAGGGGTCCTCCCCGGGCCGTACGGCCAGCTCGCCGGGGGCGGCCGCGCGGGCCGGCGGCACCGGGGCCGTCGCCTGTGCGCCTGCTGCGGGGCGACTAGCGCTCTTCTTGGCTACCACCGTGTGGGCTCCCGTCTGCTCGGCGGCCTCGGCCGCCCCCGTGGCCGTCGTCGCGGCCCTTTTCGCGGCCTTCTCGGCCCCGGTCTTCTTGGCGGTGCTCTTCTTGGGGACGGCTTTCCCGTCGGCGGTCTTCTTCGCGGCCGCCTTCTTGGCCACTGCCTTCCCGGGGGACGTTGCCTTCCGGGGGGCCGTCTTCTTCGCTGCCTTCTTGGCAGTCGTCTTCTTGGCGGCGCTCTTCTTCGCCGTCTCCTTCGCGGGCTCGGCCGGTGGCTCGTGGGTGCCGTCGTGCTCGGCCGCGGTCTCTTCCGCCGTCTTCTTCGCCACCATGGCCGCGGCCCCTTCACATATTGTGATCTTGCTCGCGAATCGTGCTGGGACGATAAATCGACCCCAGCGCCGCGGCAACGGGGCACGCCGCCGTTCCGCCTCTCCCGGGACCCGGTCGTGGCGCGCCTGCATCCGTTGTTCCCAGCTCCCCGCCGGGTAATCCGGCCCGCGCGGCCCGCCGGGAAGTCCGTACGCCCCGTCCGCCCACTCGGGTCACGCCCGCGCGCCCCCGATAACCGGTCGGCCGTCGGCCGTACGGGCCCGTACACTGGGCCCAGCGAGAGGCATGGATGGGACGAGTAGCGCCGTACGCAGCCAGCAGCGACCCGGGGACGGTGGGAGCCCGGGGGCGAGCGCGACGTGAAGATCACCCCGGAGCCGCCGGAAGAACGCCTTGGGGCCACTAGACCCGGCATCGCGACCCCAATGAGGGGGCCACGGGCGCACGCCCGCGGCCAAGGAGGGTGGTACCGCGGGAGCCGAGGCGCTCTCGTCCCTCCGACGGAAGTGGAAGACGTCCGCCGGAGGAAGCCGCACATGACATCGCCGCAGTACCGCCAGGTACCCGCCCAGGTCGACCTGCCCGCGCTGGAGCACGCCGTGCTCGACTTCTGGCGCGAGAGCAAGATCTTCGCCCGGAGCCTCGAACAGTCCGAGGGCCGCCCCGAGTGGGTCTTCTACGAGGGCCCGCCCACCGCCAACGGCATGCCTGGCGCCCACCACATCGAGGCCCGCGTCTTCAAGGACGTCTTCCCCCGCTTCCGCACGATGCAGGGCTACCACGTGGGCCGCAAGGCCGGCTGGGACTGCCACGGCCTGCCGGTCGAGCTCGCGGTGGAAAAGGAACTGGGCTTCAACGGCAAGAAGGACATCGAGGCGTTCGGCATCGCCGAGTTCAACGCCAAGTGCCGTGAGTCGGTGACCCGGCACACCGACGCCTTCGCCGAGCTGACGACCCGGATGGGCTACTGGGTCGACCTGGACGACGCGTACCGCACGATGGACCCCGAGTACGTCGACTCCGTGTGGTGGTCGCTGAAGGAGATCTTCAACAAGGACCTGCTGGTCCAGGACCACCGGGTCGCCCCCTGGTGCCCCCGCTGCGGCACGGGCCTGTCCGACCACGAGCTGGCCCAGGGCTACGAGACGGTCGTCGACCCCTCGGTCTTCGTCCGCTTCCCCCTCACCTCCGGCCCGCTGGCCGGCGAGGCGGCCCTCCTGGTCTGGACGACCACCCCCTGGACCCTGGTCTCCAACACGGCCGTCGCCGCACACCCCGAGGTCCGCTACGTCGTCGCGACGAACGGCGAGGAGAAGCTCGTCGTCGCCGAACCGCTCCTGGAGAAGGCCCTCGGCGAGGGCTGGGAGGTGACCGGCCGGTCGTTCACCGGCGCGGAGATGGAGCGCTGGACCTACGAGCGCCCCTTCGCCCTGGTCGAGTTCCCGGCGGAAGCCCACTACGTGGTCAACGCCGAGTACGTCACGACCGAGGACGGTACGGGTCTGGTCCACCAGTCCCCCGCGTTCGGCGCCGACGACCTCGTGGTCTGCCGTGCGTACGGCCTCCCGGTGGTCAATCCGGTCCGTCCCGACGGCACTTTCGAAGAGGATCTCCCGCTGGTCGGCGGCGTCTTCTTCAAGAAGGCCGACGAGGCGCTGACCGCGGACCTGGAGGCGCGCGGCAAGCTCTTCCGCCACGTCCCGTACGAGCACAGCTACCCGCACTGCTGGCGCTGCCACACGGCGCTGCTCTACTACGCGCAGCCGTCCTGGTACATCAGGACGACGGCGATCAAGGACCGCCTCCTTGAGGAGAACGAGAAGACCAACTGGTTCCCGGACTCGGTCAAGAACGGCCGCTTCGGCGACTGGCTGAACAACAACGTCGACTGGGCACTCTCCCGCAACCGCTACTGGGGCACGCCGCTGCCGATCTGGCGGTGCGAGGACAACCACCTGACGTGCGTGGGCTCACGCGCGGAGCTGACGGAACTGACGGGCGCCGACCAGTCGAACCTGGACCCCCACCGCCCGTTCATCGACGAGATCACCTTCACCTGCTCGCACGAGGACTGCCGGCTGGAGGCGTACCGCGTCCCGGAGGTCATCGACGCCTGGTACGACTCGGGTTCGATGCCGTTCGCGCAGTGGGGCTACCCGTACAAGAACAAGGAGATCTTCGAGAGCCGCTACCCGGCGCAGTTCATCTCGGAGGCCATCGACCAGACCCGCGGCTGGTTCTACACGCTGATGGCGGTAGGCACCCTGGTCTTCGACAAGTCGTCCTACGAGAACGTGGTCTGTCTGGGCCACATCCTCGCCGAGGACGGCCGCAAGATGTCCAAGCACCTGGGGAACATCCTCCAGCCGATCCCGCTGATGGACCAGCACGGGGCGGACGCGGTGCGGTGGTTCATGGCTGCGGGCGGCTCCCCCTGGGCGGCACGACGGGTGGGCCACGGCACGATCCAGGAGGTCGTCCGCAAGACGCTCCTCACCTACTGGAACACGGTCGCCTTCCAGGCCCTGTACGCGCGCACCTCGGGCTGGGCCCCCTCGGCGGCCGACCCGGCCCCGGCGGACCGCACGGTCCTGGACCGCTGGCTGCTGAGTGAACTGAACGCGCTGGTGGACCAGATGACGGTCGCCATGGAGGGCTACGACACCCAGCGCGCAGGCAAGCTGCTCTCCGCGTTCGTGGACGACCTGTCCAACTGGTACGTACGCCGCTCGCGCCGCCGCTTCTGGCAGGGCGACAAGGCGGCGCTGCGCACGCTGCACGAGGTCGTCGAGACCGTGACGCGTCTGATGGCCCCGCTGACGCCGTTCATCACGGAGCGGGTCTGGCAGGACCTGATCGTTCCGGTCACCCCGGACGCCCCGGAATCGGTACACCTGTCCAGCTGGCCCAAGGCGGAGGTCTCCGCGATCGACCCGACGCTCTCCACGCAGATGGCGCTGGTGCGCCGCCTCGTGGAGCTGGGCCGGGCCACGCGCGCCGAGTCGGGTGTGAAGACGCGCCAGCCGCTGTCGCGCGCACTCGTCGCGGCGAACGGCTTCGACGCCCTCTCCCCCGAACTGCGCGCACAGATCACGGAAGAGCTGAACGTCACGTCCCTGGCCTCGCTCTCCGAGGTGGGCGGCTCGCTGGTCGACACGACGGCGAAGGCGAACTTCCGGGCCCTGGGCAAGCGGTTCGGCAAGGGTGTCCAGGCGGTGGCCAAGGCGGTGGCCGAGGCTGACGCGGCGGCGCTCTCCCTCGCCCTGCGCGAGGGCACGGCGACGGTTGAGGTGGAGGGCGAGCAGATCACCCTCTCCCCCGACGAGGTGATCATCACGGAGACCCCCCGCGAGGGCTGGTCGGTCGCCTCGGACTCGGGCGCGACGGTCGCCCTGGACCTGGAGATCACCCCGGAACTGCGCCGCGCGGGCCTGGCCCGCGACGCGATCCGCCTGATCCAGGAGGCCCGCAAGAACAGCGGCCTGGACGTCGCGGACCGCATCGCCGTCCGCTGGACCTCCACCTCCCCGACGACGGTCGAGGCCCTCACCGAGCACACCCCGCTGATCGCGGACGAGGTCCTCGCCCTGGACTACGCGCAAGGCGAGGCGGACGACACGTACGGCGAGGTGTTCGAGGACGAGGGCCTGGCGCTCACGTTCCGCCTGCGCAAGCGGTAGCCCGTACGCAAGCGAAGGGCCCGGCCGGAAGCGCGATTCGGCCGGGCCTTTCCGTACCCCCTCAGGAAACGACGGCGAGGCTGTTTCTCCTCAATCGCCGGAGGGGCCGGCTATGCCCTCCCTCACCCAAGAAGCGGGACCGGGTCGTCTCAAGCCCTCCGGCGATTGAGGAGCGGGGTCCGGGGCCGAGCCTCGAAGATCAGCCCGTCCGGCGCTTGAGGGCACAGGGGGCCGGGAGACGCCGCCCACGGCAAAGGGCCGGGCCCCGGGAAATCCCGGGGCCCGGCCCTTTGCCTGCCGACGGCTACGCGCTCATCGAGCGCGAACCGCTCAGTTGTCGTCCTCGTCGATCAGAAACCCACGCATCGGCGACGGCGCCTGCTGCATCGGCTGCGGCGCCTGCGGCCGCACCGGCGCCATCGGCTGCGTCATCGCGGGCGACATCTGCTGCTGCCCGCCGTAGGACGGCGCACTGCCCATGGACTGGCCGCCACCCATCTGCTGGCCGCCATGGCCACCGTGGTTGGAGCCGCCCATGGAGTGGCCCATCGCGCCCGCACCGGCCGGGGCCAGCGAGGGGGACGGCGGCAGCGAAGCGGTCGCCGGGGTCCGCGGCGGGGCGAGCGAGTCGTCCGCCTGGGTCTCCAGCTGACGCAGCTGGCTCTCCAGGTACGACTTCAGCCGCGTGCGGTACTCGCGCTCGAAGCCACGCAGGTCCTCGACCTTGCGCTCCAGCGTCGCGCGGGCCGACTCCAGCGAGCCCATCGCCACACGGTGCTTCTCCTGCGCGTCCCGCTCCAGGGCGTCGGCCTTGGCGCGCGCGTCGCGCTCCAGGCCCTCGGCACGGCTGCGCGCCTCGCCGACGATCTTGTTGGCCTCGGAACGGGCCTCCGCGATCGCCTGGTCGGCGGTCTGCTGCGCGAGCGAGAGGACACGGGCGGCGCTGTCGCCACCGGGGCCCTGACCCTGCTGCTGCATCTGCGGCTGCTGCATCTGCTGCATCTGCTGCTGGGGGTTGTGACCCATCGGACCGCCCATGGGGCCACCCATGGGACCGCCCTGCATCGGGCCGGGGCCGTGCGGGCCCTGCTGACCGGGGCCATGGCCGCCCTGGGGGCCGTGGCCGCTGGGACCTGCGGGCAGCTGCGGCGCGCCGCCGGGCAGCTGGGGCGGACCCATCTGCGGGGGCTGCTGCTGCTGCGGCGGTCCGGATATGGCGGCGGGAACGGGCGCACCCGGGCGATCCTGCTGTTCCGGCGGCTTGCGCATACTCTGCTGCTGCTGTTGCTGCTGCTGGTTCTGCGCGGCGGCGCGCGTCGCAGCGGCCAGTTTGGCGCGCAGGTCCTCGTTCTCACGGAGCAGACGGGTCAGCTCCGATTCGACCTCGTCGAGAAAGGCATCGACCTCGTCCTCGTCATAGCCTTCTCGGAGGCGGACGGTCGTGAACTGCTTGTTCCGCACGTCCTCGGGGGTCAACGGCATCTCTTCTTCACCTCTACGTAGTCGTCGGCAGTCGGCAAGACCGTATCGCTCACAACCTGACCACAACGCTGATCAGGATGTAGACGATGATCATCAGAACGAAGAAGGACAGGTCGAGTGCCACGCCCCCGAGACGCAGCGGCGGGATGAACCGCCGCAGAAGCTTGAGCGGTGGATCGGTGACAGTGTAGGTGGCCTCAAGTACGACCACCATCGCCTTGCCGGGTTGCCATGAACGTGCGAACTGGAAGACGTAGTCCATGACCAGCCGGAAGATCAGCACGATGAGGAAACACATCAGCGCGATATAGACCACATCCAGTGCGACGCCCATGTCCCGCGCTTCCCTCTCCCCTGGCTCTCGTAGCTCCGGCCGGGTGGCCGGTTTCCGGCCTTGCGGCCGGGTCGTTCCCGTGTCGTGTTCTCAGCTCTGGTTGAAGAATCCGCCCTCTGCGATGCGGGCCTTGTCCTCCGCCGTGACATCGACGTTAGCAGGCGACAACAGGAACACCTTCTGCGTCACGCGTTCAATGCTGCCATGGAGCCCGAAGACGAGTCCTGCGGCAAAGTCGACAAGTCGCTTCGCGTCCGTATCGTCCATCTCCGTGAGATTCATGATCACCGGAGTGCCTTCACGGAAGTGTTCCCCGATGGTACGGGCCTCGTTGTACGTCCTGGGGTGCAGCGTGGTGATGCGGTACGGCTCCCGCTCGGACACGACCTTGGGCATGATCACCGGTGCGTTCTTCTCCAGACTCGGACGTTCAGGTGTGATGGATGCCACGGGGGCGATTCGGGCGGGTCGCCCGCTTTCCGCAGGGAGCTGAACCGGCTCGCGCTGAGCGGGCGGCTGCACCACTCGCACCGGTTCGTCCCTTTCGCGCTCCCGCTCGCGATCGCGCTCACGGTCCCGCTCCACCTGGTGGGGGGGCTGGTGCCGGCGCCGGTCGCGCTCGGGCTCCGGCTCAGGTTCGAATTCGTCATCGGGGTCGAACCCCGGACCGTCGTACCCATCGTCCTCCACGAGGCCGAGGTAGACCGCCATCTTGCGCATCGCGCCGGCCATGCTCCGAGTCCTCCGCTCTGTGGTGGATCGGCATTCGTCACCAAGTGCCCGCGATCCACGGTGGTCTGCCCATTTTGTGTGGGAATGACCATATTTTCTGCTGTGGTCCGACTTGCTTCGCGACGTTACCCGAGCCGGGGTCGGTCTCCGAGTACCGCCGTACCGACGCGTACATGTGTCGCTCCGGCCGCCACCGCGTCCTCCAAGTCCCCGCTCATACCTGCGGAGACCATGTTCGCAGCCGGACGGTCGACGCGCAGGCGGGACGAGATTTCCATCAGCCGGTCGAAAGCGGCCCGTTGCCGTCCCGCAAACGGTCCGGCCAGCGGCGCCACGGTCATCAGACCGTCGAGCCGGAGTCCGTCGGCCGCGTCCACCGCGGCCGCCAACTCCTCGACCCCGTCCGGGGAGACCCCGCCGCGCTCACCGCGCTCACCGCTCCCGGCATCCAGGGCGACCTGGATGAGGCAGCCGAGCTCGCGGTCCGCGCGGACCGCGGCGACCGAGAGGGCGGTGACCAGCCGGGCGCGGTCCACCGACTGCACGACATCGGCATAACTCGTCACAGAACGAACCTTGTTCGTCTGCAATTGTCCGACAAAGTGCCATGTCAGAGAAAGATCCGCACAAGCGGTGGCTTTGGGCGCCGCGTCCTGGTCACGATTCTCCGCGACATGGCGCACACCGAGTTCGTGCAGGATCCGCACATCGCTCGCGGGGTAGGTCTTGGTGACCACGATCAGGGTCACGTCCTCGCGCTCGCGACCGGCCGCGGCGCAGGCGGAGGAGATCCTTTCCTCCACCTGTGCGAGATTCGCCGCGAGTTGAGCCTTACGGTCCGTCATGCCCTATCCGTCCAACCAGACATATCCGGCGAGCCGCCCGGTGGTGCGGTCGCGGCGGTACGAGAAGTGGTCGCCCGATTCCCGGGTGCAGACCGGCGAACGGTGCCGGTCGGTCACGCCGAGAGCGGCGAGCTGGGTGTGCACTCCGCCGGTGACATCCACCGCCGGGGTCCCCCAGCTGGTCTCGGACCAGGTGCCGGGAACGGCTTCCGCGACCTCGGCCCGCATCTCCGCCGGGACTTCGTAGCACCGTCCGCAGACGGCCGGTCCGGTGTGTGCGGTGATCCGGGCGGGTTGTGCGCCCAGCGCGACCATGGCCTCCACCGCCGCCGGCACGATTCCGGCGACCAGTCCCGGCCGCCCGGCGTGCGCCGCTCCGACGACTCCGGCGACCGGGTCGGCGAGCAGTACGGGGGTGCAGTCGGCGGTGAGCACCGCGAGCGGCAGTCCGCGCCGGGCGGTCACCACCGCGTCCACCGCCGGAATCTCCGTGTCCGCGCCCCAGGGCCCGTCCACCACCACGACGTCCCGGCCGTGCACCTGGTTCATCCAGACGACCGAGGCCGGGTCGATGCCGAGGTCGTGGGCGGCGCGCTCGCGGTTCGCGCCGACGGCGGCGGAGTCGTCGCCGACCGCGCCGCCGAGGTTGAGCTCCTCGTACGGAGCGGCGCTCACTCCGCCCCACCGATCGGTGAAGGCGAAATGAGCGCTGCCCGTGACGGGTTCTGCCCGATGCTGACCTATCACTTCAAGAAGTCCGGAACATCCAGCTCTTCGGCCTGGGCGTCCTGGTAGGGACGGGCCGGCGGGACGTGCGGCGGAGAGACCGGCGGAAGCGTGCTCTCGCTCGAAGCCGACGCGGGGGCGGGCTCGGCCGGGGCCGGGCTCTCCTCGCGCGGGGGTACGGAACCGAGTCCGCCCGTCGGCCGCACGGACTCGGCGGAGGACCTGGCCGGAGCGGCCGGCTCCTCGCGCTTGTTGGAGTTCGCACCGAGGACGTTCTCCCGGCGGGCCGGCGGCTGTCCGCCGTCGAAGCCCGCGGCGATCACGGTGACCCGCACCTCGTCGCCCAGGGCGTCGTCGATGACGGCGCCGAAGATGATGTTGGCCTCGGGGTGGGCCGCCTCGCTCACCAGCTGGGCGGCCTCGTTGATCTCGAAGAGACCGAGGTCGCTGCCGCCGGAGATGGAGAGCAGGACACCGCGGGCGCCGTCGATGGACGCCTCCAGGAGCGGCGAGGAGATCGCCATCTCCGCCGCCGCGACCGCACGGTCGTCGCCGCGCGCCGAGCCGATGCCCATGAGCGCCGATCCGGCCTCGGACATGACCGACTTGACGTCGGCGAAGTCGAGGTTGATCAGACCCGGCGTGGTGATGAGGTCGGTGATGCCCTGGACACCCGAGAGCAGCACCTGGTCGGCCGACTTGAACGCGTCGAGCACGCTGACCTGGCGGTCCGAGATGGACAGCAGGCGGTCGTTGGGGATGACGATGAGGGTGTCGACCTCTTCGCGGAGCTCGGCGATGCCGTCCTCCGCCTGGTTGGCGCGTCGTCGGCCCTCGAAGGTGAACGGGCGGGTGACCACACCGATCGTCAGGGCGCCCAGCGAGCGCGCGATGTTGGCGACGACGGGTGCGCCGCCGGTGCCGGTGCCGCCGCCTTCTCCGGCGGTGACGAAGACCATGTCGGCCCCCTTGAGGACCTCCTCGATCTCCTCACGGTGGTCCTCTGCCGCCTTGCGACCGACGGCCGGGTTCGCCCCGGCGCCGAGGCCACGGGTGAGTTCGCGGCCGACGTCGAGCTTGACGTCGGCGTCGCTCATCAACAGGGCCTGTGCATCCGTGTTGATCGCGATGAACTCAACGCCCTTGAGGCCGACCTCGATCATTCGGTTGATGGCATTGACACCACCGCCGCCGACACCGATGACCTTGATGACTGCGAGGTAGTTCTGCGGTGCTGCCACGTCGAAGGCCTCTCGCCTCGAGTTACGTGTCGTCGCTCTGCGGTGGCCCCGCGGCGACGACTGATGTCGATGGGGACGGTCCGAACGCCGACCCAAACCCTAACGTTGAAGTTTAGGGTTACCAGTGTGTCTGCTTCCTGGACTCTTCCGAACAGGACACTAAGTCGACAAGTGGCGCACGTTCAACGAACACGCCGAACCTCCCGTTTTTCTTTTCACCCTATGTGATCACCCGTAGCGCTGACCAACCAGGGTGCTGGCCAGCACAAATACCCGTCAACTCGCTGATACCGCCGGGGCGCTGGGAGCGCTTACGTCGAACTGTCCCGCTTTGGGGGCGGCTTTCATCAGCGCGGTGAGAACACGGGCCTTCACCGGTCCGTCCTCGCCGCTGCCCCAGATCACCACACGATCCCGGGTCAGCCGCAAGGAGATCGCGTCGTACGAGATGACCCGTACGGCTTCGGTATCCTTGGCGACGCCCGCGGGAAGGTCCCCGGCGACCCGTACCGCTTCCCGCAGCAGACGGTCGTCGCCGAAACGGCGAAGGCTCGCGGAGGGGGCGGGGGTCAGCTCCAGCAGGGGCACACCCTTCGGCGCCTTGTCCACGGTGGCGAAGCGGACGCCCTTGGCGTCCACTTCCACGAACTTCCCGTCCTTCCCGACCAGCAGGACCGGCTTCCGTTCCGTCACCTTAAGGCTGATGCCGTGGGGCCAGGAACGAGCGACATCCACTGTGTCGATACGTGGCAACTTCTGGCGCAACCTGCTCTCCATGGCGTCGGTGTCCACCGAGACCAGCGGGGCGCCGACCGGTGCGGCCGCCACCGCTTCGACCTCTTCACGGGTGAGTACCTCGACGCCGCTCGTACGGACGCGTTCGACGCGCAGCCAGGAGGAACCGTAGAGCACCCAGATCACGAACGCGGTGAGCAGGGCCGCCGCGAGGGTGATCAGGATCAGCAGCGTACGGCGGCTGATCCGGCGCCCCTCGGGGCCGGTCCGCGGCGGGCGGGCGGGGGTGTCCGCCCGCTCGGGGGCGCCGCGCTGGGCGGTCGTCGGTCCGGCCACGCTCGCTCCTTCGCCGGGCCCGGGGCGCGTGCCCCGGGCCCGAACCGCCTCGCGCCGCACGCCTAGCGGCGTGCGGCGATCGCTTCGTACACCATGCCGACGAGCAGGTCGTCGGCGTCGCGCCGGCCGAACTCCGCGGCCGCACGGGACATTTCGTACAGCCGGTGGGGGTCCGACAGCACCGGCAGGACGTTGGCCTGCACCCACTCCGGGGTGAGCGCCGCGTCGTCGACCAGCAGGCCGCCGCCGGCGTTGACCACCGGCTGGGCGTTGAGCCGCTGTTCGCCGTTGCCGATGGGCAGCGGGACATAGGCGGCGGGGAGCCCGACGGCGGAGAGTTCGGCGACGGTCATCGCACCCGCGCGGCAGAGCATCATGTCGGCCGCGGCGTACGCGAGGTCCATCCGGTCCACGTACGGTACCGGGATGTAGGGCGGCATCCCGGGCATGTTGTCGATACGCGGCAATTCGTTCTTCGGGCCGACCACATGCAGGATCTGGATCCCGGAGCGCTGGAGCAGCGGCGCGACCCGCTGCACGACCTCGTTGAGGTGGCGGGCGCCCTGCGAGCCGCCGGAGACCAGCAGCGTCGGCAGGTTGGGGTCGAGGCCGAAGGAGGCGCGGGCCTCCGGGCGGACCCGGGCGCGGTCCAGGGTGGCGATGGTGCGGCGCAGCGGGATGCCGATGTAGCGGGCGCCGCGCAGCTTGCTGTCCGGGGTGGATACGGCGACCCCGTGGGCGTACCGCGAGCCGATCTTGTTGGCCAGGCCCGGGCGGGCGTTGGCCTCGTGGACGACGATGGGCACGCCGACCCGCTTGGCCGCGAGGTAGCCGGGCAGGGCGACATAGCCGCCGAAGCCGACCACGCAGTCCGCCTTGGTGCGCTCCAGGACCTGCTCGGCCGCCTTGATGGTGCCGCGCAGCCGGCCCGGGACGGTGATCAGTTCGGGCGTGGGCTTGCGGGGCAGCGGGACGGCGGGGATGAGCGCCAGCTCGTATCCCCGCTCGGGTACGAGCCTGGTCTCCAGTCCGCGTTCCGTGCCGAGGGCAGTGATCCCCACGGTCGGGTCCTGCCTGCGCAGGGCGTCTGCGAGGGCAAGCGCGGGCTCGATGTGTCCGGCGGTCCCCCCGCCGGCGAGTACGACATGCACCGAAATTCACCGCTCTCCGGACGGACGCTTCTTGACGCGCCGTCTCATCGTCTTCCATCTCACCCCGGGCTTCCGCATGGCCAGGGCCGCCTTCGCGGCGGGATCCTCCCGTGCGAAGGCGATCATCAGCCCGACCGCGAACATCGTCGGCAGCAGAGCCGATCTCCCGTAGGAGAACAGCGGGAGCGGAACCCCGGCGATCGGCAACAGGCCGAGCACCGCACCGATGTTGATCACGGCCTGGGCCGTGATCCACGTGGTCACGCCTCCCGCGGCATACCTCACGAAGGGGTCCTCCGTGCGTCCGGCCACGCGGATACCCGCATAGCCTAGAGCCGCGAACAGGGCGAGCACGGACAGCGTCCCCGCCAGACCCAGTTCCTCACCGGTGATGGCGAAGATGAAGTCGGTGTGAGGTTCGGGGAGTTGCCCCCATTTTTCCACACTCGCACCCAGTCCGGAACCGAACCATCCGCCGGACGCCAGAGCGTAGATTCCGTGTGCGGCCTGCCAGCAGCCGTCCTCCGGGTCGGGTTCGCCGACGATGCCCATGCAGGAGAGCCGGGACATCCGGTTGGGGCTGGTCCAGATCAGCAGGAACGCGATGACGGCGGCGAAGCCGAGCACCCCCGCGAACAGCCGGGTGGGGGCGCCGGCCAGCCAGAGCAGGCCGAACAGGATCGCCGCGAGGATGATCGCGGTTCCCATGTCGCCACCGAGCATGATCAGTCCGAGCAGCATGAAGGCGACCGGCACGAGCGGCACGAGCATGTGTTTCCACTGGGTCAGCAACCGCTTGTCCTGTTTGCGGGCGAGCAGGTCCGCGCCCCACAGGATCAGGGCGAGCTTGCCGAACTCGCTGGGCTGGAGCTGGAAGGAGCCACCCAGAGAGAGCCAGTTCTGGTTGCCGTTGACCGACATCCCTATCCCGGGGACCTGGACCAGGACCATCAGGAAGGCGGTGGTCATCAGCAGCGGGTAGGCCAGGGCCCGGTGGAGTTTGACCGGCATCCGGGCGGCGATCAGCATCAGTGCGCCGCCGATGACGGCGGCGAGGAACTGCTTCCCGAAGAAGTACGTCGAGGGCTTGCTGATGTCCAGCGCCTTGATCATCGAGGCGGAGTAGACCATCACCAGGCCCAGCACCGTGATCAGGAGGCTGGAGCCGAGGATCACGTAGTAGGCGGTCAGGGGCCGGTCCCAGGCGCGTCGTGCCCGCTCGAAGGCCCGGCGCGGTCCGCCACCGCGTCCGGAGCGCGGGGTGCGGGGGCCCGAGCCGCCGCGTGCGGGGCCGCGAGGCGTCTCGGGACGGCGGGCGCCGGTGGCGAGGCGTCCGCGCAGGGCGAGCCCGGGGGGCAGCGGTACTCCGGAGGGCGCGGGCGCCACGGCGAGGGGGCGGGGAACGGACGCCCGTGTGCGCATCCGCCGTACGGCGGATCTCTCATCGGCCGGCATGGTCGCTGTCCCCTCCACTGCTCGTGCCCGGGGCCGCGGCCCCGGGCGCGGAGGCCCGGTCGGTCAGGCGCTCTCGTCGGCGCGCGCGCGGACGGCGTCCGCGAACGCCTCGCCCCGCTTGTTGTAGTTGGTGAACATGTCCATCGAGGCACAGGCCGGGGCCAGCAGTACCGTATCGCCCGGCCGGGCGAGCGCGGCCGCCTGCGCGACCGCTTCGGACATCGCCCCAGTGTCGGTCCGTTCGAGGTCGACCACCGGGACTTCGGGGGCGTGTCGCGTCAGGGCTTCGCGGATCAGGGCCCGGTCGGCGCCCATCAGCACGGCCCCGCGCAGCCGCTGCGCGGCGCCGGTCACCAGCGCGTCGAAGGTCGCGCCCTTGGCGAGGCCCCCGGCGATCCAGACGACGGAGTCGTAGGCGGCGAGGGAGGCCTCCGCGGCATGGGTGTTGGTGGCCTTGGAGTCGTCGACGTAGGCCACCTCCCCGATGTCCGCGATGTGTTCGATGCGGTGGGCGTCCGGACGGAAGGCCCGCAGTCCGTCGCGTACGGCGGCCGCCTCCACGCCGAAGGCGCGGGCCAGGGCGGCGGCGGCCAGCGCGTTGGCGATGTTGTGCGGGGCCGGCGGGTGGACGTCGGAGACCTCGGCGAGCTCCTGGGCCTGCTTGTGCCGGTTGGCGACGAACGCCCGGTCGACGAGGATGCCGTCGACCACGCCGAGCTGCGAGGGACCGGGGGCGCCGAGGGTGAAGCCGATGGCCCGGCAGCCCTCCTCGACATCGGCCTCGCGGACCAGGTCCTCGGTGGCCGGGTCGGCCGCGTTGTAGACGCAGGCGACCGTGTTGCCCTCGTAGACGCGCCCCTTGTCGGCGGCGTACGCCGCCATCGAGCCGTGCCAGTCGAGGTGGTCGGGGGCCAGGTTGAGGACGGCCGCGGAGTGGGCGCGCGGGGAGGGCGCCCAGTGCAGCTGGTAGCTGGAGAGTTCGACGGCGAGGACGTCGTACTCCTGATCGCCGAGCACGGCGTCCAGCAGCGATACGCCGATGTTGCCGACGGCCGCGGTGCGCAGGCCCGCAGCTTCGAGGATCGAGGCCAGCATCCGTACGGTGGTGGTCTTGCCGTTGGTGCCGGTGACCGCGAGCCAGGGCGCGGGCTTCCGGCCGCCCGAGCCGCGCAGTCGCCAGGCCAGTTCGACGTCGCCCCAGACCGGGACGCCCGCCTCGGCGGCAGCCAGGAAGAGCGGCTTGTCCGGCTGCCAGCCGGGGGCGGTGACGACGAGGTCCGTGGACGGCGGCAGGGTGGCGCCGTCGCCGAGGCGCACGGTGATGCCGAGCGCCTCCAGTTCGGCCGCCTGCGCACGGGCGCGGTCGTCGTCGCCGTCGTTGACGACGGTGACGCGCGCGCCGCGCTCGTTGAGGGCGCGGGCCGCGGGGATACCGCTGACGCCGAGCCCGGCGACGGTGACGTGCTTGCCCTGCCAGTCCACGGAGCTCACTTCTTGGCTGCCCATCCCGCGTAGAAGAGGCCGAGGCCGACGATCACGCACATGCCCTGGATGATCCAGAAGCGGACCACGACAAGGACTTCGGACCACCCCTTGAGTTCGAAGTGGTGCTGGAGCGGCGCCATCCGGAAGACCCGCTTGCCGGTCATCTTGAACGAACCGACCTGGATGACCACGGACATGGTGATCATCACGAAGAGGCCGCCGAGGATGGCGAGCAGGAACTCGGTGCGGGACAGGATCGCGAGGCCCGCGAGGGCTCCGCCGAGGGCGAGCGAACCGGTGTCGCCCATGAAGATCTTGGCGGGCGAGGTGTTCCACCACAGGAAGCCGAAGCAGGCGCCCATCAGGGCGGAGGCGACGACGGCGAGGTCGAGTGGGTCGCGCACCTCGAAACAGGCGCTCGGGTTGGTCAGGTTGGCCGCGTTGGCGCAGGACTCCTGGAACTGCCAGAGGCCGATGAAGGTGTAGGCGCCGAAGACCATCACCGAGGCACCGGTGGCCAGACCGTCCAGACCGTCCGTGAGGTTCACGCCGTTGGACATGGCGAGGATCATGAACAGCGCCCAGACGCAGAACAGCACCGGGCCGATCGACCAGCCGAAGTCCTCCACGAAGGAGAGCCGGGTGGAGGCGGGGGTGTTGCCCCGGGAGTCCGCGAACTGGAGCGAGAGCACCGCGAAGGCGATACCGACGATCAGCTGGCCGGCCATCTTCGCCTTGGCCCGCAGACCGAGCGACCGCTGCTTGACGATCTTGATGTAGTCGTCGAGGAAGCCGACGAGGCCCATCCCGGCCATCAGGAACAGGACGAGGGCCCCGGAGAAGCTCATCGACTCACCCGTGATGACCTTCGCGAGGATGTACGCGATGATCGTCGCCAGGATGAAGGCGATGCCGCCCATCGTGGGCGTGCCCTTCTTGCTGCCGTGCGTGCGCGGGCCGTCGTCCCGGATGAACTGCCCGTACCCCTTGCGGGCCAGCAGTTTGATCAGCAGCGGGGTACCGACCAGGGTCAGGAAGAGCCCGATGGCCCCCGCGAAGAGGATCTGCCTCATCGGCCGGCGACCTCGCCCTCGGTCGAGTTCTCCAGCAGTGCCAGGGCGACCTTCTCCAGACCGACCGACCGGGACGCCTTCACCAGCACGACGTCTCCCGGGCGCAGTTCACTGCGCAGCAGGTCGACGGCCGCCTGTGCGTCGGACACGTGCACCGACTCCTCACCCCACGAACCCTCGTTATATGCGCCCAGTTGCAGCCAGGAGGCTTCTCTCCCCCCGACAGCGACGAGCTTGCTGACGTTGAGCCGGACGGCGAGCCGTCCGACCGCGTCGTGCTCGGCGAGCGACGCGTCACCGAGCTCGGCCATCTGACCGAGCACCGCCCAGGTGCGCCCCCCGTCGGCCGCTCGGGCCTGGCCCATGGCAGCCAGCGCACGCAGTGCGGCTCTCATGGATTCGGGGTTCGCGTTGTAGGCGTCGTTGACAACCGTCACACCGTCCCCGCGCTCGGTGACCTCCATGCGCCAGCGGGAGAGGGTGCCCGCCTCCGAGAGCGCCTCGGCGATCTCGGTCACGGACATGCCCAACTCATGGGCGACGGCGGCCGCGGCGAGCGCGTTCGACACGTGGTGCTCACCGTACAGGCGCAAGGTCACGTCGCTGCACCCGGTGGGTGTGTGGAGCTGGAAAGCGGGCCGCCCGTCGGCGGTCATCCGGACCTTCTCGCCCCGTACGTCCGCTTCCGGGGCTTCTCCGAAGAGCAGGACGCGGGCCTTGGTGCGCGAGGCCATCGCGCGTACGAGAGGGTCGTCGGCGTTGAGCACGGCGCAGCCGTCCTCGGGGAGGACCTCGACCAGCTCACCCTTGGCCTGGGCGATGGCCTCGCGGCTGCCGAACTCGCCGAGGTGGGCGGAGCCGACGTTGAGGACCAGACCGATGCGGGGCGGGGTCAGCTCGGCCAGGTAACGGATGTGCCCGATACCGCGGGCGCCCATCTCAAGGACCAGGTGCTCGGTCTCGGCGGTGGCGCTCAGGGCCGTGAGAGGCAGGCCGATCTCGTTGTTGAGGGAGCCGGGCGTCCAGACCGTGGGGGCCTTGCGCTGAAGGAGCTGGGCGATCAGGTCCTTGGTGGACGTCTTGCCCGCGGAGCCGGTGAGGCCGACGACGGTGGTGCCGAGGCGTTCCACTACGGTTCGGGCGAGCGCGCCGAGTGCGGCGACCACGTCGTCCACGACGATCGCCGGAACACCGACGGGGCGGGCGGCCAGGACGGCTGCCGCGCCCGCCTCGACGGCGCGCTGCGCGTAGTCGTGGCCGTCGACCCGTTCGCCGGCGAACGCGGCGAACAGGCTGCCGGGCACGACCTCGCGGGAGTCGATGACGACGGGTCCGGTCACGGTGACTGCCGGGTCCGGTATGTCGTGCGGCTGCCCGCCGACGATTCCGGCGATCTCGGCGAGGGAAAGGGTGATCACTTGGTCATCCCTGACTGTTGTTCTCGTGGTGAGGGGCGCGGCCCGCGGCGCCGGTGCGCGCCTGGGACCGCTCGATGGCTGCGTGCAGGACCTTGCGGTCGTCGAAGGCGCGGACCACTCCGTGGACGTCCTGGCCCTGCTCGTGGCCCTTGCCCGCCACCAGGACGGTGTCGCCCGGTTCGGCGCGGGCGACGGCGGCGGCGATGGCGGCGGCCCGGTCGGCGTCGACGAGCACGTCGCCGCGTTCGTGGACGGGGACCTCGGCGGCGCCGGAGAGCATCGCGGCGAGGATCGCGAGGGGGTCCTCGGAGCGGGGGTTGTCGGAGGTCAGTACGGCGGTGTCGGCGAGCCGGGCCGCGGCGGCGCCCATCGGGCCGCGTTTGGTGGTGTCGCGGTCGCCTCCGCAGCCGAGGACGATGTGCACCTTGCCCTCGGTGACCTTGCGCAGGGAGCGCAGGACGGACTCGACGGCGTCGGTCTTGTGCGCGTAGTCGACGACGGCGAGGTAGGGCTGCCCGGCGTCCACCCGCTCCAGTCGCCCGGGCACGCCGGGCACGGCGGCGACGCCGTCGGCGGCGGTCTGCGGGTCGACGCCCGCGACGGCCAGCGTGACGATCGCGGCGAGGGTGTTGGCGACGTTGAACGGGCCGGGCAGCGGGGCGCGGGCGGCGATCCGCTCGCCCTTCGGGCCGACGGCGGTGAAGGTGCTGTCCTGCGGGCCGACCTCGACGTCCTCGGCGTGCCAGTCGGCGTCGGGGTGGCCCTCTGCGGAGAAGCTGGTGACCGGGACGCCGGACTCGGTGATGAGCCTGCGACCGTACTCGTCGTCGAAGTTCACCACGCCGCGGTGGCTGCGCTCGGGGGTGAAGAGCTGGGCCTTGGCCTGGAAGTAGTCCTCCATGCCGGAGTGGAACTCCATGTGCTCCGGGCTGAGGTTGTTGAAGACGGCGACGTCGAAGACGCAGCCGTCGACCCGGCCGAGCACCAGGGCGTGGCTGGAGACCTCCATCGCGACGGCCTCGACACCGCGCTCGCGCATGACGGCGAACAGGGCCTGGAGGTCGGTGGCTTCGGGGGTGGTGCGCTCGGACTTGATGCGCTCGTCGCCGATGCGCATCTCGACGGTGCCGATCAGCCCGGTGGGGCGTCCGGCGGCGCGCAGTCCGCCCTCGACCAGGTACGCGGTGGTGGTCTTGCCCGAAGTGCCGGTGATGCCGATCTGGAGGAGGCCGATGCCGGGCCGCCCGTAGATGTCGGCGGCCAGCTCACCCATGACGGCGCGCGGGCTCTCGGCGACCAGGACCGGCAGGCCGGTGGCGGCGGCGCGTTCGGCGCCCGCGGGGTCGGTGAGGACGGCGGCGGCCCCGAGGCCCGCGGCCTGGGCGGCGAAGTCGGCGCCGTGGAAGCGGGCGCCGGGCAGGGCCGCGTACACGTCACCGGGGCGCACGGCCCGTGAGTCGTGCGTGATGCCGGTGGCCTCACCGGAGGCCGGTGCTTCGATGCCGAGCCGGCCGGCCAGCTCGCCGAGGGGGGTGGGCCGGAGCCGGTCCGGTCGGGGCGCTCCCGGGTAGGTCACAGGCGCGTCCTTCTGGGTGGTTTGGGACTGATCAGCGTGGGGCACGGCGGTGAGCGTACCGGGCCGGTGCGGCGTCTCGCGAAGCGAGGGACCCTGGTTCCGGTGGTTCTCGTTCCGGTTCCCGGGATCGGGGGTGATGGTTGTCACTGAGGGTTCCCTTGGAGGAGATGCTCGCGCATCCCCGTGTTCACTCGCCGGGCTTGAAGGACACCGGCAGCCGGGGCGGCTCGCTGCCGGACGGTGGGGTCTGGAGCGTCTTGAGTGCGAACTCCATGACCTGCTTGTAGATCGGGCCGCAGATCTGGCCGCCGAAGTAGCTGCCCTTGGTGGGGTTCTGGATCGCGCAGTACACGGTGACCTGCGGGTTGTCGGCCGGGGCGAAGCCGGCGAAGGAGGCGGTGTAGCCCTTGTAGACACCGAGGACCGGGTCGACCCGGTTGGCGGTGCCGGTCTTGCCCGCGACCCGGTAGCCGGGGATCGCGGCCTTGGTGCCGGTGCCCTCCTGGTCCTCGACGACCGACTCCAGCATCGTCGACAGGGTTCTGGCGGTCTTCTCGCTGACCACCCGGGTCTCCTCGGGGGCCTCGGCGGGGGTGAAGCGGCCGTCGGAGCCCTTGGTTCCGCGTACGAGGGTGGGGGCGATCCGGACTCCGCCGTTGGCGACCGTGGAGTAGACCGAGGCGGCCTGGACGGCGTTGATGGAGAGCCCCTGGCCGAAGGGGATCGTGTACTGCTGCGAGGTCGACCAGTCCTTGGGGTGGGCGAGGAGGCCGGGCGACTCGCCGGGGTAGCCGAGGCCCGTCTTGGAGCCGAGGCCGAACTTGCGCAGGTAGTCGTAGAGGACCTGGTTGGACTCGGCCTGGGTCCTGCCGAGCTGACCGGTCGCCAGGATGGTCCCGATGTTGCTGGACTTGGCGAGGACCCCGTTGAGCGTGAGGTACCAGGTGGGGTGGTCGACGTCGTCCTTGAAGAGCCGGTCGCCGCGGTGCAGCCGGTTGGGCACGGTGACATGGGTGCCGGGCGTGGCGGCCTTCTCCTCCAGCACGGCGGCCATGGACATGACCTTGCTGGTGGAGCCGGGCTCGTACACGTCCTGGAGGGCGGCGTTGCCCAGGGAGGCGGAGGTGGCCTGGGAGAGGTCGTTGGGGTCGTAGCCGGGGGCGTTGGCCATGGCCAGCAGCTCGCCGGTCCGCGTGTTCTGCACGATGACGTAGCCGCGGTCGGCCTTGGACTTCTCGACCTGGTCGCTGATGGCCTTCTGGGCGGCCCACTGGATGTCGCGGTCGATGGTCAGCTCGATGTCGGAGCCGGGCACGGCCGGGATCTCGCGGGTGCCCGCGGTGGGGACGTGGCGGCCGCCGGCCTGGGCGTAGCGGATCTTGCCGTCCTCGCCCGCGAGCTCCTTGTTCAGCTGCGATTCCAGGCCCCCGCCGCCCTTGCCGTCGGCGCTGACGAATCCCAGTATCCCGGCGGCGAGATCCCCGTTGGGGTAGACCCTCTTGGTGGTCGGCTCCTGGAAGACCCCGGCCAGGACATTGGCTCCCGGGCCGCCGTCCGCCTTGTCCTCGGCGGCCTTCTCGGCGAATGCGGCCTTGAGGTCCTTGATCTGCTTCCAGACCTGGGGCGTCTGCCGGTGGGCCAGGACCGTGTAGCGGCTCTTCTTCGCGGAGAGCTTCTCGGCCAGCTCGTCAGCGTCCTTGTCGAGGATCGGGGCGAGCAGGGCGGCCGCCTGCTGGGGGGCGTCGGGGGCCCCGCTGTCCTTGGGCGTGAACATCTTGGGGTCGGCCGTGATGTTGTGCGCGTCGACGCTGGTGGCGAGCGCGATGCCGTTGCGGTCGGTGATCTCCCCGCGCTCGGCGGCGACCGTGTACTCCCAGTACCGGTTCTTCTCGGCCTTGGCCGCGTACGCACTGGCGTCGACGGCCTGGACCTGGAGCAGCCGGGCCACGAAGGCCAGCATGACCAGCGTCAGCCCGAGGCTGACCAGCCGCAGCCGGGGGCGCGGGCTGCCCAGACGCAGGGAGCGCGGCGCCCGGCCGCGTGCGGTGGTGCGCCCCGGGGCGGGGCGTGGGCGGCGCGCCGGGGGGCGTGCGCCGGAGCGAGGGGAGCGGCTCGATCCGTTGCGGGGACGGGCCGGGCCGGGCACACGGCGGCGCGGCGGTTCCTTGGACGGCACTGCGTCACCTGCCGGGGCTCGTCGGGGGCGGGCTGTTCCCCGCCTCGGGGGCGGTCGCGGCGTCCGGCCCGGTCGCGGGTGCGGACGTCGTGGGTACGGCCTCGGAGGGCGACGCGGAACCGGCGGCCGGGGCGTCGGGGTCCGGTGAGGAGTCGGCGTCGGCCGAGGCGCTGGCGCTGGGGCTGGGGCTGGGCGACGGCGGGGCGGTGGCCTCGGTGGGTACGCCGCGGACCGTGCCGTCCGGGTTGAGGAAGGCGGGGTTGCCGCCGGGGACCATGCCCAGCTCCCGGGCGCGGCGCTCCAGGGCGTCGGGCTGGGAGCGGCTGTCGACGTCGCGCTGGAGGGCCTGCTGCTCGTCGGTGAGCCCGGTGGTCTCCCGCTTGAGCTTGCTGAGCCTGAACGACCCTTCGTTGAGCGCGGAGTTCAGCAGGAGCAGGGCGATGAGCCCACCGCCCAGGAGCAGGACGACCAGCAGGACGAAGGGGGTGCGGGCCGCGGTGCTGGGCCCGGTGGACGGCATCAGCCGGGCGAGCCGTCCGGCCCGCCCCTTCAGCGGTGCGGCCGGTTTGCTCACCGCACGGCTCCCGTGGCGCTCATCGCTCCTCCTCGCGGATGCGCTGGGCGCCGCGCAGCCGGGCGGGGGCTGCGCGCCGGTTCTCGGCGACCTCCTCCTCGGTGGGGAGCTCCGCGCCCCGGGTGAGGAGCTTCAGGCGGGGCTGGTAGCGCTCGGGGACGACGGGGAGTCCGGGCGGCGCGGTGTTGGCGGCGCCCGCCGCGAGGACCTGCTTGACGAGCCGGTCCTCCAGCGAGTGGTAGGACAGGACGGCGAGCCGGCCCCCGACGGCGAGGCTGTCCACGGCCGCCGGGATGGCCCGCTCCAGGACGCTGAGCTCCCCGTTGACCTCGATGCGCAGGGCCTGGAAGGTGCGCTTGGCGGGGTTGCCACCGGTGCGCTTGGCGGCCTGCGGCAGCGCGTCGCGGATCAGCTCGACGAGCCGGGCGCTGTTGCTGAACGGCTCCTTGTCGCGCTCGCGCACGATGGCCGAGACGATCCGCTTGGCCTGCTTCTCCTCGCCGTACGCCCGCAGGATCCGGACCAGTTCGCCGGGCGGGTAGGTGTTGAGCACCTCGGCGGCGCCCATGCCGGTGGACTGGTCCATGCGCATGTCGAGCGGGGCGTCCTGGGCGTACGCGAATCCGCGGTCGGCCTCGTCGAGCTGCATGGAGGAGACGCCGAGATCGAAGAGCACGCCCTGGACCTTGGGGGTGCCGAGGCGGGCGAGGACGTCGGGAAGTTCGTCGTAGACCGCGTGGACGAGGGTGGCCCGGTCTCCGTAGGGGGCGAGCCGTTCGCCGGAGAGGCGCAGGGCTTCCTTGTCCCGGTCCAGGGCGATCAGGCGTGCGGTGGGGAAGGAGGCGAGCAGGGCCTCGCTGTGACCGCCGAGGCCGAGGGTGCAGTCGACGACCACGGGCTCCGGGTGGGCCGGGTCCTGGAGAGCCGGGGCCAACAGGTCCAGACACCTCTGGAGCATCACCGGGACGTGTCGGGTCTGGCTCAATGCGCCCTCTCAGGCTCTGTCCCGCGCGGCCGGCACGTACGTCCTGGTCCCCGCCCGCTCCGAAGGGGAGGTCCGCCGGCGCCGGGGAAGGGGCGTCGGCCGACCGGGAGCGGGAGAGGGCCGGGCCGCACGTACGCCGCACATCACGGGGAAAAAACGGGAATATGCAGGGGGTGCGATGGGGCGGTGGGTTATGGAAGGGGGATGGTGACTTCGCGTTACTTTAGTCCACCCTGCCATTCGATCGATTCGCGATCAACGAACCAGGCAGCGAGTCGTCCCACCCGTCCGGACGCGGCGATCTCACTCGAACGGGCGCACTCCAGGGCCTGTGGGTTACCTCACAACAAGCCGCGTTGATGTTCTTTGTCCGCTTCTCACAGCACTCCCGGACCAGGTGGGAAGGCTAACGTCGTAGCCATGTCGACTTCCGCTCACTCCTCCACCGAGCCCGTGACGTCCACCGCCGCGGCGGTCCGCGAGAGCGGCGAGGTCACCGACCAGCTGGTCGCGCTGAACGCCCGGTACGCGAAGGACTTCCGCGATCCGGGCATGGACGCCCGGCCCGTTCTCCAGGTCGCCATCGTCGCCTGCATGGACGCCCGCCTCGACCTCCACGCCGCGCTGGGTCTCGAACTCGGCGACTGCCACACCATCCGCAACGCGGGCGGCGTGGTCACCGACGACGTGATCCGCTCGCTGACCATCAGCCAGCGGGCGCTCGGCACCCGCAGCATCATCCTCATCCACCACACCAACTGCGGCCTGGAATCCCTCACCGAGGACTTCCGGCAGGAGCTGGAGCGTGAGGTGGGGCAGCGGCCCGTGTGGGCGGTGGAGGCCTACACCGACGCCGACCAGGACGTACGCCAGTCCATGCAGCGGGTCCGCACCTCGCCGTTCCTGCTGCACAGCGACGACGTCCGGGGCTTCGTCTTCGACGTGACCACCGGTCTGCTGCGCGAGATCCACTCCGAGTCCTGAACGGTTCGGGCCACTCCCTCCCCGGCCTCCCGTCTCCACCTCACCCATCCACCACAGTGCCGAAATCGCAACAGACACTGACATTTCGCACGCACTTATCCACAGGCGAGTGACACGAAGCGGTAGCGGCAACAAGAATGCGGGTGTGACGCCCTCCGGGCCTTCCGGAAGGGTGTCCGAATTTCGGGGTGGGCCGCGCGGGATGTGTCGGCCCATGCGCAAAGGGCCGAGGAGGGCCGGGTGACGACCTATGACGATCGAGCGAGCCTCACTGATCTGACCACCACAGCGGAGCGGGTGCGCAGGTCGGTGGAGGGTGTGATCGAGGGCAAGCCCGAGGTCGTACGGCTTTCGCTGACCGTGCTGCTCGCCGAGGGGCATCTCCTCATCGAGGATGTGCCCGGGGTGGGCAAGACCATGCTGGCCAAGGCGCTGGCCCGGTCCATCGACTGTTCCGTGCGGCGGATCCAGTTCACGCCGGACCTGCTGCCCTCGGACATCACCGGCGTGTCGATCTTCGACCAGCAGCGGCGGGACTTCGAGTTCAAGCCGGGCGCGATCTTCGCCCAGATCGTGATCGGCGACGAGATCAACCGCGCCTCGCCGAAGACGCAGTCGGCGCTGCTGGAGTCGATGGAGGAGCGCCAGGTCACCATCGACGGGCACACCTACGAGCTGCCCGACCCGTTCATGGTGGTGGCCACGCAGAACCCGGTCGAGATGGAGGGCACCTACCCGCTGCCCGAGGCCCAGCGCGACCGCTTCATGGCGCGCGTGTCCATCGGCTATCCCAGCCCGGACGCCGAGCTCCAGATGCTCGATGTGCACGGCGGGCTCTCACCGCTGGACGACCTCCAGCCGGTGGCCCACGCCCACGACATCGTGAAGCTCATCGACGCCGTCCGCACAGTGCACGTGGCCGACGCGGTCCGGCGGTATGCCGTGGAGCTCGTCGGGGCCACCCGCAGCCACCCGGACCTCAGACTCGGGGCCTCGCCGCGCGCCACCCTGCATCTGCTGCGCGCCGCGAAGGCGTCCGCCGCGCTCAGCGGGCGCGACTACGCCCTGCCGGACGACGTCCAGGCACTGGCCACCCCGGTGCTCGCACACCGGCTGCTGCCCACCGCCCAGGCCCAGCTGAACCGCCGCACGGCGGAGCAGGTGGTCCTGGAAATCGTCCAGCGCACTCCGGTCCCGACCTCGGCAGGCGGCACCGCGCCGCCCGTGCCGGGTCTGCACGAGCCGGGCCGCCCGCTGTACAACCAGCAGCAGCCCGGGGCACGGCGGCTGTGATGACGGCCGGCGAGCCCGGCGCCGTCGAGGACGGCGGCAGGAAGGGCGGTCTGCGGGCCGCGCTGGGCGGGCTGACCACCCGGGGGCGTTCGTTCCTGGCCGCCGGGGTGGCCGCCGCCGTCTGTGCGTACGTCCTCGGCCAGGGCGACCTGCTGCGCGTCGGGCTGCTGCTGGCCGTGCTGCCCCTGGTCTGCGTGACCGTGCTCTACCGCACCCGCTACCGGGTCACGGGTACCCGGCGGCTCTCGCCGTCCCGGGTGCCCGCGGGCTCGGAGGCCCGGGTCCATCTGCGGATGGACAACGTGTCGCGGCTGCCCACCGGCCTGCTGATGCTTCAGGACCGCGTGCCGTACGTGCTGGGACCGCGTCCCCGCTTCGTGCTGGACCGGGTGGAGGCGGGCGGGCGGCGCGAGGTGTCCTACCGGGTCCGTTCCGATCTGCGCGGCCGCTATCCGCTCGGCCCGTTGCAGCTGCGGCTCAGCGACCCGTTCGGGATGTGCGAGCTGACCCGTTCCTTCAGTGCGTACGACACCCTCGTCGTCATCCCGCGCACGGTGCCGCTGCCCGCGCTGCGGCTGGCGGGCGAGGCCTCCGGGTACGGGGACGGGCGGCAGCGCTCGCTCGCGCTCGCCGGCGAGGACGACATCATTCCGCGCGGCTACCGCCACGGCGACGATCTGCGCCGGGTCCACTGGCGCTCCACCGCACGCCACGGCGAGCTGATGGTGCGCCGGGAGGAACAGCCGCAGCGCGCCCGGTGCACGGTCCTGCTGGACACCCGGCGCATCGGCTATCACGGGGCCGGGCCGGACTCCGCCTTCGAGTGGGCGGTGTCGGGCGCGGCCTCCGCCCTGGTGCACATGCTGGAGCGCGGCTTCGCCGTACGCCTGCTCACCGACGACGGGAACGCGGTGCCCGGCGAGGGGGCCGGTGGCTTCGCCGGTTCCACCCAGGAGTCCGCGGACTCGGCCGGGCTGATGCTCGACACGCTCGCGGTCGTCGGCCATTCCGAGGGCGGGGGCCTCTCGCGCGCCCATGACGTGCTGCGCGGCGGCAACGAGGGGCTGCTCATCGCCTTCTTCGGCGATCTCGACGAGGAGCAGGCCGAGGTCGCGGCCCGGATGCGGCAGCGGGCCGGCGCCGCGGTCGCGTTCGTCCTGGAGAGCGCCGCCTGGGCGGGCGAGGTGCCCTCCGCGGCCGCCACCGAGAAGCGGCTGCGGCAGCTGCGCGAGTCGGGCTGGATCGCGGTGCTGGTGGAGCCGGGTGCCGAGCTGCCCGCGCTGTGGCAGCAGGTGGGCCGGATGCGCACGGACACACAGTCCGCCGGGAGCGGCGGTCAGACAGGTTTCGCGGGGGGATGGTCATGAGCGGGCGGACCCGGCTGGCGCTGTGCGCCTACGCGGCGACGCTGCTGGCGACGGGGGCAATGCTCCCGCTGGTGGACGGCGTGGGCTGGCTGTTCCAGGCGGCGTTGGTCCTCGGTGTCCAGAGCGGGGTGGGTGCTCTCGCGCGCCGGGTTCCGCTGGCGCGGTCGCTGACCATCGTCTGCCAGGCCCTGGTCACCCTGCTGCTGCTGACCGTCCTGTTCGCCCGGGATCACGCCCTGTTCGGGGTGGTGCCGGGCCCGGAGGCCGTGATGCGGCTCGGCGAGCTGCTGGTGGCAGGCGGTGAGGACGTCGGCACGTACGCCATTCCGGCCCCGCTGACGGACGGCATCCGGCTGATGGTGATCGGCGGGGTGGTGCTCATCGGGCTCGTGGTGGACGCCCTGGCGGTGTCCTTCCGCAGCGCGGCCCCGGCCGGACTGCCGCTGCTCGCCCTCTACTCGGTGGCGGCCGGGCTCTCCGGCGGCGGGGCGGGCTGGCTGTGGTTCCTGCTCGCCGCCTCCGGCTATCTGCTGCTCCTGCTGGCGGAGGGCCGGGACCGGCTCTCCCAGTGGGGCCGGGTCTTCAGCGGCGCCTCGCGCTCCTCGGGCGGTCTGGCGGACGGGCTGGCCGGGGCGGGCGGCGGGTCCTCCCCGGTCCGCACGGGGCGGCGGATCGGCGTGCTGGCGCTCGGCATCGCCCTGGTCGTGCCGCTGGCCCTGCCCACCCTGGACAGCGGCCTGCTGGGCGGCGACGGCCCCGGGACCGGCAAGGGCAGCGGGGGCGGCACCATCTCCGCCGTGAACCCCCTGGTGTCACTGCAGAACAACCTCAACCAGCCGGAGAACCGGGAGGTGATGACGTATCGCAGCAACACCCAGGACCCGCAGGGCCTGTATCTCCGGATCCTGGCCCTGGACGAGTTCAACGGCAGCGAGTGGCGCTCCTCCACGCGCCGGCTGACGGACGTTCCCAACCGCCTCCCGCAGCCGACCGGGCTCGGCCGGGACGTCTCCGTCACCGAGGTCCGGACGAACATCTCCGCCTCGCGTTCGTACCAGCAGACCTATCTGCCGCTCCCCTACCCGGCGAGCGAGGTCCGCATCGACGGCCGCTGGCGGTACGAGCCGGAGGGCCGCACCCTCGTCGGCGACGACGGGCAGACCACACGCGGTGCGCAGTACGAGGTCGGCAGTCTGGTCGTCGAGCCGACGGCGGAGCAGCTGGCGGCGGCCGGACCGCCGTCGCAGAGCCTGTCCCAGGAGTACACCCGGGTCCCCGAATCGCTGCCGAGCGTGGTCGCGGAGACCGCCGAGAAGGTCACGGAGGGCTCGGCCAACGCCTACGAGCAGGCCGTGAAGCTCCAGGACTGGTTCGCTTCCGAGGGGGGCTTCACCTACGACACGTCCGTCGCCTCGGGGACCGGGTCCTCGGCCATCTCACGGTTCCTCCGCGACAAGGAGGGCTTCTGCGTCCACTTCTCGTTCTCGATGGCCGCGATGGCCCGGACGCTGGGCATCCCGTCCCGGGTCGCGGTGGGCTTCACCCCGGGCACCGTCAAGGCGAACGGGGCGACCTCGGTGGGACTGCGCGACGCGCACGCCTGGCCCGAGCTGTATTTCGAGGGGGTGGGGTGGACCCGCTTCGAGCCCACCCCGAGCCGGGGCAGCGCTCCGGAGTACACCCGGCCCCAGGTCCCCACGGACGACGCGAGCGACCCGGCGCAGCCCTCGGCGGACACCTCGGCCGCCCCGCCGGCCGCCCCGTCCGCCGACGACAGCTGCCCGCCGCAGCTGCGTCAGGAAGGCGGGTGCGGCCCTTCGCAGGAGCCGGGGGCGGCGCTGCCGGCCGACCGGGGCACTCCGGTGGGCACGGTGCTGCTGCTGATCCTCGGCGCGGTCCTGGTCCTGGTACTGCCCTTGGCACCGCTGCTCTGGCGCACCCGGACGAGGAACCGGCGGCTGGGCTCGGGGGGCCGGACACCCTCGGACGCCGCCGCACGGACGCTGGCGGCCTGGCAGGAGGTCATCGACACGGCCTGGGACCACGGCATCGCGCCGGACGAATCGCTGACGCCCCGGAAGGCGGCGGCCAGGATCGTGCGGGTGGGCCGGCTCGACACCACCGCGGCCGAGGCCGTGCACCGGATCGCGAGCGCGGTGGAACAGGTGCTGTACGCCCCCGGGCCTCGCCCGGCGTCCGGCCTGACCGAGGACGCGGTGTCGGTACGGGCGGGCCTCCAGGCCTCGGCCGACCGCGGGGCACGGCTCCGGGCAACGCTGCTGCCCCGCTCGTCCGTCCGGGTGGTGTGGGCGGTCGCGGACCGTCGGACGGCACTCGCGGAGCGCTGGGTGAACCGTCCGGGACACGGCCGCTGGACGGCCCGGCTGCGCCGCCTCGCCCGCCAGCACGGCTGACCGCGAGGCGCGGGCCACCACGCGCGGCATGGGCGAGGGCCCCGGCCAGGACCGGCTTCGGTCCCTTGGCCGGGGCCTCGCGGTTGCCGCTCCGGGCGGACCCGGCGGGGTCCGAGCGCACTGATGGCTGAGGGGCGCCCGCAGAAATGCGGGCGCCCCTCAGCCATCAGTGTCATACGTCGTGCACCCGCCGGGGATGACGGGGCAGCCCTTAGCCCTGTTCGTCGCGGCGGCGCTGCCACCGCTGCTCGATGCGGTTCATCATGGACCTGCGTTGTCTGGGTCGGCGGCGTGCACTGCTCTCCCCGCTGCCTGCGGCGGCCTGCTGCTGTTCACCGGGCTTGGGCGCCTTGCGCCATCCGGTGACCGCGAGCACGGCGCAGCCGAGCATGACGAGGAACCCCACCACGCTGATCCAGATCTGCTGGGCGACCATTCCGGCCATGAGGAGCGCGATACCCACCAGGAAGCCAGCGACCGCCTGATAGACCCTTTTCCGGGTGTACGTACGCAGTCCGCTTCCCTCGAGCGCTGTCGCGAACTTGGGATCTTCGGCGTACAGCGCTCGCTCCATCTGCTCGAGCATGCGCTGCTCGTGCTCCGAGAGCGGCACGGGATCCTCCTCGTCGTCGGCCGCGGGGGCGACCGGTATGCGGCCCTTCCAGGATAGGCAGGGATTCGCCCCCGTGAAACCCGCCCTCTAGCGTTCAGCCAGTCCGGACCGCTATGTCGGCTCGGCTGCTGAGGCGTAGATTCCCCGACGACCGATCCGTCATGCCGGATGGTGTCACCCGATCATACGGGGCGTACGCCCCGTACGGGGGTCCTGAGACCGACTCCGTCCGGAGCTGCGTTGCTGATCAGCGGCGCTTCTCGCCCAGAACGTGCAGTTGTGTGGCGACGGAGTGGAAAGCGGGCTGCTCGGCGGCGGCCGCTTCGAGCTTCAGGAGGGCCTCGACGGCACCGGGCTCGGTGTCCACCAGGACGCCGGGCACGAGGTCGGCGAAGACCCGCACACCGTGCACCGCGCCGACCTCCAGACCGGTCCCGGAAACCAGGTCGGCGAGCTGCTCGGCGGTGAAGCGGCGGGGCACCGGGTCGCCCTCGCCCCAGCGGCCCGCCGGGTCGGTCAGCGCGTGGCGGGCCTCGGTGAAGTGACCGGCGAGCGCGCGGGCCAGGACGGCTCCGCCCACTCCGGCGGCCAGCAGGCTGAGCGCGCCGGAGGGGCGCAGCGCCTCGACCGCGTTGCGTACGCCCTCGGCGGGCTCGTCGACGTACTCCAGGACGCCGTGGCAGAGCACCGCGTCGAAGCCGCCGCGCTCCACGACGTCGAACAGGCCGAGGATGTCGCCCTGGACCCCGCGGACCCGGTCGGCAACGCCGGCTTCGGCCGCGCGGCGCTCCAGGGCGAAGAGCGCGTTGGGGCTGGGGTCGACGACGGTGACCCGGTGGCCGAGCCGGGCGGCGGGCACCGCGAAGTTGCCGGTGCCGCCGCCGGTGTCCAGGACGTCCAGGGCGTCCCTGCCGGTCGCCTTGACCTGACGGTCCAGGGCGTCCTTGAGGACCTCCCAGACCACGGCGGTACGAAGGGAGGCGCGGGGGCGCGGCTGGTCCGACACGGCAGATGACTCCTCGGCACGGTGCCGCCGGGGGCGGCGGAGCGTGAACAGTGCGGGTGGTGATGTGAGCGGTCACCACCCTATTGCCTCGCCCCGCCGTCCAGGTCACCCGCCGCCGGGGCGCTCCGGGCGGGGTTGGGGAAGCACCGGCTGGAGCACCAGCAGCCGTTCCACCAGGCGCAGGAACATGGCCGCGTCGCGGAGCAGATCATCCGCGTCCCGTCCGCTGGCCGCCCCCGGCATACCCGCCTCCGCACGGGCCCGTCGCAGGGCTCCCGCGGCGAACAGGGCGCTCCACTCGGTCAGCTCGGGGGCTATCTCCGGGAGGACTTCCCAGGCGCTCCGGATGCGCTCGCGGCGGCGCTTGTTCGTCTCGGGGCGGCCGCGGGCGGCCAGCACGGCCGCCGCGGTGCGCAGGGCGGCGAGGTGGGCGGTGGCATAGCGCTCGTTGGGCTCGTGGAGCACGGCGGCCTCGTCCAGGCCGGACCGGGCCTTGGCGAGCAGATCGAGTGCGGCGGGCGGTGCCGAGGCACGGCGCGGAACGGGGTGGACATCGCTGGGCGCACCGGTCAGTGAGGGGGCAGGGCTGCCTGCGCGGCGCCGCGGGGCGGCGGCTGCGGACGAGCTGGCCATGACGAACCTCCTGTCGTCGTGTGACGGCTTCGTGGCCGTCTGTGTCCATGGTGGCGGCCCCCACTGACAATCGACTCGGTCACCCCTCTGACCTGCCACTTTGCTTCGAGTGCGAGTTCGGACTATTTTTTGCACTGACCGGTCAGTTCAAATAGGGGAGGGTCTGTGGAGAGCCCGCACGGCGCAGCGGTACGCGCCGAGGACTTTGGACTCAAGGGGCCGCGCGGCTGGGCCTTTCGGAACGTGGGGTTCAGTGCCGAGCCAGGTGCACTGGTGGCGATCGAGGGGCCTTCGGGGACGGGACGCACCTGCCTGCTGCTCGCCCTGACCGGCCGGATGCGCACCACCGAGGGGCACGCGGAGGTCGATGGGCTGCAGCTGCCCAAGCACGCCGCCGCCGTCCGCCGGATCGCCGCCCTCGGTCCGGTCCCGGCGGTCAGTGAGCTGGACCCCGCCTTCACCGTCGCCGAGCACCTGGGCGAACGCTCCCTGCTCCAGGGCCGCTACGGAACCTCCCTGCGCACCCTGCTGCGCCCGCGCGCCGAGCGCCGGGCCGCCGCCGAGGCCCGGGTCGACGAGGCTCTCGAAGCCGCGGGGCTCGACCCCGCCGCCCTGCCGAAGTCGGGCCGCACCTCCGTACGGGACCTGGAGCGTCTTGAGGCGCTGCGGCTCTCCGTCGCCCTGGCGCTCATCGGCAAGCCGCGGCTGCTCGCCGTCGACGACACCGACCTCAAGCTCTCGGACGCCGAACGCGCCGAGGCCTGGGCGCTGCTGCGCTCCGTGGCCGAGGCCGGGACGACCGTGCTCGCCGTGTGCAGCGAGGCCCCCGAAGGCACCCACGTCGTGCGTACCGCGTCCGCACCCGCCACCGCACCCACCACCGGAGAGGAGACGGCCGATGCGTTCGCCGAAGCTGGCCGCGCTTGAGCTGAAGCGGTTCGGCAGGGGGAAGCTGCCCGCCGCCGCACTGGTCGCCCTGCTGCTCCTGCCGCTGCTCTACGGCGCCCTGTACCTGTGCTCCTTCTGGGACCCGTACGGGAAGCTCGACAAGCTGCCCGTAGCGCTGGTCAACAACGACAAGGGGGCCACCAGCGACGGCAAGCGGGTCGCCGCCGGTGACGAGATCAGCAAGAAGCTGCTCGACTCCAAGGTGTTCGCCTGGCACGAGGTGAGCTCCGCCGAGGCCCTCAAGGGCGTCGAGGACGGCACGTACTACCTCTCGCTGACCATGCCGTCCGAGTTCAGTAAGAAGATCGCGTCCAGCGGCGGGGACTCCCCCGAGGCCGGCGCGCTCCAGGTGCGGACGAACGACGCCAACAACTACATCGTCGGGCAGATCTCCAAGACGGTCTTCGGCGAGGTGCGCAACGCCGCCTCCACGAACGCCTCCCGGGGCTTCCTGGACCGCATCTTCATCAACTTCTCCGATCTGCACGACAAGACCGCCGAGGCGGCCAAGGGCGCCGACGACCTCAAGGGCGGCATCTCCAAGGCGAAGCAGGGGTCCAAGGACCTCGCGGACGGACTCAAGGACTCCAAGGCGGGCAGCAAGAAGCTCTCCGACGGGATCGTCAAGCTGAACCAGGGCTCCCGCGACCTCGTGACGGGCTCCCGTCAGGTCGCCGGAGGCACCCAGGTCCTGGCCGACAAGGTCAACGGGATCGCCGGGGACGTACGCCCGTTCTTCAAGGACAACGGGAAGTCCATCGGGGACACCGCCCGGCTGGTCGCCGACACCTCGGGGGCCGTACGGCACAACCTCGACCTGCTCGTGAAGAACGCGCCCACCGCGGCCACCCGCGCCGGCAAGGCCGCCGACGACCTCGCCGAGATCCACCGCACCCAGTGCGAGGAGGCCGCGGAGCCCGACGCGACGGCCTGCCCGCCGCTGGAGCGGGCCAAGGTCGCGGCCGACGATGCCGCGAAGATCGCCGCCGATGTGAACACCCTGGTCAGCAACCAGAACGGCGATCTGAAGAAGCTGAGCAGCCAGCTGGTCACCTTCCAGAAGCAGGCCGAGGCGCTCGCGAAGCGCGCCCCGACGCTGGACGACGACCTGGCGGCGGCCGTCAGCAAGGTCAACGAGCTCAACACCGGCGCCCACAAGGTCGCCAAGGGCGCACAGGCGCTGCACATCGGACTCGGCAACGCGCAGACCGGCTCCAGCAACCTGGACACCGGTGTCGGCAAGCTGAAGACCGGTGCGGAGAACCTGGACGGCGGGCTGTTCCGGCTCGGCGACGGCTCGGCCGAGCTGGCCCAGGGCCTCCACGACGGCGTGGACAAGATCCCGAACTACGACAAGAAGGACCGCGACGCGCGGACCGACGTCATGGCCGACCCGGTGCAGCTGGCCTCCAAGTCGCTGCACGCGGCACCCAACTACGGCACCGGCTTCGCCCCCTACTTCATCCCGCTGTCCCTGTGGGTCGGCGCGATGGTGGCGTACATGCTGATCCAGCCGCTCAACCGGCGGGCGCTCGCCGCCGGAGCCTCCTCGTGGCGGATCGCGCTGGCCGGCTGGCTGCCGGTAGCTTCCCTCGGCGCCCTCCAGGTCGGTGCCCTGATGGCCGTCCTGCACTGGGGTCTCGGCCTCCAGATGGAGCACGCCGCCGGAACCCTCGGCTTCCTGGCCCTGGTGACCTGCTGCTTCGCCGCGATCGTGCAGTGGCTGAACGCCTGCTTCGGGGCGGCCGGGCGGATTCTGGTGCTGGTGGTGCTGATGCTCCAGCTGACCTCGGCCGGGGGGACCTACCCCGTCCAGACCAGCCCCGGCTTCTTCGGTGCGATCCACCCGTTCCTCCCCATGACGTACGTCGTCGAGGGGCTGCGCAGGCTGATCACGGGCGGCCCGCTCACCCCGGTCTGGGTGGGCTGCGCGGTGCTGGCGGCCTTCACCGTCGGCGCGCTCGCCCTCACCGCGTTCACGGCGCGCCGCAAGCAGGTGTGGAGCCTGAGCAGGCTGCACCCGGAGCTGAGCCTGTGAGCACGGCGGGACCTGGGAGAATCGGGGTCATGGAAAGCAGTGGCACGACGCGGCGCCAGGCCACCCGGCAGAGGCTCTACGAGGCGGCGGTGACCCTCATCGCCGAGAAGGGCTTCTCGACGACCACCGTCGACGAGATCGCCGAGCGGGCCGGGGTCGCCAAGGGCACGGTCTACTACAACTTCAAGAGCAAGACCGAGCTGTTCGAGGAGCTGCTCCGGCACGGCGTGGGGCTGCTCACCGCCTCGCTGCGGGCCGCCGCCGAGGAGTCCGCGGAGCGCGGTGGCACCCGGGTCGAGGCCCTGGACGCGATGATCCGGGCCGGGCTCGACTTCATCGACCGCTACCCGGCCTTCACCCAGCTGTACGTGGCCGAGCTCTGGCGCACCAACCGCGCCTGGCAGTCCACGCTGCTGGTGGTACGTCAGGAGGCCGTCGCGGTCGTCGAGGACGTGCTGCGGGAGGCGGTGCGCACGGGTGAGCTGAGCGAGGAGATCGACATCCCGCTGACGGCCGCCGCGCTGGTCGGGATGGTGCTGGTGGCGGCGCTGGACTGGCAGGCGTTCCAGCCGGAGCGCTCGATCGACGAGGTCCACTCGGCGCTGTCCCTGCTGCTGCACGGGCGGGTCAGCGGGCACTGAAACCGCCCGGGGCGTGCGGTACCGGAAAAGCCGAAGACGCCGGCCGCTGGAGTTCGCGTCCCCCGTGAACTCCATCGGACCGGCGTCTTCCGTGCTGCGGAAACCCGTTCCCCGTGACCCCGTATTCCCCCCGTGGTCCCCGGGCCTCCGCCGTGCACCCCCGTTGCGTCGGGGGAACCGCGCCGTTCCGCCGCCCCGTGCCGGCGGTCCTGGCGCAGCGCCCCTTCCGTGGTCATCACTCTGCCGTCCGCGCAGGTGGGGGCCTATCCGCGCAGCTACTCATCTGTGTCCCTAGGTACGGGTACTCAGGGCTGCGCGCCGGACCCCGTCCCGGGCGTGGCGAGGGGGTCGTTACGATCACCTGCGTGTCCGTAATCCCCCTGGTGTTCACAAGCGGCTGGGCGAGCGGGATCAACGCCTACGCGGTGGTCCTGTTGCTCGGCGTCTTCGGCGCGACCGGAGTGTCCGACGAAGTGCCCGCCGCACTCCAGCGCACCGATGTCCTGATCGTGGCCGGTGTGCTGTTCCTCTGCGAGGTGGTCGCGGACAAGATCCCCTATGTGGACTCGGTCTGGGACACGGCGCACACCGTGATCCGGCCGGTGGCCGGGGCGGTGGTGGCCGCGCTGCTGGCCGGGGAGAGCGGTTCGCTGCCGGAGCTGACGGCGGGGGCGATCGGCGGTTCCACCGCGCTGATGAGCCACCTGGTGAAGGCGGGCACGCGGATGGCCGTCAACACCTCCCCCGAGCCCTTCAGCAACATCGGGATCAGCATCGCCGAGGACCTCGGGGTCGCGGGGATCGTCACCTTCGCCATATTCAATCCGGTCGCGGCCGCGGTGATCGCCGGGGTTCTCCTGGTGCTCGGGATCGTCACAGTGATCTTCCTGGCCTCGCGCATCCGCCGCTTCCTGCGCCGCCGGGCACAGCGCCGCGAGGAGAAACGGCTGGCGGGAACGGGTGGCACCTGGCCTCCCGGCTGAGAGCCCGCCGAGTGTCCGCCATCCGGCCGAGGACACCCGGCGGGCCCTCAGCTGTCAGTGGTGGTCGCTAAAGTCGGCGGCATGGCACGAATTGCGGTGATCGGCGCCGGGACGGGCGCCATGGCGGCGGCGGCCCGGCTCGCCGTGGCGGGCAACAAGGTGACGGTGTACGAGCGCTCCGCGAGCTACGGCGGCTCGGTCGGCCGCCATGCGCACGAGGGCTTCGTCTTCGACACCGGTCCGGGACTGCTGCATCTGCCGGCCGTCCAGCGGGACCTCTTCGTGAAGACCGGCAAGGAGCCGCTGGAGCAGTGCGTCACGCTGACCCAGGTCGATCCGGCGAGCCGCCACGTCTTCGCCGACGGCACCGCGGTGTCCCTGCCCAACGCGTCCCGGGCCGGGGTGGCCGACGCCCTGGACCGTGCCCTCGGCGCGGGTGCCGGTGAGCGCTGGAGCGGCTTCATGGACCGGGCGCGGGACGCCTGGGACCGGTCGCGGCGGCCGTTGCTGGAGGAGCCGCTGCGGGCGGACCACCGGGTGCTGGCGCGCGACCCGTATCCGGCGCTGCGGCGGCGCCGTCTGCTGCGCGGGGCCCGGCAGGCGGGCACGGTCGCGGAGATCGGTGCGTGGGAGCTGGCCGACCCCCGTCTGGCCGCCCTGCTCGACGGGTACGCGCTCTCCTACGGTCTCGACCCGCGCACCGCCCCCGCGAGCTCGGCGCTCCTGCCGTACATGGAGCAGACCTTCGGCAGCTGGTACGTGATGGGCGGGGTACGGGAGCTGGCCCGGGCGGTGTACGAGCGGTGCCTGGCCCGGCGGGTGGAGTTCGTCTTCGGGGCCGAGGTGGTCCGGGTCGTGGAGAAGGACGGCCGGGCGGCGGGCGTGGAGCTGACGGGCGGTGAGGTCGCCGAGGCCGACCGGGTGGTGCTCGGGGTGCGGCCGCGCCCCGGTCTGGTGCCGGGTCAGCAGCTGTGGGGCGCGGACGACGTGGCGGTCAGGGAGGGTGCGGTGCCGGGGCGGTTCTCGGTGCTGCTGTCCTTGCGCGGGGCCCGGGAGGCGGACGCGGTGCACCGGACCGTGGTGCACAGCGCGGACGGGGCGGCGGAGCAGGAGGCGGTGTTCGGGGGCCGGGTCGCCGAGCACCCCACGGTGACGGTGCTGCGGCCCGACGACCCGGCGACCCGCCCGGACGCGGCGCACGAGGCGGTGACGCTCACGGCGACGGTGGCTCCGCAGGGCCCGGTCGACTGGAGGGACCCGGCGCTGCGGCAGCGGTTCGCGGACGTCCTGGTGGAGCGGGCGGGGGCAGCCGTTCCCGGGCTGCGGGAGCGCGTCCGGTGGACGGAGATCCGTACGCCGGCGGAGACCGAGGCCGAGACGGGGGCCGAGGGCGGTGCGGTGCCGCCGCCCGCGCTGGCCGGGGCCGGCGGCGCGCAGCTGCACCCGGGCAACCTCACCCGGCTGCCGGGGCTGTATCTCGCGGGCGGCTGGTCGCACCCGGGCGGCGGGCTCGCGCACGCCGGGATGTCGGGGACGCTGGTGGCCGGACTCATCGTGGAGGGGGACGACTTCCGCGGCTCCCGGTGAGCTGCTTCCGGTGAGCAACTTCTGGTGAGCGGCTCCAGGTGAGCGGAGGGGTGCCGTCCGGCATCTGCTCGCGCCCGGCGGCCGCCCCTGAGCCCCACTGCGATCCCGCGGCAATCCCGCTGCCGACGGAGCGATCCCTCGGCAGCGGTGCGGTTCTCAGTAGCGGTACTGCTCGTTCTGGCCGGTGTCGTAGCCGTTGCCGTACGGAGCGGGCTGCGCGGGCTGCTCCGGGGGCATCGGGGGGTAGTGCTCGGCGTCGCGCTGCTGCGGGACCCACACACCGCCGGGCGGGGTGTCGGTGCCGTAAGCCTCCGCGCCGTAGCTCTGGGCGTAGGGGTCGGCGTACTGCTGCTGGCCGCCCTGGCCGGCGTCGCCATTGCCGTAGCTGTCGTAACCGCCGTAGGAAGGGCTCGGGTTGGTGGTGCCGATGTACGGGTCGGAGTAGGCGGCGTAGCTCTGCTGCCCGGTGCCGTAGTCGTACGTTCCGGCGTAGGGGTCCTGGGCGGGCTGCTGGTCGTAGCCGGTGTAGGGGTCGTACGAGGCGTAGTGCGGCTGGGCCGGGGGGTCCGCCTCCTGGCCGGTGCCGTTGTCGTAGCCGGTGGCGCCGTACACGCCGTACTGGCCGGTGTCGTCGGGGAGCGGCTGCGGTTCGTGGACGGACTCCGCGGGCGGCGCGGCCGGGGGCTGGTCGTAGCCGGGGGCGGCGCCCTCCAGGTCCGACACCTCCAGGCCCGAGACCTCCAGCGTGGGTTCCTTCACGGCCGCGCGCTCGCCGCCCTTGCGGCGGCGGCTCTCCCCCGGGCTTCCCCCTATGGCCCAGCCGGTGGAGAAGCCGCGCCGGAAGGAGAGCGTGACGAAGGTCTGGCCGGTGGCGAAGGCGAGCGTCCCGATGACGATGACCGGGACGGAGGCCAGCAGCACGCCGACGACCACGCCGAGGAATCCGGCGAAGGCGAGGAGCCGCCACCGCAGTCGCGCCTTGTACTGAAGCAGTACCTCGCCCAGCAGCCAGAGCGCCACCAGGCCGAATGCGATGTAGAGGACCGTCCAGCCCACGCCCGCCCCCTCCTTCGGCCGCAGCCGCTCGGGGGGCGGGTACGGCCGGTCACGACTGCTTGTGCAGTCCGAGTTTCTCGTAGATTTCGAGCGTTGCCGTCGAGTTGTTGAGCGTGATGAAGTGCAGTCCGGGCACACCTTCGGACAGCAGCTCCGCGCAGAACTCCGTTGCGAACTCGATGCCAATGGAGCGTACAGCGGCCGGATCGTCCTTGGCTGCGAGGATGCGCTCTTTCAACGACGCGGGCACGGTCGCGTTGCTGAGCTGGGGGAACTTTTCCAATTGCTTCACGCTGGTGAGCGGCATGACCTCGGGGATCACGGGCGTTTCGCAACCCGCAGCGACCACCCGGTCACGCATCCGGAGATAGTCCGCCGGACGGAAGAACATCTGGGTGATCGCGTAATCCGCTCCGGCGCGGCACTTGTCGACGAAATGACCGATGTCGGTCTCCCAGTCGGTGGACCGGGGGTGCATTTCGGGGAATGCGGCGACGCCGACGCAGAAGTCCCCCGCTTCCTTGATGAGCCGGACGAGGTCGGCCGCGTACTTCACACCCTGCGGGTGCTCGATCCACTGGCCCATCGGGTCGCCCGGCGGGTCGCCGCGGACCGCGAGGATGTTCCTGATGCCCGCGTCGGCGTACTGCCCGACCATGTTGCGCAGCTCGGCGACCGAGTGGTTGACCGCGGTGAGGTGGGCGACCGGGGTGAGGGTGGAGTCGGCGGCGATCTCCTGGGTGGCCTTGACCGTCCCGGCGCGGGTCGATCCGCCGGCGCCGTAGGTCACGGAGACGAAGCTCGGCCGCACCGCCTCGACCCGGCGCAGCGCGTTCCAGAGGTTCCGCTCGCCCTTCTCGGTCTTGGGCGCCCAGAACTCGAAGGAGTACGAGGTCTTGCCGGTCGCGAGCAGGTCACGCACGGTACGGGCGTGGTCTGTCCTGGTGGAGGGGGTGCCGAGGGCCATAAGGCGAGATTAACCAGGGTGTGGACACTCACCCAACCAGAGCAGGGGACTTTGTCTTGTTTTGCCGGACTGTTGTCCACTCCTCGGACAATCGCCCCAGAGATTCCCTCGACGGAGGTGAGGGGACTTCAGTGCGCGCGGGCCCTGATCCGCTTCGCCAGATCGGCGGTGGCGGCGGCCGGGTCGTCGGCCTCGGTGATCGCCCGGACGACGACGATCCGGCGGGCCCCGGCGTCCAGTACCTGGTCCAGGTTGTCCGCGTCGATCCCGCCGATGGCGAACCAGGGGCGCGGCTGGTCGAGCGACGCGGCGTAGCGGACGAGGTCGAGGCCGGGGGCGTAACGGCCGGGCTTGGTGGGAGTGGGCCAGCAGGGGCCGGTGCAGAAGTAGTCCACGCCGTCCTGGGCGACGGCGGCGTCGACCTCGGACTCGGCGTGCGTGGAGCGGCCGATCACCCGGTCCGCGCCGATGATCGCGCGGGCCGCGGGGACCGGAAAGTCGCCCTGGCCGAGGTGCAGGACGTCCGCGCCGATGGCGTGGGCCACGTCCGCGCGGTCGTTCACCGCGAGCAGCTTGCCGTGCCGACGGCAGGCGTCCGCGAACACCGCGAGGTGCTCCAACTCCTCGGCGGCCTCCATGCCCTTGTCCCGGAGCTGGACGATGTCGACACCGGCGGTCAGCACGGCGTCCAGGAAGGCGGGGAGGTCCCCCTGCCGCTTGCGGGCGTCCGTGCACAGGTAGAGCCGGGCGTCGGACAGCTGCTCGCGAGGCGTGGGCATGGTGTGGCTCCCCCGTGGTCGTGGCGGGGGGGGGGGGGGGGGGGGGGGGGGGGGGGGGGAAAGGGGGGGGGGGGGGGGGGATGGGGGGGGGGGGGGGGGGGGGGGGGGTGGGCGCCCCCCCCCCCCCCCCCCCCCACCACTCTCTGTCGTGTCGGTCAGACGGCGAGCGCCTGGGCGCGGCGCTTCACCTCCGTACCGCGATTCTCGCTCAGGGCCTGCGCGGGGGTGCCGGGCAGGGTCGGGTCGGGGGTGAAGAGCCACTCCAGCATCTCTTCGTCGGAGAAGCCGTCGTCCCTCAGGAGGGTCAGGGTGCCGGAGAGGCCCTTGACCACCTTGTCGCCGTCGATGAAGGCGGCAGGCACCTGAAGCGTCCGGTTCTCACCACGGCGTACGGCGATGAGCTGGCCTTCCTTGACCAGCTGCCGTACACGCGTCACCTCGACATCGAGCATTTCCGCGATGTCGGGAAGGTGGAGCCAGGCGGGGACGAGAGCATCGGTCTTTGCGTCAATCTCGGTCACAGGGACAAGCGTGCCACCTGGGACTGACAGTCGGTAGCCGGGTCCGACCGTACGGGGGGCGGGCACGAGGGCCCCGGTCGTCACAGGGCAGCGGACTTGAGCGGTACGGCGGGGTCGGCGGCCCGCTCCGGGTCGAGGACGGCCCCCGACTCGATGAGCTTGCGGCCCTGGGCGAGGTCGCGCGGGCGGCCCACGGCGAGCACGGCGACCAGCGCGCCGTCGCGCAGCCAGCACACCGACCAGGCGGCCTCGGCCCCGTCCCCGCGCCACAGCAGGGTGTCGGCGTGCGCGTGGTGGCCCGCGTACTGCACGAAGCGGCCGAACTGCTCGGACCAGAAGTACGGGACGGGGTCGTAGACGGGCATCGGCTCGCCGTTCCCGGCGGCCAGGATCGCGGCGGCCACGGTGCGCGGGCCCTGGAGGGCGTTGTCCCAGTGGTGGACCAGCAGGCGTGCCCCGTAGCGGGCGGAGGGGAAGGAGGCGCAGTCGCCGACCGCGTACACATCGGGCAGCGAGGTGCGCAGCGCGCTGTCGGCGGTGACCGAGCCGTCCGGGCCGAGCGCGACCCCGGACCCGGCGAGCCAGCCCGTGGCGGGGCGGGCGCCGATGCCGACGACCACGGCCCCGGCGGGCAGGGACCGGCCGCCCGAGAGGACCACGGCCCCCTCCTCGACGCGGTCGACCCGGGCGCCGGTGAGGAGTTCGGCGCCGCTCTCCGTGTACCAGTCGGCCATGGGCGCGGCCACCTCGGCGGGCAGGGCGCCCGCGAGCGGACGGGCGGCGGCCTCGACGACGGTGACCGTGCAGCCTGCGGCGCGGGCGGCGGTGGCGAACTCCGCACCGATCCAGCCCGCGCCGACGACGACCACGTCGTGCTGCCGGTCCAGGACGGGCCGCAGCCGGGCGGCGTCGTCCAGGGTGCGCAGGAGATGGACGCCGGGCACGCCTTCGGCGCCGGGCAGGGTGACGGGCTCCGCGCCGGTCGCGAGGACCAGGACGTCGTAGGGGACGGGCCCCTCGACGGTGTCCAGGATGTGGTCGGCGGCGCGCAGGGCGGTGACGTCCAGACCGAGGCGCAGGGTGATGTCCAGGGCCTCGAAATCCACGTCGAAGGCGGAGTCCTCGGCCTTGCCGAGCAGGACCGCCTTGGACAGGGGCGGGCGGTCGTAGGGCTGGTGGGGCTCGGCGCCGATCAGGGTGACGGCTCCGGTGAAGCCCGCCTCCCGCAGGGCCACGGCGCTCTGCACCCCCGCCATGCCCGCTCCGACGACCACGACGTGGCGGGCCCGCTGCCGGGTCGTGTGGTGTTCCGTCTGCTCGCTCACACGTACCAGTGTATTCATCTGACGCAACGTCAGATAGCGACTTGCTCCACCACGCTCGTTCCGCCGCCCTCCTGGGACTCCCACTCCCAGCGCTCCTCCAGCCGCACCCTGCCGTCCGCGAGGTCGACGACGGTGGAGACGCAGTGGCCTGAGGATGTCGTTCCGTCCCGCTTGAGCTGGACGTAGCGGAAGTCGAGCGCGTCCCCGTCCCGGGTGCCGACGAGATGGCCGCGGACCACGTCGCCGCCCGCGTACTCGGCCCAGATCCGGCCGTCCCGCTCGTGGTAGGTGAAGCGGGTACGGGTGCCCACTTGGCCCGGGGCCTGGTCGGCCACGGGCGAGAGGACGAGTCCGTCGAGCGAACGGGCCACGGTGGCTGCTCCCTTGCTGGCGGCCTTACTGGCCATGGGCGGGTGGGTTTAGGGTGGCCAAGGTAGAACACTCGCGGGAGCCCGGACGCACCGGGCTGAGAGGGAGGCTGGACGGCCTCCGACCGTACGAACCTGATCCGGGTCATGCCGGCGAAGGGAGGGGCTGGACACCCATGCGCGTATCGGGGAAGACCTCCGGGTCCGACGGATCCGACGTCCTCGTCATCGGGGGCGGAATCATCGGCCTGGTCACCGCCTGGCGGGCCGCCCAGCGCGGTCTGCGGGTCACGGTGGCCGATCCCGGTCCGGGCGGCGGCGCCGCCCTGGTCGCGGCGGGCATGCTGGCCGCCGTCACCGAACTGCACTACGGCGAGGAGATGCTGCTCGGGCTCAACCTCGCCTCCGCCGCCCGCTATCCGGCGTTCGTGGCGGAGCTGGAGGAGGCGAGCGGCCGGGACACCGGCTTCCGCGCCTGCGGCACCCTCGCCGTCGCGCTGGACGCCGACGACCGCGCGCATCTGCGCGAACTGCACGCCCTCCAGGAGCGTTCGGGCCTGGAGTCGGTCTGGCTGAGCGGCCGCGAGTGCCGCCGCCTGGAGCCGATGCTGGCCCCGGGCGTCCGGGGCGGGCTGCGGGTCGACGGCGACCACCAGGTGGACCCCCGCCGCCTCGCCGCGGCGCTGCTGACCGCGTGCGAGCGGGCCGGGGTCGGCTTCCGCAGGGCGGCCGCCGAGCGGCTCACGGTGACCGGGGGCCGGGCCGCCGGGGCACTGCTCGACGACGGTACGGAGTTCGCGGCCGACCAGGTCGTGCTCGCCGCGGGCAGCCTCAGCGGCCGGCTCGCGGGGCTCCCGCCGGAGCTCGTGCCGCCGGTCCGCCCGGTCAAGGGCCAGGTCCTCCGGCTCACCGTGCCCCCGGCGTACGCCCCCTTCCTCAGCCGCACGGTGCGGGCCGTGGTCCGCGGCGGCCACCTCTATCTCGTACCGCGCGAGAACGGCGAGCTGGTCGTCGGCGCCACCAGCGAGGAGATGGGCTGGGACACCACGGTGACCGCGGGCGGGGTGTACGAGCTGCTGCGCGACGCCCACGAGCTGGTGCCCGGCATCACCGAGCTGCCGCTCACCGAGACCCGGGCCGGTCTGCGCCCCGCGTCGCCCGACAACGCGCCGCTGCTCGGCCCGACCGCCCTGCCCGGCCTCCTGTTCGCCACCGGCCACCACCGCAACGGGGTCCTGCTGACACCCGTCACCGGCGAGGCGCTGGCCGACGCCCTGACCACCGGCGAGCTGCCCGAGGTGGCCCGCCCCTTCTCCCCCTGCCGCTTCGCGCCCGCCGCCCCCGTACTCCAGGAGCAGCCCGTATGACCCAGCAGCCCACCGCACCGGAACCCGCCGCCACCGTGTCCGTCTCCGTCAACGGCGCGGCGCGTGCCGTTCCCGCAGGGACGGTTCTGGACGCCCTCGTGGCCACCCTCACCCCGGCCCGCTCGGGGGTCGCCGCCGCTGTCAACGAGAGCGTCGTCCCGCGCAGCCAGTGGGCCGCCACCCCGCTCGGCGAGGGCGACCGCGTCGAAGTGCTCACCGCCGTACAGGGAGGCTGACCGTGTCCGACGACGTCTTCGCGCTGGGACCGGCCGCCTTCGGCTCCCGGCTCATCATGGGCACCGGCGGGGCGCCCAGCCTGGAGGTCCTGGAACGCTCGCTGATCGCGTCCGGGACCGAGCTGACCACGGTCGCGATGCGCCGGCTCGACCCGACCGTGCAGGGCTCGGTCCTCTCGGTGCTGGAGCGGCTCTCCATCCAGGTCCTGCCGAACACCGCGGGCTGCTTCACCGCGGGCGAGGCCGTGCTGACCGCCCGGCTGGCCCGGGAGGCGCTCGGCACCGACTGGGTGAAGCTGGAGGTGGTGGCCGACGAGCGGACCCTGCTGCCCGACCCGATCGAGCTGCTGGACGCGGCGGAGATCCTGGTCGACGACGGGTTCACCGTGCTGCCCTACACCAACGACGACCCGGTCCTCGCCCGGAAGCTGGAGGACGTGGGGTGCGCGGCGATCATGCCGCTCGGCTCCCCCATCGGCTCCGGGCTCGGCATCCGCAACCCGCACAACTTCGAGCTGATCGTCGAGCGGGCCGGGGTGCCGGTGATCCTCGACGCGGGGGCCGGGACCGCCTCGGACGCGGCACAGGCCATGGAGCTGGGGTGCGCCGCCGTGATGCTCGCCTCGGCGGTGACCCGGGCCCAGGAGCCGGAGCTGATGGCGGGCGCGATGCGGCACGCGGTGGAGGGCGGGCGGCTCGCGTACCGGGCGGGCCGGATTCCGCGCCGCCACTTCGCCGAGGCCTCGTCACCCGCAAAAGGGCGGGCCGTGCTCGACCCGGAGCGCCCGGCGTTCTGAGGCCGTCGCCCGCTCCCCGCCCGGGGTCGTGTCCCGGTCACGGATCGGCTGCAGAACCGCCCCGGGGGTGCCCCGGACCGTCCGGAGTGTCGGCGGCGGCTCGTAGACTCTCCGGGTGGACACGACCCTCCAGGACCCTCTCGTGGGGCAGCTGCTCGACGGCCGGTATCGCATCGAGGCGCGCATCGCCGTCGGCGGGATGGCCACGGTCTACCGGGCCGTGGACACCCGCCTGGACCGGGTGCTCGCCCTCAAGGTGATGCACCCGGCGCTCGCCACCGACGTCTCGTTCGTCGAGCGCTTCATCCGTGAGGCCAAGTCGGTGGCCCGCCTCGCGCACCCCAATGTGGTCGCGGTCTTCGACCAGGGCGCCCAGGGCGCGTACGTCTACCTCGCGATGGAGTACGTCGCGGGCTGCACCCTGCGCGATGTGCTGCGCGAGCGGGGCGCCCTGAAGCCCCGGGCGGCCCTGGACATCCTGGAGCCGGTCCTCGCCGCGCTCGGCGCCGCGCACCGGGCGGGGTTCGTGCACCGGGACATGAAGCCGGAGAACGTCCTGATAGGGGACGACGGCCGGGTCAAGGTCGCCGACTTCGGCCTGGTCAGGGCGGTCGGCACGGCCACGGACACCACCGGTTCGCTGCTGGGCACGGTGTCGTATCTGGCCCCCGAACAGATCGAGCACGGCTCGGCCGACACCCGCAGTGACGTGTACGCCTGCGGGGTCGTGCTGTACGAGATGCTGACCGGCACCAAGCCGCACACCGGCGAGAACGCCGCCCAGGTGATCTACCAGCATCTGAACGCCGATGTCCCGGCCCCGTCCGCCGTCGTGCCGGGGCTCCCGGTGGCGCTGGACAGCCTGGTGGCGAGCGCGACCGCCCGCAATCCCGAGGTGCGCCCGCACGACGCGGTGCTGCTGCTGGCCGAGGCCCGGGAGGCCCGGGCCGCGCTGACCGACGCCGAGCTGGACGCCCTGCCGCCGCAGGCGCTGTCGGAGGCGCACGACGGCGCGGACGACCGTACGAGCGTGATCCCCCGGGCTCTCCCGGCGAGCGGCGACGGCACGGGCGACAGCGCCGGCGACGGCGTGCACCGCACGAGCCGTCTGGAGGCGCCCCCGCCGGGTCCCGCACAGCGGCGCGGGAGGGGCCGGCGCGGCCTCTTCGGCGGGCCGCACCGCAAGCTGATCGCCGTGCTCACCGCCGTCCTGCTGGCCCTGGGCGTCGGTGCGGGCGTCTGGTACATCAACTCCGGGCAGTTCACCCAGGTCCCCTCGCTGCTCGGCCAGACCCAGAAGACCGCCGAGCAGCGGCTCGCGGACTCCGGGCTCGGGCTGAAGGGCGTGGACCGGGTCTTCAGCGACACGGTCGAACGGGGCTCGGTCGTCAGCAGCGACCCCGCGTCGGGCGAGCGGATCCGGGGCAACGGCTCAGTGCGGCTGGTCGTCTCGCGCGGCCCGGAGATCGTGCGGGTGCCCGGTGTGGCGGGCAGCTCCCTCGCGGACGCCCGGCGTTCCCTGAAGCAGGTGGGCCTGATCCCCGGCATGGTGACCAGGGAGTTCAGCGAGGACGTCGCCCGGGGCGAGGTGATCCGCTCGGACCCGCGCGCGGGCACCGACCGCCGCCCCGACACGGCGGTGGCCCTCGTCGTCAGCAAGGGCAGCCCCGTCGACGTCCCGGACGTCACCGGGCTCCCGGTCGAGGACGCCACCGCCGAGCTGGAGGCCGAGGGGCTCAAGGCCGAGGTGCTGCCCGGCCGGGTCCACTCCTCCGAGGCCGCGGGCGACATCGCCGAGCAGTCCCCGGGCCGGGGCGCCGAGGCCGCCGAGGGCGACACGATCCAGCTGACCGTCTCCAAGGGCCCCCGGATGCTGGACGTCCCGGACGTCACCGGACGGGACGTCGACGAGGCACGGAGCACCCTGGAGGAGGCGGGCTTCGAAGTGAAGGTCGAGCGGCCGTTCCTCTCCTTCAGCGACACGGTCGCGCGCCAGTCCGTGGAGGGCGGCGAACAGGCCCCCGAGGGCTCCACCATCACGATCAGGACCAAGGGGCTGTAGGACGACATGCGTAACCCTGTGGGCGGCCATGTACCGGTGGCGGGCGGTCTCGCCAAGGTCGGCCTGGAGTACGCCGGGGAGCTGGCGGCGGAGACCGTGCAGGTCTTCGTGGCCAACCCGCGCGGCTGGGCGACGCCCACCGGGAACCCGGCCCAGGACGAGCTGTTCCGCGCCGAGTGCGCGGCGGCCTCGATACCGGCGTACGTCCATGCCCCGTATCTGATCAACTTCGGCTCGCACACCGAGGCGACGGTCGAGAAGTCCGTGGAGTCCCTGCGCCACTCACTGCGCCGGGCCCGGGAGATCGGTGCGCTGGGCGTGGTGGTGCACACGGGGTCGGCGACCGGCGGGCGGCCGCGCGCCGAGGCGCTGACCCAGGTGCGGACCCACCTGCGGCCGCTGCTGGACGAGCTGACGCACGAGGACGATCCGGACCTGCTGCTGGAGTCGACCGCCGGGCAGGGGTTCTCGCTCTGCTCGCGGACCTGGGACTTCGGGCCGTACTTCGAGGCGCTGGACTCCCACCCGAAGCTGGGGATCTGCCTGGACACCTGCCACATCTACGCCGCCGGACACGATCTGACCGGCCCCTCGGGGATGCGGCAGACGCTCGATCTGCTGGTGGACACGGTCGGGGAGGGCCGGCTGAAGCTGATCCACGCCAATGACTCCAAGGACGTGGTGGGCGCCCACAAGGACCGGCACGAGAACATCGGCGCCGGTCATATCGGGGCGGAGCCCTTCGGGGAGCTGTTCACGCACCCGGCGACCGAGGGCGTACCGCTCATCATCGAGACGCCCGGCGGCAAGGAGGGGCACGCGGCGGACGTGGCCCGGCTGAAGGCCCTCCGCGAGACCCGTCGGAGCGAGGCCCGTCAGAGCTCGGGACCGTCCCCGGGCTCCTCCTGATACGAATAGCGCTGCTCGCGCCAGGGGTCGCCGATGTTGTGGTAGCCCCGCTCCTCCCAGAATCCGCGCCGGTCCGCCGTCATGTACTCGATGCCCCGGACCCACTTCGGGCCCTTCCAGGCGTACAGGTGGGGGACGACCAGGCGCAGCGGGAAGCCGTGCTCCGCGGTCAGCAGTTCGCCGTCCTTGTGGGTGGCGAAGAGGGCGCGCTCCGAGGCGAAGTCGGCCAGGCGCAGGTTCGAGGAGAAGCCGTACTCGGCCCACACCATCACATGGGTGACATCGGGTGCGGGCGGTGCCAGGTCGAGCACCGTGCGGGCGAGGACCCCGCCCCATTCGGCGCCGATCATGCTGAACTTCGTCACGCAGTGGAGATCGGCGACCACCGAGGAGAACGGCAGCGCCGAGAAGTCCTGGTGGTTCCAGCAGTGCTTGTCACCGTCGGCGGTGGCCCCGAAGACCCGGAACTCCCAGCGGTCGGGCTTGAACTTGGGAACGGGCCCGTAATGGGTGACCGGCCATCCGCGTTGCAGTCGCTGTCCCGGCGGAAGCTCGGACTGCTCTGATTCGCGGTATTCCCGGCTTTCCGGCTGACCCATGCCTCCATGGTGACAGACAGCCAGGGGTGGTCATGACCAGGGCAGACCCGCATCCGGGCAACTCGTACTAAGCGTGCACTTACTGGACGGCCGCTGAGCGCGGTGCGAGGATCTGGCCAACTTGCCAGATCGATCACCGGTTGGAAGGAGCCTTTGCCATGCAGGGCGACCCCGAGGTCCTTGAGTTTCTCAATGAGCAGCTGACCGCCGAACTGACTGCGATCAACCAGTACTTCCTGCACGCCAAGATGCAGGACAACTTCGGCTGGACGAAGCTCGCGAAATACACCCGGGCCGAGTCCTTCGACGAGATGAAGCACGCCGAGATCCTCACCGACCGGATCCTGTTCCTGGACGGACTGCCCAACTACCAGCGGCTGTTCCACGTCCGGGTGGGCCAGACGGTCACCGAGATGTTCCAGGCGGACCGCCAGGTCGAGGTGGAGGCGATCGACCGCCTCAAGCGCGGTATCGAGGTGATGCGCGGCAAGGGCGACATCACGTCCGCGAACATCTTCGAGTCGATCCTTGAGGACGAGGAGCACCACATCGACTATCTCGACACTCAGCTGGAGCTGGTCGAGAAGCTCGGTGAGCCGCTCTACATCGCCCAGCTGATCGAGCAGCCGGAGAGCTGAACGCTCAGGCCGCGTCGGAGAGGACCGGGTGGGCCGCGGAGGCGGCTGCGGGCTCCTGCCGCTGGTCGAGCAGCTCGCGGCGCGGGCAGTCGCCGCGCCCCAGCAGGGCCTGGATACGGCGCACACAGCCACCGCAGTCCGTACCGGCCTTGCAGGCCGAGGCGATCTGGCGGGGGGTGCAGGCACCGGCGTCCGCATGCTTCTTCACCTGCGCCTCCGTGATGCCGAAGCAGGAGCAGACGTACATGCGGTTCACCTCCCTGCGGGTCGGTCACTGGCGCCGCCCCGGGTCTCTGTCGGTGAGGCTAACCTAACCTTACCCGTCCCTCAAGTGGCGTAAAAGTCCTGGAACGGCCTGTGGGGCACGGATCACATCGATCCGTGCCCCACAGGTGCGTCCAGTGAGGACTTCTACTGGTCGCGGTACATCTCGGCGACGAGGAAGGCCAGGTCGAGGGACTGGCTGCGGTTGAGCCGCGGGTCGCAGGCCGTCTCGTAGCGCTGGTGCAGGTCGTCCACGAAGATCTCGTGGCCGCCGCCCACGCACTCGGTGACGTCGTCGCCGGTCAGCTCCACGTGGATGCCGCCCGGGTGGGTGCCGAGGCTCTTGTGGACCTCGAAGAAGCCCTTGACCTCGTCCAGGACGTCGTCGAAGCGGCGCGTCTTGTGGCCGGAGGCGGCCTCGAAGGTGTTGCCGTGCATCGGGTCCGTCACCCACGCCACGGTGGCGCCGGAGGCGGTGACCTTCTCGACCAGCTCGGGGAGCTTGTCGCGGACCTTGTCGGCGCCCATCCGGACGATGAAGGTCAGTCGGCCCGGCTCGCGCTCGGGGTCGAGGCGGTCGACGTAGCCGAGCGCCTCGTCGACGGTGGTCGTCGGGCCGAGCTTGATGCCGATCGGGTTGCGGATCTTCGAGGCGAACTCGATGTGCGCGCCGTCCATCTGGCGGGTGCGCTCACCGATCCAGACCATGTGTCCTGAGGTGTCGTACAGCTCGCCGGTGCGCGAGTCCGTACGGGTCAGGGCCGACTCGTAGTCCAGCAGCAGCCCCTCGTGCGAGGCGTAGAACTCGACCGCCTTGAACTCGGCCGGGTCGGTGCCGCACGCCTTCATGAAGTTCAGCGCGTTGTCGATCTCGCGGGCCAGGGCCTCGTAGCGCTGGCCGGAGGGCGACGACTTCACGAAGTCCTGGTTCCAGGCGTGGACCTGGCGCAGGTCGGCGTAGCCGCCGGTGGTGAAGGCGCGGACCAGGTTCAGCGTGGAGGCGGATGCGTGGTACATCTGCTTCAGCCGCTGGGGGTCCGGGATCCGGGCCTCCTCGGTGAAGGCGAAGCCGTTCACCGAGTCGCCGCGGTAGGTCGGCAGGGTCACGCCGTCGCGGGTCTCGGTCGACTTGGAGCGGGGCTTGGAGTACTGGCCCGCGATCCGGCCGACCTTCACGACGGGTACGGAGGCGGCGTAGGTCAGGACGGCGCTCATCTGGAGCAGCGTCTTCAGCTTGGCCCGGATGTGCTCGGCGGACACGGCGTCGAAGGCCTCGGCACAGTCGCCGCCCTGCAGCAGGAACGCCTCGCCCTTGGCGACGGCTCCCATGCGGGCGCGCAGCTGGTCACACTCGCCCGCGAAGACGAGCGGCGGATACGACGCGAGGTCCGCGAGTACATCGCGCAGCGCCTCGGAGTCGGGGTACTCGGGCTGCTGCGCCGCGGGAAGGTCTCGCCAGGTGTTGCCACCGGCGGCGGAGGTATTGGCGTTCACGGTCACGGACACAACATTACGGGGTCGCGCAGCCCCTCCATTCGAACGCTCAGCAGATGAGACGTGAACCTCGCACTCTGTGATGTCCCCGTGACGTCCGCTAGGGTTCGGTTCATGTCGACGCGACAGATCCGGATCTCGATTCAGAACTGGTGGTGGACCGCTCATCCGGCGGCCCGCTGATTCATCGCGCTGACACTTCGCGAAGGCCGCCCGAGGGGCGGCCCTTTCTGCTTTGAGCGGCCGTTCCTCCGTCCGGAAGGAACCTGCTCCCATGCCCCAGAACACGCCCCGCCCCGCCTCCGAACTCCTGCGTCGGCTGCTGGCCGACGACGCCCCGCCGTTCGCCCTGCTGCGCCGGCGTACGCCCGGCCGTGACCACGATCACGTGGAACTGCTGATCGGCGAGGTGCGGCAGGTGAACCGGCTGGCCGAGCTGCCGGTGGGCGCGTCGCCGGCGCTCGCCCTGGTGCCGTTCCACCAGATCGCCGAGCGCGGTTTCGACGTGCGCGACGACGGGACCCCGCTGAGCGTGCTGGTGGCGGAGGAGACGTACGAGCTGGAGCTCGCGCAGGTGCTGGCGGCGCTGCCCGCCCATGAGGTGACGGTGGAGGACCGGGGCTTCGATGTGGCGGACGACGTGTACGCGGACATCGTCCGGCGGGTGATCCGGGACGAGATCGGACAGGGCGAGGGCGCGAACTTCGTGATCCGGCGGACGTTCCGGGGCGAGATCCCGGGGTTCGGGCGGAGGGACGCCCTGGCGCTGTTCCGGCGGCTGCTGGCGGGTGAGCGGGGCGCGTACTGGACGTTCGTCGTGCACACAGGAGGCAGCGGTGCCGAAGGGGCCTCCGCTTCGGGGCGGCGGGCGACGGGCGGGCGGACGCTGGTGGGGGCCAGCCCGGAGGTGCACGTACGGATGTCCGGCGGGACGGTCGTGATGAACCCGATCAGCGGAACGTACCGCTACCCGGCCGAGGGGCCCACCCCCGAGAGCCTGCTGACGTTCCTCGGCGACCGCAAGGAGAGCGAGGAGCTGTCCATGGTGGTCGACGAGGAGCTGAAGATGATGTGCACGGTGGGCGACATGGGCGGGGTGGTGGTCGGGCCCCGGCTGAAGGAGATGGCGCACCTCGCGCACACCGAGTACGAGCTGCGCGGCCGGTCCTCGCTGGATGTGCGCGAGGTCCTGCGCGAGACGATGTTCGCCGCCACCGTCACCGGCTCGCCGGTGCAGAACGCCTGCCGGGTGATCGAGCGGTACGAGTCCGGGGGCCGCGGCTACTACGCGGGCGCGCTGGCCCTGCTGGGACGGGATGCCAACGGGGCGCAGACCCTGGACTCGCCGATCCTGATCCGTACCGCCGACATCGCTGCGGACGGCTCGCTGAAGGTGCCCGTCGGCGCCACGCTCGTACGGCACTCGGACCCGGAGAGCGAGGTGGCCGAGACCCATGCCAAGGCCGCCGGGGTGCTGGCCGCGCTGGGGGTGCGGCCGGGGCGGCCCGAGGCGGAGGCGGACCGTCCGCAGCTGGCGTCCGACCCCCGGGTGCAGGCGGCCCTGGACGACCGGCGCGGCTCGCTGGCCCCGTTCTGGCTGCGGATGCAGGAGCGCGCCCGGGATCTGGCCGGACACGCTCTGGTGGTCGACGGCGAGGACACGTTCACCGCGATGCTGGCCCATCTGCTGCGGGCTTCGGGGCTCGATGTGTCGGTGCGGCGGTACGACGAGCCGGAGCTGCGCGAGGTGGTCCGGGCGCACCCGGGGCCGGTCGTGCTCGGCCCCGGCCCCGGGAACCCGGGCGACCTCGCCGACCCGAAGATGCGGCTGCTGCGCGAGATCACCGCCGAGCTGGTGCGGGACCACCGGCACGGGCTGCTGGGGGTCTGCCTCGGGCATGAGCTGATCGCGGCCGAGCTGGGGTTGCCGATCGTGCGCAAGGCGGTGCCGTACCAGGGGGCGCAGACCCGGATCGAGCTGTTCGGGCGGCCGGAGACGGTGGGCTTCTACAACAGCTTCACCGGGCGGTGCGACGGCCCGGCCGCCGCCGAGCTGGCCGCGCACGGCATCGAGGTGAGCCGGGACGAGCGGAGCGGTGAGTTGCACGCACTGCGCGGTCCGGGCTTCGCCTCGGTGCAGTTCCACCCGGAGTCGGTGCTGACCGTGCGGGGCTCGGTGATCGTGACGGAGCTGCTGGCGGGGCTGCCCGTGCCGGGCTGAGGAACGGCTTCACGTCCTCGGCACGAGGACGTTCTCGCTGTGGCGGCGGGCCAGGTGGTCGGTGACGTTCTTGACGGTCGCGTCGATGATCTGGCCCACCGCGTCCTCGGTGTAGTACGCCTGGTGGGAGGTGACGATGACGTTGGGGAAGGTCACCAGCCTGGCCAGGGTGTCGTCGTCGATGCCCTCCAGGGACTTGTCGAGGAAGAACAGCCCGGCCTCCGCCTCGTACACGTCGAGTCCGACACCGAGGAATCGCCCGGCGCGCACTTCGGTGACCAGGGCGGCGGTGTCGATGAGGCCGCCTCGGCTGGAGTTGACGAGGATCGCGTCGTCCTTCATCGCCTTGAGGGCGGCCGCGTCGATGATGTGGTGGGTGGCGGGCAGCAGCGGGACGTGCAGGCTGACCAGGTCGGCCTCCGCGAGCAGCCGCTCCTTGTCGACGTACTCCATGCCCAGCTCGGTACAGGCCGGGTTCTCCACGACGTCCCAGCCGAGCAGTTTCATGCCGAAGCCGTGGGCGATCCGGGTGAACGCCTCACCGATCCTGCCCGTGCCGAGGACGCCGACGGTCCGGCCGCGCATGTCCCGGCCGAGGAGCCCGTCGAGGCGGAAGTCGAAGTCCCGGGTGCGGCTCGCGGCCCGGATGATGCGCCGGTTCACGGCCATGGCCAGGGTCCAGGCGAATTCGGCGACGGAGTACGGCGAGTAGTGCGAGACGCGGGCGACGCGCAGGGCGAGGCGTTCGGCGACGTCCAGGTCGATGTTGTTGAAGCCGGTGGAGCGCTGGGCGATCATCTGCGTGCCGCCCGCGGCGAGCGTCTGGAGCACCTTGCTGCCGAGGTCGGCGTTGACGCTGGTGGAGATGATCTCGTAGCCCGCCGCGATCGGGGCGGTGTCCTGGTTCAGGAAGACGTCCAGACAGCGGACCTCGTGCAGCCCCGCGAAGGCCTTCTCGATCAGGGGCTTCTCGTCGGACTGCACACCGAAGGCGAGGATTTCCACGGGTTCTCCCGATCTGGGGCGGTACACAAAGCAGGGCCGGACATACGCGGATACCGCGAATATACGGCCCTGCCCCCGGACCCGCCCGGGCCGAACGGCCCGGTCAGACGTCGTCGAGGCCGCGCTCGATCGCGTACCGCACGAGCTCCACCCGGTTGTGCAGCTGGAGCTTGCCCAGGGTGTTCTGCACGTGGTTCTGCACGGTGCGGTGCGAGATGACCAGGCGTTCGGCGATCTGCTTGTACGAGAGTCCCTTGGCGACCAGCCGCAGCACCTCGGTCTCCCGGTCGGTGAGCTGCGGGGCCCTGGGCTCGTCCGACGCGGCGGGTGCGGGGTCGGAGGCGAGCCTGCGGTACTCGCCGAGGACGAGTCCGGCCAGGCCCGGGGTGAAGACCGGGTCGCCGACTGCGGTGGAGCGGACGGCGTCGGTCAGCTCCTGGGTGGAGGCGGACTTCAGGAGATAACCGGTGGCGCCGGACTTCACCGCCTCCAGGACGTCGGCGTGCTCGCCGCTCGCGGAGAGGACCAGGACGCGCAGGCCCGGGTGGGAGCCGACGAGCTCCTTGCAGACCTGGACTCCGGGCATACCGGGGAGGTTCAGGTCGAGGACCAGGACGTCCGGCTGGGCCGCCCCGGCCCGGCGGACCGCCCCCGGGCCGTCCCCGGCGGTCGCCACGACCTCGAAACCGGACTCGGTCAGATCGCGGGCGACCGCGTCGCGCCACATCGGGTGGTCGTCGACGACCATGACCCTGATGGGCCGGTCGGGGGCTCCTCGCTGTTCGTCCTTGGGTGTGTACTGCGTGCTCATCGGGCCGATCCTGCCTTCCCCCGGGAAACCTTCGGTGCTTTGGGAACCTTCAACTCGACCTCGGTGCCCTGTCCGGGGACCGAGATCAGCTCTGCCGTGCCGCCCAGATCGCGCAGCCGGCCGCGGATGGACAGCGCGACGCCGAGCCGCCCCTCCCCCTCCGCCTGGGCGAGCCGCCCCTCCGGGATGCCGGGGCCGTCGTCCCGGACGGTGACGATCACCTCGTCCGGCTCGTCCTCGACCAGGATCCAGGCCTGCGCGTCCGCCCCCGCGTGCACCCGGACATTGTCCAGGGCGGCGCTGACGGCGGCGGCCAGCTCATGGGCGGCCGCGGCGGGCAGCAGCACCGGAGCGCCCGGCTCCGCGAAGCTGGTGCGGGCGCCCGCGTGCGGGGCGAGGAGGGTCCGCAGATCGCAGGTGGCGTCGTCGCCAGGCCCCTCCCCCTCGTCGACCGTACGGACCACGGCTCCCTCGGCGGCGTCCTCGGAGACCCGGGTGGGCGGGACCAGGCCGCTGGAGACCAGGGTGCGCAGGGCGACCTCCTGCTCCCCTGCCATCCGGCCCAGCTCGGCCGCCTCGCCGCCGAGCGCGGTGCCCCGGCGCTGCACCATGGCGAGGACCTGGAGCACGCTGTCGTGGATGTCGCGGGCCAGGCGTTCGCGTTCGCGGGTCGCCGCCTCGATCTCCAGGGCGCGGGCCAGGGTGCGTTCACTGGCCCGGGCGACCTCGACGACGTACCCGATGGCGATGGAGGCGACCCAGACCAGCAGGACGTTGTGGTAGGTGTCCCGGCTGGGCTCGCCGCGCTGGATGATGTTGGCGACGGCGACGAAGGTGGAGGCGAAGGCCGCCCACCGCCAGCCGCCCTTGATCGCGAAGGCGAGGACCGAGCCGGCCGTCCAGATCGACGGCAGCGTCGGGCCGTCGAACGACTGGGAGTCGAAGTCGGCGAGCGGGGTGAGCAGGATGCCGGTCAGCGCGACGACCAGGTCCGCGCCGAGGAAGCGTTTGGTGCAGCTCGCCGCCGAGCGGACCTTGGGCAGCGTGGCGAGCGTCCAGACGAAGAGGAACGCCAGATAGGCGACGGCCACCCAGGGCCGTTCGAACCTCTGCCCGCCGAAGTCGTCCTTCCCGAAGATCGCGAGCAGTACCGCGTAGATCATCGTCAGGACGCGGTAGCCCGTCAGCGCACGCCACAGCGGCAGCTCGACCGACATCCGTACGACCCGTTCACGCTTGGCCATGGCCCACCCCCCGGACGGTGAACGACGCGGTCAGGCGCCGGACCGTTCCGTTCCGTTCTCGTCGCGCGCGGCGGCCTGCCTCCGGTCGCGCTTGGCCTCCTCGGCCTTCGCCTTCGCCTCGTCGGCGATCTGGCGCTTGGCGGCGGTGGCGTAGATGTCCACGTACTCCTGGCCGGAGAGCTTCATGATCTCGTACATGACCTCGTCGGTCACCGAGCGCAGGATGAAGCGGTCGCCGTCCATGCCCTGGTAGCGGCTGAAGTCCAGCGGCTCGCCGATCCGGATGCCGGGGCGCATCAGCCTGGGCACCACCTGGCCGGGCGGCTGGATCTTCTCGGTGTCGATCATCGCGACCGGGATGACGGGGGCGCCGGTGGCCAGGGCCACGCGGGCGAGGCCGCCGGGCTTGCCCCGGTAGAGGCGGCCGTCGGGCGAGCGGGTGCCTTCGGGGTAGATACCGAAGAGGCCGCCGCTCTCGACGACCTGGATGCCCGCCTTGATCGCGGCCTCACCGGCGCCGCGGGCTCCGGAGCGGTCGACGGGGAGCTGGCCGACGCCCTTGAAGAAGGCGGCGGTGAGCCTGCCCTTCACCCCGGGTGCGGTGAAGTACTCGGCCTTGGCGATGAACGTGACCTTGCGGTCCAGCACGGCCGGGAGGAAGAACGAGTCGGAGAACGACAGGTGGTTGCTCGCGAGAATCGCCGGCCCCCGCTCGGGGATGTTCTCCAGGCCCTCCACCCACGGCCGGAAGGCGAGCTTCAGGGACCCGCCGATGGAGAACTTCATTGCGCCGTAGATCAACTGCTGTGCCTCCTGTGTGCTGTCGGTCAGACCTTAACCCGGGGCATCCGCGAGGCCGTGACGGCCCTGGTCGGTGTCGGTCCGGTCGCGTACGGTGAAGTCATCCGTCAAGCACTCCCCCAGGTGCGCGCACGCCCCCCGCCCCGTCCCACGAACAGGAGACCCTGGTGCCGGTCCTCCCTGGAGCCGAGCCGTTCCGCCACGAGGGCGGAGAGGTCGGCGTCCTCCTCTGTCATGGCTTCACCGGATCGCCGCAGTCGCTGCGTCCCTGGGCCGACCACCTCGCCGCGCGCGGGCTGACCGTCTCGCTGCCGTTGCTGCCCGGCCACGGGACCCGCTGGGAGGACATGGCGGTCACCGGCTGGCAGGACTGGTACGCGGAGGTGGACCGGGAGCTGCGGGCCCTGCGCGAGCGGTGCGAGCAGGTCTTCGTCTTCGGGCTCTCCATGGGCGGCGCGCTGAGTCTGCGGCTCGCGGCCAAGCACGGGGACGCGATCAGCGGTCTGGTGCTGGTCAACCCGGCCAACAAGGTGCACGGCCTCTCGGCGTACGCGCTGCCGGTGGCCCGCCATCTGGTGCGCACGACGAAGGGCGTGGCCGACGACATCGCGCTCCCGGGCGCCCACGAGGTGGGCTACGACAAGGTGCCGCTGCACGCCGCCCACTCGCTGCGGCAGTTCTTCCGGCTGGTCGACGGCGAGCTGCCCCAGGTGACGCAGCCGGTGGTGCTGCTGCACAGCCCGCAGGACCATGTCGTGCCGCCCGCGGACAGCGCCCGCATCCTGAGCCGGATCTCCTCCACGGATGTCACGGAGATCCTGTTGGAACAGAGCTACCACGTCGCGACGTTGGACCATGATGCGGAGCGGATCTTCGATGAGAGCTACCGGTTCATCGGCCGTCTCGCACCGAGCGTCGGGAAGAAGGGGAGCACGTCCGGTGGCTGAGCACGACGCGGAACGCCCAGGCGGCGACGAGGGGCGTGAACCGCGCCCCACGGAGCCCGCGGCCGTCCCGGAGGGGACGAAGCCTCCGGCGGCGGAGGGCGCTGAGCAGGAGCGGGCGATCGACGAGGACGCGGCCTGGGCCGCGATCGTCGCGGGGTACGGGGAGGAGCCGCCGGACCCGCCGGGCGCCAAGCCGTTCAAGTCGGTGGAGGACCTGGCCCTGCTGGAGGACGACCAGCGCAACGCGGTGGGCCCGCAGGACGGTCCGGCCGGGGGCCCGGCGGACAAGGGGTCCGGCAAGACGCCCCCCAAGCCTCCGGAGAAGAAGCCTCTCGGCAGCTCCGTCGTCTTCGCGCCCGGCGTGGCCGGCCCCCGCGACTACGAACTGCCCGAGTCCAAGGACGACGGCATCGACGAGCCGGACGACGGCGACGAGGGCCACTTCGTGCCCCCGGAGCCGCCGCCGCTGCCGGAGGCGGACGTCACGGCGAAGTTCGCCTGGCTCGCGGTGATCGGCGGGCCGGTGCTGATGCTGGTGGCGGTGCTGCTCCAGTGGGAGATGACGTGGTGGCTCACCACGCTCTGCATCGGCGGCTTCCTCGGCGGCTTCGCCACCCTGGTGGCCCGGATGCCGCACGACGATGACGACGACACCTACGGCGATCCGGGGCGCGGCGCGGTGGTGTGAGCGTCACCCGGCGGGCAGTCTGAGGGCGGCCAGGACCGGCAGATGGTCGGTGGCCGCCCTCAGGTCTGCCGCGGTCACCCCGGGCAGCCCGGCCGGGACGCCGCAGCCGAGCACCTCGATGCCCGGTGTCGCGAACACCGCGTCGATGCGCTTGCGCGGGTCGTTGGGGGGGAAGGTCAGCTCCTCGCCCCAGGGCGCCACGGCCCGGCAGTCCTGGAGCCGCCCGGCCAGACGTCTGAACGCCTTCCCGGTCGGTACGTCATTGAGGTCGCCGCCCGCCACGGCGTGTTCCACGCCCATCGACGCCAGCCGCTCCAGGAGCAGGTCCGCCTGGGCGAGGCGTTCGTCGCGCCGGAGGCTCAGATGGCAGCTCAGCACGCCGAGCCGGGTCCCGGCGATCCTCACCACGGCGGTGGCGAAGCCTCTGCGGTGCAGGCCGGGAGTGAGCGGCAGCAGGACGTCCTCGGTGCGCTCGACGGCCGCCCGCAGCGAGCACAGCAGCAGTGGCCCGGCGGCGGTCGCCCCGCCGCTGAGGACCACGAGGCCGCTGCTCTTCGCCAGCCGCGCCGCGGCCTTGCGCCAGCGGAAGAAGCGCGGGGCCTCCTGGACGAGGACGAGGTCGGGGGCGCAGGCGCGGATGACCCGGGCCAGGGCCGCGGTGTCGTCGTGCATCGAGCGCACGTTGTAGCTCAGCACTCTGATGACGGCTGAACCGTCCGGCTCGGTACGGGAGTCGGGCAGCGGCGTCAGGACCATGCGGGCCACGATACGACGGGCGCCCGCCGGGGCCCCGGAGGGCTGCGGCGGGCGCCTGATGCGTCGTACGGTCCTGCGGTGCGGGTGCGCTCAGCCCTGGCGGGCCAGGTCGGCGGCGCCCACGAGCCCTGCCTTGCCGCCGAGTTGGGCGGCGAGCACCTGGGCGTGCGGGCGCCACTCGCCGCCGATCAGCCAGCGCCGGAACGACTTGCGGATCGGGTCGAGGACCAGCTCGCCCTCGTCGGAGACGCCGCCGCCGACGATGAACGCGGACGGGTCGAACAGCGAGGCGAGGTCGGCCAGTCCGGAGCCGGCCCAGCGTGCCAGCTCGCGGAAGGAGTCGATGGCCACCGGGTCGCCCTGCCGGGCGGCCTCGCTGATGTGCTTGCCCTCGATGCCCTCCACCGTGCCGTCGCCGAGGCCGAGCAGTATGGCGGCGTTCTCGGGGGTGGCGTTGGCGCGCTGCTTCGCGTACCGCACGAGGGCGCGGCCGGAGGCGTACTGCTCCCAGCAGCCCTGGCTGCCGCAGCCGCAGAGCAGGCCGTCCGGGACGACCCGGATGTGGCCGAACTCTGCGGCCACGCCGAAGCGTCCGCGGCGCAGCTTGTTGCCGATGATGATGCCGCCGCCGAGGCCGGTGCCGAGCGTGATGCAGATGACGTCGTCGTGGCCCTGGCCCGCACCGAAGCGGTATTCGCCCCAGGCGGCGGCGTTGGCGTCGTTCTCGACGACGACGGGCAGGCCGACGCGCTGTTCGACCTTGTCCTTGAGCGGTTCGTGACGCCAGTTGATGTTCGGTGCGAACAGGACGGTGGCGCGCTTGTCGTCGACATATCCGGCGGCGCCGATGCCGACGGCCTCCACCTCGTGGCCCTCGCTCGCGCCGGCGACCGCCGCGCAGATCGCGTCGACGATGCCTTCGGCCGTCGGCGGGGTCGCCACCTTGAACGTCGAGAGGATCCGGCCCTCTTCGTCGACCACTCCAGCCGCGATCTTCGTGCCGCCGATATCGACGCCGATGGTGAGTCCCATGAATCCCTCAGTTCCGGTCGAGCCCCGCTAGGGGCAACCGTACCCGAGGCAGGGGCCCGGACCCGCCGGAGCGGGTCAGTCCAGGTCGATGCGTTCGGTGCCGGACGGGCCCTCGTCGCGCGGGTCGGACGGGTCCTCGGCGGCCTTCTTCGAGGGGCTCGTGGTGCCGGACGCGCCCTCGGTGGTGCGGGTCCAGCGGCTCTCCTGGCCCTCGACGGCGGAGCGGTAGGCGGCCAGCAGCTCGTTGCCCGCGGCGGCGAGGTGGTCGAAGAGCTCCGGGTTGCGCTCGATGACCGGTTCGACGGCGGACTTCGCCTGCCGGATGGCCTGCTGCACCGCGCCCTGGGCGGCGGAGCCGAGCAGCGGGGTCTGGAGCGAGGAGACCTTGTCGGCGACGGCGTCCACCAGCTTGCGCAGCTCCTCGGCGGCGGAGCCGGGCTGCGGGCCGTACTGGGCTCGGCGGCGGGCCTTCTCCGCTGCGAGGTCCTCGGCGCAGGCATCGGCCCACGCGTCGCCGTCGACGGGACGATCGGTGGCTTCACTCATGGCGGGCTCCTGCGACGCGGGCGGCCGACGGTCGGCCTGCCGTTCACGTACTACCGACGTTACCCGAACGGCCGCACCGCGTTCAGGAGGTGCGGGGCCACAGGGCCGGGTCCGGCGTGAACCGGACCCGCAGCACCCCGCCGGTCAGGGCCGCGCCGGAGACGGTGCACCGGCGCAGCGCGGAGGCGAGCCGCGCGATGCGGTGGAACGGTCCGACGGTCAGCAGGAGTTCGTCGCCCCGGCGGACCAGGCGCAGGTCCTCCTTGGCGGCGCCGGGCAGCGGCAGGCACCAGGTGAGGGTCGCCGTGCCGCCCTCGGCGTCCGGTTCCTCCTCGATCCACCAGGGGTCCTCGGCCCGGCCCGCCGGGCGGGCGTCCGGGGCGGGAACCTCCAGCTCGGCCAGGTCCGCCGGGCCCTGGAGCTCGCGTCCCTGGTGGGCGGCCTCGTGCACGGGAACGTCCGGGGCCCATTCCTGGTGCCAGTGGTCCAGGCACTTCTCCTGTTGGGCGGCGAGCCCGGCGAAGAACGGGTCGGAGGAGTGCCGGGGCAGTACGCGGGAGGCGACCAGCAGGTCGGCGCGCAGCCCGTGCAGGGCGAGCCCGGCGCGGGCGGCGCGCAGGGTGTCCTCGGCGGCGGGGCCCGGTTCGGCGACCAGACGGAGCGTGGTGGCCTCGTCCTCGATCAGGGCCTGTACGGCGGCCAGCTCGGTGTCCTTGCGGGCGGCGGCCTCGTACAGCCACTGGGCGGGCATGGGGACCCCGGCGAGCTGGGCGAGGACGGGGCGCAGGGCGCGGGCGGCCTGGCGTTCGGCGGGCAGCAGCCGGCGCAGATAGCGGCGCAGCTGCCCGGGGAGGGCGAGCAGGGCGAGGGCGTCGGGCAGCGGCGGGAGGTCGACGACGAGGGTGTCGTAGCCACGGGTGGACCAGTCGCCCGCGGCGGCGCGGTGCAGGGTGTGCAGCAGCGCGAACTGCGGGGAGCCGGGGAGTTCGGTGATCTCCTCGCCCTCCAGCCGTCCCGCGCCGAGCAGGTCCAGGACACCGGAGGCGCGCTTCTGGAGTTCGGTGAGTTCGGCGCGGAAGTGCTCGCCGGAGTCGATCCGGGCGTGGTCGAGACCCTCGGTGACCTCGGTGGGCGCCGTGCCGTCGGGGAAGCCGGGTATGGCCTCGGCGGAGATCAGGAGGGTGCGGCTGCCGCCCTCGGCCGCGGCCAGCGCGCTCGCCGCGGCGACGGTGGTGCGGCCCGCGCCGCCGGGGCCGGTGACCAGGACCGTACGCACGGCTCTCAGGCCTGCGGGACGGACTCGACGCGCTTCTTCAGACCGGCGAGGGCACGGTCGATGATGACCTTCTCGGCCTTGCGCTTGATCATGCCGAGCAGCGGGATCTTGACGTCGACGGCGAGCTTGTAGGTGACCTCGGTGCGCTGGCCGCCGCCGAGCGGGGTGAGGGCGTACGTACCGTCCAGGGAGCGGAGCATCTGGGACTTGACGAGGGTCCAGCTGACCTCGTTCTCGCTGGTCCAGGTGTAGGAGAGGACGTGGTCGTCCTTGATCGCTCCGGCGTCCAGGACGAGTCGGACCTGTTCGGCGCGGCCCTGGTCGTCGGTGGAGAGGACCTCGGCCTCCTTCACTTCGCCGGTCCACTCCGGGTAGCGGGCGAAGTCGGCGATGACGCCCATGACGTCGGCCGGTGCCGCCTCGATCGTGATGTTCGAGCTGGTGTGTTCAGCCATCGCCGTGGCCCTCCAGTGCGGTGTAACCGGTCGCGTTCGGCAGAAGCCTGCCGCTGTGCAGGCTATCGCGTGCCCGGGGCGCCCCGGTCCACGGCCCGGCTGCCCGCACTCACCAGCTCAGCGCCCAGGGCGTTCCGGTCGAGGCGAAGTGGCCGACGTTGACGCACTCGGTGGTCCCGATCCGCATCCGGCGGACCAACGGCTGGTGAACATGGCCGAAAAGCGCGTACCGGGGGCGGGTGGTGCGGATCGCCTCCAGCAGGGCTCGGCTGCCGCGTTCGAAGCGGCGGGCGACGGTGTCGTACGTCAGCTCGGGGACCTCGGGCGGGATGTGCGAGCAGAGGACGTCGACCGGGCCGAGCGCCTCGACCTTGGCGGCGTACTCCTCGTCGCTGATCTCGTACGGGGTGTTCATCGGGGTCTTCAGGCCACCGCCGACGAAGCCGAAGACGCGGCCGCCTATCTCCACCCGCTCCCCGTCCAGCACGGTCGTGCCCGGGCGGGCGTACTCGGGCCAGAGGTCGGGGACGTCGACGTTGCCGTAGGTGGCGTACGTCGGAGTGGGGAAGGCGGCGAAGAGTTCGGCGTACTGCCGGCGTACTGCGCCGAGGATCTCGGTGTGGCGGTCGCGGCCCGCCCACAGCTCGCGGCCGAAGGCGCGGGCCTCCTCATACCGGCGGGCGGTGCGCAGCGCGACGATGCGGCTCGCGTTCTCCTTGCCGAAGAGTGCGGGGAAGATACCGCGCGAGTGGTCCCGGTAGTCGAGGAAGAGCACCAGGTCACCGAGGCAGATGAGGGCGTCGGCGCCGTCCCCGGCGCGGGCCAGGGCCTCGGCGTTGCCGTGCACATCGCTGATCACATGGATCCGGGTCGACCTCCCGGTCCGGTCCCGGCTGTCCGGTTCGCTGCCTCGCATGGGATCACCCTAGAGCGCCCCTTCCAACGCTGGGTAGACCGTTCCGGACCTGCGGTTACTTCCGAGTCGTCACAGCAGTGGACTACTGTGCGCGAAAGGGCCATTTATATGTGTGATGCATAAGACATCTGGCCGGAACCCCCTATCCGGAACCGAGTACTGGTGGGTAACGTCCGGGCAGTCCAGTCGTGCTCACCCCACTGAGCACCCGCCATTCTTGGACCGCAGCCGGTGCGTCACACAGAGCCGTGGCACCGGAGCCCGATGAGGAGCAGCAGTCTTGCGCGAGTTCAGCCTTCCGGCCCTGTACGAGGTCCCGACGGACGGCAATCTGACGGATCTCATCCGCCGCAACGCCGCTCAGCATCCCGAAGTCGCGGTGATGAGCCGCAAGGTGGCCGGTGTCTGGACGGACGTCAGCGCCACCCAGTTCCTGGCCGAGGTGCGAGCCGCCGCCAAAGGGCTGATCGCCTCGGGCGTGCAGCCCGGCGACCGGGTCGCCCTGATGTCGCGCACCCGCTACGAGTGGGTGCTGCTGGACTTCGCGATCTGGAGCGCCGGCGCGGTGACCGTGCCGGTGTACGAGACCAGCTCCGCCGAGCAGTTGCAGTGGATCCTCGGTGACTCCGGGGCGGTGGCGGTGCTCGTGGAGAGTGACGCGCACGCGGCGGCCGTGGCCTCCGTGCGGGACTCGCTGCCGGAGCTGACGCAGGTCCGGCAGATCGACGCGGGCGCGGTCGAGGCGCTGGTCGAGGCCGGGGCCGAGGTCTCGGACGAGACCATGGACCTGCGGATGGTCAGCGCCAAGGCGGACGACCCGGCGACCATCGTCTACACCTCGGGCACCACGGGCCGCCCCAAGGGCTGTGTGCTGACGCACCGCAGCTTCTTCGCGGAGTGCGGCAACGTGGTGGAGCGGCTGAAGCCGCTGTTCCGTACGGGCGACTGCTCGGTGCTGCTGTTCCTGCCCGCAGCCCATGTGTTCGGCCGACTGGTCGAGGTGGCCTCGGTGATGGCGCCGATCAAGCTCGGCTGCGTGCCCGACATCAAGAACCTCACAGAAGAGCTGGCCTCGTTCCGGCCGACGCTGATCCTCGGTGTGCCCCGGGTCTTCGAGAAGGTCTACAACGCGGCCCGCGCCAAGGCGCAGGCGGACGGCAAGGGCAGGATCTTCGACCGGGCCGCCGACACGGCGATCGCCTACAGCCGGGCGCTGAGCACCCCGCAGGGGCCTTCGCTGGGGCTGAGGCTCAAGCACAAGCTGTTCGACAAGCTGGTCTACGGGAAGCTGCGCGCGGTGCTCGGCGGCCGGGGCGAGCACGCGATCTCCGGCGGCGCCCCGCTGGGCGAGCGGCTCGGGCACTTCTACCGGGGCATCGGCTTCACGGTCCTGGAGGGCTACGGCCTGACCGAGAGCTGTGCGGCGACCGCCTTCAACCCGTGGGACCGGCAGAAGATCGGCACGGTCGGCCAGCCGCTGCCCGGTTCGGTGGTGCGGATCGCGGACGACGGCGAGGTGCTGCTGCACGGCGAGCACCTGTTCACCGGCTACTGGAAGAACGAGTCGGCGTCCGTCGAGGCGCTGGCGGACGGCTGGTTCCACACCGGTGACGTCGGCACGCTGGACGAGGACGGCTACCTCGCGATCACCGGCCGCAAGAAGGAGATCATCGTCACGGCGGGCGGCAAGAACGTCGCCCCGGCGGTGATCGAGGACCGCATCCGCGCCCACGCGCTGATCGCCGAGTGCATGGTCGTCGGCGACGGCCGCCCGTTCGTCGGCGCGCTGGTCACCCTGGACGAGGAGTTCCTGGGCCGCTGGGCCGAGGAGCACGGCAAGCCGGCCGGTTCGACGGCGCTCTCGCTGCGCGAGGACCCGGAGCTGCTGGCCGAGGTGCAGCGGGCGGTGGACGACGGGAACGCGGCCGTCTCCAAGGCGGAGTCGGTGCGCAAGTTCCGTATCCTGCCGGCCCAGTTCACCGAGGAGGCGGGCCACATCACGCCGTCGCTGAAGCTGAAGCGGAACGTGGTGGCGAAGGACTTCGCGGACGAGGTCGAGTCGATCTACCGCGCCTGAGCGCTACGGAGAAGGGGCCCGCGCCCGTGACGGCGCGGGCCCCTTCCGCGTACTCACAGCAGTGTCTTGAGCTTCTCCGCCAGCAGGTCCCAGCGCCACTTCTCCTCGACCCAGGCCCGGCCCCGCTCCCCCATCCGCTGCCGCAGCTCCGGGTCCCCGAGCAGCGTGACGATCCGGTCCGCCGACTCCTCGGCGCTGCCGCCGCGCACCACCCACCCGGTCTCGCCGTCCAGCACCGCGTCCGGAGCGCCGCCCGAGTCGCCGGCCACCACGGGCAGTCCGGTCGCGGACGCCTCCAGGTAGACGATGCCGAGGCCCTCCACGTCGAGGCCGCCCCGCCGGGTCCGGCAGGGCATCGCGAAGACGTCCCCGGCCCCGTAGTGCGCGGGCAGCTCCGCCCACGGCACGGGCCCGGTGAACCGTACCGAGTCCTCGACGCCGGTCTCCGCCGCGAGCCGCCTCAGGTCCTTGGCGTACGGTCCGCCGCCGACGATCAGGAGCACCGCGTCCGGGATCTGCGCGAGGATCGCGGGCATGGCCAGGATCAGCGTGTCCTGGCCCTTGCGGGGCACCAGGCGCGAGACGCAGACGATCACCGGGCGGTCGGAGAGCCCGAGGCGGGCGCGGACCCGGTCGCCGCCGGACGCCGGGTGGAAGGTCTTCTCGTCGACGCCCGGGGGCAGTTGGACCATGCGGTCGGCGGCCTCGGGGGTGAGGGCGGACGCGATCCGGGAGCGGGTGTACTCACCCAGATAGGTGATCGTGTCCGTGCCCTCGCCGATCCGGCGCAGCAGCTGCCGGGAGGCGGGCAGCTGGGCCCATCCGGCCTCGTGCCCGTGGGTGGTGGCGACGAGCCGCCGGGCGCCGGCGCGGCGCAGGGCCGGGGCCATCAGTCCGAGCGGGGCGGCGGCGCCGAACCAGACGGAGGTGCAGCCGTGTTCGCGCAGCAGGGCGGTGGCCCGCCGGGTGACGCGCGGGGTCGGCAGCAGCATCGTCGTACGGTCGCGGACGACGGTGAACGGCTGCTCGGCGTCGAAGGCGGCGGTGGCCTCCACTCCCTCGGCGCTCCGCTTCCAGGTGGAGGCGTAGACGACGACCCGGTCGGGGTCCAGCCGCAGCGCCATGTTGTGCAGGAACGCCTGGATGCCGCCGGGGCGGGGCGGGAAGTCATTGGTCACGATCAAGGTCTTGTCCATCGCGGCCGACAGTACCGAACGGCCGCGCTTCACCGCTGACGCCGTCTCCCGGCGGCATCATGGGCCGCCGGGAATCCGGCGGGACAGGACACCCCCTGGGGCGGGCGACGACGGGACGGCGATGACGGGACGAGGACCCACCGGCACCGGGCCGTGGCCGTACGTGGTGTGGGCGCTGAGCCGGGTGTGGCTGCTGCTGTGTGCGTTCAAGGCCGTTGCCGTGCCGGGGCCGGACGTCACGGTGGACGTGTCGGTGATCTACCGGGGCTGGTACGAGGTGCTGCTGACGGGCACGTATCCGCTGTCCGACGTGACCTGGCAGTATCCGCCCGGCGCCGCCCTGGCGATCCTCTCCCCGGCCCTGCTGCCGTTCTGGGAGTACGCGACGGCCTTCGTCGTGCTGGTGCTCCTGTGCGACGCGCTGGTGCTGGGGCTGCTGCTGTACGCGGGGCGGCGGCCGGGGATGCGGGCGGCGGGGGCCTGGGTGTGGATCGCGGGGGTGCCGCTGCTGGGGCCGACCGTGTACGCCCGCTACGACCTGATGGTGACGGCGGTCGCGGTGGCGGCGCTGCTCGCGGGGGTGCGCAGGCCCCGGGCGCTGGGGGCGCTGGCGGCGTTCGGGGCGCTGCTGAAGGGATGGCCGGTACTGCTGCTGGTGGGGGTGCGGAAGGGGCGGCCGACGCGGGCGGCCTGGTCGGCGGCGGCGCTCGCGGCGGGCGGGCTGGCGCTGTCCTTCGCGCTGTGGATGCCGGGGGCGTTCGCGTTCCTGGCCTTCCAGCGGGACCGGGGCACCGAGGTCGAGTCGCTGGGGGCGCTGGTCCTCCACGTGGCGCGGCGGTTCGGCTGGGAGGGCCGGGTGGAGCTGCGCTACGGCTCGCTGGAGTTCGTCGGGCCGCACGTGGAGCTGGTCTCGGCGCTGGCGCTGTGGCTGGGTGTCCTGGCGCTGGGCTGGCTGCTGCTGTGGCGGCTGCGGGCCCGGACGTTCGCGGTGCACACCCCGGCCGAGGCGGCGTTCACGGCGGTGCTGCTGTTCACCGTCACGAGCCGGGTGATCAGCCCCCAGTACGTGGTGTGGCTGGTCGGCCTCGCGGCGGTGTGCCTGGTCTTCCGGGGGGCCGCGATGACCCTGCCCGCCGTGCTGGTCGTGGTGGCGGCGGGGGTGACGCTGCTGGAGTTCCCGATCGGCTTCGGCCATGTGGTGGCGAGCGACCTGTGGGGCGTGACGCTGCTGTTCGTCCGCAACGGGCTGCTGGTGGCGGCCTCGCTGCTCGCCGCGCGGCGGCTGTGGCGGTCGACGGTGCCGGGCGGGGGCCCGAAGGCTTCGGCGCGCCCGGTGGGCGGCGGTCAGCCGAGCCGGGTTCCGAGGTAGTCGCGCCAGTCGGCGGTGAACTCTTCCGGGGTGGTGCCGAGCACCGCGTCCATCGCCTGCTCCACCGCCCCTTCACGCCCCGGATGGGCCCCCACGGCCGCGTAGAAGGCGATCAGCTTCTCCTTGCCCCACTTCTCCGCGATCAGCGCGCAGGCCAGCCAGCCGCCCTCGTAGGCCCGGGCGAGCTTCGCGGGGTCCCCGTCGAAGCCGAAGTCCCGGTCGGCGGGGAGCCCGGCGGGCGTCTCACCGGCGTGGACGGCGGTGGTCAGTTCGGGGGCGACGACGTCGGCGGGGCGGTCCTCGCCCCGGTAGGCCGCCCAGTCGGCGAAGCCCTCGGAGAGCCAGACGGGGGTGGCCGTCGAGGTGCTGGTCCGGGTGGCGACATGGGTCGTCTCGTGGGTCAGGACGATCCGCTGCCCGAAACTGCCCAGGGTGGCGTATGCCTGCGGGTTGACGATCACCCGGTCGGCGATGGCCGGGGGCTTGCCGGTGCCGCCGCCGACCTCGCCGGTGGTGACGGCCGCTATCCCCCGGTAACTGGCCTCCGGCGAGCCCAGCAGCCGTGCCATGTCCTCCACGGAGTCCGGGACGAGCACCACCACCCGGCGGTTCCAGGGCCGGGGCCAGGCGTCCGAGACGGCCGGTACGGCGAGGTCCACGGTGTCGGCGATCCGGCGCAGCTCCTCCTCGGTCCGTCCGACGCCCAGGACGATGCTGTGAGCGCTTTCCACGACCTCCACGTCCCCCTGCTGCCACAGCTGCCCCGAGGAGCCCTTGGCGGGCCGGTCGGCGGTGATGTACCAGCGCCCGCCGTCGCGCATCAGCTCCAGGGTGCGGCGGGTGGTGACCGGGGCGGTGTCGTAGCCCTTGATCCGGTAGCGCAGCTCCACCTCGGCGGTGGCCCAGTCGCCGTCCTGCCCTCCGATGTCCTTCACCTCGTACGTCCAGGACTTCAGGGGTACGTCGGCGAGGTTGGCGAGCTCGGTGCGCTGGACGGCCCGCAGCTTCTCGGCGTCGGGGGCGAGGGCGTCGAGGTAGCCCGCCGGGTCGCGCGCCAGGACGGCGGTGGCCCGGCCGTCCAGTACGGCGGTGATCTCCCCGGCGGTGAGGGAGGTGCGGGTCTCCTCGGGGGCGGCCGTGCAGGCGGACGCGGTCAGCAGGGCGGCGAGCACGAGTCCCGCCGCTCGCCGCCGTCCACGGGGGCCTCCCCGTCGCACATCAGGTCTGCGTACGGCCACCCTGCCGATCGTACGGTCAGATCCGGGCGGCGGTCAGATCCGGGTGACGGAGGAGACGGGCATCATGCCGACCGGGTCGTAGCGGACCGGGGCGCCCGGGTACGGGGCGTGGATGACCTGGCCGTTGCCGACGTACATGCCGATGTGGCTGGCGTCCGCCCGGTAGGCGACCAGGTCACCGGGCTGCGCCTGGGAGAGCGGCACCATGCGGCCCGCGTACCGCTGGGCCTGCGAGGTGCGGGGCAGGGTCACCCCGGCCTGGGCGTAGGCCCACTGCATGAGCCCGGAGCAGTCGAATCCGGAGGGCCCGTTGGCGCCCCATACGTACGGCTTGCCGAGCGCCTGGTGGACGGCGGCCACGGCGGCCATGGCGCGGGGTGATCCGGGGGCGACGCCGGAGAGGTCGGGCGCGCCGTCGCGGCCGGAGCGGGAGGCGCGGTCGAAGTCGGCGCGCTCCTCGGGCGGCAGGGAGTTCAGCAGCTGCCGGGCCTGACGGAGCTTGGCCTCGACGGTGCGTTTGTGGCGGGTGAGGGCGGCCCGGTCACGCTCCAGAGCGGCCAGGGCGCGGGTGGCCTCGGCACGGGTCTGGGCGACCTTGCGCTGGGCCTGGCGGAGCCGGTCCAGGGTCATCGCCTGGCGGGCGCCGACCCGGTCGAGGACGGCGGCCCGCTCCAGGTAGGTGTCCGGGTCGGAGGAGAGCAGCAGCGCGAGGGCCGGGTCGATGGCGCCGCTGCGGTACTGCGCGCCCGCCATCGCGCCGAGCTCGTTGCGCATGAGGTTGACGCGCTCCTGGCCACGGGCCGTGGCGTCCTGGGCGCGGTCCGCCTCGCCGCGCAGCCGGTCCACGCGCTCCCCGGCCTCGTTGTACCGCTCGGTGGCCTGCTCGGCCTCGCCGTAGAGCCGGTCGACGGCGGCCTTCGCGCTCTCCCGGGTGTCCTTGGGGTCGGCGCTCGCCGGGGCCCCGGTCAGCGTCGCGGCCGCGGTGGCGGCGGCGGCCGAGAGGACCGTGACGCGAACGCCCCGGACCCGGCCGGGCTGTGTGGAACGGCGATGGGACACCACAGGTAACCGCACTCCCTTCCGCTGACGCGGTCGTGCGCAGCCCCTGCCGCCCGGGCGGGCGGACCGACGACCGGGAGCTGCACAGCAGCCAGACAGTAATCGGCCCACTACGCACCGGCCAAAGACCGCGCCGAGGACGGGAGGGGTGCACAAGGGCGCCGAACGCCGCCGCCCCGCCGGTGACCTCGGGTCTCCGGCGGGGCGGGGCGTCAGCGTGCGGTGCGGCGATTCCCTCGTTCGGGCGCGCCGTGGCGTCAGATACGGACGCCGAACTGGAAGGTGCCCATGTAGTCCATCGACTCGTAGCGGACGACGGTGCCGGGCTTGGGGGCGTGCAGGATCTGGTTGTTGCCCGCGTAGAAGCCGACGTGCGACAGGCCGTTGAAGAAGACCAGGTCGCCCGGCTTGAGCTGGCTGCGGCCGATCCTCGTGCCGTCGTGCTGCTGGGTGTACGTGGTCCGGGTGATGGAGACACCGGCCTGGGCGAACGCCCACTGGGTCAGCCCGGAGCAGTCGTAGGAGTTGGGGCCGGAGCCGCCGGAGACGTACGGCTTGCCGATCTGGGTGGCGGCGGCGGCGAGGGCGGCCGCACCGCGGTTGGAGGCGGGGGCCTCCTTGCCGAGCTCGACCCGCTCGGTGGAGGCGCGGCTGGCGCGGTTCTCCTCCTCCTGGATCTTCGCGCGCTCGGCGGCGGTCAGGCTGTTGAGGAGGCGCTGCGCGTCGGCGAGCTTGCCCTGGTACTTCTTCTTGTTCTCGCCGAGCGCCTTGCGGACGTCGGCGAGGTCGCCGAGCTTGTCCTGCGCTTCCTTGCGCTGCTGGGCGAGGGTGCGCTGCTTGGACTGGATCTTCTGCAGCGACTCCGTCTGCTTGACCGTCAGCTGATCGAGCGCGGAGGCCTGGTCGAGGAAGCTGTCCGGGTCGGAGGCGAGGAAGAGAGCCACCGAGGGGTCGATGCCGCCCGAGCGGTACTGGGCGGTGGCGATCGAACCGAGTTCGCCGCGCAGGTCATTGAGCTCGCCCTGTCCGCGGGCGACCTTGTCCTGGAGCGCGTCGACCTGCTTCTTGAGCTTTTCCTGCTGCTCCTTGGCCCCGTTGTACTTCTCGGTGGCCGCCTCGGCCTCGTGGTAGAGCTTGTCGACCTTCGCCTTGACTTCGCTCTTGCTCGGCTTGGGGTCGGCGTGGGCGGCCTGGGAGGTCAGGGCCACGGCCGCAGCGGCGGTCGCGGTGAGCACGGTCACACGAGTGCGGCTCGGCTGCTTGGGACGACGGTGGGACGCCACGAAGGCGAGCTCCTTCTTCCTCTGAGCCGCCTACCGGGCTGTGGGGGAAAGAATCCCCGGCTCCGTGCAACGTCACGGAGCAACGTCACGGACTCGGCGGTTCCTCCGCTGCCACCCCGGGTGGGTGATCAACCGTGCGAAGGTTCGAGGCCTGACCCTAGTGACCATCTCGTGATCAGTTCAAATCCTCACAGGAATTTTCTCGTCACACCAGGCACTTCTTTACTCTCACCCCACCGCGTGTAGCAGCGACTTGACGGTACGTTCCCGCGAATCCGACATGCCACACATGCAGAACATCCGCCCCAGAGGGCCCTCTAGACGCGCGAAAGCCGCTTGAGGAGCAAGATGGACGCGACCGGCCGGGCCCCGGCCTTCGCCACGCCGTCCGCCACCTCCCGGTCGGTGGAGACGACCACCACGGGCCGTCCCGGTGGTTCCGCGCGGGCCAGTTGGCGGATCAGCTCGTCCGCCGTGACCCCGGCCTTGCTGAACAGCACCCGCACCCCGCGCGGCGGCGCGAGCAGGACGGGCACGGCGAGCTCGGCGCCGTCGAAGACGCAGGTCATCTCCGCGCCGGTCTGCGCGGCCAGCACCGAGAGGCCGCCCAGCAGCCGCAACCGCTGCTTCTCCAGCGGCATCTGGGGATAGCCGGTCTTGGTGACGTTGTAGCCGTCCACGATGAGGTGGGCCTGCGGCAGCGCCAGCAGCTGGTCCAGCAGCGCCGGATCCGTCTCCGAAAGCGCTCTGGCGGCAATGTCCTTGGGCGACATCCGGCCCGGCTCCACCGCGTCCACGGTGTCCGCGGGATGCGTCGTCACCGGGGGCAGGGCCAGCTCGCGCCGGAGCCCCGAGGCGGCGTCCAGCACGGTGTCCAGCAGCAGGCGCAGCCGCATGTCCTCCACCGAGCGGCCCTCGCGGGCGGCCCGGCGGCTCGCCTCCAGGGCGGACTCCGCCTCCCCCAGCCGCCCCTTGAGCCGGCGCGACTCGCTCTCGGCGGCGGAGACCTGGGCGGCCGCCTCGGCCCGTACGGCGTCGGCGGCGGCGGCGCTGCGGCGCAGGGCGGCCTCGCCGCGCTTGACCTCGCTCAGGGCGCTGCGCAGCTTGCGGTGGAGCGATTCGGCCTCCTTGCGGGCCGCCTCCAGCTCGGTGCGCAGCCGCTCCGTCTCGGCGCGGGTGTGGGCGCGTGCCCGCTCCAGCTCCTCGCGCAGCTGGTCCAGTTCGCGCCGGGTCTCCTCGTCGGCCCGTTCCGCGTCCGCGCGCTGGACCTCCTCGCCCGCGGCTTCGACGAGCTTGACCCAGCCCACCGGGCGCAGCACGTACGCGGCGGCGGCCACATCGAGGGGGTCGGCGGCCGCGGGCGGCGAACCCGCCTCCAGCGCACCGGCCAGCTCCGGCTGGGACTGGCCCAGCCGCTCACCGATCCGCTGCCGGAAGAGGGCGTCGCTCTCCAGCGCGGCGGCCATCGCGTTCCCGGCGAACTTGGCCCGACGGGTCGGGGTGAACCGGGCATACTGCCGCAACTGGGTGGGCAGTTCGGCGACGGTCAGTCCGCCGAAGGCATCGGAGACCAGGGCGACGACCCGCCGCCGTACACCTTCGGGCAGCGGACGGTCGAGCGCCTCTGCACCGCCGTCGGCCGCATCGGCCGGTTCGGCGCCGCTGGTCGGCTGATCCACCGTCCGTCACCCCATAGATATGTCGATGGGTGCGCTCCCTCAGGAAGCGGCACCCGGCCTGTCCACCAGTTCGATCTGATCCACCGCATTGCACCAACGACAGCGGACGGACTCGATGGTCTCACTGACCACCTCCCGCTCCTCGACACTCGACTCACCGGCCAGGTCGAGGTGCACGTACTCCACGACCTTGGAGGAGCGGGTCACGTCGAAGCGCGTGAGATTGCCGCACAGCGTGCAGCGCCAGCGGGTCCCGTCCGTCGGCAGGGGAACCGTCGTCATCGTTGCGTCCTCTTTCGTCGTCTGCCGGAGCCCGCGCCGGGCGCGCCGCCGCGTCTCTTCCTGTCCTACGCCAAGGATCTCGCGGTGCGCCGTCGAACTGCGGAAGTCCTGGCGTAACCCTACGGCCTCGCGTATAAGCATCGGCACGGCGAGGCGCTCCGTCCCCTTCTCCGCCGGTACGTCATGCTCTGTACATGATCGATTGGCGGCAGGTCGACTGGCGGGCCACGGCAGGGAGGCTCCGGGAGACGGCGACGGCGAGCGGCGCCCCGGTCACGTACGGGCTGATCGCCCTGTGCGTCGTGATCTTCCTGGTCAGCCCGCTGTCCGGCTTCCACGCCCCGTACGGCGCCGAGGACGCGCTGCTCGCCGCGCAGGCCGGGTACTTCGAGCGGTGGGGGGTGATCCCCGCGGAGCTGTGGGACGGCTCGGCGCATGCGCTGATCACGCCGTTCACCGCGCTGTTCGTCCACGGCAGCTGGCTGCACCTGCTGGGGAACCTGCTGTTCCTGTACGTGTTCGGCGCGATGGCCGAGGAGCGCATGGGCCGGGTGCGGTTCGCCCTGTTCTACGTGGGCTGCGGCTATGTGGCCCTCGTCTGCTACGCGGCGGCGCACGCGGACTCCGGACAGACGCTGGTCGGGGCGTCGGGCGCGATCTCCGCGGTGCTCGGCGCGTTCCTGTACCTGTTCCCCAGGGCCCGGGTGACCAGCCTGTTCCCGTTCCTCTTCTTTCTGCCGCTGCGCTTTCCCGCCTGGATCGTGCTGGTCTTCTGGTTCGGGCTCCAGTGGGCGGCGGCGCAGGGCGCGGACGCCGGGCCCGGCGTGGCGTATCTGGCGCATGTGGCCGGGTTCGCCGTCGGGTTCCTGTACGCCTGGGGGTGCTATGGGCGTAGGGCTAGAGTGAAGGTTCCAGCCACGGCCACCGAGGGAGACAGCCAGCCGTGATCACCGCGATCGTGCTCATCAAGACCAGCGTGGACCGGATTCCGGAGATCGCCGAGGCCATCGCCGCGCTGGACAGTGTCAGCGAGGTCTTCTCCGTCACCGGCACCTACGACCTGATCGCCATGGTCCGGGTGGCCCGCCACGACGACCTCGCCGATGTCATCCCCGGCCGGATCAGCAAGATCCCGGGCGTCGAGGGCACCGACACCCATGTGGCGTTCCGTACGTACTCCCAGCACGACCTGGAAGCGGCGTTCGCCATCGGCCTCGACGCGTAGGCGAACCGCTTCGGCCGGGGACAGGCGGCGCGCCTGCCCCCGGCCGAAGCGGTTCACGAGGTCTCTCGGACCTGGGCGGTCTGGCCCCGGTCCGGGACGCAACGGCCGCCCTCGGTGCGGTACTTCCACCGGGCGCCCTCGCGGACCAGCTCGGTGACCGCGCGCAGGAAGCGCTCGATGTGCTCGTCCGGCGTACCGGCGCCGAAGCTGACCCGGATCGCGTTCAGGGACCGCTCGCCCGGCTCGGCCTCGGGGGCGCCGCACTCGCCCGGGTCCTGCGGGTCGCTGCCGAGGAGGGTACGTACGAGCGGGTGGGCGCAGAAGAGGCCGTCGCGGACGCCGATGCCGTACTCCGCGGAGAGGGCTGCGGCGAAGTGCGAGCTGTTCCAGCCGCGCACCACGAAGGAGATGACCCCGACCCGGGGCGCGTCGTCGCCGAACAGCGAGAGCACCTGCACCTCGGGGACGTCCGCGAGCCCCTCGCGGACCCGGCGCACCAACTCCTGCTCGCGGGCGACCAGGGTGTCGAAGCCCGCCTCGGTCAGGGCCTTGCAGGCGGAGGCGATGGAGTAGACCCCGATGACGTTGGGCGAACCGGCCTCGTGGCGGGCGGCCGTGGTGTGCCAGTCGACCTCCACCCCGCCGTCGGCGCGCCGGGCGACCTTGCGGGAGGCCCCGCCACCTGCGAGGTACGGCTCGGCCGCCCGGAGCCAGTCGGCGCGTCCGGCCAGGACCCCGGAGCCGAAGGGCGCGTACAGCTTGTGCCCGGAGAACGCGACCCAGTCGACGTCGAGTTCGGCGAGGTCGACGGGGTGGTGCGGGACGAGCTGGGCGGCGTCCAGGACGATCCGGGCGCCGTGCGCGTGGGCGGCGGCGGCCAGTTCCCTCACCGGCCACAGCTCACCGGTCACGTTGGAGGCCCCGGTGACGCAGACGAGGGCGGGGCCGTAGGGGTCGCGGTCGGCCAGCGCGCGCTCCAGGGTCTCGACGGCCTGGCCCGGGGTGCGCGGCGCGTTGAGGTAGGTGACCTGGGCGTCGCGCCAGGGCAGCAGGGAGGCGTGGTGCTCGGTCTCGTACACGAACACCTGGCAGTCGGCGGGGATCGCGGCGGCCAGCAGGTTGAGGGAGTCGGTCGTGGAGCGGGTGAAAACCACCTGGTCCTCCGCGCGACAGCCGAGGAACTCCGCGACCGTGCGGCGGCTGTTCTCGAAGAGGTCGGTGGAGAGCTGCGAGAGGTATCCGGCCCCGCGGTGGACGCTGCCGTAGTACGGGGCGTACGCGGCGACGTCGTCCCAGACCCGCTGGAGGGCCGGGGCGCTGGCGGCGTAGTCGAGTGCGGCGTAGACGACCTCACCGCCGGTGACGAGCGGAACGGTGACGTCCTGCCCCAGAACGGGCAGCGGGGCACAAACTGACGGGTCGAGGGCAGCGGTGGAGACAGGCATGACGAACTCCCGTAACAGGCAGGCGAGATCCACGCGCCGGCGGGTACGCGGCAGCGCGGGAGAAGAAAGGAAAAAGTGCGCGGAAGAGGGCGGTCAGCCCTGGGCCCGCGAGCACGGCCGGAGCCGAACGACGGGCCCTAACGCATTCGCTTGCTCACAAGAGGCTCCCTAGGGACCAGGACCCCGGGGGCTGGCATCCGCTGGATGCCGAGGGGCCCGCGCTTGCCGCAGACCTCGCTGCCTACGGCCTGGTCTTCACCCGGGGCACCCCGCCACGGACGGAGGGTTGCCGGACAGCGGGCCGGGGCCGTAGTCGCTGTCACTCATGACCTGCGCAGCATCTTGCCATACGCCCGCACGCGCGCAAGGGCGCAGTCCGGTATCCGGACTGCGCCCTGCGTCACACCGTGTGCGCTGGAGGTGTCTCTCCGGCGTGCTCAGGCGTTGCTGGCGGCGACCCAGCGTTCCAGGGCGCGCCTGGCCGCGCCGGAGTCGATGGCCTCGGCCACCACGGCGATCTTCGCCGCGATCTGCTCGGTGAGCGCGCCGGGTCGCGGGTCGAGCGCGACCAGCGCGGCCGCCGAGTTGAGCAGCACCGCCTCGCGCACCGCGCCCCTCTCACCGTCCAGCAGGCGGCGGGCCACATCGGCGTTGTACGAGGCGTCGGCGCCGCGCAGCGCCTCGACCGGGACGATGGGCAGCCCGACGTCACGCGGGTCGAACGGCTCCTCGCGGACCGCGCCGTCGCGGACCACCCAGACCCGGGAGGTGGCGGTGGTCGTCAGCTCGTCGAGCCCGTCGTCCCCCCGGAAGACCAGCGCGGAGTTGCCCCGGTCGGCCAGGACACCCGCGACGATGGGCGCCATGCGGACGTCGGCCACCCCGACGGCCTGGGCGCGCACCTGGGCCGGGTTGGTGAGCGGGCCCAGGATGTTGAACGTGGTCTGCGCGCCGAGCTCCTTGCGGGCCTTGGCGGCGTACCGCAGGGCGGGGTGGAACTTCACGGCGAAGCAGAAGGTGATGCCCGCCTGTTCGGCGACCTCGACGACCCGTCGCGGGGTCAGCTCCAGGTTGACGCCCAGCTTCTCCAGCACGTCGGAGGAGCCGCTTGCCGAGGAGGCGGCCCGGTTGCCGTGCTTGACGACCTTGGCGCCGGTGCCCGCGATGACGATCGCGGACATGGTGGAGATGTTGACCGTCTTGGCGAGGTCGCCACCGGTGCCCACGATGTCGACGGTGCGGCCGGGCACCTCGATGAGGTTGGCGTGCGCGTACATCGCGCGGACCAGCCCGGTGACTTCCTCGACGGTCTCGCCCTTGGCCCGCAGCGCGACGGCGAACCCGGCGATCTGCGCGTCGGTCGCCTCGCCGCTCATGATGCGGTCCATGGCCCAGGCGGTCTCCTCGGAGCTGAGGTTCTCGCCGCGCAGCAGGGGGTTCAGCAGCCCGGGCCAGGAAGGGGCCGCCACGCTGTCGCCGCCGTTCGGGGTCACAACGTTCATGGTCCGCTCCAGGGTCCACAGCCGGTCAGAAGGATGGCTCCACCCTATCCAGCCCGGGGGACCACAAAGAGCCCCGTCCATCGAATGGACGGGGCTCTCGTGGTGGCGATCAGTTCAGGTGATCAGTGGTGGCCGTGGCCCTCGGTGATCTCCTTGTACTCCTCGGTGGTGGGCTTGGCGATCTGGTTGTTCTCGCCGTAGTAGCCCTTGCTGAGCTTGGCCCGCAGCTTCTGCACCGGGGAGATCTTGCGCTTGACGCCGTTCTCGTCGACCTCGGGGCCGAGTTCGACCGGCTTGTACTGCTCGTGCGCCGTGAGCGTGTGCAGCTTCTCCTGGCTGAGCGGCTCGTGGACCTCGACGAACTCACCGTGCGGCAGGCGCTTGATGATGCCGGTCTCGCGGCCGTGCAGCACCTTCTCCCGGTCGCGGCGCTGGAGGCCGAGGCAGATCCGCTTGGTGACGATGAACGCGATGACCGGTCCGACGAAGAAGAAGATCCGGACGAACCAGGTGATGGCGTTGATCGACAGGTGGAAGTGCGTGGCCCACAGGTCGTTTCCACCGCCGACGAGGCCGATGAAGTACGCCGTGACCCAGGCGACGCCGAGGCCCGTACGGGTCGGGGCGTTGCGCGGGCGGTCCAGGATGTGGTGCTCGCGCTTGTCCCCGGTGATCCAGGACTCGACGAACGGGTAGACCGCGGGCAGCGTGAGCACCAGGCCGAAGAGGACCAGCGGGATGAACACGCCCAGGTTGAGCGTGTGGCCCCAGAAGACGATCTCCCAGCCGGGCATGACACGGACCAGACCCTCGGCGAAGCCCATGTACCAGTCGGGCTGGGCGCCGGTGGACACCTGGTCCGGGCGGTACGGGCCGAGCGCCCAGATCGGGTTGATCGTGGCGATCGCCGAGATGATCGCGATGATGCCGAAGACCAGGAAGAAGAAGCCTCCGGCCTTCGCCATGTACACGGGCAGCAGCGGCATGCCGACGACGTTCTTGTTGGTCCGGCCGGGACCCGCGAACTGCGTGTGCTTGTGGTAGAAGACCAGGATCAGGTGGGCCACCAGCAGACCGAGCATGATGCCCGGCAGCAGCAGGATGTGGATCGAGTAGAACCTGGCCACGAAGTCGTGACCGGGGAACTCGCCGCCGAACAGGAACATCGAGATGTACGTACCGACGATCGGCACGGACAGGATCGCGCCCTGGGTGAAGCGGACACCCGTACCGGAGAGCAGGTCGTCCGGGAGGGAGTAACCGGTGAAGCCGGTGAACATACCCAGCACGAACAGCAGGAAGCCGAACACCCAGTTGATCTCGCGCGGCTTGCGGAAGGCGCCGGTGAAGAAGACGCGCATCATGTGCACGAACATGCCGGCCAGGAAGATCAGCGCGGCCCAGTGGTGGATCTGCCGCACGAGCAGACCGCCACGGATCTCGAAGCTGATCTTCAGCGTCGAGGCGTAGGCCTCCGACATCCGGATGCCCTGCATGGGCTCGTACGGACCGTGGTAGACGATCTCGTTCATGCTCGGCTGGAAGAACAGCGTCAGATACACACCCGTGAGGATGATGATGATGAAGCTGTAGAGCGCGACCTCACCGAGCATGAAGGACCAGTGGTCCGGGAAGATCTTGCGCATGTTGGCCTTGGCCAGGCCGTAGATGCCCAGCCGGCCGTCGGCCCAGTCGGCGACCCGCTCGCCCGCGGGTGCCTTGCGCTGCCCCGCCTGGTCGGCGGGCGGGTTCGTTGTCGCAGTACTCATCCGCGCTCCCAGAAGGAAGGGCCGACGGGCTCGTCGAAGTCACCGAGCGCCTCGAGGTTGCCCTCGCTGTTCACACCGATCCGCAGCTGCGGAAGAGCGTGGCCGGCCGGACCGAAGATGACGCGGGCGCCGTCGGAGAGGTCGAAGGTGGACTGGTGGCACGGGCAGAGCACATGGTGTGTCTGCTGCTCGTACAGGCTGATCGGGCAGCCGACGTGGGTGCAGATCTTGGAGAAGGCCACGATGCCCTCGTGGGCCCACTCGCGCTGGCGCCTGTCCTTGATGTCGTCCGGCTCGATGCGGACGATCATCAGGGCGGCCTTGGCGATCTGCGTGAGGAAGTCGTGCGAGTCCTCCTCAAGCCCCTCGGGCCTGGCGAAGGTCAGCGACCCCACGGGGACGTGCTCGGGACGGAGCGGCTCGCCGGTGTTCATGTTGACGAGCAGCTTGCCCTTGGCCCACAGGGTGGTGCGGAGCTTCTTCTCCGGCAGCGGACCGAGGTCGCGCAGCAGGACCACACCGGAGAGCGGCACCAGGGCCAGCGCACCGAACATGGTGTTCCGGATCAGCTTGCGCCGACCGAGCTGGGACTCCTCGGCACCGGCCGCGAAGTCGGCCATCACCTGGGCCTTGACCTCGGGCTCGGCCTCGATCGGGTGGCGCTCGGCGGCGACCTCGACATCGGACATCAGGGTGCGCGCCCAGTGGACGGCGCCCGCGCCGATGAAGAAGAGCGCGAAGCCCAGGGTGAGGCCCAGGGAGAAGTTGAGCGCACTCACATGGCCGAAGGGCCAGATGTAGACGATCTTGTCCACCGGGAAGATGACGTAGGAGGCGATGAAGCCCACCGTCGCCAGCATCGAGAGGGTGAACATGAACGCGACGGCCCGCTCCGAGCGGCGCGCGGCGCGTTCGTCGAGGTCCTGGATGCGCGGCTGGTGGGCCGGCAGCCCCGGGTCGGCGAACGGGTCGTCCGTACCCTCGACCGCGCCGTGCGCGGTCTCCTGCACTGCGGGCAGGCTGTCTTCTGGAATCTGTTGGCTACTCATGACTTCTTGGCCTTAGCGGTGTGGGCCGCGACCCAAACGGCAGTTGCGATGAGAGCGCCGAGCCCGAAGATCCAGGTGAACAGACCCTCACTGACCGGACCGAGACCACCGAGCGAGAGGCCACCGGGGCTCGCCGTCTCCGAACCGTTCACGGTCTGGATGTAGGCGATGATGTCCTTCTTCTCCTGGTTGGGCATCGTCGTGTCCGGGAAGGAGGGCATGCTCTGCGGGCCGGTCTGCATGGCCTCGTAGATGTGCTTCGGGCTCACGCCTTCGAGGTCCGGGGCGTACTTGCCGTGTGTCAGCGCGCCGCCCTTACCCGTGAAGTTGTGGCACTGGGCGCAGTTGTTGCGGAACAGTTCGCCGCCCTTGGCGACGTCCGCGCCGGCCGGGTCGACCTGCTTGTCGGTCGGCGTGATCGGACCGGCGCCGAGCGACGCGACGTACGCCGCGAGCTGGTCGATCTCCGCCTGGGTGTAGATGACCTTCTTCTTCGGTACCTGGACGCCCGGCTGCTGCGCGGGCATACGGCCCGTGCCGACCTGGAAGTCGACGGCGGCGGAGCCCACGCCCACGAGGGACGGCCCGTCGGTGGTGCCCTGACCGCCGGTTCCGTGGCAGCTGGCGCAGCCTACGGCGTAGAGCTTCTTGCCCTCTTCGATGGCGAGGGACTGGGCGGTTTCATCGGCCTGCGCCTTGCCCGCAGGCGCAAACGCGGCGTACAGCCCCCCGGTAGCCGCCAGCGCGAGGAGTAGTACGACGACCGCCGCCAGCGGATGGCGTCGTCGTGCGGAGAGCTTTTTCACGGATTACCCCGGTGTCAGGATCTTCTGCGTCGATGGTGGGCGGGTGCGAGCCCGGTTACTTGATCATGTAGATCGTGGCGAACAGGCCGATCCACACGACATCGACGAAGTGCCAGTAATAGGACACGACGATGGCTGAGGTGGCCTGCTCGTGGGTGAACCTCTTGGCCGCGTACGTCCTGCCGAGAACCAGCAGGAAGGCGATGAGACCGCCTGCCACATGCAGTCCGTGGAAGCCGGTGGTCAGGTAGAACACCGAACCGTACGGGCCGGACGAGAGGGAGAGCCCCGCTTCCTTGACCAGTTCCACGTACTCCAGGACCTGGCCGCCGATGAAGATCGACCCCATCACGAAGGTGATGATGAACCAGGTGCGGAGCTTCTTCACATCGCCCCGCTCGGCGGCGAAGACGCCGAGCTGGCAGGTGAGTGAGGAGAGCACCAGGATCGTGGTGTTCGTCGCCGAGAACGGGAAGTTCAGATGGCCGGCCATCTCCTTCCAGTACTCGGGTCCCGTCACCGATCGCAGGGTGAAGTACATCGCGAAGAGGGCCGCGAAGAACATCAGCTCGGAACTCAACCAGATGATGGTTCCGACGCTGGTGAGGTTCGGCCGATTGACCGACGGGTGCGCGTGCCCGGTTTCTACTGTCGTTGCTGTCGCCACGACCGACATTATGTCGGTCGCTTATCCCGCCCTCACTCCGGGGGGTGCCGTTCGGTGTGTCCGTGCCGTCTGCTGGGGGTGCACCCTGGGCCGAACGGCCCATCGAATCGTCGTCATTACCGGTGCTGACAGGCAGTCGGGCGGAGTACGATCCGCGCATCGGTTCATGCCCCGAGAGCCCCGACGACGCCGATGTCACGGAGGAACAATGCAGGCGACCGCCACGGTCCTGGTCTACAGCGACGACGCCAACATCCGCGAGCAGGTGAGGCTGGCAGCCGGTCGCAGGCCTGCCGCGGACGTCCCACCGGTGGAGTTCCTGGAGTGCGCGACCCTCCCGGCCGTCCTGGCGGCGCTGGACAAGGGTGGTGTGGACGTCTGCGTGCTGGACGGCGAGACGGCTCCCGTCGGCGGTATGGGCGTCTGCCGGCAGATCAAGGACGAGATCTACGACTGCCCGCCGGTGCTGCTGCTGATGGGCCGCCCGCAGGACGCGTGGCTGGCCACCTGGAGCCGCGCGGAGTCCGCGGTGACGCTTCCGGTGGACCCGGCGGAGTTCCCCGACGCGCTCGCGGCGCTGCTGCGCCGCCGGCTCGCCGTGGAGGCCTGAGGGGCCTCTGCTCCTCCAGGGGCCCCTGTGGCCGCTGTGGCCGTCTGAGGGGCGTTCCGCGTCGCGGGGCACTCTTTCGGGGCCGGGATCAGACGTGGGGGCGCAGCCGGGCGGCCTGGAGGGTCTGAGGGCTGTCCGGCGCCCCCTCGTTGAGGGCACTGCCCTTCTGCCACTTCTCCCAGGAGAGGTTCCAGTCACCGAACCCGTTGCCGAACGGGCTCATGTCCTCCCCCGCGCTGCCGACGACCTTGACGATGTCGCCCTGGCGCACGGTCTCGAAGAACCACGCGGCGTTGCCGGTGCTCATGCCGGTGCAGCCGTGGCTGACGTTGGCATAGCCGTGGGAGCCGGTCGACCAGGGCGCGGCGTGGACGTACTCACCGCTCCAGGTCACCCGGGTGGCGTAGTAGACCGGCAGGTCGTACGACTCGGAGGAGCCGGCCGCGATGCCGATGCTCTCCCCGCGCATTCGTACGTAGTACTCCTTCGCGAGCACCACCTTGACGCCGTTGCGGGTGGAGAAGCCGGGCTTGCCGGTGGTGACCGGAATGGTGTTGATCACTTCTCCGTTGCGGAGGACCGTCATGGAGTGGTCCGAGGCGTCGGTGATGGCCTCGATACGGTCGCCGGTGGTGAGCTTCAGGGGCTTGGCCTCGGCCCCGTAGAGGGACTTGGTCACCTTGATGCCCGTGAGGTTGGAGCGCACCTCGATGGTGGCGTTCGCGGGCCAGTACTCCTTCGGGCGGTAGTGCAGCGTCTTGTCGTCGACCCAGTACCAGGAGCCGGTGACCGCCGGGGTGGAGCGCACCTTCAGGGCGCGCTCGACGGTGGCCCGGGAGGCCTTGTCGGTGATCGGGGCGCTGAGTTCCGCGGTGACGGGCTGCCCGACGCCGTAGGTGCCCGCCTGCGGGCCGAAGGCGACCTTCAGCAGCTTCTTGGGCGAGGAGGTGTCGAAGGAGAGCGTACGGACGCCGGGGGCGCCGTCGCTGTTCTCCGTGGAGACCCTGACGGTGTATCCGGTTCCGGCCGCGAGCGGGGCGGTGGAGCGCCACCGGCGCCCGTCGGCGGAGAGCTCGCCCGCCAGGTGGCGGCCCCCCGTGTCCACGGCGCTGACGTCGGTGATGCGGCCGTCGTCGCCCTTGACGACGACTTCCAGCGGCTTGTCGGGATCGGCCTTCTTGTTCTTTGAGGGGCCGTTGAAGGAGACCTGGTCGCCCGCGTCGTACGGCTTCGTCGAGAGCGGGTGGCCGTCGGGTGAGCCACAGGCGGTCGCACCCGCGACGAGGGTCACGACCAGCAGGGTGCAGCTCACTACGGTGCGGATGCGCGGCGTGTGGTTCATGCGTCCACGCTAAGAAGATTCGTCCGTTGCAGCGCGTTCAGTGACTGCAAACGAGCGAAAGGCCCGCGTCGCTTGCGGCGATGCGGGCCTTTCGTGGTGTAGCGCGTGTCACCTCTGGCGGGGTGTCACTGGGTCTGGTTCTCACCCCGGTAGTACTCGTACACCCAGCCGAAGAGGCCGATCAGCAGCAGCGGGGCCGAGAAGTACATCAGCCACCAGCCGACGGCGATGCCCAGGAAGGCGAAGGCGCCACCGACCGCCAGGGCCAGGGGCTGCCAGCTGTGCGGGGAGAAGAACCCCAGCTCGCCCGCCTCGTCGGCGACGTCCGCCTCCTTGTTGTCCTGGGCCATGGCGTCGACCCGCTTGGCCGTGAAGGCCAGGTAGAAGCCGATCATGAGGGCCAGGCCGAAGGCCAGGAAGAGGGCCGTGGTGCCGACCGGCTCCTTCGACCACACGCCGTACACGACGGCCATGGCGAGGATGAAGACGCTCAGCCAGATGAACATCTGTCCCTGGATCTTCACTTGCCTGCCTCCTTGCCGCCGGCGAGGGCCTTGTCCGACTCGGAGTGGTGCTCAAGCTGTTCGAGCGCCGCGATCTCGGGGTGGTGCAGGTCGAACGCCGGCGATTCGGAACGGATCCGCGGCAGCGTGAGGAAGTTGTGCCGCGGCGGCGGGCAGGAAGTTGCCCACTCCAGCGAACGGCCGTAGCCCCACGGGTCGTCGACCTCGATCTTCTTGCCGTACTTGGCGGTCTTCCAGACGTTGTAGAAGAACGGCAGCATCGACAGTCCGAGCACGAAGGACGCGATGGTCGAGATCGTGTTCAGAGCGGTGAAGCCGTCGGCGGCGAGGTAGTCCGCGTAGCGACGCGGCATGCCCTCGGCACCGAGCCAGTGCTGCACCAGGAACGTGCCGTGGAAGCCCACGAACAGCGTCCAGAACGTGATCTTGCCGAGCCGCTCGTCCAGCATCTTGCCGGTGAACTTCGGCCACCAGAAGTGGAATCCGGAGAACATCGCGAAGACCACGGTGCCGAAGATGACGTAGTGGAAGTGCGCGACGACGAAGTACGAGTCCGAGACGTGGAAGTCCATCGGGGGCGAGGCCAGGATGACGCCGGTCAGACCACCGAAGGTGAAGGTGATCAGGAAGCCGACGGCCCAGAGCATCGGTGTCTCGAAGGACAAGGACCCCTTCCACATCGTGCCGATCCAGTTGAAGAACTTCACACCGGTCGGCACCGCGATAAGGAAGGTCATGAAGGAGAAGAACGGCAGTAGCACGCCGCCCGTCACATACATGTGGTGCGCCCACACCGTCACGGAAAGACCGGCGATGGCGATCGTCGCGGCGATCAGACCGATGTAGCCGAACATCGGCTTGCGGCTGAATACCGGGATGACCTCGGAAATGATTCCGAAGAACGGCAGGGCGATGATGTACACCTCTGGGTGTCCGAAGAACCAGAAGAGGTGTTGCCAGAGCAGCGCGCCGCCATTGGCGGAATCGAAGATGTGCGCACCGAATTTACGGTCCGCCTCCAGCGCGAAGAGCGCGGCGGCCAGAACCGGGAAGGCCAGCAGGACCAGCACACCGGTCAGCAGGACGTTCCAGGTGAAGATCGGCATGCGGAACATCGTCATGCCGGGTGCGCGCATGCAGATGATCGTGGTGATGAAGTTGACCGAGCCGAGGATCGTACCGAAGCCGGAGAAGGCCAGGCCCATGATCCACATGTCGGCGCCGATGCCCGGCGAGCGGACCGCGTCGTTCAGCGGCGCGTAGGCGAACCAGCCGAAGTCGGCCGCACCCTGCGGGGTCAGGAAGCCCGCCACCGCGATGAGCGACCCGAAGAGGTACAGCCAGTACGCGAACATGTTCAGCCGCGGGAACGCCACATCGGGCGCGCCGATCTGCAGCGGCATGATCCAGTTCGCGAACCCGGCGAACAGCGGCGTCGCGAACATCAGCAGCATGATCGTGCCGTGCATCGTGAACGCCTGGTTGAACTGCTCGTTCGACATGATCTGCGTGCCGGGACGAGCCAGCTCGGCGCGCATGAAGAGCGCCATGATGCCGCCGATGATGAAGAACGCGAACGACGTGACCAGGTAGAGCGAGCCGATCGTCTTGTGGTCAGTGGTGGTCAGCCACTTGATGACGACGTTTCCCGGCTCCTTGCGCCGCACCGGCAGCTCGTCCTCGTACGAGTCGTCTGCCGGCGCAGCACCCTGAGGTTCGTTGAGGATGCTCACAGTTGGTTCTTCTCCGCATTCCTGGCCGGGTCCGTCTGCTCGATGCCCGCCGGCACGTAGCCCGTCTGACCCTTCTCAGCGAGCTCCTTGAGGTGCTGCTGGTAACGCTCGGGGGAGACGACCTTGACGTTGAAGAGCATCCGGGAGTGGTCGACGCCACAGAGCTCGGCGCACTTGCCCATGAAGGTGCCCTCCCGGTTGGGGGTCACCTCGAACACGTTGGTGTGGCCCGGAATGACGTCCTGCTTCATGAGGAACGGCACCACCCAGAAGGAGTGGATGACGTCGCGCGAAGTGAGGACGAAGCGGACCTTCTCCCCCTTCGGCAGCCACAGGGTCGGACCCGGGTTGCCGTTCTGGGGGTTGCGGGTCCCGGGGATGCCCACGTCGTAGACGCCGCCGGCGCCCTCGGGGAAGTCCTTCTGGAACCTGTCCGGGATGGCCGAGAGCTCCTTGGGGATCTCCTTGCCCGCAGCGGGCTGGCCTTCCACCTTCTCGATGTAGTTGAAGCCCCAGCTCCACTGGTAGCCGACCACGTTGATGGTGTGGGCGGGCTTGTCGGAGAGCTCAAGGAGCTTCGACTCATCACGCGCGGTGAAGTAGAACAGCACCGAGACGATGATGAGGGGAACCACTGTGTACAACGCCTCGATGGGCATGTTGTACCTGGTCTGCGGAGGTACCTCCACCTTGGTCCGGCTACGCCGGTGGAAGAAGACGCTCCAGAGGATCAGCCCCCAGACAAGGACACCCGTGACGAGCGCTGCCGCCCACGAGCCTTGCCAGAGGGAGAGGATCCGAGGGGCCTCTTCCGTTACCGGGGTGGGCATACCGAGGCGGGGAAAATCCTCCCAGTTGTATGAACAACCGGAGGCCGTCGCCAGGACCAGGCCCGCAGTCAGCACCTGCGGCAGCTTCCGCCGCATCGGGCGCCGCGACGAGCGGTCGGAGCCGTTGGGACTCACGTAGCGCCTTCCCGAGAGTCTCGCCCGCACGGTCGGCGCGCCCGTATGTCTCTGGTCGGTCGCCGGCCCTGACGCGGGCAGGGGTTTGGATGTTTATGCGGACCAAACCCTACTGGACGCTATTTGGGGTCGCGCGGGGAGGGTGCCCAACGCGCCGCCCGACACCCCCAAGGGGTGGAATCCGGCCCTCCGGCCCCCAACTGACGGCCACTCGCCCGCCGGGGTGGGGCGGCCGCCGCCGAGGCGGGGCCGGGTGCGGGCTAGCGTGGCGGCGTGCCCTACTTCGATGCCGCCTCCGCCGCCCCCCTGCACCCCGTCGCTCGCCAGGCACTGCTTGCCGCGCTGGACGAGGGCTGGGCCGATCCCGCCCGGCTGTACCGGGAGGGCCGGCGCGCCCGGCTGCTGCTGGACGCGGCCCGGGAGGCCGCCGCGGAGGCGGTCGGCTGCCGTCCGGACGAGCTGGTGTTCACCTCTTCGGGGACGTCCGCGGTGCACGCGGGAATTGCCGGGGCGCTTTCGGGGCGTCGGCGTGTCGGCCGCCATCTGGCGGTGTCGGCGGTCGAACACTCCTCGGTGCTCCATTCGGCGGCGGCCCACGAGACGGCGGGCGGCTCGTTCACCGAGGTGCCGGTGGGCCGCTCGGGGGCGGTGGACCCGGCGGCGTACGCCGGGACGCTGCGGGCGGACACCGCGCTGGCCTGTCTCCAGTCGGCCAACCACGAAGTGGGCACCGAGCAGCCGGTGGCCGAGGTCGCCGCGCGCTGCGCGGATGCCGGGGTGCCGCTGCTGGTGGACGCGGCCCAGTCGCTCGGCTGGGGGCCGGTGGCGGGCGGCTGGTCGCTGCTGACGGCGAGCGCGCACAAGTGGGGCGGGCCGGCCGGGGTGGGGCTGCTCGCCGTCCGCAAGGGGGTGCGCTTCGCACCCCAAGGCCCGGCCGGGGAGCGGGAGTCGGGGCGGGCTCCGGGGTTCGAGAACCTGCCCGCGATCGTGGCGGCGGCCGCCTCGCTGCGCGCCGTACGGGACGAGGCGGCGGCGGAGTCGGTGCGGCTGCGGGCCCTGGTCGACCGGATTCGGGCCGTCGTGGCGGAGCGGGTGCCCGATGTGGAGGTGGTGGGCGATCCGGAGCGGCGGCTGCCGCATCTGGTCACCTTCTCCTGTCTCTATGTCGACGGGGAGACCCTGCTGCACGAACTGGACCGGAGGGAGTTCTCCGTATCGTCCGGTTCGTCCTGCACGAGCAGCACGCTGGAGCCGAGCCATGTGCTCAAGGCGATGGGTGTGCTGTCGGAGGGGAACATCCGGGTCTCGCTGCCGACGGGCACGGCCGAGGCCGACGTGGAGCGCTTCCTCGACGCGCTGCCCGGGGTGGTCGCGGAGGTGCGCGAGCGGCTCGGCGCACCGGTGTCGGCGCCCTCCGCGCCTCCCTCCCCCGAGCCTGCCGCGCCCCTGGTCGTCGACGCGCTGGGCCGCCGCTGCCCGATCCCGGTGATCGAGCTCGCAAAGGTGATCGGGGAGGTACCGGTGGGCGCCACGGTGACGGTGCTCGCCGATGACGAGGCGGCGCGCCTGGACATCCCGGCCTGGTGCGAGATGCGGGGTCAGGAGTACGTGGGCGAGGAGCCGGCGGACCGGGGCTCGGCCTATGTGGTCCGCCGGCTCGGCTGAATCACGCCAGGTGCTGCTGGACCTCGGCTGCGGCCTCGTGGCCGTACGCCTTGGTGAAGCGGTCCATGAAGTGGGTGCGGCGCAGGGTGTACTCCTGGGTGCCGACCGTCTCGATGACCAGGGTGGCGAGCATGCAGCCGACCTGGGCGGCGCGCTCCAGGCCGACGCCCCAGGCGAGGCCGGAGAGGAAGCCGGCGCGGAAGGCGTCGCCGACGCCGGTGGGGTCGGCCTTGGTCTCCTCCTCGGGGCAGCCGACCTCGATGACCGGCTCGCCGGCCCGCTCGATCCGGACACCGCGGGCGCCGAGGGTGGTGACGCGGTGGCCGACCTTGGCGAGGATCTCCTCGTCGCTCCAGCCGGTCTTGGACTCGATGAGCCCCTTCTCGTACTCGTTGGAGAAGAGGTACGTGGCGCCGTCGAGGAGGATGCGGATCTCCTCGCCGTCCATCCGCGCGATCTGCTGCGAGAAGTCCGCGGCGAACGGGATGTTCCGGGAGCGGCACTCCTCGGTGTGGCGGAGCATCGCCTCGGGGTCGTCGGCGCCGATGGAGACGAGGTCGAGGCCGCCCACGCGGTCGGCGACGTTCTTCAGCTCGATGAGGCGGGCCTCGCTCATCGCGCCGGTGTAGAAGGAGCCGATCTGGTTGTGGTCGGCGTCGGTGGTGCAGACGAAGCGGGCGGTGTGCAGCACCTCGGAGATCCGCACCGAACCGGTCTCGACGCCGTGCCGGTCGAGCCAGGCGCGGTACTCGTCGAAGTCCGAGCCCGCCGCGCCGACCAGGATCGGGCGGGTGCCGAGCAGCCCCATGCCGAAGCAGATGTTGGCGGCGACACCGCCCCGGCGCACATCGAGGTTGTCGACCAGGAAGGAGAGGGAGACCGTGTGCAGCTGATCCGCGACCAGCTGGTCGGCGAAACGGCCGGGAAACGTCATCAGGTGGTCAGTGGCGATGGAGCCGGTGACTGCGATACGCACGGGGAGGCTACTCCTGCGGAAGGCGAAGGGCCGTGACTGCGCCCTCCGGGACGGCGTGACAGTTCACGCTACCGGGTGAGCTCTCCTACGAGGAATAGGGAAAACTACCCGATAGTAGGGCTTTCTACCTGAGCGTGACCGTGGTTACGGTGCGGATATGTCGAAGCACACCGCATCGCGAGAGTCCGAAGTGAGCCTGGCGGAGCTGCGCGGGGACTGCGCGCGGATGGCGCCGCACTGGGCCGCACCCGCGAAGAGCGCCCCGGCCCGGGTGGAACCGGCCCTGATCCACGGGGTGACGGTCCCGCCCGCGTCGGCCCGGTTGATCGACGCGATGTCCGAGTACGGCGACTGACGGCGGCCGTCGGGGAACCGCACGCTCCTCCGCTCCGTCCCACCGGTGTCCCCGTCCGGGGGCACGCGGCAGACACCGCGACGGCAACGCAGTCGAAGGAGCGATCCGGTGAGCACCGAGCGACCCGACAACGACGTGACCGGCCCCCGGCGGCGGCGTCCGCCCCTCGCGGTGGCCTCCGTGGCCGCGGCCGTGCTGCTGGCCGGGGGCGGCGGGGCGTACTGGGCCTCGACCGCTTCGGGCGGCGGGGCGGCGGACGGCGGGGCGGCGGCGAAGGACGCGGCCCCGCTGACCCTGGACGCCGCCGCCGCGGCGGACGGCCCGAGCACCCCTCCCCCGGGCATCGCGCCCGGCGAACCGGACCCGGGCGGCCCGCCGGTGGTCTACCGGGCGTCGGGCGAGCTGCCCGACGGTCCGGACGAGGCGGCGGTGCACCACGCCCGGGGCACGGTGGCGTCGGCCGAGGTGGCCCGGCTGGCCAAGGCGCTGGGCATCCCGGGCACGCCGCGCACCGAGGGCACGTCCTGGGTGGTCGGCGACGGCGACGGCCCCGGCGCGCTCCTGAAGGTGACGAAGCAGGCCCCGGGCACCTGGACGTTCGCCCGCACCACCCCCGTGAAGCCCTGCGAGCCGGGGAAGATGTGCGCGAACGGGTCCGGGGAGCCGGGGGGCACCCCGGTGAGCGAGAGAGCGGCGAAGGCTGCCGCGGCCCCGGTCCTCAAAGCGGTCGGGCAGAACGACGCGGCGCTGAACGCGGGCCAGCTCATGGGCGACGTCCGCGTGGTCAACGCCGCCCCGAAGATCGACGGGCTCCCCACGTACGGCTGGTCCACCGGTGTCCAGGTGGGTCCGGGCGGCGAGGTGACCGGCGGCAGCGGCCATCTGAAGGCGCTGGAGAAGGGGGACACCTACCCGGCGATCGGCGCGGACGAGGCGCTGGAGCAGCTGAACGCGGCGAGCAGGGGCAAGGGGGACGGCGGCCGGGACATCGGCGGGTGCGCCACTCCCGTCCCGCTGGAGGGTGAGCCGAAGACCTCGGCGCCCGACTGCGTCCCGTCGAACGGCAAGCGGGCGCCGGTGGAGCAGACGGTCGAGGACGCGGTGTTCGGCCTCGCCCTGCACTACGTGGACGGCCGGCAGACACTGGTGCCGTCGTGGCTGTTCACGGTCCGGCAGGCGCCGGGCGGGCCGGAGAACACGGTCACGCAGGTCGCGGTGGATCCGGAGTTCATCGAGAAGCCGGAGACGCCGGCGCCCTCCGGGGACCGGAAGGTGACCTCGTACGGGGCGGACGGCCGGACCCTTGAGGTGACCTTCTGGGGCGGCGTGTGCAGTACGTACACGGCGAGCGCCGAGGAGAGCGCGGGCCAGGTGCGGATCTCGGTCACCGAGCAGCCGCACGAGGGCGCCTGCATCATGATCGCCAAGGAGCTGACCCGGACGGTGACGCTGGAGAAGCCGCTCGGGGACCGCGCGGTGATCGACGCGGCGTCGGGCGCCACGGTGCCGCGCGGCTGAGACGCGGACGTACGGGACGCGGACGTACGAGGGCGGCCCCGGGAGGAATCCCGGGGCCGCCCTCGTGTGCCGGTGCGCGGCGTCTAGCTGAACGAGTCGCCGCAGGCGCAGGAGCCGGTGGCGTTGGGGTTGTCGATCGTGAAGCCCTGCTTCTCGATCGTGTCGACGAAGTCGATGGAGGCGCCGCCCAGGTACGGGGCGCTCATCCGGTCGGTGACGACCTTCACACCGTCGAAGTCCTTCACGACGTCGCCGTCGAGCGAGCGCTCGTCGAAGAAGAGCTGGTAGCGCAGGCCCGAGCAACCGCCGGGCTGGACGGCGACGCGCAGCGCCAGGTCCTCGCGGCCCTCCTGCTCCAGCAGGGCCTTGACCTTGGCGGCGGCGGCGTCGGACAGGAGGATGCCGTCGCTCACGGTGGTGGTCTCGTCCGATACGGACATCTGCTTCTCTCCCGGGTTGTACGGACTGCTTGCCGACGGTTCAACCGCCAGACCCGCGGATTCATTCCGGGCCAAGCGCTTGTCTGTTCCTTTTCATGCTCGCACACCCGGTCGCCCGGGGGATGCGTCACATCGACGCTATCGGCATCGTCAAAGTGACACGAAGCGGCTATCATAGATAGCGTCAAATAGACGAAAAGGCGGAGTTCGCCGAAGCTCTTCGCAGAAGTTCGCGGAGTTCACTGAGTTCGCAGACTAGAAAGGGTGCGTGACGTGACCACGGCCCAGCCCCTGGACGTACAGCCGACACCGCTCGCGCTGCTGCTGCTCGGCCGTGAGGCCGACCCGAGGAGCGAGCGCGGCGTCGAATGCCCCGGCGACCTCCCCTCCCCCTCCGACCCGGACCTGGTGGAGCGCGCCCGCGTCGCGAAGGAGAAGCTCGGGGACAAGGTGTTCGTCCTCGGCCACCACTACCAGCGCGACGAGGTCATCCAGTTCGCGGACGTCACCGGCGACTCGTTCAAGCTGGCCCGCGACGCGGCCGCGCGCCCGGAGGCGGAGTACATCGTCTTCTGCGGTGTGCACTTCATGGCCGAGTCGGCGGACATCCTGACCACCGACGCCCAGGCGGTCGTGCTGCCGGACCTGGCGGCGGGCTGCTCGATGGCCGACATGGCCACCGCCGAGCAGGTCGCGGAGTGCTGGGACGTGCTGACCGAGGCCGGGATCGCCGACCAGGTCGTGCCCGTCTCGTACATGAACTCCTCCGCGGACATCAAGGCCTTCACCGGCCGGCACGGCGGCACGATCTGTACGTCCTCGAACGCGAAGCGGGCCCTGGAGTGGGCCTTCGAGCAGGGCGAGAAGATCCTCTTTCTCCCGGACCAGCACCTGGGCCGCAACACGGCCGTGCGGGATATGGGGATGAGCCTCACGGACTGCGTCGTCTACAACCCGCACAAGCCCAACGGCGGCCTCACCGCCGAGCAGCTGCGGGACGCGAAGATGATCCTGTGGCGCGGCCACTGCTCGGTCCACGGCCGCTTCTCGGTCGAGTCGGTCGAGGACGTCCGGGCCCGGATCCCCGGGGTCAACGTGCTGGTTCACCCCGAGTGCAAGCACGAGGTCGTCGCCGCCGCGGACTACGTCGGCTCGACGGAGTACATCATCAAGGCCCTGGAGGCAGCCCCGCGCGGCTCGAAGTGGGCGATCGGCACGGAGCTGAACCTGGTCCGCCGCCTGGCGAATCGTTTCGCTTCCGAGGACAAGGAGATCGTCTTCCTCGACAAGACGGTCTGCTTCTGCTCGACGATGAACCGCATCGACCTGCCGCACCTGGTCTGGACCCTGGAGTCGCTGGCCGACGGCAAGCTGGTCAACCGGATCGAGGTCGACCCGGAGACCGAGAAGTACGCCAAGCTCGCGCTGGAGCGGATGCTGGCGCTGCCGTAGCGGGTGAGCGATGAGGGGCCCGGTTCGCCGTCGTGACGGCGGGCCGGGCCCTTCGTCTGCGCCGGGACGCCCCCCGCGGCGGCCCCTGGGCCCCGGATCGGGCCACTTCGCCCGTACGGCACCCGCCCCACCCTTTGCGTAACTACGCTGCTACTCACCGCAGTCGGCCGCTCTCCGGCACGGCCGCGGAACGACGGGGACGACAGGCGACGAGCAGCGAGACGGTGGGGCGGGTATGAGCTACGAGGACCACGGGGCGGACATCGCGGGTGGCGCGGGTGAGACGGACACCGGCGCGCTGCCGCGTGCGGAGGAGACCGTACGGGGCTGCCGCAGCCTCGCCGAGAGCGCCCCTGCGGCGCGGCTCGCGCTCGCCGCGATGCTGGACGGCCTCTCCGTGCTGAGGTCCGGTGCCGGGGACCGTGAAGGGGCCCTGGCCGCGGCGGAGGAGGAGGTGGAGATCTACCGGGCGCTCGACGCGGAGGAGCCGGGCGACTTCCTGCCCGCCCTGGCCGGGGCCCTGCACCGGCTGTCGGACCGGGTCCGCGCCACCGGGGACCGCGCCGGCGCCCTGCCCCCGGCGCAGGAGGCCGCGCAGATCTACGCCGAGCTCGGTATGAAGCGCCCGGGGGACTTCCAGGCGGAGCTGGCCCTGGCCATGGGCGCCTTGGGCGACCGGATCGCCGACACCGGGGACCGGGCGGCCGCCGTGCCGTTCGCGAAGCAGTCCGTACGGCTCCAGCGCGAGCTGATCGAGGAGGAGCGGCCGGGCGCGTCCGTTCCGGCACTCGCGGCGTACCTGCTGGGCTGCGCCGCGCATCTGGCGGGCGCCGGGGAGCCGGTGGAGGCCGTGCCCCGGGCCGAGGAGGCGGTCGGCCTCCTCCGGCGCCTCGCCGAGGAGGAGGCGGAGGCCTTCCTGCCTCGGCTCGCCGCCGCTCTGCACGCCCTCGGCGACCACCGCGCGGCCGTGAGCGACCTCTCCGGCGCGGTCGACGCGGCCCGGGAGGCGGGCGACTGCTTCCGTGAACTCGCCGACCGGCGGCCGGATGTCTTCCGCCCGGAGCTGGCCACGGCACTCGACGGCCTGGCCGGTCACCTCAACAGGGCCGGAGACCCGGCGGCGGGCCTGCGGGCCGCGGAGGAGGCGGTGGCCCTGCTCCGCGAGCCCGCCGGGCAGCACCCTGAGGCCTTCCGCCCGGCCCTGGCCGCCGCTCTCCGTACCCTCGCCCGGAGCCTGGCCGGCACCGGTGGCCCCGCGCAGGCGTCGGCCCCGGCGCGGGAGGCCGTCGGCCTGCTGCGAGAACAGGGCGAGGACGTCCTGCCGGAACTGGCCCGCTCGCTCCAGCTGCTCGGCACGCACCTGGAGGCGAACGGTGACGCGGAGGGGGCGGTGGAAGCGTTCTGGGAGTCGGTGGCTCTCCACCGGTCCCTGGCGCTGGAGAGCCCCGGCGGCCGAGACGCCCCGGTCACCGCCCTGGTCTCCGCGCTGGACGACCTGACCCGGGCGCTCGCCCGCACCGGCGAACACGCGGCGGCGATCGAGGAATTCGGGGAAACGGTCAAGGAGTTCACCGCGGCCGACCCGGCGGCCGCCCGGCGCCTGGGCGTCGAACGGAGCGCCTTCCTGCTGCGCTGCCCGGACCCCTGGCCCGCGACCGGGGTGGGCGAGCTGGTGCGGTGGCTCGACGAGGACGGGGAGCGGAACGGGAGCGCGGACACCGTGACCGTACGGGCGAGGCAGGCGCTGCGCGCGTACGGCGACAGCGCCGCGGTGCACGCGGCGTGGGAGGAGGAGACCTTCACGCCCGTGCCGGACTGGCTGGCCCTGCCGGCGAAGACCCTGGACCTCGTCAGCGCCTGGATGTTCGCGCCCGACTGGCCCCGCTCCCGCGATTTCTGGTCGCGGAACGCCGGTGTTCTCGGCAGCGGGCAGGCGGCGACCGCCCTCGACGAGCTGGCGGTCCTGGACCCGCTCGGCGCCCAGCGGCACGCCCTGCTCCGCGAGTCCGTCCTCACCCACGGGGTGACCGCCGCCTACGATCCGCTGATCCTTTCGGAGCAACTGGCCCAGTGGCTGGAGTGCGCGGACTGGACGGAGTCACGGGCCTATCTGGAGGAGCACCCGCGCCTCCTGGACGTGCAGCCGCCCGGCGCCACCCCGCTGGCCCACGTCGCGATGCTCGACATCGGCCGCACCGAGGGCCTGGACGCCGCGTACCGCCTGGTGGAGGACCGCGACGCCCTCCAGGCCTACGTGGAGCGGGCGTTGGAAGCCGGGGACGGCACCGCGCTGATGCACGCCGGGGGCATCGAGGGCCAGGTCTTCCGCGACCGGCTCTCCTCGCTCACCCATGCCCAGGTGGCCCTGGTGCTCTCGGGAGAGACCTCGGGGTTCGACCCGGACGACCTGGCCGCGCTCCTGCACAGGGCCGACGAGGAGACCCGCGCCCGGCTGGTGAAGGAGACCGTCGCCCTGAGCGTCCGCCACCCCGGACCGCACGGGGAGATCTGGCGCCGGATCATCGGGGCACTGGGCGGCGAGGCCTGACGCACAGGGGCCTGCCCCACGCGGGCGCGCGGGACAGGCCCCTGTTCCGGTACAGCAGGCGGCTACACGCCCGAGGGCTGTGTCTCCTTGGCCTCCTCCGGCTCGGCCCGGTCCGGTACGCCCGCCTTCGCGGCGCGCTTGGCGGCCTTCTTCCCGGCGCGGCGCTCCTTGCGCAGCTCGACCATCGCGTACAGCGTCGGGACGAGCAGCAGGGTCAGCAGCGTGGAGCTGATCAGACCGCCGATCACCACGACGCCCAGCGGCTGCGAGATGAAACCGCCGTCGCCGGTGACGCCGAGCGCCATCGGGAGCAGGGCGAAGATCGTGGCCAGGGCCGTCATCAGGATCGGGCGGAAGCGGTGGCGGCCGCCCTCGATGACGGCTTCCACGATGCCCAGGCCCTGGGCACGGTACTGGTTGATCAGGTCGATCAGCACGATCGCGTTGGTGACCACAATGCCGATGAGCATCAGCAGGCCGATCATCGCGGGAACGCCCAGCGGGGTGCCGGTGACGAGCAGCAGGCCGATGGCTCCGGTGGCCGCGAACGGGACGGAGACCAGCAGGATCAGCGGCTGGATCAGCGACCGGAAGGTCGCCACCAGCAGCATGAACACGATCGCGATGGCCGCCAGCATGGCGAGGCCGAGCTGCGTGAAGGCCTCGTTCTGGTCCTCGGTGACGCCGCCGATGGTGGCGGTGGCGCCGTCGGGGAGGTCCAGTGCGTCGATCTTCTGGGCGAGCGTGGCGCTGACCGCGCCGGTGTTGTCACCGACGGGCTTGGCGGTGATGGTCGCCGCGCGCTGGCCGTCGATCCGGGTCGTGGAGACCGGGCCGGGGACGAGCTCCACCTCGGCGATGTCGCCGAGCTTCACAGGGCCGAGCGGCAGGGCCTTGAGCTCGGCCATGGTGGTGGCCGGGCGGGCGGACCTGATGACGACGTCGCGCTCGGTGTCGTCCAGCGTCGCGGTGCCGGCCGGGGTGCCGCGTACGGCTCCGGCGACGACCCCGCCCAGTGCGGTGGAGTCGAATCCGGCGGCGGCCGCCTTGTCGTTGGCGGTGACGGAGATGCGCGGAACGCTCTGCGACAGGTCGCTCTGGACGTCGGTGACGTCCTTGATGGTGGCGACCTCGGTGCGGACGGTGTCGGCCGCCTTCTTGAGGGTGTCCGCGTCGGCGGCCTTGACCACGACGCTCAGGTCCTGGGCGCCGAAGCCGTCGCCCGCGGCGATGGAGGTGTCGCCGATGCCGTCGAGCCTGCCGAGGGCCTCGTCGATGCGGTCCTGGGCGTTCTCGTAGTCCGCGGCGTCCTTCAGGGTGACCTGGTAGGAGGCCTGGTTGGAGCCCGTACCGCCGCCGAAGGCCGCCATGAAGCCGGAGGAGCCGACGGTGACCTGGTAGTCCTTGACGCCCTTGTCCTGGTCAAGGACCTTCTCCACCTTGCGGGCGGCCTCGTCGGCGGCCTCCAGGCTGGTGCCGGGCGCCAGCTCCTGCTTGACGGTCAGGACTTCCTGCTCGCCCGCGTCGAAGAAGTTCGTCTTCAGCAGCGGGAGCATCCCGAAGGTGCCGATGAGCACCGCGACGGCGATGACGACGCTGGTGATCCGGCGGCGGGTCGCGAAACGCAGGATCGGGACGTACAGCCGCTGGAGCCTGCTGCGGGCCTCCTTCTCCTCCGCGAGGCGGCGGGCCTCGGCGGCGTCCTCAGGGGTGCCCTTGGGAGCCCGCAGGAACCAGTACGACAGCACCGGCACCACGGTGAGCGAGACCAGCAGCGAGGCCAGCAGGGCCGCGGTGACGGTCAGCGAGAAGGAGCCGAAGAGCTGGCCGATCATGCCGCCGACCAGACCGATGGGCAGGAACACGGCGACGGTCGTCAGGGTGGCGGAGGTGACCGCTCCGGCCACTTCCTTCACCGCGGTGATGATCGCCGTGTGGCGGTCCTCGCCGTAGCCGAGGTGGCGCTTGATGTTCTCCAGCACCACGATCGAGTCGTCGACGACCCGGCCGATGGCGATGGTCAGCGCGCCGAGCGTGAGCATGTTCAGCGACAGGTCCCGGGTCCACAGCACGATCAGCGCGAGGACGACGGAGAGCGGGATGGAGACCGCGGTGACCAGCGTCGAGCGGATCGAGGCGAGGAAGACCAGGATCACGACGACCGCGAAGACCAGCCCGAGCGCACCCTCGGTGGTCAGCCCGGAGATCGCCTTGGATACGGCCGGGCCCTGGTCGGAGACGACCGTCAGCTCGGCGCCCGCGCCGAGGTCCTCGCGGAGCTCGGGGAGCTTGTCCTCGACGGCGTCCGAGATGGCGACGGCGCTGCCGTCCTTGTCCATGGTGGCCATCACGGCGAGGCTCGGCCTGCCGTTGGTACGGGTGATGGAGACCGCGGTGGACGGCTCCTGCTTCACCTCCGCCACGTCACCGATCCGTACCGGCTTGCCCGGACCCTCCGAAGCACCCGGCTGCGGCTGGGGGACGACCTGGAGGTCCTCGATCTGCTTCAGGGAGGTGTAGCCACCGCCGACCTGGATGGTGCGGCTCTTGCCCGCCTCGGAGAAGGAACCGGCCGGGAGGGTCGCGCCGCCCGCCTGAAGGGCCTGGGACAGCGAGCCCGCGTTCAGACCGGCCGCCGCGAGCTTCTTGTCGTCCGGTACGACGGAGACCTGGAGCTCCTGCACCCCGTCCACGGTGACCTGGCCGACGCCCTCGATGTCCTGGAGGGCCGGGACGACCGTGCGGTCGAGCCGGTCGGCCAGCGCCTGCTGGTCCTCGTCGGCGGTGACCGCGAGGACCACGGTCGGGATGTCGTCGGTGGAACCGGCGACGACCTGCGGGTCGACGGTCGCGGGCAGCTGGGCGCGGGCCCGGTTCACCGCCTGCTGGATGTCGGCGACGAGCTGCTTGGTGCCTTCGTCGCCGAAGTCGAACGTCGCCATGATCAGGGCGTTGCCCTCGCTGGCGGTCGAGGTGATGCCCTCGACGCCGTCGACCGCCTTGATGGAGTTCTCCAGCGGCTCGACGACCTGCTTCTCGACCACATCGGGGGACGCACCCTGGTAGGGCGCCAGCACCGACACCATCGGCAGCTCGATGGTGGGCAGCAGCTGCTGCTTGAGCTGCGGGATCGCTATCGCGCCGAAGACGAGCGCGACAATCGAGACCAGCCCGATCAGGGCCCGTTGCGCGAGGCTGAATCTGGACAGCCAGGACATGGGTGCATCTCTCTTCTGTGGCGTACGCGGAAGCGGGCGGGAGGAAACACGGGGACGCCTCCGAGCCCACCCCTACGATCTCCGGTTCGCGCCGCCCGGGCGTCGGCCCTCCGGGCTGCTTTCTTATGCCGCGCATACCGCAGGTGGAGTACACCCTCGTACACCCCGGTCCCCGCCCGGTCAGTCGGACCGGGCGCGCACCAGGCCCGATTCGTAGGCGATGACCACCAATTGCGCCCGGTCCCGGGCGCCGACCTTCGCCATCGCCCGGTTCACATGGGTCTTGACCGTGAGCGGGCTGACCTCAAGGCGTTCGGCGATCTCGTCGTTGGAGTGGCCGCCCGCGACCTGCACCAGCACCTCGCGTTCGCGGCCGGTGAGCGCGCCCAGCCGCTCGGCGTACTCCGCGCTGTCGGGCCCCTCCTCCGGACTCCCGCCCTGGGCCAGGAACGTGGCGATGAGCCCCTTGGTCGCCGCCGGGGAGAGCAGCGCATCGCCCGCCGCGGCGATCCGGATGGCGTTCAGCAGCTCCTCCGGTTCGGCGCCCTTGCCGAGGAACCCGGAGGCCCCGGCGCGCAGCGACTGGACCACGTACTCGTCGACCTCGAAGGTGGTGAGCATGACCACCCGTACGCCGGACAGCTCCGGGTCCGCGCTGATCATGCGGGTGGCGGCGAGCCCGTCGGTGCCCGGCATCCGGATGTCCATGAGCACCACGTGGGCGCCGGTGGTGCGGGCCAGCTCGACCGCCTGCGCCCCGTCCACCGCCTCGCCGACGACCTCCATGTCCGGCTCGGAGTCCACCAGCACCCGGAACGCGCTGCGCAGGAGCGCCTGGTCGTCCGCGAGCAGCACCCTGATCGGTACGTCCGGTGCCGCCGACGGCACCGGTATCGGCTGGGTCATCGGCGTACCCCCGTCCCGCCCGCCGTGCCCGGGAGCTCCGGTTCACCCGCGCGGGCCTCGACCGGCAGGATCGCATGGACCCGGAAGCCGCCGCCGTAGCGAGGTCCCGCGGTGAGGGCACCACCGAGGGCGGTGACGCGCTCACGCATGCCGACCAGGCCGTGGCCGCCGCTGTCCGGGCCCTCGTCCCCGGTGCCGGTGGTCCGCTCCCGGCTCCCGCGGCCGTTGTCGAGCACGGTGATCTCGGCGGTGGCCCCGACCCGTACGACGCTGACCTCGGCCCGGGCCCCGGCGCCCGCGTGCTTGCGGACGTTGGTCAGGGCCTCCTGGATGACCCGGTAGGCGGCCAGGTCGACACCGGCGGGCAGCCGGGTCCCCTCTGCGGCGCAGGCCACCTCGACGGGGAGCCCGGCGTTGCGGAAGGTGTCCACCAGCGCGTCCAGGACCGCGAGGCCGGGGGCCGGTTCGGTGGGCGCCGCCGGGTCGCCCTGCTGGCGCAGCAGTCCGACGGTGACCCGCAGTTCGTTGAGCGCGGAGCGGCTGGCGTCGCGGACGTGGGCGAGCGCCTCCTTGGCCTGGTCGGGGCGCTTGTCCATGACGTGGGCGGCGACCCCGGCCTGCACGTTGACCAGGGCGATGTGGTGGGCGACGACGTCGTGGAGGTCGCGGGCGATGCGCAGCCGCTCCTCGGCGACGCGGCGCCGGGCCTCCTCCTCGCGGGTGCGCTCGGCCCGTTCGGCGCGCTCCCGGATGGCGTCGACGAAGGCGCGCCTGCTGCGTACGGCGTCCCCGGCGGCCGAGGCCAGCCCGGTCCAGGCGAAGACGCCGAAGTTCTCCTGGCTGTACCAGGGCGTCGAGCCGAAGACCATCGCGGCCGCGGTGAGCCCGCCCATCGTCAGCAGCCCGACCTTCCAGGTGGTCGGGCGGTCGGTGCGCGAGGCGACGGTGTAGAGGGCGATGACGGTGCTCATGACGACCGGTGCGGGCGGTTCCATCAGGACGTACTCGACGGCCGAGAGCGCGGCGGTGACGGCGAGTACCTGCATCGGGCGGCGGCGGCGCAGGACGAGGGCCGCGGCGGTCAGCGTCATCAGGAGCACGCTGAACAGCTCGGGGGTGCGGGCCCCGAAGGACGGCGGCCCGTGACGGTCGCCCGGGGCGGTGAACGAACTGCCGATCATCGCGACGAGGGTGCAGAACGCCAGGGCCGCGTCGAACGCGAGGGGATGGTCCCGGAGCCAGCGGCGGGCGCGCGCGAAGCCGGACGAGAGGGTGGTCACGTCCAGCTACGGTACGCGGCCGGGCCGGGCGGCCGGGACCGTTCCGCGGGGAGGGACCGGACGCACAGCGCCCCGCACCCGGCGGACCGGGGGCGGGGCACAGGGGTGCTGGTCGACAGCGCGGTTTCAGCGCGGTCAGTTGGGGATGAGTCCGTCGTCGCTGAGCATGTCGCGGACCTCTTCGAGGGTCGCGTCGGGCGCCGGGAGGATCAGCTCGGACGGCTCCAGGGAGTCGTCCGGCAGCGGCGTACCGAGCTCGCGCACCTTGTCCAGGAGTGCGTGGAGAGTGGCGCGGAAGCCGGGGCTGTCGCCGCTCTCCATCTCCTTGAGCAGGACGTCGTCGAGCTCGTTCAGTTCGACGAAGTGACTGTCGGCCAGTTTGACCTGGCCCTCCCCCATGATCCGTACGATCATGACGCTGCCCTTACTGCTTGTCGAACTTGTGCGGGGACCGCTGCGACTGCGGCGTGCTGTCCTGGGCGCCGCCCTCGATGGCCTGCTGCGAGGACGAGGAACCGCCCGCCAGCTCGGCCTTCATCCGCTGGAGCTCCAGCTCCACGTCGCTGCCACCGGAGAGCCGGTCCAGCTCGGCGGCGATGTCGTCCTTCGCGGTGCCGGTCGGGTCGTCCAGGGCGCCGGAGGCGAGCAGCTCGTCGATGGCGCCGGCCCGCGCCTGGAGCTGCTGCGTCTTGTCCTCGGCCCGCTGGATCGCCAGGCCCACGTCGCCCATCTCCTCGGAGATGCCGGAGAAGGCCTCGCCGATCCGGGTCTGGGCCTGCGCCGCCGTGTAGGTGGCCTTGATGGTCTCCTTCTTGGTGCGGAAGGCGTCGACCTTGGCCTGGAGCCGCTGGGCGGCGAGGGTGAGCTTCTCCTCCTCGCCCTGCAACGTGGTGTGCTGCGTCTCCAGGTCGGTGACCTGCTGCTGGAGTGCGGCGCGGCGCGACAGCGCCTCGCGGGCCAGGTCCTCACGGCCCAGCGCCAGCGCCTTGCGGCCCTGGTCCTCCAGCTTGGACGACTGGCCCTGCAACTGGTTCAGCTGCAGCTCCAGGCGCTTGCGGGACGTCGCCACATCGGCGACGCCCCGACGCACCTTCTGAAGCAGCTCCAGCTGCTTCTGGTACGAGTAATCGAGGGTCTCGCGCGGATCCTCGGCCCGGTCAAGGGCCTTGTTTGCCTTCGCGCGGAAGATCATCCCCATACGCTTCATGACACCGCTCATGGGCTTCGCGCGCCCCCTTCTGACGGACTGAGCTCCAGCACTCCCGATAGAACCCACAGTACGGGCCCTGCCTCTATTACCGCACTGTTCGGGCGCGGATGTGCTCCTCCCCAAGGACGAGTACACCCGGTGAACACTCCCGCCCAGGGTGTAGGTGGGCCCCCGGGCGCCCGGTGAGGACAAGCCGGACGAGCGGCTGAACAGGCGGTAAACGCCGGTTCTGCACCCGTCGGGACACTTCTGGGGACGCGGTCCGTTGCCGGATCGTTCCCGCCCTTGTTCCCGGGCCCGCCCGCCGACCCCGTACCCTTGGGTTTTGTGTTCCGTAGCCGCGCCAAGACAGAGAAGGCCCCCACCGATCAGGTGACGGCGGACCTCTCCAAGCAGCCCCGCGACCCGCAGGCTCCCAAGGGTCGCCCCACCCCCAAGCGCAGTGAGGCCCAGACGCAGCGCCGGCGTGCCGCGTCCAGCGCGCCGACCGACCGCAAGGCGGCCATGAAGCGCCAGCGTGAGGCGCGCCGGGCCGACCTGGCCAGGCAGCGCGAGGCGCTCGCCTCGGGCGACGAGCGCTACCTCCCGGTCCGCGACAAGGGCCCGGTGCGTCGCTTCGTCCGCGATTACGTGGACTCGCGCTTCCACATCGCCGAGTGGTTCCTGCCGCTCGCCGTGGTCATCCTGATCCTCAGCGTGATCCGGGTGCAGAACATCCAGAGCATCTCGCTGCTGCTCTGGATCGGTGTGATCATCCTGATCGTGATCGACTCGATCGGTCTGACCATGCGCCTGAAGAAGGAGCTGCGCAAGCGCTTCCCGGACACCCCGAAGCGCGGAGCCGTGGCGTACGGCCTGATGCGTACGCTCCAGATGCGCCGACTGCGGCTGCCGAAGCCGCAGGTCAAGCGCGGAGAGCGGCCCTGAGCACGGAGGCCTCCGACGTCACCGGGGTCTCCCCGGTCGGCCCGGCCGGCTTCGGCGGCGTGCGCGACACGGTCCGCCAGGAGCTCGTCGGGCGCCAGCTGGACGAGCAGATAGCCGGGCGGTTCCCGGTGGGCCGTCGGCTGCGCGTCCTGGACGTCGGTACGGGCCGGGGCACCCAGGCGCTGCGCCTTGCGCGGGCCGGTCATTCGGTGACGGGTCTGGAGTCGGACGCCGAGCTGCTCGGGGCGGCCCGTACGGCCCTGTCGACGGAGCCCGAGGGCATCCGGGAGCGGGTCAGACTGATCGAGGGCGACGGCCGGGACACCGGCGTGCACTTCCTGCCCGGCAGTTTCGACGTGGTGCTGTGCCACGGCGTCCTGATGTACGTCGAGGAGCCGGACCCCATGCTGGCCGGGCTCGCCCGGATGCTGGCGCCCGGCGGCCTGCTCTCCCTCCTCGTACGGAACGCGGACGCGCTCGCGATGCGCCCCGCGCTCGCCGGTGACTTCGGCGCGGCCCTGGCCGCCTTCGACACCGCCACGTACACCGACCACCTGGGCCGCCCGGTCCGGGCCGACCGGCTCGATGCCCTGCGGGCCACGCTCGCCGGGATCGCCGCCCCGCTGCACGCCTGGTACGGGGTGCGGGTCTTCACGGACGACGTGGCGGACGACGCGGAGCTCCCGGCCGAGGAGCTGGAGCGGGCCGTGACCCTGGAGGACCGGGCCGGGCGCACCGACCCGTACCGGGGAGTGGCGGCTCTGCTGCACCTGTGCGGGGTGCGCGGGTAGCTCGTGGTACGGCGGTGGGCCCCGTTCGGCCCATCAGTGCGGGCGCCCGAACGGGCGGGGAGACCAGACTCCGGATATGGACACTCCGGACATGCCCCCATCCCCTTCCCGCCGCCGGGCAGGCAGGCTGCTGCCGCCCCTGTCGGCAGCCCTCTGCGCGATCGCCCTGGCGGGCGGCTGTTCCGGTGCGGGTCCGGCCGCCCCCGCACCGGAGGCCAGTGCGTCGGGGACGGCCCAGGGTGCGGCGGTCCGCTCCTCCAACGACCTGGAGAGCGCCTACCAGGCCGTCATCAACGACGTACTGCCGTCGGTCGTGCAGATCGACGCCTCCGACAGCCTCGGTTCCGGGGTCGTCTACGACAGCAAGGGTCACATCGTCACCAACGCCCATGTGATCGGCGACGAGAGGGAGTTCAAGGTCAGCGTCGCCACCGGGGAGACGGTGCTGAACGCCTCCCTGGTCTCCTCGTATCCGGACCAGGACCTGGCCGTGATCAAACTCGACGAGGTGCCGGACGGGCTGAAGCCCGCGAAGTTCGGCGACGCGGAGAAGGTCGAGGTGGGGCAGGTCGTGATGGCGATGGGCTCGCCGCTCGGCCTGTCCAGCAGCGTCACCCAGGGCATCGTCTCGGCGCTCGGCCGGACGGTGAGCGAGAGCCGGGCGGGCGGCGGCACCGGGGCGACGATCGCCAACATGGTGCAGACCTCCGCGGCGATCAACCCGGGCAACAGCGGCGGGGCGCTGGTCAACCTCAGCAGCGAGGTCATCGGCATCCCCACCCTCGCGGCGACGGATCCGCAGATGGGAGACAGCGCGGCACCCGGCATCGGCTTCGCGATCCCCGTCTCGATGGTGAGGACGGTCGCCGACCAGATCATCAAGGACGGCCGGGTCACCGACTCGGGCCGGGCCGCGCTCAACATCACCGGCCGCACGGTCGTCGACGACGACTACCGCCCCGCCGGGGTGGCCCTGGTCAGCGTGGACCGGGGCGGCGCGGCGGCCGACGCGGGGCTGCGGGCCGGGGACGTCATCACGAGGATCGGGGACAGCGAGGTCACCACGGTCACCTCGCTCTCCGAGGCGCTGGCGGCCGAGAGGCCGGGCGCGAAGGTCACGGTGACGTACACGCGCGAGGGCGACAGCAGGACGGCGGAGGTCACGCTCGGGGAGATCTGAGCGGTCAGGACAAGGAAGGGAAGGGGGCGGGCTCCGCCGGACGTCCTGCGGAGCCCGCCCCCTTCCGTTCCCGAGCGTCAGGCGCCGTCGGCCTGCAAGCTCATCGGGCCGTAGATCTTGGTCGAGTCCTCGAAGAGCGTCACCTGGGCGGCACCGCCCTCCAGCAGTTCCTTCCAGAACTCACCGATCCAGGACTCCGCGTCGCCCTGGGTGGTGAACTCCTCCGGCTGCAACGCCGGCTCCGTCTCCGTACCGTCGGACTTCTCGAACCGCCACGTCCACGCCATGTCCGCCTCCTGGGTCACGTTGCTGCCCGAAGCCTATCCGGGCGCGCGCCGCGCGGGGGGACACGGGAGGATCAAGGTGTGGAACTGACTCTGCTCGGCACCGGAGCCCCCGACGGGCTGCCGCGCCCCTCCTGTCCCTGCGCGGCCTGCGCTTCGGCCCGCGGCCCGTGGGCGCGGGCCGCGACGGCGCTGCTGGTCGACGACGCGCTGCTGCTCGACCTCACCCCCGGAGCGGTGTTCGCCGCCGCGCGGGCGGGGCATTCACTGGGCACGGTGCGCCAGGTGCTGCTGACCCATCCGCACGACGGGCCCGCCGTCGAGCTGCCGCCCGCCCTGCCGCCGGCCGGGCGGGTGCCGGACGGCCAGGTGCTGACGCTGATCAGCGGGCACCGGGTACGGGCGGTGGCGATGGACGCGCCGGGGACGGGGTACGAGGTGAGCTCGCCGGAGGGCGAGCGGCTGCTGTACCTGCCGCCGGGGGCCGCGCCCTCGGGGCTGACCGAGCGGGCGGAGCGGCCGTTGGACATGGTCGTCTGCGATGTGGTCGCGCGGCCCGACGCGGTGGCCCGGCTGCGGTCGGTGGGCGCGGTGGGCCCGGCGACCGAGGTGATCGCGGTCCATCTGGACCACGACGCCCCGCCGGGCGCGGCGCTGGAGCGGCGGCTCGCGTCGGCCGGGGCGCGGGCGGTGCCGGACGGGACGACGCTGGTGGTGGGCGAGTACCACGCGGTGCCGGACGTGCCGCGCCGGGTGCTGGTGACGGGCGGCGCGCGGTCGGGGAAGTCGCTGGAGGCGGAACGGCGGCTGGAGACGTTCCCGGACGTGGTGTACGTGGCGACCGGCGGCCGCCGCGACGGGGACCCGGAATGGGCGGCCCGGGTGGGTCTGCACCGGGAGCGCAGGCCGGGCGCCTGGCGGACCGAGGAGACCTGTGAGGTCGCGAAGCTGCTGGCGGCGGACGGGCCGCCGCTGCTGGTCGACTGCCTGTCCCTGTGGCTGACCGACGCGATGGACCGGGTGGACGCCTGGGAGGACGTGCGGTGGCGGCACGGCGGCGAGGAGGCGTTGCGGGGGCGGGTCGCGGAGCTGGTGGGCGCGGTGCGGGAGACCCGGCGCCAGGTGGTGCTGGTGACCAACGAGGTGGGGGCGGGGGTGGTGCCGGCGACCCCGGCGGGGCGGCGGTTCCGGGACGAGCTGGGGCGGCTGAACGCGGCCGTGGCGGCCGAGTGCGAGGAAGTGCTGCTGGTGGTGGCGGGGCAGGCGGTGGTGCTGCGGGGGTGAGGGGGCGTCACCGGTATCCGGTCGGGTTCCGCGGGCCGACCGGTACTGTTCCCGGCGGGGGCCCGCCGCCGGGTTCCCGGACCGGAAACAGACGCGACGACCCGCGAGGCAGACCTCCGTGAACCTGGACGACTTCTCCGACCTGATCGAACGCCCCGACGGGGGTGTGCGCCGCGATGCCGAGGAGCGGCGTGAGCGGCTGATCGTGCCCCCCGGGGCGCTCGGCCGACTCGACGAGCTGGGCGAGTGGCTCAGCGCCGCGCAGCAGTCCGTGCCGGTCAGGGCCGTCGAGCAGCCGCGCCTGGTGCTCTTCGCCGGTGATCATGGAGTGGCGGAGCTGGGTGTCTCGGGCCGGGCCGCGGGAAGCGCGTACGAGCTGGTCCGGGCGGCACTGGACGGTGCGAGCCCCGTCTCGGTGCTGGCCCGCCGCTTCTCCGTTCCGCTGCGGATCGTGGACGCCGGTCTCGACTGCGACCCGGAGCTGCTTCCCGAGTCCGTCGTACGGCACCGGGTGCGGCGGGGGTCGGGGCGGATCGACGTCGAGGACGCGCTGACGGTCGAGGAGGCCGAGCGGGCGGTCCGGCTGGGCATGGCGATCGCCGACGAGGAGGCGGACTCCGGCACCGATCTGGTGGTGCTCGGCGATCTCAGTGTCGGGGGGACCACGGCCGCGGCCACGCTGATCGCGGCGCTCTGCGGGACGGATGCCTCGGTGGTGACCGGGCGCGGCGGTGCGGGCATCGACGACCTGGCCTGGATGCGCAAGTGTGCGGCGATCCGGGACGCGCTGCGCCGGGCCCGGCCGGTGCTCGGCGACCAGCTGGAGCTGCTGGCCACGTCGGGCGGCGCGGATCTGGCGGCGATGACCGGCTTCCTGTTGCAGAGCGCGGTGCGCCGGATGCCGGTGATCCTGGACGGGGTCGTCTCGGCGGCCTGTGCGCTGGTGGCGCAGCGGGCGGCGTTCCGGGCGCCGGACTGGTGGCTGGCCGGTCAGGTCAGCGGGGAGCCCGCGCAGACGAAGGCGCTGGACCGGATGGCGCTGACCCCGCTGCTGGACCACGGGGTGACGGTCGGCGAGGGCAGCGGCGCGCTGCTGGCCCTGCCGCTGGTGCAGGCGGCGGCCGCGCTGGCCGCCGAACTGCCGGAGCGTACGCCGGAGGCGACCGAGGACGAGGATGAGGCCGAGGCCGAGGCGGGGAAAGCCCCCTCCGAGGACGACGTGAAGGTGCTCGACGCGACCTGAGGCCACGGCGGGGCGGGCAGGTCGGGGCGGGCAGTCCCACCGTTCACACCTGTGGGGCGGGCAGCCCCCACCGATCACGCCCGCCACCCCCATGTCCGTAATGCGCCATATGATCATCTCTCATGGGAGAGGTTCGATCGGCCGAAGAGGCAGCCCGGCGCAGCACCGCCCGGTCCCGGCGGAGCGCGGCGTTCGCCATCTGGTATCTGCGCGTCGTCTCGTTCATCAATTTCCTCAGCGCCGTCTGGGTCAGCCTCGGCCAGGACCTGCGGCGGCACAACACCGAGAACTACTTCACGCCCTACCTGCTCAGCGCGGGGTTCTCCGCCGGGGTGGTCGCCCTGTTCCTGGCGATCACCATGCGGCGGCGCAAGCGGGCCGCCTGGATCGTGAACATGGTCCTGGGCGGGCTGGTGCTGGCGCTCCTGATCCTCGCGTTCTTCTTCGCGGAGATCCGCCAGCACGCGCAGAACTGGGTCTCGCTGGGGCTGACGGCCGCCTTCGTCGCCGCGCTGCTGCTCGGGCGGCGGGAGTTCTACGCCAAGGGCGACCGCTCCAACCCCAAGCTGGCGGCCCTGGTGGCCTTGGCGGGGCTGCTGGCCGCCTCGCTCATCGCGACGGCCCTGGTGACCGTCACCAACACCGCCCACGACGAGTACCGCTCCACGTTCCTGGACCGCTGGCGCTACGGGGCGCTGCGCCTCGTCTCCGTGGCGGCCGACGACTCCCGCTTCCCCGGGATCACCACACCCGGCTGGGTCAACGTCGTCATCAACATCCTGTCCACGCTGCTGCTGATCGCCGTCGTCTACGCCGCGTTCCGCTCGCGCCGCGCGGTGGACCCGCTCTCCCCCGAGGACGAGGCGCGGCTCCGCGTACTGCTGGACAAGCACGGCGACCGGGACTCGCTCGGCTACTTCGCGCTGCGCCGGGAGAAGAGCGCCGTGTGGTCGCCGACCCGGAAGGCCGCCGTCGTCTACCGGGTCGTCGGCGGGGTCTCCCTGGCATCCGGTGATCCGATCGGCGACCCGGAGGCCTGGCCGGGCGCGATCGCCCCCTGGCTGGCCGAGGCCCGGGAGCACGGCTGGATTCCGGCCGTGACCGGCGCGAGCGAGGAGGCGGGCACGGTCTACGCCCGGCACGGCCTGGACGCGCTGGAGCTGGGCGACGAGGCGATCGTGGAGACCGCCGAGTTCACGCTCGACGGGCGGGCGATGCGTACGGTACGCCAGGCCTACAACCGGGTGAAGCGCGCCGGGTACGAGGTGACGATCCGGCGGCACGCGGACATCCCCGAGGACGAGATGGCCGACCTCGTGCGGCGCGCCGACGACTGGCGTGACGGGGAGACCGAGCGCGGCTTCTCCATGGCGCTCGGGCGGCTCGGCGACCCGGCCGACGGGCAGTGCGTGATGCTGGAGTGCCGCGATGCGGGCGAGGCCGGGGCCCCCGGTGAGCTGCGCGCGATCCTGAGCTTCGTGCCGTGGGGGCCCAACGGCCTCTCCCTCGACCTGATGCGCCGCGACCGGGACGCGGAGAACGGGCTGATGGAGTTCATGGTCATCCAGCTGCTCCAGCGCTCGGGCGAGATCGGGATCACTCAGGTCTCGCTCAACTTCGCGATGTTCCGGTCCGTCTTCGAGAGGGGATCGCGGCTCGGCGCGGGACCGGTGCTGAGGCTGTGGCGCTCGCTGTTGAGCTTCTTCTCGCGCTGGTGGCAGATCGAGTCGCTCTACCGGGCCAACGCCAAGTACCGACCGATCTGGGAGCCGCGTTTCATGTTGTTCGAGAAGAGCGCCGACCTGGCGCGGATCGCCCTCGCGGCGGGGCGCGCCGAGGGGTTCCTGGAGGCGCCGGGGCTGCCGAAGTGGCTGCACCGCTCGCACCTGGGCACCCGTAGGTGAGCCGCCTCCCGGCCCCGCGCCGGGCGGTGCTGCGCGAGTGGGGTCCGCTCTTCACCACCGTACGGACGGGAATCACCGACTGCGGGGTGCGGGCGCTCGCCCTGACGCTGACGGCGGTGGCTCTGACGGCGGTGATCCAGGTCGCCCAGAACCAGGACTGGGGCTACCGCCCGGTGCAGAACCTGGGGGCGGTGCGGGCCGAGGACCCGGTGTGGCAGGCCCTGCTGCGCACACCGCTGTCGCTGTTCGTGCCCGCGCTCGATCTGCCCGTGTGGGGCGCGCTGGCCCAGATCCTGCTGGTGTTCGGCATCGCGGAGGTGTGCCTGGGGCGGTGGCGCATGCTCGCGGTCGCGTATCTGGCCACGCTCGCCGGGACGCTGTACGCCCGGATCGGCATCGCGCTCGGCCCGGACGCCTTCCTCGGGCTGCCCGCATCGGACGCGCAGGTGGTGGACACCGGCCCCTCGGCGGCGGTCGTGGGACTCGCGGTGTACGTCTGCCATCAGCAACGCGCCTGGTTCACCGGGGCACTGGTGATCGTCGCGATGGTGGTGGAGGTCCTGGTCAAGGACAACCTGGCGGGCCGCGAGCATCTGGCCGCCATCGCCGCCGTCCTGGTGGTGTGCGGCGTACGGGAGTGGCTCGGGCGGCGGCGGGCCGCTCAGGACCTGCCCGCGGGCGGCGACGGCACCCGGTCCGGGGCGCCGCCGATGAGGTCCTGAAACCTCCGGCGCGGCCCGGCCCACCGCACGTCGTGGTGGTAGGCCCGCAGCACCGCCTTGGAACGGGCGCGGTGGCGGTGGCGGTAGAACCGCCTGGCCCAGGGCGAGGTGGGGCGGGCCAGGCGGACCGCGCCGACCAGGGCCACGAACGGGACGAGGGTGCCGAGCACCGCCATCCGGGCCTTGCCCTTGAACAGCGCGATCAGGACGAAGCAGAAGTTGATCACGTATGAGGTGATGACGCCGATCCGGCCCTGCTGCTCCTGATCGGTCACGTCGTCCACGCCGAGCGGCGAGAAGCCCGCCAGGACCAGCAGCACCAGCGAGGCGGTCAGCACGACCATCTCCACGCTCTGACGGCCCGCCTCGGTCCAGTACACGTCGTCCAGATGCAGGATCAGGGCGAACTCGTCCAGCACCAGACCCGCCCCCACGCCGAAGATGATCGCGCACAGTCCCGCGGCCACCCCGTGCCGGCCCGCGGCCACCGCCCCGAATCCGCCGATCACGCTCAGCACGACACCGGGCACCACATGGTGAATGTGCATCCCGCCCGGGGTGATGTTGCGGAACGGGCCTTTCCCGGCGCGGATCAGCCGGGTGACACTGCGGGTGATCGCGAAGGTCAGGACGAAGGCGGCCAGCGCGAGAAGCAAGGGGAGCTTGCCCGGTTCCACGATGTTGGTGTGCCACCAGTCACCCATGCCACCCACTCCCGATGCGTTCACTTCTGCGGCCATGTGACCGTTTCGGCCAATCTATCGGCGGGCGGGAGCGGCTAGCCTGCCCGCGGTGACCTCCCTGAACAGCCATGGCCTGCGTTTCGCCTTCGGCACCCTGACCGTACTGCCCGTCCGCGTGACCCGCTGGGACCACGCGACCGCCCGCTCGGGCATGCTCTGCGCCCCGCTCGCCGGGCTCGTCGTGGGACTGCTCGCCGCCGCCCTCGGTTCGCTGTCACTGCTGGCCGGATCGGGGCCGCTGCTCGCGGCGGTCGCCTCCGTCGCGGTGCCCGCCGCCCTCACCCGGGGGCTGCATCTGGACGGACTGGCGGACACGGCGGACGGACTCGGCAGCGGGAAACCGGCCGAGGACGCGCTGCGGATCATGAAGCAGTCCGACATTGGGCCGTTCGGTGTCATCACACTCCTCCTGGTCCTGCTGGCCCAGGTCGCGGTCCTCTTCGAGCTGTACGGGGAGGGCTGGGCGCACGGGGCGCTCGGGGCCGTCGTGGCGGCCGTCGCCGCCCGCCTCGCGCTGACCCTGGCGTCCCGGCAGGGCGTCCCGGCGGCCCGGCCGGAGGGGCTCGGGGCGACGGTGGCCGCCACGGTCCCGGTCCGGTGGGCGCTGCTCGCGGCGGCGGTCGCGGTGGCGCTGTGCGGGGCGGCGGGCGCGGCGTTCGGTCCGTACGGTGCGCTGCACCACGCGCTCGCGGTGCTGGGTGCGCTGGCCGTGTCCGAACTGCTGCTGCGGCACTGCGTGCGGCGGTTCGGCGGGGTCACCGGGGACGTCTTCGGGGGCGTCGAGGAGAGCGCGGCGACGGCGGCCCTGGTGGCGCTGACGCTGGGTCCCTGACGGCGGGCCGGCTCGTCGCGGCGACCGGCGCCGACCGCCTCGGCGGTCCGGAACGGCCCGCCGCCGTCACACGGCAGGAATCGCGCGCGTAGGCTCATTCCCGGCACATCGCGGCGGCGTCTACGATGCGCCGGGCACGGCCGGCCCACCCCTCGGCCGAACCGAACTCAACGGAAGCGAGATTTCACCACCGTGACTGCTCTCACTCTCAGCACTGCCGGTGCGGCGACGCTGCGCGCCGACGCACTCGTCGTCGGCGTCGCCAAGGGCGCCGGGCCCAAGTCGGGTCCGGTCCTCGCACCCGGCGCCGAGGCCGTGGACAAGGCGTTCGACGGAAAGCTCGCCGACGTCCTCGCGACCCTGGGCGCCACCGGTGCCGAGGGCGAACTGACCAAGCTGCCCGCCGCGCCCGGCCTCAAGGCCCCGGTCGTCGTCGCGGTCGGCCTCGGTCCGGTCCCGGACAAGGAGGACGCGTACGACGCGGAGGCCCTGCGCCGCGCCGCGGGCACCGCCGCCCGTGCGCTGTCCGGTTCGAAGAAGGCCGGTTTCGCGCTGCCCGCCGGTTCGGTCGAGGACGCCGCCGCCGTCGCCGAGGGCGCGCTGCTCGGCGCGTACGCCTTCACCGCCTACCAGGGCGGCGAGAACAAGCTCGCCCCCAAGGCCGCGAAGTCCGCCAAGGAGAACGGCCCGAAGCAGCCGCTCGCCGAGGTGGCCCTGCTCGGGGCCAAGCCGCGCGACAAGGCCTTCAAGGCCGCCGTCGAGCGCGCACTCGCGCTGGTCGAGGAGATCAACCGGGCCCGCGACCTCATCAACACCCCGCCGAACGACCTGTACCCCGAGTCCTTCGCCGCCGTGGCCACCGCCGCGGGCAAGGAGCACGGCATCAAGGTGCAGGTGCTCGACGAGAAGGCGCTCGTCAAGGGCGGCTACGGCGGCCTCCTCGGCGTCGGCCAGGGCTCCGCCAACGGCCCGCGCCTGGTGAAGCTCGCCTACACGCACCCGAAGGCGGAGAAGACCCTGGCCCTCGTCGGCAAGGGCATCACCTACGACTCGGGCGGCATCTCGCTCAAGCCGGCCGGTCACAACGAGACGATGAAGTGCGACATGAGCGGCGCGGCCGCCGTGTTCGCCGCCGTCGTCGCGGCCGCCCGCCTCGGCCTGAAGGTCAACGTCACCGGCTGGCTGGCGCTGGCCGAGAACATGCCCTCCGGCAACGCCACCCGCCCCGGCGACGTGCTGCGCATGTACAGCGGCAAGACCGTCGAGGTCCTCAACACCGACGCCGAGGGCCGGCTCGTCCTGGCCGACGCGCTGACCCGCGCCTCGGAGGAGAAGCCGGACGCCATCGTCGACGTGGCGACCCTGACCGGCGCGATGGTGCTGGCGCTCGGCAACCGCACCTTCGGCATCATGGCCAACGACGACGCCTTCCGTACGTCGATCCACGAGATCGCCGAGGAGGTCGGCGAGGCCTCCTGGCCGATGCCGCTCCCCGCCGACCTGCGCAAGGGCATGGACTCCCCCACCGCCGACATGGCCAACATGGGCGAGCGGATGGGCGGCGGCCTGGTCGCCGGTCTGTTCCTGAAGGAGTTCGTGGGCGAGGGCATCGCCTGGGCCCACCTGGACATCGCCGGTCCGGCGTTCCACGAGGGCGCTCCGTACGGCTACACGCCCAAGGGCGGCACCGGCTCCGCGGTCCGCACCCTGGTGCGCCTCGCCGAGCGCACCGCCGACGGCGACCTGGGCTGAGTGGCCCACCTCCGCCGGACACGCTCACGGCCCCGGGCATAGCTCCGGGGCCGTAGGCGTTGTCGCCCCCGGTAGCGGCACGCGGTCCGGGCGGGTTTCGCTCTCGACGAAACCAGCGGAATCCGTAGGTCTCTACGCAGCAGTAACCCTCCGGGACGGACGATCATCCGTCCCGGACCCGGGCCCCGCGTCCCGCCCGCCGTCGACAAGTGCGAAGATGGGTTCTCGGCAGGACAGGGCCCCCACCACAGGGCCGAAAGACAAAAGCGGCCGAACACCAGCCGACCGGCCGGTCACACCCCAGCGACGGGGCCCGGCGTACGGCGCACATGCATGGAGGACGTGACGTGGCGAACGACGCCAGCACCGTTTTCGACCTAGTGATCCTCGGCGGTGGCAGTGGCGGGTACGCCGCGGCCCTGCGCGGAGCGCAGCTGGGCCTGGACGTCGCCCTGATCGAGAAGGGCAAGGTCGGCGGCACCTGCCTGCACAACGGCTGCATCCCCACGAAGGCACTGCTGCACGCGGGCGAGATCGCGGACCAGGCCCGCGAGTCGGCCCAGTTCGGCGTGAAGGCCACCTTCGAGGGCATCGACATGGAGGCCGTCAACAAGTACAAGGACGACGTGATCTCGGGCCTGTACAAGGGTCTCCAGGGTCTCGTCGCCTCGCGCAAGGTCCACTACATCGAGGGTGAGGGCAGGCTCTCCTCCCCCACCTCCGTGGACGTGAACGGCCAGCGCGTCCAGGGCCGCCACGTGCTGCTGGCTACCGGCTCCGTGCCGAAGTCGCTGCCGGGCCTGGAGATCGACGGCAACCGGATCATCTCCTCGGACCACGCGCTGAAGCTGGACCGCGTCCCGAAGTCGGCGATCGTGCTGGGCGGCGGCGTCATCGGCGTCGAGTTCGCCTCGGCGTGGAAGTCCTTCGGCACCGAGGTCACGATCGTCGAGGGCCTCAAGCACCTCGTCCCGGTCGAGGACGAGAACAGCTCCAAGCTTCTTGAGCGCGCGTTCCGCAAGCGCGGCATCAAGTTCAACCTCGGCACCTTCTTCGACAAGGCCGAGTACACCGAGGACGGCGTCCGTGTGACGCTCGCCGACGGCAAGACCTTCGAGGCGGAGGTGCTGCTCGTCGCCATCGGCCGCGGCCCGGTCTCGCAGGGCCTCGGTTACGAGGAGCAGGGCGTCGCGATGGACCGCGGCTATGTCCTGGTCGACGAGTACATGCAGACCAACGTCCCGACGATCTCGGCCGTCGGCGACCTCGTCCCGACGCTCCAGCTCGCGCACGTCGGCTTCGCCGAGGGCATGCTGGTGGCGGAGCGGCTGGCCGGTCTCAAGACCGTCCCGGTCGACTACGACGGCGTGCCGAAGGTGACGTACTGCCACCCCGAGGTCGCCTCCGTGGGCATCACCGAGGCCAAGGCCAAGGAGATCTACGGCGCGGACAAGGTCGTCGTCCTCAAGTACAACCTCGCGGGCAACGGCAAGAGCCGGATCCTGAAGACCGCGGGCGAGATCAAGCTCGTCCAGGTCAAGGACGGTGCCGTGGTCGGCGTCCACATGGTGGGCGACCGCATGGGCGAGCAGGTCGGCGAAGCCCAGCTGATCTACAACTGGGAGGCGCTGCCCTCCGAGGTCGCGCAGCTCATCCACGCCCACCCGACGCAGAACGAGGCGATGGGCGAAGCGCACCTGGCGCTGGCGGGCAAGCCCCTCCACGCCCACGACTGATCCCCCGGTACCGGGCGCGACGACCGACCACTTCCGCATTTTCGTAAGGAGCAACTGAAACCATGTCGGTTTCCGTAACCCTTCCGGCGCTCGGCGAGAGCGTCACCGAGGGCACTGTCACCCGTTGGCTGAAGGCCGAGGGCGAGCGCGTCGAGGCCGACGAGCCGTTGCTCGAAGTCTCGACCGACAAGGTCGACACCGAGATCCCGGCCCCCGCGTCCGGTGTCCTGGCCTCCATCAAGGTCGCCGAGGACGAGACCGTCGAGGTCGGCGCCGAGCTGGCCGTCATCGACGACGGCTCCGGCGCTCCCGCCGAGGCCTCGGCCCCGGCCGCCGAGGCCCCCGCCGCCCCGGCCGAGGCCCCGGCCGCCGAGGCGCCCGCCGCTCCGGCCCCTGCGGCCGAGGCTCCGGCGGCCGCCCCGGCCGGTGGCGCGTCCGGCACCGACGTCACCCTCCCGGCGCTCGGCGAGAGCGTCACCGAGGGCACCGTCACCCGCTGGCTGAAGGAGGTCGGCGAGGAGGTCGCGGAGGACGAGCCGCTCCTTGAGGTCTCCACGGACAAGGTCGACACCGAGATCCCCGCCCCGGTCGCCGGTGTGCTGCTGGAGATCGTGGTCGGCGAGGACGAGACCGCCGAGGTCGGCGCCAAGCTCGCCGTCATCGGTGCTCCGGGCGCGGCCCCGGCCGCCGCTCCGGCGCAGCCCGCCGCCCCGGCCCAGGAGGCCCCCAAGGCCGAGGCGCCGAAGCAGGAGGCCCCCGCGGCTCCCGCCCCGGCGGCTCCGGCCCCGGCCGCCCCGGCCCCGGCTCCGGTCCAGGCCCCGTCGGCTCCCGCCGCCCCGGCCCCGGCTCCGGCGCAGCCCGCCCCCGTCACCCCGGCACCGGCCGCCCCGGCCGCGCCCTCCGGTGACGACGGCGCCTACGTCACGCCGCTGGTCCGCAAGCTCGCGTCCGAGAACAACGTGGACCTGAGCGCGGTCAAGGGCACCGGCGTCGGCGGCCGTATCCGCAAGCAGGACGTCGTCGCCGCCGCGGAGGCCGCCAAGGCCGCCGCAGCCGCTCCGGCCCCGGCCCCGGCAGCTGCGACCGCCGCCGCCAAGGCGCCGAAGCTGGAGGCGTCCCCGCTGCGCGGCCAGACGGTCAAGATGACCCGCATGCGCAAGGTCATCGGCGACAACATGATGAAGGCGCTGCACTCGCAGGCCCAGCTGACCTCGGTCGTCGAGGTCGACATCACCAAGCTGATGAAGCTGCGCAACCAGGCGAAGGCCTCCTTCGCCGCCCGTGAGGGCGTCAAGCTGTCCCCGATGCCGTTCTTCGTGAAGGCGGCGGCCCAGGCGCTGAAGGCCCACCCGGTCATCAACGCCCGGATCAACGAGGACGAGGGCACCATCACGTACTTCGACGCGGAGAACATCGGCATCGCCGTGGACGCGGAGAAGGGCCTGATGACCCCGGTCATCAAGGGTGCGGGCGACCTGAACATCGCCGGTATCTCCAAGAAGACCGCCGAGCTGGCGGGCAAGGCGCGCGGTGGCGGCCTGACCCCGGACGACATGTCCGGCGCCACCTTCACCATCAGCAACACCGGTTCGCGCGGCGCCCTGTTCGACACCGTCATCGTGCCGCCGAACCAGGCAGCCATCCTGGGCATCGGCGCCACGGTCCGCCGCCCGGTGGTCATCGACCACCCGGACCTCGGCGAGACGATCGCGGTGCGCGACATGACCTACCTCGCGCTCTCCTACGACCACCGTCTGGTGGACGGCGCGGACGCCGCCCGCTACCTGACGTCGGTCAAGGCGATCCTTGAGGCGGGTGAGTTCGAGGTCGAGCTCGGCCTCTGAACGCTCCGGCTGTAACCAGCCTCACCAGCGGCGCCCCCGTCCGGAACTGATCCGGACGGGGGCGCCGCCGTATTGTCTAAGCACCACCGGTCGCCCGCGCCGCCGTGATGGTGTAGGCACCACCGGTTTGCCCGAAGGAGCACCTCATGACCCCGCCCGTCGTCCACTCGCTGCGCGAACAGATCCGCGAGCACATCGTGGAGGGGATCGTCAGCGGGCGCTGGAAGCCGGGTGAGCGGATCGTGGAGCGCCGCATCGCCACCGAGCTGGAGGTCAGCCAGACGCCCGTGCGCGAGGCGCTGCGCGAGCTGGAGACGCTCCGGCTGATCGAGTCGGCCCCCAACAAGGGCGTCCGGGTCCGCAATCTGACCGCCGCCGACCTGGAGGAGAGCTACCCGGTCCGGGCGGGCCTGGAGCAGATCGCGGCGGAGCTGGCGGCCGAGCGCCTGGGCCAGGACTGCTCGGCGCTGGAGCCGCATGTGACGGCGCTGTACGAGGCGGACCGGCTGGCCGACGGCGAGGCCCAGGTCCGCCACACGGTGGGCTTCCACCGGGAGATGGTGCGGGCCGCCGGGAACGCGGTGCTGCTGCACACCTGGGAGGGGCTGGGCATCGAGGTGTTCACGGCCCTGTCGATCCGCTGGCTGGGCACGGTGCAGAAGTCGTACGCGGAGGAGCACCAGGCGCTCATCGACGCGTTCCTGCGCCAGGACCCCCGGATCGGGGCGCTGGTGAAGGCCCATGTGCTGGGCTGCGCACCGCGGGCCTGAGTCGCCCGCGGCCGTCCGATCATCTGGCGTGTGACCTGCTCTTCCGTGCAGGTCAGCGCCCTTTTTGCGCACTTTTTCGCGTCACTCCGTGCCCTGTTTCGAGGCACCCCATGCCACTTTTCTTCGTATCGGGAAGTTTTACCTTCCATCCTTTGATCGATCATCGATCAGCGCTTTACAGTTCACTTCGCGGGCCCACCGGCCCCATCGCTCTGTCCTGCCAGATAGAGCCTTCTCCACCCCCCTCCTCTCCGGAAGGCGGCGATCATGACCGACCCCGTAGGAAAGCTTCCGAGCGAGCTCGACCAGCTCCCGGACCGTGACCCCGAGGAGACCGCCGAATGGGCGGCCTCCCTGGACGCCGTCACCCAGGCCGCCGGCCCGCACCGCGCCGCGTACCTGATGCGCCGCTCGTTGCAGCACGCCGAGGGCGCCGGTCTCGCGCTGCCCAAGCTGCTGGAGACCGATTACGTCAACTCCATCCCGACGTCCGCCGAGCCGGCGTTCGACGGTGACCTGGAGATGGAGTCGAGGATCACCGCGTGGAACCGCTGGAACGCGGCCGCGATGGTCACCCGTGGCTCGCGGTTCGGGGTCGGCGGCCACATCGCCACCTTCGCCTCGGCGGCCTGGCTCTACGAGACCGGCTTCAACCACTTCTTCCGCGGCAAGGAGGGGGACGGCAGCGGCGACCAGCTCTACATCCAGGGCCACGCCTCCCCCGGCATCTACGCCCGCGCCTTCCTCGACGGCCGGATCAGCGAGCGGCAGCTCGACAACTTCCGCCAGGAGTCGGGCGGCGAGGGCCTGCCCTCCTACCCGCACCCGCGGCGGCTGCCCTGGCTGTGGGAGTTCCCCACCGTGTCGATGGGCCTCGGCCCGCTCTCGGCCATCTACCAGGCGCGCTTCAACCGCTACCTGACCAACCGCAACATCAAGGACACCGCCAACTCGCACGTCTGGGCCTTCCTGGGCGACGGCGAGATGGACGAGCCCGAGTCGACGGCGGCCCTCGCCCTCGCGGCCCGTGAGCAGCTCGACAACCTGACCTTCGTCATCAACTGCAACCTCCAGCGCCTCGACGGCCCGGTCCGCGCCAACTTCCGCGTGGTCCAGGAGCTGGAGGCGCAGTTCCGCGGGGCCGGCTGGAACGTCGTCAAGACGCTCTGGGGCAACGCCTGGGACGAGCTGTTCCAGCTGGACACCCAGGGTGCGCTGCTGCGCCGCCTGCGCGAGGTCCCGGACGCGCAGTTCCAGACGTACGCCACCCGCGACGTCGCCTACATCCGCGAGCACTTCTTCGGCGCCGAGCCCGCGCTCGCCGAGCTGGCGAAGCTGCTCACCGACGCGAAGATCGCCGAGTGCTTCTACACCTCGCGCGGGGGCCACGAGGCCCGCAAGGTCTACGCGGCGTACCGGGCGGCCGTCGAGCACAAGGGCGCGCCGACCGTGATCCTGGCCCAGACGGTCAAGGGCTACACGCTCGGCAAGGGCTTCGAGTCCAAGAACGCCAACCACCAGATGAAGAAGCTGTCGATCGACGAGTTCAAGGGCATGCGCGAGCTGCTCGGCCTCCCGATCCCCGACAGCGCCTTCGAGGACGGCCTCGTCCCCTACGGCCACCCGGGCGCCGACTCCCCCGAGGTCCGCTACCTCCAGGAGCGCCGCGCCGCCCTCGGCGGCCCCGCCCCGGCCCGCCGGATGCACGCCTCCGCGCCGCTGCCGCAGCCCGAGGAGCGCGCGTTCAAGGCCCTCTACAAGGGGTCCGGCAAGCAGGAGATGGCCACCACCATGGCGTTCGTCCGCCTGGTGAAGGACCTGATGCGCGACAAGGAGACCGGCAAGCGCTGGGTGCCGATCGTCCCGGACGAGGCCCGTACCTTCGGTATGGAGTCCCTGTTCCCGTCGGCGGGCATCTACTCGCCGCTGGGCCAGACGTACGAGCCGGTCGACCGCGACCAGCTGATGTACTACAAGGAGGCCAAGGACGGCCAGATCCTCAACGAGGGGATCACCGAGGCCGGTGCCATGGCCGACTTCATCGCCGCCGCCACGTCGTACGCGACGCACGGCGAGACGATGATCCCGTTCTACATCTTCTACTCGATGTTCGGCTGGCAGCGGACCGGCGACCAGATGTGGCAGCTCGCCGACCAGCTCGGCAAGGGCTTCATCGTCGGCGCCACGGCGGGCCGTACGACCCTGACGGGTGAGGGCCTCCAGCACGCGGACGGCCACTCGCACCTGATCGCGGCCACCAACCCGGCCTCGCTGAACTACGACCCGGCGTTCGCGTACGAGGTCGCGGTGATCGTCAAGGACGGTCTGCGCCGGATGTACGGCCCCGAGGCCGAGGACGTCTTCTACTACCTGACGGTCTACAACGAGCCCAAGCCCCAGCCCGCGATGCCCGAGGGCGTCGAGGAGGGCATCGTCAAGGGCCTGTACCGCTTCAAGGAGGGCACGCCCGCGAAGGCGGACGCGCCGCGGCTCCAGCTGCTGGCCTCCGGTACGGCCATCCACTGGGCCCTGGAGGCCCAGGAGCTGCTGTCCGCCGACTGGGGCGTCACGGCCGACGTCTGGTCCGCCACCTCGTGGGGCGAGCTGCGCCGCGACGCGCTGGAGGCGGACGAGGCGCTGCTCCGCGGTGAGGTGCGGATGCCGTACGTGACGCAGGCGCTCTCCGGCGCGCCGGGCCCGGTGCTCGCGGTCAGCGACTGGATGCGCCAGGTCCCGGACCAGATCAGCCAGTGGGTGGAGCAGGACTGGTCCTCGCTCGGCACGGACGGCTTCGGCCTCTCCGACACCCGCGAGGCGGCCCGCCGCCACTTCGGGGTCGACGCCCAGTCGATCGTGGTGGCCTCGCTGGCCCAGCTCGCCAAGCGCGGCGAGGTGCCCGCATCGGCGGTCAAGGAGGCCCGGGAGCGCTACGGGCTCTGAGCCCCCTTCTCCCGTTCTCCCGTTTCTCCCGTACAGAGCTGAGCCCCCGGTCACCGGGGCGGGCACGTCCGACAGCGTGCCCGCCCCGGCGGCCGGGGGTTCGCGTTCCCGGGGCACGACAATGGGGCGCATGCGTGCTGCCCGGCTGATCAAGATGGTGCTGCTCCTCCAGTCCCGCCCCGCCATGACCGCCGCCGAGCTGGCGGCCGAGCTGGAGGTGTCGGAGCGTACGGTCACCCGGGACGCCCAGGCGCTCTCCGAGGCGGGCGTCCCGGTGTACGCCGAGCGCGGCCGGGCGGGCGGCTACCGGCTCGTCGGCGGCTACCGCACCCGGCTGACGGGCCTGGCCCGGGACGAGGCGGAGGCGCTGTTCCTGTCCGGGCTGCCCTCCGCGCTGCGCGAGATGGGCCTGGAGGACGCGGCGTCGGCGGCCCGGCTCAAGGTGTCGGCGGCGCTGCTGCCCTCGCTGCGCGACGCGTCCACCTCCGCCGCCCGGCGCTTCCACCTGGACGCCCCGTCCTGGTACTCCGAGCCGGAGCCCCCCGAGCTGCTGCCCGTCATCGCCGACGCGGTCTGGGACGACCGCGTGCTGCGGGCCCGCTACCGCAAGGGCCGGGGCGAACAGGCCACGGAGGCGGCGCGGGAGCTCGCTCCGTACGGCCTCGTCCTCAAGGCCGGGATCTGGTACCTCTGCGCACGGGCGGGCGAGGACTTCCGGGTCTACCGCATCGACCGCTTCACCGCCGTCGAGGCGGCCGAGGAGCGCTTCGAGCGGGACGAGACCTTCGATCTGCCCGGGTTCTGGAAGGAGCGGGCCGCCTCGTTCGCCCGGTCACTGCTGCGTACGGAGGTGACCGTACGGGTGTCCGAGCGCGGGGCGCGGCAGCTCGCGTACACCGGCGACCGGGCGGCGGCGGCCGCCGCGCTCGCCGAGGCGCCGGAGCCCGGTCCGGACGGCCGGCGCACCCTCACACTGCCGGTGGAGTCCCTTGACGTGGCGTACGGCCAGCTGCTGGCACTGGGCCCGGAGTTGGAGGTCGTGGCGCCCGAGGAGCTGCGGGTCCGCTTCACCGAGGCAGCCGAACGCCTGCACGAGATGTATCGCTGAAAGGCTTCAATTCGGCGTCTGCGCGTGCGGGAGCCCCCGGCAGGCTGGATGCTGTACCCGTGATGGACGAAACGGAATTCTGGGAGATCATCGACAGCACCCGCGAGGCCGCCGAGGGCGACCCCGAGGACCACGCCGATCTGCTCGTGGAACGGCTGGTGCAGCTCGATCCCGATTCCGTGCTGGACTTCGCCCGGCACTTCGAGGCCCGTTACCACCGCGCCTACCGCTGGGACCTGTGGGGCGCGGCGGCCGTGCTGCTGGGCGGGGCGAGCGACGACGCGTTCGACTACTTCCGCTGCTGGCTGATCGGCCAGGGCCGGGAGGTCTTCGAGGGGGCCGTGCACGACCCGGACAGCCTGGCGGAGCTGCTGGAGGACTTCGACGAGGAGGTCGACGGGGACGGCGAGGAGCTGGGGTACGCGGCGGACGAGGCGTACGAGCAGCTGACCGGTGTGGTCGCGCCCGACCTGGGACTGCCGCCGCAGCCGGCCGAGCCGCTGGGCACCCCGGTCGACTTCGAGGACGACGACGGCCTCGCGGCCCGCTTCCCCGAGCTGTGGGACCGCTTCGGGCCGCGGTAGCTCCCGTCAGGCGGGACCGAGCGAGCGGCCCATGCAGAGGTCGTCGACGTAACGCCCGTTCAGGAAGAACTCCCCGGGCAGCACCCCTTCGACGGAGAAGCCCTCGGAGGCGTACAGCGCGCGGGCGGGGGTGTTGTGCCCGAGCACCCGCAGCGTGATCCGGTGGGCGCCCTGCCCGCGGGCCTCGGCGAACGCGGCCCGCAGCAGCGTCCGCCCGACCCCGGCCCCGCGCGCCCACCCGGCCACGGCGAGACCCCGGATCTGCCGCACATGGGCGTTGGCGGCGAGCGGGGTGGGCGGGACGAGCCGTATGTATCCGGCAATCCGCGCCGCCCCGTCGGGCTCCGCCTCCGCCTCCGCCACGAGGAAGCCCTCCGGCGGGTGCCGCTCGTCGAAGAAGGGGTCGTACGGGGGCTGCGGCCTCGGCACCACCGCGTGCAGCGTCGACCAGGTGGACCGGTCCAGCTCGGCGAGCTCGTCGCCGTCGGCGGACACGGCGGGGCGGACGGGGCGGAGGGTGAGTGCGGCCATGGGGTCACTGTGCCACGCGGCGTTCCCGGTGTTCGAGGCATTTCATGGGGCAGGATGGGCCCATGCCGAGCTCCCGTATCGCCGTCAGCGGATCGTCCGGACTCATCGGAGCGGCGCTGGTGCGCTCGCTGCGCGCCGACGGGCACGAGGTGGCCCGCCTGGTGCGGCGGCCCGCCAGAACCGGCGACGAGGTGGAGTGGGACCCCGAGCGGGGTTACGTGGACGTGGCCGGGCTGGTCGGCTGCGACTCCGTCGTCCACCTCGCCGGGGCCGGGGTCGGCGACCACCGCTGGACGGACGCCTACAAGCGGGAGATCCGGGACAGCCGGGTCCTCGGCACCGCCGCGATCGCCGATGCCGTCGCCTCCCTCGACGCCCCGCCCCGGGTACTGCTCTCCGGGTCCGCCATCGGTTTCTACGGCGACACCGGGGACCGTGCGGTGGACGAGAACGCGCCGCCCGGGGAGGGGTTCCTGCCCTCGGTCTGCGAGGAGTGGGAGGCGGCCACCGCGGCGGCCGAGGAGGCGGGCATCCGTACGGTGCACGCCCGCACCGGACTGGTCGTCGGCCGTGAGGGCGGGGCCTGGGGGCGGCTCTTCCCCCTCTTCAGAGCGGGGCTCGGGGGGAAGCTGGGCAACGGCCGCCAGTTCTGGAGCTTCATCGCGCTGCACGACCACATCGCGGCCCTGCGCCACATCCTGGACACCGAGTCGCTGACCGGCCCGGTGAACCTGACCGGCCCCGACCCCGTCACCAACGCCGAGGTGACGGCCGCGATGGGCCGGGTGCTGCACCGCCCGACGCTGTTCACCGCGCCCGCGCCCGCACTGCGGCTGGTGCTCGGGGAGTTCGCGGGAGACGTGCTGGGCAGCCAGCGGGTGATTCCCCGGAAGCTGCTGGACTCCGGCTTCTCGTTCGCCTTCCCCGGCATCGACGGGGCGATCCGGGCGGCACTGCGCTGAACCGTGCCCCCTCGCGGCGGCGGCCCGCCGCGGTGCGTGCGACCCCGTGCCCCGGTGCTCCCCGGCACGCGCGTCTGACCCAGTACCGGCCATCCTCCTAGCCTCGATGCGAACTCCGGCATTCCGGGGGCCTGTTGGGGGCAAGAGCCTCCCACCAGTCGCACCGACTCGGGGAGGGGCATGTGCGCAGCACGGCACACCACGCAGACGTGGTCATCATCGGGGCCGGAATCGCCGGCCTGTCAGCGGCCCACCTGCTGACCGGGGCAGGGCTCGGCGTCAGCGTCCTGGAGGCAGCGCCCCGGGTGGGCGGCCGGCTCGCCACCGACGAGGTGGACGGCTTCCGGCTCGACCGGCTCGGCCCCCTGCTCTGCTCCTCCTGGCCCGAGCTGACCGGCGCCCCGGGGCTCGGCTCCCCGGAGCTGCGGGGGTTCGCGCCGGGGGTGCTGCTCCACAGCGAGGGCCGTCACCACCTCACCGGTGACATACGGAGCGCGAGGGGCGCACTCAGGGCAGCGCGCACCCGGTCGAGCGCTCCCCGGGCGGCCCTGGCCGCCCGGGCTCCCTGGGCAGCGCACAGCGCGCACGGGAGCGAGCCAGGGGCCCCCTCGCGCGGCGGCGGCCGGAGCGGCGCGGTGACCGGGGCGATCGACCGGGCCCGGCTGGGCGCGGCGCTGTCGCGGCTGGCGGCCACCCCGGAGGCCCGGCTGCTGGCCCGCCCGGAGCGGACGGCGCACGAGGCCCTGGCCGGCGTCGGACTGCCCGCCCGTACGGTGGACGGCGTCCTGCGCCCCCTGCTCACCGCGCTGCTCAGCGACCCCGCGCTCACCACGTCCAGCCGGTGCGCCGATCTCGCCCTGCGGGACTACGCGCGCGGCGGCCTGTGCGTACCGGCGGGCGGTTCCTCGGCGCTGCCGGAGCTGCTGGCTGCCTCGCTGCCACCGGGCACGGTCCGGACCGGGGTGCATGTGACGGCCGCCGACATCACCTCCGTACGTACGAAGGAACACGGTGAACTGGGGTGCCGCTCCCTGCTGCTGGCGACCGGGGCGGGGGCCGCGGCCGAGCTGCTGCCCGGGCTGCGGGTGCCGTCCTTCCACCCGGTGACGGTCCTTCACCACACCGCGCCCGCCGCGCCGCCGACGGGCCGGTCGCTGGTGCTGGACGGTGACCGGTCGGGGCCGGTGGCGTGCACCGCGGTGATGAGCGAGGTCGACCCCTCGCGCGCCCCGGAGGGCCGGACGCTGATCACCTCGACGGTGCTGGGGACTCCGCCGCCGGACCTGGACCGCTCGGTGCGCGGGCACCTGGCGGCGCTGTACAGGACCCCGACGGACGACTGGGAGCTGCTGGCGGCGCATCACGACCCGGAGGCGGTGCCCGCGATGGAGGCCCCGCACGACCCGCGCCGCCCGGTGCGGGTGCTGGCCGGGCTGTACGTGTGCGGCGACCACCGCGACACGAGCACGGTCCAGGGCGCGCTGCACTCGGGCCGCCGGGCGGCCGAGGCGATCCTCACCGACCTGGCCGTCACGGGCCCGCACGAAGGGAGCCCCCGGCTGCCGGAGGCGGCGTGAGGAACCCCGACCGGGTCAGCCGAGGGCGGCGACCCGGTCGCGGTAGCCGCGTACGGCGACCGCGTCCCGGTACGGCTCCAGGCTGCGTTCGAACGCGCGCACGTACTCCGTGGCGCGGACCGAGCGCATCTCGGCGGCCTGCTGGGCCGCCTCCGCGCCGAGCTGGCAGGCCTGGTCCAGCTCGCCGAGGCCGAGGCGGGCGGAGGCGAGGACCACGCGGCAGAACAGTCTGCTGCGGGCGTACGCCGGGGCGCTCAGCTGGAGCGAGCGCTCCGCGTGCTGGGCGGCGGTCCGGTACTGCTGGAGGTCGCGGTGGCAGTGGCCCAGCTCGTCGGCGAGCTGCGCCTCGTCGAACGCGCGGGCCCAGTGCGGCACATCGTCGCCGGGGCGGGCGGTCTCCAGGGCGTGTTCGGCCCGGGTCAGCGCGGCGGTGCAGGAACGTGCCTCGCCGAGCACCCCGTGGCCGCGCGCCTCGACCGAGTGCAGCAGCGCCTGGACGAGGGGCGGGGCGGCGGAGCCGATGCCCTGCTGGGCGACGCGGGCCAGCTGCACGGCCTCCCTGCCGTGCCCGAGGTAGACCGCCTGGCGGCTCATCGTGATCAGCACGTAGGCGCCGTAACCGCGGTCCCCGGCGGCCTGGGCGAGCCGCAGCGCTTGGACGAAGTACCGCTGGGCGAGGCCGTGGGCGGCGATGTCGTACGAGGTCCAGCCCGCCAGCCGGGTCAGATCGGCGACCGCGGCGAACAGCCGCCGCCCGGTGGCCTCGCCGTAGGTGCCCCGGAGCATCGGCTCGGCCTCGTGCTCCAGATACCGCACGAGGGCCTGCCGGGCGTGGCCGCCGCCGTAGGCGTGGTCGAGGGTGCGGAACAGCTCGCCGACCGAGCGCAGTGCGGCCACGTCCCCGCTGCCGACCCGCTGCCCCGGCCCCCGCTCGGTCTGCCGCTGGCGCGGGACGACGTGCGGCGTCCCGGAGTGCCCTCCCGTTCCGGACCGGGCCCCTGCACCCGGCTGTGCCGCGGCCGAGGGCCCCGGGCCGGGCGGATGGGTGGCGGCCGGTCCCGAGGGCGTGGGACGCAGCGGTCCGCCCGGGCGCGGCACGCTCCGGCTCTCGGTGCGCGGGGCCCCGCCCGTACGGCCGGGCACGGAGGAGACGGTCTGGCGGGTGGCCCCGCCGTCCCGGGCCACCCACTCGTCGGCCCGGCCGATCAGCCAGTCGCGGCTGGGAACGACGAGTCCGGCCGGGGTGAAGGCGATCTTGCGCAGCTCGGTGTGGGTGCCGGAGTCCTTGCGCCAGAGCCCGCTGACGATGTCGACGGCCTCGGCGGGGGTGGCGGCGAACTCCAGGCCCGCGTAGACGGGTGCGCAGGCGTCGAGCCCGAGATCCTGGGCGGAGAGCCGACGCCCCAGCCGCCGGGTGAAGACCTCGGCGATCAGAGCGGGGGTGGTGCCGCGCGGCTGCTGACCCCGCAGCCAGCGGGTCACCGAGGTCTTGTCGTACCGCAGGTCGAGGCCGTGTTCGAGGCCGAGCTGATCGACCCGGCGGGCCAGGCCCGCGTGGGAGAACCCGGCTTCCGCGATGAGTGAGGCGAGGCGGCGGTTGGGCGTGCGCTGCGGGGGTCGTTCCGACATCAGCTGTACGGTCTCCTGCCTTCGGGGCCGGACGGTCAGCCCTCATGGGAACGGCGCGAATTTAGCGGCCACCGGGGCGGTCACAGCCACCCTTTGCTCCACGTTCATCCGATCGTGTGAGGATTACGGACAGAGCTGACGGAAGGGACGGGCCCTGCCTCAGGTCACGCAAGCGCGCTCCACCTGCCGGTGGGCCGACCGGGTGACGGTCGTACAGTGGATGCGGGCGCGATCAGTGCAGGGTGCCGTCATCCCGGGGACACCCCTCCGGGCACGCGGTGCCCCACGTAGGGAGGCATCTGTGAGCGAGCTGCGGTTCGCCCGTCTGGGCTTCGGCGAACAGGCCGTCGAGTACACGGAGGCATGGCAGAAGCAGCGCGAGGTGCACGCGGCCCGGTTCGAGGACCGGGTGCCGGACACCTGCCTGCTTCTGGAGCACCCGCCCGTCTACACGGCGGGCCGCCGCACCGCCGACAGCGAACGCCCGCTGGACGGCACCCCGGTCATCGACGTGGACCGCGGCGGGAAGATCACCTGGCACGGTCCGGGGCAGCTCGTCGGCTACCCGATCCAGAAGCTGCCGCGTCCGGTCGACGTCGTGGCGCACGTCCGCCGCCTGGAGGACGCGCTGATCCGCACGGCCGCCGACTTCGGCGTGGAGACCTCCCGGGTGGAGGGCCGCAGCGGCGTCTGGGTGCTCGGCGACCCGGTCGAGCAGCGGCCGATGCCGGGCGGGCTCTCCCTGGACTTCGACCCGAGGCTCCAGGACGAGGAGTTCGACGCGCGACTGAACGGCCCGGAGTACGCCCCGTCCAACGCCGGCCAGCGCCGCGAGGACCGCAAGCTGGCCGCGATCGGCATCCGGGTCGCCAAGGGCGTGACGATGCACGGCTTCTCGCTCAACGTGAACCCGGACAACACCTGGTTCGACCGGATCGTGCCGTGCGGCATCCGCGACGCGGGCGTCACCTCCCTCGCCAACGAGCTGGGCCGGGATGTCACCATCGAGGAGGTGCTGCCGGTCGTCGAGAAGCACCTGCGGGACATCCTGGAGAACGCGGAGCTCGCACCGAGGACGGTCGAGCCGCGGCAGGCCGCGGCCCCGGCCTAGTACCGGCCGGTGCTACCGACCGGTAGCACCGGCCGCCACGGGTGACCGGGGAATAGCCCCCGTCCGCCACAGGTTGGCCGGGCGTAAGACCGTTTGATTTACGGGCGTACCCTGGTGTTCGCCGAAGAATCCCATGCGAATCCCACGCAGCAGAAAGCAAAGGGGAGCCGGAGTGTCCGCTGTCGCACCCGACGGGCGCAAGATGCTGCGCCTGGAGGTCCGGAACAGCCAGACCCCCATCGAGCGCAAGCCCGAGTGGATCAAAACGCGGGCGAAGATGGGCCCCGAGTACAAGCAGCTGCAGAGTCTCGTGAAGGGCGAGGGGCTGCACACGGTCTGCCAGGAGGCGGGCTGCCCCAACATCTTCGAGTGCTGGGAGGACCGCGAGGCCACCTTCCTCATCGGCGGTGACCAGTGCACGCGGCGCTGTGACTTCTGCCAGATCGACACGGGCAAGCCGCAGGCGCTGGACCGTGACGAGCCCCGCCGCGTCGGCGAGTCGGTCGTCACGATGGACCTGAACTACGCCACCATCACCGGCGTCGCCCGCGACGACCTGGAGGACGGCGGCGCCTGGCTGTACGCCGAGACGGTCCGCCAGATCCACACGCTCACCGCGGAGCGGGAGGCGGGCGCGACCAAGGTCGAGCTGCTGATCCCCGACTTCAACGCGGAGCCCGAGCAGCTCGCCGAGGTCTTCTCCTCGCGCCCCGAGGTGCTCGCGCACAACGTGGAGACGGTCCCGCGGATCTTCAAGCGGATCCGCCCCGGTTTCCGCTACGAGCGTTCCCTGGAGGTCATCACGCGGGCCCGCGAGGCCGGCCTGGTGACCAAGTCGAACCTGATCCTCGGCATGGGCGAGACCCGCGAGGAGGTCAGCGAGGCGCTCCAGGACCTGTACGACGCAGGTTGCGAGCTCATCACGATTACGCAGTACCTGCGGCCCACCGTGCGGCACCACCCGGTCGAGCGCTGGGTGAAGCCGCACGAGTTCGTCGAGCTGAAGGACGAGGCCGACGCGATCGGCTACTCCGGCGTGATGTCGGGGCCGCTGGTGCGTTCCTCGTACCGCGCGGGCCGTCTCTTCCAGCAGGCGATGGACGCGCGCGGCGCGGCCGCCGCCGGGAGCGCCCCGGCGGCCCGGGCCGTGTGAGTCCGCTCACCGGGCCCACCGCCCCGTCATGACACCACCCGAGCGGTCCGTGCGCTCCTCGCAGGTAGGGGACGCGTACGGACCGCTCCGGCGTGCGCGGCACCGGAATGAAGGTTTCATTGGTGTTTGACCGACCGGTCATGCGCTGGTAACACCGAGCAGTGACCCTAGGTACACATACGGCGGCGCTCCCCGCAGCCGCCGTCACCGCTTCCCGTACTCAGTCCGCGCCCGGGGTCGGCGCATCCTTCCGAGGGGGAACACCACCATGCAGGCCGCACCGGTCCGTGCCCACGCTCTTCCGTCCGTCACCACCGCCCTGCGCGCCGTCGAGTCGCTGCTGCTGAGCGGCGGCCAGCGCACCGCCCGCCGCAACGCCTGGACGGCCGTCCTGGAGGACCGCCGCCGCGCCAAGGACCGGGTGGAGGCCCAGCACGTCCTGGAGGCCGTGGCCGACCACCGTTCCTAGGTCGCTCCCCCGCCACGTAAACTTCTGTTTATGGCGAGGAAGGCAAAAACCGAAGGCGCGGACAGCGCCGAGAACGCAGGGCGGCTCAAGCAGATCGCCCTGACCTACAAGATGACCAGGCGGACCGACAGCAAGATCGGTCTTGTTATCGCAGGTGTCGGAATCGTCACGTTCGGTGTCCTCCTCGGCATCGGCTTCGCGATCGGGCACCCGGTCTATCTGGGCATCCTGGGCTTCGTCCTGGCCGTCCTCGCGATGGCGATCGTCTTCGGCCGACGCGCCGAGCGGGCGGCCTTCGGGCAGATGGAGGGCCAGCCGGGAGCGGCGGCCGCCGTCCTGGACCGGATCGGGCGCGGCTGGACCACCACCCCCGCGGTGGCGATGAACCGCAGCCAGGACGTCGTCCACCGGGCGGTCGGCAAGGCCGGCATCGTCCTGGTGGCCGAGGGCAACCCGAACCGGGTGAAGAGCCTGCTGGCGGCCGAGAAGAAGAAGATGGCCCGCATCGTGGTGGACGTGCCGGTGCACGACATCATCGTCGGCACCGGCGAGGGCCAGGTGCCGCTGAAGAAGGTCCGCACCAAGATGCTGAAGCTCCCCCGCGTACTCACCGGCCCCCAGGTGACCTCCACCAACGACCGGCTGCGCGCGATGGGCGACCTGATGAGCAACATGCCGCTGCCGAAGGGCCCGATGCCGAAGGGCATGCGGATGCCGCGCGGCGGAAAGATGCGCTGACGGCGCACGTACGCGACGCAGACGTGGGCGACATACGCGGCGGCCCCGGACCGTGACGGTCCGGGGCCGCCGCGTATGTGACGGGTCGGGCTCGTCGCGTACGCGTCGGCTCGCCTCCGCGTACGGACTGTGTCCGGGCTACATCCGGACCTGCACGGCGCGCCCGAGGCGGTCGTGCAGTCCTCGCCCGTCGCGGTCCCAGACCAGCGCGGGGATGGCGAGCAGGAGCAGGAGGGTCCGCAGGACCACGCGCCCGAAGCCGAGCCGGCCGCCGTCCTCGGAGATGACACGCAGCCCGAGCAGGCGCTTGCCCGGGGTGCAGCCGATGGTCCCGACGGTGGCGAGGCTGAGCACGAGGAAGATCCCGAGCGCCCAGTTCCCCGCCGCCTGCTGGTCACCGCGAGCGAACAGCCCGTATGCGATCACCATGCAGAGCGACCAGTCGATGAAGAGGGCCCCGAAGCGCCGTCCGAGCGGCGCGACCGAGCCGGGCCCGTGCTCGGGCAGCCCGAGCCCCTTGCCCCGGTAACCGAAGTCGGCGCCCATCTCCTCGGCGGCCGCGCGGGGCCCCGAGAGCCACGATCCGATTGCTTGCCTGTTGTCCACCCGTCCACGGTACTGCGCCGGTATCCGGCCCCGGCCGGGCGGGGCACCGGAACGGGCCACGGAGATGCCGCCGACCCTCGCCCCGGTTAACTTGGGCGAAACAAATGGGTCATGCTTGAGAAATCACGCCTGCCTATGGTCGGGTCCAGCGTGTGCCACCGCACTGGCCGCACCACGAGCTACAACCCCGTCCCTCCCGGGCCGGGAGTAGGAGGAGTTGGATGTTCCAGAACGCCGACGAAGTGCAGAAGTACGTAGCGGACAACGACGTCAAGTTCATCGATGTCCGGTTCTGCGACCTGCCCGGGGTGATGCAGCACTTCACGATCCCGGCAGCGACCTTCGACCCGGCCGAGGAACTGGCCTTCGACGGTTCGTCGATCCGCGGCTTCCAGGCCATCCACGAGTCCGACATGGCGCTGCGCGCGGACCTGTCGACGGCTCGGGTGGACCCCTTCCGCCGCGACAAGACGATCAACATCAACTTCTTCATCCACGACCCGATCACGGGCGAGCAGTACAGCCGTGACCCGCGCAACATCGCCAAGAAGGCCGAGGCCTACCTCGCCTCGACCGGCTTCGCGGACACCGCGTACTTCGGCCCGGAGGCCGAGTTCTACGTCTTCGACAACGTCCGCTTCCAGACGTCGGCGAACGAGAGCTTCTACCACATCGACTCCGAGGCCGGCGCCTGGAACACCGGTGCGCTGGAGAACAACCGCGGTTACAAGGTCCGCTACAAGGGCGGCTACTTCCCCGCCCCGCCGGTGGACCACTTCGCCGACCTGCGTGCCGAGATCTCCCTGGAGCTGGACAAGAACGGCCTCCAGGTCGAGCGCCAGCACCACGAGGTCGGCACCGCGGGCCAGGCCGAGATCAACTACAAGTTCAACACGCTGCTGGCCGCGGCCGACGACCTGATGCTCTTCAAGTACATCGTGAAGAACGTCGCCTGGCGCAACGGCAAGACCGCGACCTTCATGCCGAAGCCGATCTTCGGCGACAACGGCTCGGGCATGCACGTGCACCAGTCGCTGTGGCAGGGCGGCTCGCCGCTCTTCTACGACGAGCAGGGCTACGCCGGCCTCTCGGACATGGCCCGCTACTACATCGGCGGCATCCTGAAGCACGCGCCGTCGCTGCTGGCCTTCACCAACCCGACGGTGAACTCCTACCACCGCCTGGTCCCCGGCTTCGAGGCCCCGGTCAACATGGTGTACTCGCAGCGCAACCGCTCCGCCGCGATGCGCATCCCGATCACCGGCTCGAACCCGAAGGCCAAGCGCGTCGAGTTCCGCGCCCCGGACCCGTCCTCGAACCCGTACCTCGCGTTCTCGGCACTGCTGATGGCGGGCCTGGACGGCGTGAAGAACAAGATCGAGCCGGCCGAGCCGATCGACAAGGACCTCTACGAGCTGGCTCCCGAGGAGCACGCCAACGTCCAGCAGGTCCCGACCTCCCTCCCGGCCGTGCTCGAAGCCCTGGAAGCGGACAACGAGTACCTCCAGGCGGGCGGCGTCTTCACGTCGGACCTGATCGAGACGTGGATCGACTACAAGCGCACGAACGAGATCGCCCCGATCCAGCTGCGGCCGCACCCGCACGAGTTCGAGCTGTACTTCGACATCTAGAGACTGGGTTCGGGTGGCCTGCGAGGGATCATCCGAAACGTGTCGTGACCTGCGTAAGCACGCCTCGCGAGTTCTCACGGCTCCCGGCTGATTTCCACTGCGTTGTGCACCGTGTGTGCACCGGAGCACGCAAACCCTGACTCGGTGTCAGACACGTTAGTGAAGGCCGTCACTTACAAGTGACGGCCTTCACTCGTTGCTCGGACCACACGCCAGTCACGACGTCTTTCCACACAGGCTGGCTCTGATCCGCTACCTGACGTGAGCTGCAAGAGACATGGCAGCGTCCAGAGAGCCATCCCACCTGAGCCCTGCGCCCACCCCGCCGCAGAAAATGTATGGGAGTTGCCGGTGGGACCATCTACGCTCGTTGGTCGTGGTCGTATACGCGAGCTGGAATCGGACAGACGCCTCGCCGAGGCGAGCTGCGGAGCCGGAATCAGAGTTCTATGGCAGGATCGCCGGTCCGTACTGGGATCAGGTTCGGGATGTGATCAACGAGTGGTGGTCGCACCTCCCTGATCAGGATCAGCCCAGCTTGCGCAGTCGGCTTCGCGACCGGAACTCCGACGCGAACGTCTCCTCTGCGCTGTGGGAGTTGTACCTGCACGAGATGCTGCTTGGGTCCGGTTGCACCGTGGAGATCGAGCCTGGAATAGGTACTCGCGGCACGAACCCCGACTTCCTGGTCACCCGCGAGGGCGAGCAATTCGTCGTCGAGGCGAAATGGACGGTCCAGCGCCTGGACGGAGCGATATCCAACAGGCAGCTCCCACCCGTCCTGATCGATGCCATCGACGGTGTACCGAGCCCCAATTTCTTCGTGTCATACAGGATTCACCAGACAGGGTCGGGAACACCGTCGCAGAGGCGGCTGAAAACTGGGCTGGAGCGGTGGCTCGCCAGCCTGGATCCCGATCAGGTCATCGCCGACAAGGCGCCATTGCCCAAGCACACCTGGCAGGAGGCCGGCTGGTCCCTCTCGTTCGAGGCGATCCCCCGTAGCCCCGATAGGCGAGGAGATCCAACGAGCAGGACAATCGGTTTCTACCCCCCGATGACCTGGTTCAATGACGAGTCGGATCAAGTGCTCGACGCGGTCAAGGAGAAGGGAGGGAAGTACGGCGATCTAGCGCTGCCGTTCATCGTGGCGGTTGGCCGTGCGGGCGCCTTCCCCGAAGACGAAGACGTAGAGACCGCACTGTACGGGACCTCCGTCGAGTACGTCCGCAACAGCACGCCGACCTTCGGCCGGCAGCCCGACGGCTACTGGACTGCAACCTACGACCACGCTCACAGGCGGGTCAGCGGTGTGCTCACCGTCAACAACCCGGCGCCCTGGACCTGGACGAAGCATACCCCCGTCCTTTGGCAGAGTTCCGACCCCAGCTCGCTCCCGGCCCTTGTCCTCCCCACCTGGGCAACGGCACAGGTGATCGATGTCCACGTCGAACACCAGCCACCGGCTTGCCCCATCTACACCGCCCTCGGCCTGCCCGAGCACTGGCCGGTCGGCGACCCCTTCCCGCGCCATCGCCGGAGTAACGCGAGCTGACTGCAGTCGGCCTCGTCCATGTCCCTCAGAGGCTGCCCTCGCCGCCAGAGATATGCACTTGCAGGCAATGGGGCTGGGCCAGCAACTCATGGCTCACAGTCGGCTCCCTGGAGTCATTGCCATTGCCGGGCCCTACGAATGAGGCGAGTGTTACTGACGCCAACCAGCGAGAGACACCTGGGGTCCATCGTCAAGGTAGCGGTGGAGAGCACTGGCGGTGGTGTCGACGAACTTCTCGGGGACGGCATTGGCATCCACCCAGCGGACATGGGCGTGCTTGCGAGGTTCACGGTTCTCAGGCTCGCCGCTCCACTCATGGGCTACGAAGACGACTGTCAGAAAGCCATTGGGAGCTTCAACTCCCCACGCTCCGTGGATGATATGAGCGACCTTGAGCGCCTCCGGCTTCACCCTCAGACCGGTCTCCTCGTAGAGCTCGCGCACCGCGGTCTCGGTGATCGGCTCGCCCGGCTCGCTCTTTCCGACCGGCAGATCCCACATGCCTTGCGCGAACTTGGCGTTCTCGCTGCGTTGCAGGAGAACTACGCGGTTGGTGGCCTTGTCGTGGACGATGACGGCGGCGACCAGCAGGGTCATGGATTCGAGGGCGGGCTTGAGGGCTTTGGGCTGGTCCTCGGTCTGCTGCTGAGTCACGGTGGTCCCTTCGTCGGCCGGGTTGTTGGGCATGTTAGGCGAGTGCTTCCCGTGCGCGGCGGGCGAGTTCGGTGGCTCCGGGGACCTTGCGTCGTTGGTAGGTCACGAGGGTGGAGCGGAGCGAGGTGATCGCTTTGCGGGTGCGGTCCGAGGTCATGCCCTCCATCAGCGTCACGGCCTGGCTCCAAGCGGCCACGGCCTCATCGGCACGGGTCTGCGCGGCGAGGCTATCGCCGAGTTCGGCGTACGTGAGGGCGTGCACGCGCTTGTACTTGACCGGGTCCCAACGGGTGAGGGCGTCGCGGTGTTGGTGTTCGGTGCCGATGTGGTCGGCGAGGTCGGTCAGGGTGCGGGCGGTGTGGCTAGCGACGGTGCCGGCGGCCGGGCCACTAACACGGGAGTAGCTGGGCTGCGGGCCGTCCTCGCGGAGCAGGGCGTCCTCTGCGGCGAGTAGGGCGCGGGCGGCGTGTGGTCTCTCGCCGGTGGCTGCGTAGGCGCGGGCGTGGGTGATGTGGAGCAGGGCTTCGGTCTGGCCGTCGATGTGGCCGAGGCCGCCGGCGAGCGCGGCTTCGGCGAGGTCGATGCAGTGGTGAGGCTGCTTGAGGCTGAGGGCCTGGTGGGCCAGGGCGCGCATCATCCAGGCAGCGTGGCCGTGCGGGTCTGCCTCGCAGGCGAGCTGGTAGCCGACTTGGTAGTAGCGCTGGGCCGCTCCCTCCTGGCCGAGGTCGTGGTGCTTCCAGCCTGCCAAGTAAGCCAGTTCGGCCACGGCGCCGAAGGCAGCCCGGCGTAAGACATCGGTCGGGAAGCGGGCGCGGAGCATGGGAGCCGCTGTGTCGGCGAGGTAGGCGGTCACGGTGGTTAGGCCGTGGCCTCCACCCAGGCGTTCGTCGGCGGCGCTGAAGGCGGCGGTGATCTGACGTACGACGTCCACGTCCTCCGCTCCCACCAGGGCCGTGCCGGTTCGGGCGCGGAGCATGCGAGCGGTGGCTTCGTGGTCGTAGGCGAGGGGCATGGCAACGCCGGCAGTGGTGAACGAGGCGATGGCGAGGAAGCGGCGGCGCTCGACGTCTGCGCGGCCGAGGTCGGTTGCGGCGAGGACCGGGTCCGGCTCATCGGCCGTGGATTCCGGGGTGGCCAGGCCGATCTCGACTTGAGTGATGGTCCTGTGTGAGCGGCGGGAGAGGGCTTCGGCGAGGTACTGGCCGGTCCTCCCGGTGGGCCGGCGGGCGCCGCCTACCCAGTGCGAGACGGCCGACTTGTTGGTCTGCAGAATCTCGCCGTTCTCCGCGGCGATGCGGCGGACGTCCTTGGCGAGGGCCTCGAAGGTGCAGCCGACGGCTTCGATGGTCTCGCGCAGGCGGGAGTTGGGCTCTCTCGGCGCTGCCACACTCGCCTCCGCTCCGGCGCTGTAAACCGCGTATACTGCTCGGCCTCCCCTTCACCGTACCCACTGAACGTGACCGGCGGTTCACTAATCATCAGCCGCCCGGAACGGTTCCAGACTCCGACCGTGAATCCAGGCTCCCCACTTGGCCGGGCGGTCCCAAGTTCCGTACGCCCGCTCCGGGTTCGGGCATTCCCGTGCCTGAACCCGGCCGATCAGAGACGGAGAACCCGGTGACCACCATGGACACGGCAACCCCCACGGCCATCACTGTCGAGCTGCCCGAGGCATTCGACGAGCGCTGGAGCCGCCTGCCCGGCATCCAGGTCGAAGGCCGGCGCATCACCATCGACCCGGCCGAGTACTTCTTCCGCTTCGAGTCCAACACCTGGCTCGTCGCCGACTGGCAGCTGGTCAAGTCCCAGCTCCTGGACGTGGACGAGACCACGCAGAGCGCGGTCGAGCAGCTCGCCCTCGACTTCGTAAAGGTCAACGCTGCCTCTACGTCGGACGCGGCCCAAGTCCTGGCCACCGCGTACGAGGTGTACGCGTACCTCTTCCGAGACGAGCACCTCGCCGGTCTCGGGCTTCCGCAGATCACCGCCGAGCATCTGCGGATGCTGCGCGAGGCGGCCACGCTGATGGCCCTGAACAAAGTCGAGCTGGACGGGCACATCTCCAACGTCGGCCCGTGCTGGTTCTTCCCCGCCGCCACCTCCGTCGTCTTCGACCTGGACGACGAGATGGGCGGCATGCTCGACGAGGTCTACCACGGCGGCTGGTTCAACGAGCACCGCCGCATCGAGTCCATCAAGGCCCATGCCGCGCTCGGCGGACGCCTCGTGCACGGCTGCCAGTCCGTGCCGGACCAGTCCGGCGGCGTCGTCGCGCCCTACGGTGCGTCGATGGCCAACTTCCGTAACGACCTTGCCGAGTTCAAGGCCGGATGGATCGAGCAGGTCTACGCCCGCCGCGTGACCGGGCCCGCCGCATAGCCCACCCGACCAGGCTCCGGGGCGGGCAGGCCACCTTCGCCCGCCCCGGACGCCACCAACCCACGGAGCCCTCTCATGGACGAAAAGCTGACCGCCGAACTTCTCACCCACCTATGCGCGGTCAAGGGCCTGCCTCTGCCCGAGCGCACCGAGGTGCGGGTCTGGTCGATGTCCGGCGTCGAACGCGTCACCTTCCCCGAACGCACCATCGCCATCTTCAAGTACGCCAAGCAGCCTTTCAACAGCGAAGCCCAGGCTCTGCGCCTGGCCCACACCCTCGGCGTCCCAGTCCCCGAACTACGCGCGACGGCGATCCTTGACGGCTGCCTCGGCATGCTCCTCGAAGACCTCGGCGCCCCCGCCCGCGAGGCGGACGACCTCGACGGCGTCGCTGCGGCCGTGGTCCTCCATGGCACCCGCACTGCACCGGCCCTGCCTCTTCTCGACGAGGAGCGCCTGAGCAGCCTGCCCGCCCGTGCAGCCCAGCACCTCGGCCAGCTCCACGCGGCCAACCGCTGGCCCGACACTGCCGATATCGCAGATGCCCTCGACCAGATCACCAAGGTCGCCGGCCCCCGCGCCACTGGCACCACGCTCGCCCCATTCGGCTGGGTGCACTCTGAGTTCCACCCCACCAGCCTCCACATCGGCGACCACGGCTGGAGGCTGCTCGACTTCGCCCGCGCTTTCACCGGCCCCGGCCTGCTCGACCTCGCCAGCTGGCACGGCACCCTCGAGACCCCCGATCCGGTACGGCTGCGGGTCTTCCTCGACCAGTACGTCACCGCCGGTGGCACCCCTGACGCCCTCGCCCAGCGCGGCGGCCTGCCCGCGGAGCAGTGGGCGCTCGGGTGGCACCGCATGTGGGCGGTCGAGTGGTTCATGGAGCAGTCGATCCGCTGGATCAACGATCCGGCCACCGACCCCGCGTACATCAAGGTCGTACGCCGCCACCTCACCGACGTCCTCCAACTCCTGGAGGTCTAGATGCCGACCGCCCAGGCATCTCCCTGGTACGCCCATGCCCTCCAGCGCACCGCGTCCGGCCCCGCCCAGCCACTGGACGTACCGGCGCGGATGGAGTGGACGATGAGACCAGGGCGCGGGCCCGGCGCTGAGATCCTCGGCTCCGACTTGAGCGGAATGCGGGTGGTGGAGCTCGGCTGCGGCCCCGGCCACAACGCCGCCCACCTCGCCACCCGCCACGGCGCCCGAGTCACCGGCGTCGACCTGGTCGGCCTCCAGATCCGCCGAGCACGCTCGCACTACGGACGGCTGAGCAACCTCAGCTTCGTCGCCGGTCACGCACTGCACTACCTGCAGGGCTGCGACGAGCAGTTCGACGCCATCTACTCCGTGTTCGGCGCCGTCGGCCTCGTAGCCCCTGAACTGCTGCTGCCTGCCATCGCTCAGCAGCTCAAGCCCGGACGCACCCTCGCCTTCTCCACCCCGCACCCTCAGCGCGGAGGACGCCGCGCGGCCATGGGCGACCGCCCCCGCCGGGACTTCGTCGTTCTGCCCGACCGCACCCGACTGCCCGTCGCCCGCTGGGACTTCAGCGGCGAGCAGTGGCAGCGGCATCTCGCTGACGCCGGTCTATGGCTCACCGCCGCCCACGAGTTCCACGATGCCCGGCTCGGCCACTGGCCCACGACCTTGCTGATAACGGCCCGCAAGCTCTGACGCTGCCGACCGCCACACCCCATGGAGGCACACCCATGAACGTGCCCTACCTGCTGCTGGACATCGACGGTGTCCTCATACCTTTCCCCCAAGGCGACGGCAGCATCCCGGCCACGCACGTCCGCCACGAGGTCGTACCGGACGGCCGGACCCCCGAGGATCCGGTCACCGTCTGGCTCAACCCGGCGCACAGGCCAATGCTCACCAACATGTTCCGGAGCGTTCCGCTCACCCCGGTCTGGTGCACGAGCTGGCGCCGGGATGCCACCACGCTGATCGGCCCGCTCCTCGGCCTCCCGGCCCTCACGTATGTCGATCTCCCGCGCCCCAAGATCACGACGTCCCATCCCAACGGCTACCTCTGGAAGCGCGACTACGTCGACGCGTGGCTCGGCGACGAACCCGCAGTCTGGATCGATGACGACTTCACCGCGCTCGATCACGAGTGGGCCGTGCAGCGCACCGCTGCGGGCTTACCCACCCTCCTCATGCAGCCGGATGCCCATCTGGGTCTGCAACCCGAGCACCTCACTCAGGTCACAGCGTGGGCGAAAGGGCTGAGCGGAGGCATCGCATCGCCTGTGCCGACGGCCGCGCCTGGGCGCGAAGTCCCGTAGGCATGGCGCAGAAACTGCCGGGGCTTCGCGACTCGCAGGCACCGTGGCGCGTGCAGCTATCGGTACCGACGACGCTCCTCGTGCGTCGGGATCATGGTCGGAGCCGAAGGCTGGACAGCGGGAGGCGTCGCTGCCGTGCCCAGGATAGTGCTGGGCTGTCGCGCTGCCCGCGCTCGCTTGTTGGGTTGTGTGGTGATGCGCCAGTTGAGGACCTCGGCTGGGCGTTCGGCGGTGTCGAGTTCCCGGCTGGCGGCCACTTCGGCGAGGAGGACGCGGGGTGTATGGCCGGCGGTTTCGGCGCGGGCGAGGGTGGTGGCCAAGGCGGGCCAGGCGGGGTCGGTGAGGATGCGGTCGGCGTGGCCGGGCATGGCCTCGCGTACTGCGGTCTCGAAGCGCTGGATGGTCTGAGGGCGTGGTGCGCGCTGGGCGAGGCCGGCCAGATGGGGTGCGGCGACCTGCTGGTAGCCGGTCTGGAGGTGCCGGAAGGCTTCCTCGGCCGCTGCCGCTTGCTGTTCGTGGCCGCGCTGAGCGTGCCAGTGGGCGGCGGCGCGGGCCAGGTGCAGGGCGGTGAAGACGAGCGCGATGGCGAGGCCGCCGGGGAGGTTGGATGCGTGGGCGAGTTCCCCGGCGGCTTGGCGGAGTTCGGTTGCGGCTTGGTGGTCAGCGCGGATCGCCGAGCGGCGTGCCCGGTTGAACGCCTTTGCTGCCGCTTGGAGTTCGGCCTTGTGTGGACCGGGGGTGGCGCGGGCGAGGTTGTGCAGGGTGTCGGCGAAGGCATCCAGCTGTCCCTGGGCGGTGGCGTCGTCGCCCGAATCGAGCGCAGTGAGAGCCGCACGCGCAGCGGATTCGGTACGACGCCACGGCTCGGCCGGGTCCGCCACCGCCTTCGGCCTGTCCGCCACGTCCTGGGTGGGAAGGCGTTCGGTCAGGCGGTTGTAGGACAGGTCGGGGGCGAGTTTGGAGCCGCCGAAGAAGATGCTGTCGCCAGGGGCGGCCAGGCTGTAGCCGGTCACCTCGCCGCTCTCGGGGCCAATGCGGGTCTTGACCTGGATCCCGAGCGAGGCGAGCACGGTGAAGTAGTCGTCGATGCTGTGGACAGCGGCGGCGACCGCGTAGGCGCGTTCACGCAGCCACTCCCTGGCGGTCACCTCCTGGCCCTCGCGGTCAGCCTTCGCGCGTTCCGCTCCGGTGGGCGTCTTCGGGGCGGTCAGGTCACCGGACTTGAGACGGCGCAGCCCGAACTCGTCCTCGATCCTCCGGCATTCCGCCTGCGCACGCTGCCCGTCACGGTTCGTTCGCGGGCGGCGGCCGTCAGCGCGGACGGTGGTGGCGAGGATGTGGATGTGGTCGTCCGCATGCCGCACCGCGATCCACCGGCAGGCGGTGTCGTCGCCCACCGGGGCGATCCCGGTCGCCTCGACGACCCGGCGGGCGACCTCAGCCCACTCCGTATCGGTCAGGTAGCGGTCCCCGGGCGCGGTACGCACCGGACAGTGCCACACGTGCTTCGGCGGCCTCGTACCGAGTTCGCGGGTACGCAGGTCGACATAGTGGTCAAGGCGCTTGGCCAGTTGGCCGTAGGTGACCGCAGGGTCGCGGCCGGGGTCGGGAGCGCCGACCATGTCCCAGGCCCCCACGATGTGCGCATCAGTGTGCTCGTCCCGACGGCCGGGGCCGAAGAGGTAGTTGATCAGCCCTTGGGTGTCGGAGCCGGTGGAGACATCAGGCACCATGCCGGGCTCCGTCCGCCAGGAGCCGGTCCATCAGCTGGTAACTGGCCTGCGCAGCTTGCTCGATGTGGTCGAGGACGGTCTCGGCGCGCTCGGGAATGGCACCGGAGTGGATGGCCATGGTGATCTGGTTGAGGTTGGTGCCGATCCGGTTCAACGCCTTGGTGTGCGCCTCGACAGCTTCCACGAGCGGGCGGATCGGATCGTCTTCCGGGCTGCCGGCCATGTTCGCCTTACCGAGCGCGACCGCCAGGGCAGCGTCGCCGACGAAGCCGGCGAACGTCGAGTGGCGCCGCTCGGCTGCCTCGTCGATGATCCGGACCGCGGTTGGAGTGAACCGGATCTTCTTCTCCTGGTCACGCTTCTCGACCGTGCGCTTCCGGTTCAGCCTCGCGGGCAACGCGGGGGCATCGGGCTCACGCCACGACGGCTGTTCAACTGGCGACGGAGTCTGGGCAGATGACTCGAGCTGCGGGGCGGCGTGTTTCGCGGGCTGCTCGTCGTGGGGGGCGTTGGCGACGGGATCGGCATCGGGTTCGGTGCCCTCTTCCCCTGGCTCGGGCGCCCGCTGGCGCCCGGCCCTCACCTCTTCCACCGCCTCCCCAGGGGCGGGGGCAAGCGCGGACGAAGCCCCGTTAGGGGCTCGAACGCTCCAGCTTGCTGCTGTTCGTCGGCCCAGGCCGAGCCATCCCCGGCGGCGGATGGGGTGGGGGTCGTTGCTGTCGTTGTCGGGCATCGTGGTGCTCCCAGAACATGGGGGTTGGCGGGGGTGTCGCATCCGTTGCATGCGTCGCGCGCCTGGTCAGCACAGGTACGGACACCCGGGCAGGTACGGATACGTCCGTCCCGCTGGGAGAGTCCGTCCCCGCGCTGACCTGCGCGGGGACGGTTGCGACGCAGTGATACGGACTACGGCCTCGGTGGGGTCAGAGGGTTCGCTTCGGTCCGGCGGAGCCGCCGGGCGGGCCGACGGGCAGCGAGCCCGACGGGGCTGCGGGCGGCTTGCCTTGCGTCGAACGGGCAGGTGCGGTGCCGGGTGCGGGCTCGGGTGTGGCGTCCGCCTGGACGAGGTCGGGGCAATGGCGAGCCCAAGCATCCAGGAAGCGGTTGCGCAGATATGCCTTGGCCTGCCTGCCCTGGTCGAAGCGGTAGTTGGCCGGGCCGATGCCGAAATCCCGCAGCAGGTTGCCCAGATGGTAGGCGTTCAGCCCCTTGGCTCCGTGCTCCGCCCACGGAGCGTCCGCGTCCTGGATCAGGGCGGCGACCAGATCCAGGGTGGGCAGGGCCTCGCAGTTGTTCGCCCGCTCGAAGACTCGGTGGATATCGCGCAGCAGCCGCGTCTTCAGGCTGGTCTGCTCGTCCTGAACCGCCTCATGCCTCGTCATGGCCAGGCAAGCGGCACGAGCCTGGTCGGGCCAGTGACCGCCGGCCAGATCGGCGATGATGACCAGCGGCTCCCAGGTATCCGCCGCACGGTCCTCCACCGGCATCGCCGGAACCATCCGGGCAGCCGTGCCGCGCAGCGGACCCAGCCAGGCGGCCAGCCGGTCACGCAGCGCGTTGAGTTCGGGCGCCGCGTACCGCGACCGGAACGGGGCTACCTTCTCACCGGGCTTACGCTTCTGCATCCGCAGCACGACCGACCGGTCCGTGATCGTGTCCGGCAGATCACCGATCCCCGCTATCGCGGCCATCGCGAAGGTGGGGAACGGAGTGGGCTTGTGCTCCGGGCCGGAAATCCGCCAGGCGGGCCGGTTGCGCTGGTGGCCGGCGTTCAGCAGGCCGCGCAGGATCTCACTGTCGCCGCCGGCCTTGGGGCTGAAAATGGTGTCCGCCTCGTCGACCAGCAAGGTGGGCGGGATCTTGCCGATGGTGCGGAAGACGACCGCCGGAGAGGTGTTCACCGTCATCATCGGGTCGTGGACGGTCTCATAGAGCACGTCCAGCACACGGGACTTGCCGCACCCCTTGGTCGGGCTCATCACCGCCAGGCGGGGCGCGTGCTGCAGCGCGGCCTGGATGTGCGTGGCCGCCACCCACAAGGTGACCGCGGTCAGCGCCTCCTCGCTCGGCAGCACCACGTACTTGCCGATCTTCGACCGCAATTCATCCAGCAGCACCGCTCCCTCACCGGCCAGCGCACCCCCATCGTCCCCGGTCCCCGAAGCACCACCGGAATCCGAGGTGCCGCCCGTCCCCATCCCCGTCCCCGTCCCCGTCCCCGTCCCCGACAGACCGTCGGTCCCCATCTCTGCGCCGGTCCCCAGAGACCGTTGGGGACCGGATTTCCTGTCCCCAGACGGTTGTGGTGTGTCCCCGCCACCGTCCCCAAGTTTGGTCCCCGCCGCGCTGACCTGCGGGTCAGCAGCGGACGCGGAGATCTGGTCACCGGTTGGGGACCGGTCCCCAACCACAGCTGCGGATATCCGGTCTCCGACTCCCCGTCCCCGCACGCCGGTTTCGCTTCGGGGACCGTGCTGGTCCCCGTCGACCGCAATGGCCATCTGGCCGGGGACGGCATCCGCAGGCCGTGCGTCCCCTCGGTCCCCACGGAGCCAGGGGATTCCCTCGCCGGGGACGGCGACCGTGGGCCAGACCGGCTGGGGGGATGCGTCGGCGCCAGCGGCGGACGTAGGGTCCTCCATAGTCGTTCCTCTCTGGTGAGGGCAGGTCCGGCAAGACCCGCCCTCACCTGTTCGTTCCTTCAGATATGGGCGATCAGTTGGGGAATCCTCGACCCTCGGCGGTGGCTCGCCGGGGGCCGCTTCGCTGTTCCCGACAGGTGCGGAGTCAGACCGTGAGGTCGTACGCGGTCTGCGCGTCCAGCCACGCATCCACCTCCCGCCACCGGTAGCGCAGGTGCCGGCCGACCTTGTGCACGGTCGGGCCACTACGGCGATGACGCCACTGATAGAGCGTCTTCACCGGCACACCCAGGTAGACCGCGACCTCCTCCGGCGTGGCCAGCGGGACAGGACCCGCACCGCCGGCGGCTGTGGGGCGGGGGGTTCGGGGCATAGGGGCTCCTTCACGGAAGTGGTGGGGTGGACAAGACAGCCACTCGTTTACCGGCGGCGTCCAGCGGCATTATGCGGAAATTCCACGGCCGCCCCAAACGGGCTTTCACCGGGTGGGATCAAAACCGTAGACCCGAATCCCCGGTTGCCGAAATCACTCCGAAACCAGGAGGGATCTGTCCACTTTCCCATCGGGACATCCCAGGCGCCCGATTCGACCCCACCCCCCGAGACGAAACCATCACCACCCAGGTCAGCGACTACGCGAAGCACCCCCAGGGGACAACAGCGCGGGACCATAGCATGAGAATCCGGCTTCACCGAATCGCCCGAATTCGTGACGTCGCCGAGTTTTCACAACTTCTTGAGCAACCCCTTGCCATGGTCACCGAATTCAAGTTACAGCTATCTGTCATGGAAACCCGACCCATTGAAATAGGCCCCGCCGGAATCCAGGCCACGCGCAATATCGAGCGCCTGCGTCTGCTGCGCGGGCTCTCCCAGCAGAGCCTCGCGGAGCGCTGCACCGCCCTCGGCCGCCCCCTGTCCAACATCGCCCTCAGCCGCACCGAACACGCTCGCCGCCGCTGCGACATCGACGACCTGGTCACCATCGCCGCTGCACTCTGCGTCTCCCCGATCGCTCTGCTGACAGCGTCCGCGGCGGCACCGCGTGGCTGAGCCGTACGACCGCTGGCACAAGAAGCGGCCGCAGGCCGGCGATGAGAAGTGCACAGCCCACAACAAGGTCCCGTCCCGCGAACACGGTCGCGGCAAGAGGTGGTTGGCCCGGTGGCGCGACCTCGACGGGCAGCAGCAGAGCAAGAGCTTCGACCGGTACGAGGACGCCCGGCAGCACCTCACCAAGATGCAGGGCAGCGTCGACGACGGCACGTACATTGACCCGAGGAAGGGCGAGGCCCAGCTCAAGGCGGTGGCCGAGCAGTGGCTGGAGAGCCAGACCTTCGACAACCCTCGGACCTACGCCCAGTACGAATCGCGTGTCCGCAACCACATCATCGGGCCGCTGGGCTCGCTCAAGCTGCGCCAGATCAAGGCGTCCACCGTGCAGACCTGGATCAAGCGCCGGCTGCAAGTGCTCGACGAGACGACGGTCGGCCTGATCTTCACGCACCTCTCGTCGATCCTGGCCATGGCCGTGGACGACGACTTGATCGCCAAGAACCCTTGCGAGACGGGTTCTGTGAAACGGGTGAAGCCACGGCGGTCGAAGAAGGCTGCGAAGGACGTACCCCTGTCGTGGGAGCAGACAGATGCACTCCAGCCGCATCTGCCCGAGCGCTACCAGGCCACGGTCGACTGCGGTCGAGGTCTGGGCATGCGGCAGGGTGAGATCTTCGGCTTCAGCCCCGAGGACGTCAACTGGCTGCAGAAGAACAAGGTCGTTCACATCCGCCGTCAGATCACCCACGACCGCGGCACACTGGTCTTCGCCCCGCCGAAGGGCGGCACGGAGGACGATCCCAAGGACCGCTTCGTGCCGGTCGGCGATGCGCTGGCCGTGCTGCTCACCGAGCACATGCGCAAGCACCCGCCGGTCGAGGTCACCCTGCCGTGGATGACCAAGGGCGGTGAGCCGGTGACCGTACGCCTGGTCTTCACCACCCGGGAGCGCAAGCCGCTGAACAAGAACTACTTCAACTACCTCTGGAAGGGCGCCCTGGAGGCGATAGGCGCGATAGCGGCCCTCAACGACAAGCCCGTTGGGAAGGGCCGCAAGTGGGAGGAGTGCCGCGACAAGATGATGCACGCCCTGCGGCATCTCTTCGCCTCCGAGGCGATCAACGAGGGCGTGGACGTCTACACGCTCGCCGACCTCCTCGGGCACGAAGATCCGGCGTTCACCCTTCGCCGGTACGTCCACCGTGTGACGGGCGCGGTCGAGAAGGCTCGCAAGGCGATCGGCCGACGCTATCAAGCCACCGCGTAGATTCTTCTACGCCTCGTTCTGCTACTTCGCAGGGCGGTTGAGCGAAGACACCATTCCGCGCAGGGCCATGCCCGAACATGGTTGAGACCGCCAAATCCCGTAGCGCAGCAAGTGGGGGATCTACATGCGCGTTGAGATTCGTGTCGAGCCGACGGAAGACGAGCTCCGCTCACTGCTGACCTGGCTCCGCCGGGACCCCGATATCCCGCGTACCGCCAGCGTGGAGATGTGCGAGCAGCCACCACGCGAGGGTGAGATGGGGGCAGTTGCCGACATACTGCAGTTGGTCACGGAGAACGGATGGAGCGCCGCAAACTTCGCCTTGACGCTTGCCGCTTGGAAACAGACACGCCCGCGTGCCTCCCGTGTGACGGTCCGGCACGAGGAACTCGTTGACGCGCTGACCAACTGCAGTGACGAGGAGATCGCACGCATCACACGGCTGCTCCAAGAGGGCCGGCGGAACGACGAAGAGGGCTCGGCAGGGTGAGCGTGTTCCCAGATCCCGGCGCATCGAGGGCAGTGCTGATCGGAACGAGCACGTACGACTTCCTGGAAGACCTTCCCTCCGTCTCCAACAACCTCAGCTCCTTGGCAGAGGTGCTCACCGGGCCTACGTCGTGGAGTCTCGGCAGGGAGGATTGCGTCGTGCTTTCTAACCCGCCCAGTGCGGTGGCCGCTATGGACTCCCTGCGCGGGGCCAGCGCAACAGCCAGAGACACGCTGCTCGTGTACTACGCGGGACATGGCCTCGTCACACCAGTGGGCGAGCTCTATCTCGGGCTACCTCAGTCCAAACAGCATCGGGTCGACACAGGGATTCCGTACAGCTGGCTCCGCGATGCTCTCCTGGAAGGGCGAGCGGAGCGGACCGTCGTCATTCTCGACTGCTGCTACGGCGGACTCGCTCTGGGAGCAATGGGTCCTTCGGAGTTGGCCGCCCAAGCTGACGTCGAAGGGACGTACTTGCTCGCCGCGGCCTCGGAAAACCGTCAGGCACTCGCCCCACCCGGAGAACCCCACACCGCTTTCACCGGCGAGCTGCTCGCCATCCTCACCACCGGTATCGCCGGAGGCCCCGAGCGGCTGGATCTCGACAGCGTCTTTCGCGAGCTGAGGAAGTCACTGTCAGCAAAGGGCCGCCCCATCCCTCAGGGGCGAGAGCGCAACAGCAACGGCAGACTCGCCCTGGGCTGGAATCCCTCCTTCAGCCGATCCCCCGTTTCCAGCGGCCCGAGTGACGGGAGTGTGGACCACCGCGCGTGGCCAGACCCCTCAGCCATCCGCACCATCGAAGGGTTCTTCAGCGCGTTGGGGCAGGTACGCATTGCCAGCGCCCTCACACATACGGCCATCAGCCACCGCTCCGGCGGGCAGATCGCTCCCGGAACCGTCGGCAACCTGCTCAACCGCAATGATCTGCCCAGGACTTGGCGGACTACCGGCCTCTATCTGACCGCCTGCGGGGTGCCTGACGAGCAACTGGACGACTGGCAGTCGTGTTGGGAACGGCTTCGGTCTGCCTCCTCGGATGCAGACACGTCTGTAGCCGAGGAGGCACAGGACCTGAGCCAGAACACCCGCACGTCGTCCGCCTGGGCACGAAGGTTCCGAAAGCTATCGGGACGGCGATTCCGTGACTGACTGGACCGTCCGCTGGGGCTCCGGCGTCGTCTTGTCGCCGTCGTCGCCGAAGAGGGTGTTCCAAGCAGCGATCAACAAAAGCGCTCCGACCACCACCATCCAGAACGCCGGCTTCCTGGCCTTGCTGGTAACGGACGTTGGCTTCACGTAGTGTGCCGCTCGGTAGTAGCCCTTTCGCGTCTTTGCCATTGCGTCTGTACCCCCCGATTCAGTGCCTTGGCTCCTCAGTTGTGGAGTGTGGCAGAGGAGCTGCTCTGGCGACCGGCGGATAGAGAACGGCGGCCAGATCTGGTCGGCACATGGCGCTCCACGGCTGCTTGTCAGCGTCGCGGAGGGAATGATCATCCGCTGATAGCTCGTACGTACGCGTGGTAGGCCCATCGGTCAAGCCGCGTAAAGCGCCACCTCGGATGATCTGATCGGTCAGTCCGATTTCCCAGAGAGGGGTGGGGTCTCAGGGCCGCGCGCACTCGGCTGTGAACTGCTCGCGGCTACCTTCACGCGCCGCTTGGTTGTTCCGCAACAGATCAACCACTGCCGCGGCTTGATCCACCAGTCCGGCCGACTCATCACAGTTCGCCTGAAGGTCCCCGAGTGTCTGTCGCCGCGCACAAAGCGCCGCTCAGGACTGCCAGACCTCGCCGTCAATCAGCGTTGTGACGTTGAGCTTGGCAGGCCCACTGCACTGCCGCAGCGGCCCGGCCATCCGTGTCGATCGCCATCCGAACCGAGGGGACAGGAAGTCTCCTCAGCTCACCTCGGCTGCAGTCATACAGGGTTTGGATGCCCCCAGATTCACCGAGGTAGAGGGCGAAGAACGGCTCCTCAGTTGCATGCCCCGGCATCTTGGCCACCGTCACACGAACATATTGGAAGCGAAGCCCGATGGCCTGCTCTACGAAACCGACCTGCCCGGTACGTTCGGTTCGCGCGCCGCGTTCCTCCATCGCTCCCACCGCCCAGAGACCGCTGATACTCAGGGCCATCGCCAGGGCGACGGCTACGCGGGCAGGCCGGTGGAAACGTTGCGGCACCGCAAGGGGAACGACTCCGACCGCAAGCCCAAACAGGAGCCACCAGAAGATCAGCAGCATGGCGGCTCCGGCACCGTCGGACACCAACTGGCCCTCGCCGAATGTCGGAATACTGATCAAGAGGGCGGACGGCAAGGCGAGCAGTGCAGTTCGGACCCACATGTGCTTCCGTGCGAAGCGCACGAAGCCGGCCAGCGTTCCGTCCGCTGGCGCCTGGGCAAGCCACATCACGAGGGCGGCCAAGAGACCGCTGACCACAGTCAGCATGAAGCTCACAATGAGCGCCGTCGGTGCCGCACGCCACAGCAGGGTTGGCGCGTCCAGGCCGGCCCACTCGAGAGGCATGCCTTCGAACTGCCGGTAGAAGCCATCGGCTGAGGCGTACAGGATGACGGAAAGACCAAGCGCTAGGGTAGTGAAAACTGCACCCATGATCTGGATCAGCCCAGCCCCCGTCAGGCCCGCCTGCTGTGGAGGAGGCCCAGGCGTGGCGCCACCCATCGACGAGGGAGCCTGATCTGTTCGCGGTTCAGAGATCGTCAACGTGCTGCACTCCCAATGATGTTGGCGGCAATTGGGGCGCCCAGGGTACCGGCGTAGGTCGCGGAGCTGACTGTTCCACGTCCCTACACGTCGATTACCGCCATGTGCACCCATAGTGCACCGGAGCACGTCACACAGCAGCATCAATGCAGGTCAGGAGGGCTTCTCACCTGTACTTCGACATCTAAGCCACGGCTCGGGCCCCTGCGCCTGACCTGACGAGGGCCGCTGCCTCCTTCCGGGGGCGGCGGCCCTCGGCCGTGATGTTGATACGAGCCGGTCGTACCGGCTCGACAGGTCGTGCACCTGGGCGCGGTCAGCGCTTCTTGGTCTTCCTCTTCTAACGTTTCTTGGTCTTCCTCTGCTGCCGAGGAGTCCACTCGCCCCGGTGGAGCTGACACCGGGAGTAGCCGATCATCGCCGGGTTGCGGCACGGCTTGCCGGACTTCGTCTTCAGTGATCCGCAGGTGACTTGCTTGCCCATGGGCCCTCCCGCCCCGCAGGTCGACGCGTTGAAGGCATCGTCGGGGACCAGCGCGTCCAGTGTCCGCCGATCCGCGCGTGTCGGCTGATTCCAGGTCCCGTGCGACCGGAAGCCGACCAGCCCCTCACCGCAGCGAAGGCCGCGCCCTCCCCGCCCAGTGCTCGTCCGCCGTGATGCCCAGCAGGACCACGTCGTGGTAGGCGCCCGCGAAGAACTCGTGCCGGCGGAGGCGGCCCTCCTCGACGAAGCCGATTTTGCGGTAGAGGGCCAGGGAGGCGTCGTTGAAGGCGTAGACCTCCACCTCGCACTTGTGGCAGCGCTGTTCGGCGAACATGTAGGTGAGGACCAGTTCGGTGGCCTCTGCCGCGTAGCCCCGTCGGCGGTGTTCGCGGGTGATCTCGATGCCCGTACGGAAACGTCCGGCTCGGGCGTCCGTCTCGCCGACCGACACCGCGCCGGCGAAGGCGTGCTCGGAGCGGGTCTCGATGACCAGGCGGTACGCGGCGGGGTCCGGGGTGCGGCCGGCGCGTTCGGCGGTCCAGGCGCGGAAGCCCTCGTCCGAGCGGGGCGGCTCGACCATGTCGGCGTTCCGGGCGTCCACGGTGTGCTGGGCCAGGGCCCGGAAGCCCTCCCAGTCGTCCGGTTCGATGCCTCGAAGGCGTACCCTCTCGCCGGTCCACAGGTCGCTCATGGTGTTCCAGCCTCGTGCGCGGGGGCCGGTCGGCAGGTTGCGCGGGCCGCGATGGTCCTTGCGCAGTCCAGGGACTCCGTGTGCGTGGTGTCCACCTCCAGGTCGTACACCACGCCCCGGTGGACCGTCTCGGCCTGGGACTCGGCCATGCCCCGGGGACGGTCCCCGCGGGCGATCTCCCGGGCCGCGGCGGCCTCGGCCTCGCACCTGACGCCGACCCACAGCACGTCCAGGCCCGCCAGTGCCTTCCGCCACGGTTCCTGGGAGGCCGGGCCGCCGAGGAACACGTCGTCGACGATGACCCGGGCGCCCGCCCGTACCATCGCGGCGACCCCCTCGCGCCAGGCCGCCTCCAGCTTCCGGAACTCCGGTCCGACGGTTGCCTCGCCATCCGCACCGAACCCGATGCCCTTGTCCGACGTCAGCAGGGAGGCGGGCATCGCGTCGATCAGCGCATCGATCGCGGCGGCCAGCCATGGGTCCGGCAGTTCCGCCTGGAGGCAGCGGACGATGCCGGACTTGCCGGAGCTGGACCCGCCGTTCAGCACGATCACTTGAGTCGTCACCGGGTCACGGTAGAGGCGACCGGTACGGGACCCCCAGCGATTTTCGGTGCGGCCGCGCCTGCGCCCCCGGGCCGGTGAGGTCCGGGGGCGCAGGGCGATCGGCGTGCGGGGTAAGGCGAGTGGGGTGGGTGGGGTTGGTCGTCAGCGGCCGTAGCGGATCAGGGCGCGGACCATGCGGCAGGTGGTGTCGGACGGCGGGTGGATGCCCAGGCGCTCGGCGGTGATCCGTATCCGGTGGTTTCCGGCGCTGGAGGGCTGGTAGACCCCGCTGTCGAGCAGGGCGATCGCCAGGCGCATGGCCTTGAGGCGGCGGTTGTGGGAGACGTACCACTCGCGGGGGCGGCCCGCGGGCAGTCGCTTCTTCGGCATCGGGGTGGGCAGCGGCGGGTGGAAGGGCATCGGGAGCTGTCGGTCGAGCGGCTCGGACGTGACTGCGGCAACGGCCATCGGCATCCTCCTGGCAGGGTGATGGAACCCTTACGAACTCCCTCCATTTTACTGCCCCCCACTGACAATCGCCCCTGGCCAGAGGCTATTTCGGCAGTCCCTCACGTACCCTTGGCCCCATGGAGATCTGGATCAATCCGGCCTGTTCCAAGTGCCGCAGCGCGCTGACTCTGCTCGACGCGGAAGGCGCCGACTACACCGTCCGCCGCTACCTGGAGGACGTGCCGTCGCCCGAGGAGATCCGGGCCGTCCTCGACCGGCTCGGTCTCGAACCGTGGGAGATCGCACGGACGCAGGAGGCGGCGGCCAAGGAGCTCGGGCTCAAGGAGTGGCCCCGGGACGCCGGTTCGCGCGAGCGGTGGATCGCCGCGCTGTCCGAGCACCCCAAGCTGATCCAGCGGCCCATCATCACCGCCGACGACGGCAGCGCCGTGGTGGCGCGCACCGATGACGCGGTACGGGACGCGCTGGGGCGGTAGCGGAGGCCTCGGGCCCCGGAAACACGTCAACACGGCGACACGTCCAGGCGGCGGTTCAGCTCGGCCGCCGCCGGGACGTGCGGCGGCAGGGTGTGGTGGGTCACGCCGGGGATCGTTGGCCGAGGCCCAGGGCGGCGGGGCCTGACGGTCAGCGCTCGTCCGTGCCCGCGCGCTTGGAGGTGGCGAGGGCGATGCGGTTCCAGGTGTTGATGGTGAGGATCAGGGCCAGCAGCTGGGCCAGCTCCTCCTCGTCGAAGTGCGCCGCCGCCCGGCCGTAGACCGCGTCCGGAACCCCGGCGTCCGCGACCCGGGTGACCGCGTCGGTCAGGGCCAGGGCCGCCTGTTCCTTCTCCGTGAAGAAGTGGGTCGCCTCCTGCCACACCGCGACCATGTGCAGCCGCTCCTCGCTCTCCCCCGCCTTGCGCGCGTCCGTGGTGTGCATGTGCAGGCAGTACGCGCAGTTGTTCAGGTGCGAGGAGCGGATCTGGACCAGCTCGACCAGGGTCGGGTCCAGGCCCTCGCGGGCCGCCGCGTCCAGGCCGATCACGGCCCGGAAGACCTTCGGGGCGGTCTTCGCGAAATTGAGCCGAGCGGTGGGGGCGGTCGTCGTGGCGCGGTCGTTCGTCTTGATCTCCGTCGTCGTCATGGGTACGAATCTAGGACGACGGGCGACCGGTTACGGGGTGCATTTCGATGACGGATTCATGGGTCAATTCCGCGGAGATCCTGGGCAGTGATCTGCCACTGGAGCTCTCCGGTACGGGCAACCGCCGGGCCGTCCTGATGGCCGCGCTGCGCGAGGCCGTCCGCAGCGGGCGGCTCGCCCCCGGTACCCGGCTGCCGCCCTACCGTTCCCTCGCCGCCGACCTGGGCCTGGCCCGCAACACCGTCGCCGACGCCTACGCGGAGCTGGTCGCGGAGGGGTGGCTGGCGGCCCGCCAGGGCTCGGGCACCCGGGTCGCCGAGCGGGCCGCCCCCGTCACCCCCGTCCACCGGCCGCGCACCCCCGAGCGCGCCGCCCGCCCGGTCCACGACCTGGTCCAGGGGCGGCCGGACCCCTCGGTCTTCCCGCGCACCGCCTGGCTGGCCTCCGCGCGCCGGGCCATCGCGGCCGCCCCCAACGACGCGTTCGGGCCCGGCGATCCGCACGGGCGGCCCGAGCTGCGGCGGGCCCTGGCCGGTTATCTGGCCCGGGTGCGCGGGGTGCGGGCCTCGCCGGAGCGCATCGTCCTCTGCTCGGGCGCCGCGCACGGGCTGCGGCTGCTGGCGGACGTGCTCGGCGGTCCGTGGGCGGCGGAGGAGTACGGTCTGCCCTTCCACCGCGGGCTCCTCGCCTCTCACGGCGTCGGGACGCGGCCGCTGGGCGTGGACGGGGACGGGGCACGGGTCGACGGGCTGACCCGCCGGGACCGTGCCGTACTGCTCACGCCCGCCCACCAGTTCCCGACCGGCGGACCGCTGCACCCGGCGCGGCGGGCCGCCGTGGTCGACTGGGCCCGGTCCACCGGGGGGCTGGTCGTCGAGGACGACTACGACGGGGAGTTCCGCTACGACCGGCAGCCCGTGGGGGCCGTCCAAGGGCTCGATCCCGAGCATGTGGTGCTGCTCGGATCGGTCAGCAAAAGCCTCTCCCCCGGTCTGCGGATCGGCTGGATGGTGCTGCCCCAGCGGCTGGTCGCGCCCGTCGTGGCGGCGAAGGGCGAGCGTGAGCAGTGGTCGAGCGCCACCGAGCAGCTGACGCTCGCGGACTTCGTCGAGTCGGGCGCGTACGACCGGCAGGTACGGCGGATGCGGCAGCGCCACCGCCGCCGCCGGGACCAGCTGGTGGCCGCCCTGGAGCGGCGGGCGCCGCACGTCCGGGTCACCGGGATCGCGGCGGGCCTGCACGCGGTGCTTGAGCTGCCGCCCGGCACCGAGCGTTCGGTGGTCCGGGCGGCGGCCTGGCAGGGGCTTGCGGTGGAGGGGCTGGCCGACTACCGGCACCCGGGGGCGACTCCGGGTCCGGGCGCGGACGTGACTCCGTACGCGGGCGGCTCCGGCACCCGCCCGCACCAGGGCCCGGGCCCTGACCCGGCGGAGGACGCCTCGGACGGCGATGCCGACGCCCGTGACGGGCTCGTTGTCGGCTATGCCACCCCCGCCGAACACGCCTACCCGGAGGCGCTGGAGGCCCTGTGCCGGGCCCTCCCGCCGGGGTGATCAGGCCGCCTGCGACTCCGCCTGTGCCAGCAGCTCCGTGAGGTGGAGGCCGAAGCGGGCGTCGCAGGCGTGCGGCACCCCCGTGCGTACCGCTTCGGCCAGCGCGTCCACCGCTCCCCGGAACGCGGTCCGCGCGCCGTCCCAGCCCGGGATCTCGGCCGTCCCCCGCTCGCCCCGGAGCTCGATCTGCACGCCCGCCGCGCCGGGCGGGGCGCTCAGGCCGAGGGTCACCGTGCTGGAGGCGCCGGAAGCGTGGCGCAGGATCAGGTGGGTGGTGTCGGCGGGGCCGCGGGCGGCGGTCACCTCCGTGACCTCGCCCAGGACCGGGATGAGCACCGAGAGCGCGTGCGGGCCGACGTCCCACAGGCCGCCCTTGTCGCGCCGCCACGGGGACTCCGCGTACTCGCTGGTGGAGCCGGCCGCGTAGAGCGAGCCGAGCCACTGGGCGCGAGCGGTGAACCAGCCGCCCGCCGCTGTCTGTTCGGCGATCCAGGCCGACGTCTCCGGGGCGAAGCGCAGGGTGCAGAAGACCACCGAGGCGACCCCGGCCTCCGCCGCCGCCTCGGCCACCGCGCGGGCCCCCTCGACCGTCGTGGCCACCGGCTTGTCCATCAGCAGGTGGCAGCCCGCCTCCGCCGCCCGGACGGCCAGCGGGGCCTGGACGTCCGGCGGCAGCGCGAAGGCGATCGCGTCGCTCGCCTCCAGCAGCGCGTCGATCCCCTCCTCACCCGTGTACGCCCGCGTCCCGTGGGCGGCCGCGAGGGCCTCCGCAGCCTCGGCCCGGCGGCCCCACATCCCGCTCAGCTCGACGCCGGGGTGGGCGGCGAGCGCGGGGGCCTGGGTGTTGCGCGCCCAGGGGCCGGTGCCGAGGAGACCGATACGCAGAGGAGTGGTGCCCGCAGTCGTCATGGGTGCCAGTGTGCCCGGTGCGCGAAAGAGCCCTGGAAACGATCCCCGGAAAGGGGCCGGGAGCGGGGTCCTGGAGCGGGACCCTGGAACGGGGTTTTGGAGCGGGACCCTGGAAGAGGGCGTTGGAAGAGAGGTCTTGGAACGGAGGGTCCTGGGGCGGGGAGCTTGGGAACGAGGGTCCTGGGGCGGGGGCCCTCGAACGGAGGGCTCGGAACGGGAGCCTTGAAGCGGTCCCGAATGCGGTGGCGCGGCACCCTCGTGTCCGGTTACGTTTCGCGGGCCGGCCGCGGGACTCCGGCTGCGACTTCCGAGATGTGCCTGTAAAGCGATGATTTCGTTGTTCGCGCCCCCATTCCCCGGCCGGCATCCACATCCACCGGGGGAAGACCATGCCTGCGTCCGAGACCTTCGCCGACCTCGTCGCCGCCGAGGACGTCCTGCTCTTCGTGAACGCGGCGATCACCGCGACCGGGCAGCGCGAGTTCCGCTCCGACGCCGTCGGCCAGCAGCTGTCGTTGGACTTCCTCCACACCTACGTACGGGTCAACTACCGGCGTGTCTACGCCTCTTCGCTGGCCCTGGACATCAACGACCACAACGCCGCCCGCATCGTACGCCAGCTCCTGGAGACGGCGGGCGAGGCGAGTACGGAGGAGCGGCGCACCGAGGGGCGGCTCGTCGCCGCCCGGCTGGCGCTGCTGCCGCCGCCGCGCGTCTACCGGCTCTTCGGCGAGCTGCGCCGGGCCGGGGTCAACAACCGGCGCACCCGCGCGATCATGCGCGACTGGCTGGCGGCCCGGCCGGACCTGGGTTACGACGCGGTGAAGTACCGCAGCGGGCTGAAGTCGGCCGCCCGCCACATCCATCTGCGCTGCCCCGAGGGGACGGAGCCGCTCGCCGAGGTCGGGGCGTTCCTGTTCCGGCCCGGGCGGCTGCCGCGCTACGAGCACCGGCTGCTGGACGCCTGGCGGCGCGCCCACTACGAGCAGGGGGCCGTGGCCGAGCTGCCGTTCACCGTCGCGGAGGGGTTCGCGGACCGGCACGGGATGAAGCGCGAGGTGTTCCTGAAGCAGGCCGCGCCCCGGATGACCCGGCTGGAGCGCCTGCGCACCCAGGAGCAGCGGGTGGGGGGCGACCAGCAGCCGGACGTCGATCTGACCGTCATGCCGCTGACCCGCCTGGCCCTGTACGTGCTCGCGCTCCCCTTCGAGCGGCGCGCCGCCCGCCGCGCGGAGCTGACCGGTGCCCTGCGCGCGGCCGCCCGCCGGGCCGCGGGCGGGCACGCGGGGACCTGGGGGCGTGTCCACGCGGTGCTGGACGACAGCTTCTCCTCGTCCGGTTCGGGGCAGAAGCGGCGGCGGCCGCTGGCCGTCGCGCTGGCCTCCCACTACCTGCTGGAGGCGCTCGCCGCTCCCGGCGCCTACCGCGCGCTGTGGACCTCGGGCCGGGACGACGCCCTGCTCGTACGCCCATGGGGGCCGACCCCGCTCGGGATGCGGATCCTGGACGCACTGGAGCCCGGGCCGGGCGGCGGCGGTGCGGACCGGCCCGCGAGCGCTGGTCCGGACCGGCCGGTCGACGCCGCTCCGGACCGGCCGGCCGACGCTGCTCCGGACCGGCTGGTGATCGTCTCGGACGGCTGGGACAACGCTCCGGGGGGTCTTGCGGGCGAGGTGCTGCGCGTGTGGCGGAGTCGGCTGGACCCGGCGCGCCGGACGGCCGTCGTGCATCTCAACCCCGTATACGACGCGGCCGGTTTCGACGTCCGGCGGCTCGCTGCGGGGGTTCCGACGGCCGGCATCCGGGACGCGGAGGATCTGCCCGCCCTGGTGGAGATCGCCCGGTTCGCGGAGGGACGGACCGGGGCGGCGGAGCTGCACGCGTATCTGGGCCGCCGGGTGGCCCGGTTCCTGGGAGAGAAGGAGAGCGCGTCGTGAACCGGCTGGAGCTCACCGGGCTCACCACCCGGCCCTCCCAGGTGTGGGGAGGCGTCCGGCTCGTCCCGCTGGTGCGCGAGGCACCGGTGGAGGGGCTGCGGCTGCACCGGGAGGTGTACGAGGGACTCGGCACGGGGATCGTCGAGCTCGGACCCCGTAGCCACTACGTCTCGTACATTCCCCACGGGTTCGTCGCCGACTGGTCGGGCACCGATACCGCCGAGCCGGGGCCGGGCGGGCAGTCCGCCGCGTACGGAACGCAGTTCGGCGGCCGGGACGCGCCGACGACCGTCCGCCTTCCCTCGCTCCCCCACCACCGCACGGCCAAGCGGCGCCCCGGCGAACGGCTGCGGTTCCTGCCGCTCCACCTGGCCCTGGAGGGCTACCTCGCGCTGCACTTCGGCGGTCCGTCGACGGCCTGGGAGGAGTGGTCGCGGGCGGCCCTGCGCGACGGGCTCTCGCCGCGCGCCGAGGACGCGTACCTCGGGCGGTCGGTGCGCGGGCTCGGGGAGGCGCTGCGGATCTTCGAGATCCACCCGGACCAGTGCGGGGTGATGGTGTACGTCTCCGACGCGCTCGCCGCCGCGTTCGTGGTGCCGCACCCGGAGGACTACCGGCTGCTCCACGCCTCGCTGGTGGAGGACCTGTACGGGGAGCTGGTGCACCAGCACGCGCTGTACGGGGCGCCGGTCCCGGAGTTCGGCGCGCGGCTCGGGGGCGGGGAGCACATCCGTAAGCTCGCCGATCTGCGGGCGGCCGCGCGGGGGCAGGAGCGCGCGTGGGAGGAGGCGCACGACAGCCTGTTCGCGCGGGAGCTGCTGGACTCCTCGTACGGGTTCGACCGGGTCTACCGGATGGGGTCGTTCACGCTGTGGCGGTTCCTGCCGCCGTTCGTCCGGGACGGCAGCGGGCAGCACATCGGGGAGACGATCACCGATCACCGGGGCCGGGTCGCCTACCTCAAGACGTTCCGGCTCTCCGACGCCCAGATCCGGCGCGGCCACCTGCTGCACACCCTGGCGGGCGCGGACTGGGAGCTGTCGCGGGCGGCCGCCGCGCTGGGGGCGAGCCGGGAGGAACTGGTGCGGCGCATCCGGGCGGCCGGGGTCGGGAACCTGCTCAAGGGCAACGTGTGACCCCGGCCCGGGCAGTGTGCGACCGGCCCGGACCAGGCGCCCTGTAACGCAGGGAACCTCGGTAACACGGGGTTCACACTCGGGCAACGGACGGGAAATCGCGTCTTGCCAAGCTGCGCGGCATAGACCGCTGCACCCGCAAAGGATGGCGTCCGTGACGTTCAAGGCTGAGTACATCTGGATAGACGGCACCGAGCCGACCGCCAAGCTTCGTTCCAAGACGAAGATCATGGACGGCACGCCGTCGCAGGACGTGGCGGACCTCCCGGTCTGGGGCTTCGACGGCTCCAGCACCAACCAGGCCGAGGGCCACGCCTCCGACCGGGTGCTGAAGCCCGTCTTCACCTGCCCGGACCCGATCCGCGGCGGTGACGACGTCCTCGTCCTGTGCGAGGTCTTCAACATCGACATGACGCCGCACGAGTCCAACACCCGGGCCGCGCTGCGTCCGGTGGCCGAGCGGTTCGCGGGCCAGGCCCCGGTCTTCGGCATCGAGCAGGAGTACACCTTCTTCGACGGCCACCGGCCGCTCGGCTTCCCCGAGGGCGGCTTCCCGGCCGCGCAGGGCGGCTACTACTGCGGCGTCGGCGCCGACGAGATCTTCGGCCGTCAGATCGTGGAGAAGCACCTCGACAACTGCCTCAAGGCGGGGCTCGGCATCTCCGGCATCAACGCCGAGGTCATGCCCGGCCAGTGGGAGTTCCAGGTGGGCCCGCTGTCCCCGCTGGAGGTCTCCGACCAGCTGTGGGTGGCCCGTTGGCTGCTCTACCGCACCGCCGAGGACTTCAACGTCTCCGCGACCCTGGACCCCAAGCCGGTCAAGGGCGACTGGAACGGCGCGGGCGCGCACACCAACTTCTCCACGAAGGCGATGCGCGAGGGCTACGACGCGATCATCACCGCGTGCGAGTCGCTGGGCGAGGGCTCCAAGCCGATGGACCACGTCAAGAACTACGGCGCGGGCATCGACGACCGGCTCACCGGCCTGCACGAGACGGCCCCCTGGAACGAGTACAGCTACGGCGTCTCCGACCGCGGCGCCTCGGTCCGTATCCCGTGGCAGGTCGAGCAGGACCAGAAGGGGTACATCGAGGACCGTCGCCCCAACGCCAACGTGGACCCGTACGTCGTCACGCGACTGATCGTCGACACCTGCTGCACCGCGCTGGAGAAGGCCGACCAGGTCTGATCCGTCCCGCCGCAGCCGTACGTACGAGGGGCCCGCCGTTCTCCGGCGGGCCCCTCGCGGCTTTGCGGCGGGTCTCTCGCGGTGCGTGAGGAAGTTGACGTCAACAGGTCGGATCGACGGGTGAGAGGAGTCTGACGCACCGCCGCGATGTCTGCTTCAACGGAGCCGTGGCCAGCTTCCAGTACATCGCGTCGGGTCGCAGCGGCCTGGAGCCGTTCCGGCCTTCCCGTCAGCACCATGACTTCGACCAGGTGTGTCAGAACTGCTGCGCCGCCGGAGCCGGAGCCGACGCGTTCACCGGCTCGGCCGGGCCTGCCGGGTCGTCGTGCTCCAGGCTCGGGAGGCGGGAAAGGCCGCGCGGGGTACGCCAGTTGCGCTCGCCCAGGAGCAGCATCACGGAGGGCAGGAGCACCATCCGTACGACGGTGGCGTCGAGCAGCACCGCGACGGCGAGGCCGACGCCCATCTGCTGCATGTCCTGCATGGACAGCGTGCCGAACACCGCGAAGACCGCCACCATGATCGCCGCCGCGCCGGTCACCGCGCCCGCAGTGCGGCGGATGCCGGTCTCGATCGCGGCCCGGTTGTCCAGGCCGCCGCCGCGGGCCTCGCGGATCCGGGAGACGACGAACACGTGGTAGTCCATGGACAGGCCGAACAGGACCACGAGGACGAACAGCGGCATCCACGCCTCGATCGCGCCGACCCCTTCCGAGCCGATCAGCGACGCGCCCCAGCCGTGCTGGAAGACGGCGGTCATGACGCCGTAGGAGGCGGCCACGGAGAGCAGGTTGAGGACGATGGAGGTGATGGCGATGACGTAGGACCGGAAGCAGAACAGCATCAGCAGGAAGGTCACCGCGGTGATGAAGGCGAAGACGGGGACGATGCCGCGGCGCAGCTGGTCGTTGAAGTCGACGGACCCGGCGGTCTCCCCGGTGACGTAGGCCGTGGCGCCGGTGCCGTCGAAGGCGGCGGGCAGGCGCTGTTCGCGCAGTTCGGTGAGGTCGGCGGTGCCGTGCGGGAGGGGGACCTCGACCTCGGCGACGTTCTCGGTGCGGTGGACGGTGACGTCGTCGAAGGCGTCGAGGGCCTTGCTGATCTCCGGGGCGGTGATGTCATCGGCGGTGACCACGACGAGGGCGGGGGCGGGGCCGCCGGGGAAGCTGTCGGTGATGCGGCTGTGGGCGATCGAGAGCTGCGAGTCGGAGCCGAACTGCTTTTCCAGGCCGAGGGATTCGGTCTTCATGCCGAGGGCGGGCGCGGCGAGGCCGAGGAGCAGGACGACGGCGGCGACGGCGAAGAGGCGGGGGCGGGCGAGGACGGGGCCCAGCACCCGGCCGGTGATGCGACCGCTGCCGGCCTGGCCGTGCTTGGCACGGCGGTTCAGGAACGGGACGCGGCCCGCGTCGATGCGGTCGCCGAGCCAGGAGAGCAGGGCGGGCAGGACGGTGACCGAGCCGAGCATGGCGATGAACACGACGATGATCGTGGCGAGCGCGAAGCCCTTGAACAGCAGGAGCCCGGAGAGGAACATGCCGCCCATCGCGACCATCACGGTGAGGCCGGAGACGAGGACCGCCCGGCCACTGGTGGCGGCGGCGATGCGCAGGGCGGTCTCGGCGTCCCGCCCGGCGGCGCGTTCGTCGCGTTCGCGGCGCAGGTAGAACAGGCAGTAGTCGACGCCGACGGCGAAGCCCATCAGGAACATCACGGAGTACGTGGTCTGGAACAGGTGCAGCTGGTGGCTGGCGATCGAGAGGAGGCCGAAGGCGGCCATGCACGCGGTGAGGGCGAGCCCTACCGGGAGCAGGGCGGCGACCACCGCGCCGAAGGCGACGAGGAGGATGCCGAGGGCCAGCGGTACGGCGGTGAACTCGGCCTTCTTGAAGTCCTCAGCGAGCAGGTCGCCGAGCCACTTGCCCGCGCTGGCCTCGCCGAACTGGTGGATCTCGACGTCCGGGTGGTCCTTGCCGACGGCGGCGACCGCGTCCAGGACGGGCTGGATCCGGTCGGAGGAGGTGGCGGCCTCGCCCTTCATCTCGAAGGTGATCAAGGCGTCCTTGCCGTCCTCGGAGGCGAGAGGCGGGGCGATGTTCTGTGCCTCGCCGGTCTCCCGTACGGCGGTGGCGAGGGCCTGGGCGGCCGGCTTCCAGTCGCCCGCGGCGGGGGCGGAGACCATGACGAGTTCGCCCGCGGGCTTGTCGAGTCCGGCGTCGAGGAGGATCTGTTCGGCGCGGGCGGAGTCGCCGGCCCCGTTCTCCGCGTTGGTCATCTCGACCATGCCGGTGGCCCCGCCGACGCCCGTGGCGAGCACGACGAAGAGCAGCCAGCCGAGAATGGCCGTCTTGCGGTGGTGTGTGCTCCACACGCCGATGCGTGCGGCGAGGTTACGCCTCATGTGGTCTCTCCCCCAGAGGTGAGCGTCGGGTAAGTACTTCGGGACGCTTCGAATCTAGGAACGGGACGCGGTCCACCCCAGCCGTCGAACCCCCCGGTCACGGAGGTGTAGGGGGCGGATACGGGGGTGGTGCCAGGTACACCCCCTCCGGGTGGCGGACCGGCTGCCGCGGCGGGGCCGGTCCGGGTGAGACTGGCATCCGGACCGGGAACCAGCCCGGGTTCGGTGAGGGGAGAGGGACCACGATGAAGGTGTTCTCGGGACGGCTGCGGCCGTCGATGGTGGCGGCGGGGCGAGGGCTGTTCCTGTCGGTCGTGGGGCTGGCGGCGTCCATCACCCTGTTCGTCCTCGCGGTGCTCTCGATCTCCTTCATCCTGCTGGGCATCGGGGTGTTCACCACCCCGGTGGTGCTGGAGGCGGTCCGCAAGCACGCCAACCAGCGGCGGCTGTGGGCGGTGACCTGGTCGGACGTACGGATTCCGGTCCCCTACCGGCCCTTCCCGAAGGATCTGCGGCCGGGCGTCACCGGTCAGGTGGAGCGGACCACGCTGATGCTGAAGGACCCGGCGACCTGGCGGGATCTGCAGTGGCTGCTGGTCGACATGACGGCCGGCACGGTGGTGGCGTTCCTGGCGGCGGGCCTGATGATCTACCCGGTCGAGGGGCTCGTCCTGGCGGCGGGCCTGTGGCGCGTGTTCCGCGACGACCCGTACTGGTACGGGTTCGTGCCGGTGGACAGCCAGCTGACGGGGCTGGCCGCCCTGGCACTGGGGGTCGTGCTCTTCCACCTCGGGATGCGGGCCTCCGAGCCGCTGCTGCGGGCGCACTTCGTGCTCGCCCGCACTCTGCTGGCGCCCACCCAGGACCAGGAGCTGGAGCAGCGCGTCCAGCGGCTGACCGAGACCCGCCACGAGGCCGTGGACACCGCCGCGTCCGAACTGCGCCGGATCGAGCGGGACCTGCACGACGGGGCGCAGGCCCGGCTGGTCGCGATGGGCATGAACCTGGGCACGATCGAGGCGCTGATCGAGAAGGACCCGGCGCAGGCGAAGAAGATGCTGGCGATGGCCCGGGAGTCCTCCGCGGAGGCCCTGACCGAACTGCGCGACCTGGTCCGGGGCATCCACCCGCCGGTCCTCGCCGAACGGGGCCTGGGAGACGCGGTCAAGGCGCTGGCCCTGCGGCTGCCGGTCGCCTCCGAGGTGACCGTCGAGCTGCCGGGGCGGGCGGAGGCGCCGGTGGAGTCGGCGGCGTACTTCGCGGTCAGCGAGGCCCTGACGAACGCGGTGAAGCACGCGGGGGCCGAGCGGATCTACGTGGACCTGCACCACGCGGAGGGGATGCTCCGGATCTCCGTGACGGACGACGGGAAGGGCGGCGCGGTGGTCGGACCGGGTTCGGGGCTGAGCGGAATCGAACGGCGACTGGGTACATTCGACGGCGTCCTGGCCGTCAGCAGCCCCGCGGGCGGTCCCACCATGGTGACCATGGAGATTCCTTGCGAGTTGTCCTAGCCGAAGATCTCTTCCTGTTGCGTGACGGCCTGGTGCGCATGCTGGAGGCGTACGACTTCGAGATCGCCGCAGCTGTGGAGACCGGGCCCGAACTGACCAAGGCCCTGGCCGAGTTGGAGCCGGATGTCGCCGTCGTCGACGTCCGGCTCCCGCCGTCCCACACGGACGAGGGCCTCCAGTGCGCACTCGCGGCCCGCCGGGCCCGGCCGGGTCTCCCGGTGCTGGTCCTCTCCCAGCACGTGGAGCAGCTGTACGCACGGGAGCTGCTGGCGGACGGCGACGGCGGCATCGGGTATCTGCTGAAGGACCGGGTCTTCGACGCGGACCAGTTCATCGACGCGGTACGCCGGGTGGCGGCGGGCGGCACGGCGATGGACCCGCAGGTGATCTCCCAGCTCCTGTCCCGCCGTTCACAGGACAAGCCGATGGGCGGCCTCACCCCGCGCGAGCGGGAGGTGATGGCGCTCATGGCCCAGGGCCGCTCGAACGCCGCCATCGCCTCGCAGATGGTGATCACGGAGCGGGCGGTGGCCAAGCACACGTCGAACATCTTCGGCAAGCTCGGTCTGCCCCCGTCGGACGACGACAACCGACGGGTGCTGGCGGTGCTGGCGTATCTGGATCACGGGTGATGCCCCTTCGGCGGCTGGAGGTTCCCACGAATCGGCCCGGGCTCTGAACGGGCCGCTCGGCCCGTCCGTATGGGACGTCACGCTTCTCCCTCGAAGCAGAGGAGTCCCATGCGACGCACATCCCGCAAGAAACGTTCCACGCTGGCGAACCGGGCCATTGCCGCCTCCGCCGCCCTGATCCTGGGGGGAGGTGGGCTGGTCGCGGTCAATGTCTACGCCTCCGCGGGGGAAGGACCGTCCGGTTCTCCGCCCACCCGGACGCAGAACGCAGGCCGCCAGTTGTCCACCATCGTCTGCCCCGAAGCCGTGAACGGACTGGCCGAGGTGCCGGACCGGGTCCGGGGCGAGGTCGACCGTGAACTCGCGGCGATGGATACCCAGATCACCGATGCCTACCGGCAGTTCGCCGACCGGAAGGAGCAGATAGCCCGCGATCCCGGGCTGGCCGAGAACGCCGTGCTCGGGCCGTTGCGCAGCAAGCGGGCCGCGAGCCTCGACCGCATCAGCACCGTGATCGGGCGCGTCGCGGAGCGGCCTGGAGGGCTGGACAGCCTCGCCGGTTGCAGCCTGCGCGCCGACGACAGCCGCCCCGGAGGCGGGGGAGGAGGCGGCAGTAGCGGTGGCGATGACGACGGCCAGGGGCAGGACCAGGGCTGGAATCAGGGGCAGAACGCCGGGCAGGGACAGTACGGAGGGCAAGGGCAGGACCCCGGCCGAGATCCTGGCCAAGATCCCGGCCAGGGGGAAGGTTCCGGGCAGGGGCAGGGCGGCAACGGTCCCGTGGCCGCCGATTTCGTCGATATCCAGTCCGTCCAGCCCAATGTCGACCGGCCCCGCCAGCGCCGCAACGCCTCCCGGGGCACCTTCACCACCGACTGCGGCCGCAACGAGAACGGGAAGTTCAACCCTGACAACGTCATCGTCGCGCCCGGCGTGAGCAACGGCGCGCACCATATGCACGATTACGTCGGCAACCAGGCCAACGACGCGTTCGCCGGCGACGACGATCTGGCTAACGGCGCCACCACCTGCCGCAACCAGGGCGACCGTTCCACCTACTACTGGCCCGTCCTGCGGCTCCAGAACGGGCAGGACGAGAACGACGTGGACGCCGACGGCGGCGGCCGGGACCAGAACGTCGGGGAGATCCAGACGCCCTCCGAGGTCACGCTGAAGTTCGTCGGCTCACCCGTCGGGAAGGTCACCGCGATGCCGCGCTTCCTGCGGATCATCACCGGGGACGCGAAGGCGTTCACCAACGGCGACGCCAATGCCAACGCCTCGTGGAGCTGTACCGGATTCGAGGACCGTCAGCTCAAGGACAAGTACCCGATCTGCCCCGAGGGCAGTCAGGTGGTGCGCACGTTCGCCTTCCAGAGCTGCTGGGACGGGCGGAACACCGACAGCGCCAACCACCGCACCCATGTGGCGTTCGCCCAGGACAACGGGCGCTGCCCGAGCGGCTTCCGGGCCGTGCCGCAGCTGGTGCAGCGCGTCGTCTACGACGTCCCGCCCGGTCCCGGCTTCGCCGTCGACTCCTTTCCCGAACAGCTGCACAAGCCCATCACCGATCACGGTGACTTCATCAACGTCTTCGACGACCGGCTGATGAAGAAGATGGTGCGGTGCATCAACGACGGCCGCCGCTGCCGCTGACGCGGCGCGTACGGCCCCCGTGAACCTGCGCGGTCAGCTCCCGTGGTGACCGGAGTGCCCGTCCTCGCTCCCCCCTCCGCCACTGTTCCCCGAGTGGTGAGGCGAGGCGGTCTCCACCGTCCCCCCGAGCCGGCCGCGCAGCGCTGCGACCACCTTCGGATCGCCGACGGCCACCCACTGCCGCCCTACGAGGTAGGAGCCGCCGTAGTCCTTGGCCTCGTTGATCCACTCCCGCTGGCCGCGGTCGGTGGCGAACGTGGTCAGTACGTAACGTCCGTCGTCCGTCGTGCAGTTGGCCTGGCGGAGCTCCTCGGCGTCGGTCTGTACGTTCGGGTCGCAGTCCGCCTTCTTCGCCAGCTCCTCCAGGGTGCCCGTGGCGGCGGGCGGCGGCGTGGGCCGCTCCCGGCCGCCGCTGCCGTCGCCGTCGTCGGCGGATTGCGTGCTGCACCCGGCCAGGAGCAGAAGTCCCGCCAGAGCCACCACGGCGGCCCCGGCTCGCGGTCCGCCCCGCCCGTCCGATCGTGTCGTCGCCATCAACCCATCGTGCACCCGGACGCAGGCTCAGGGGTGAGCTACGGCAAGACTCACGACATACACCTCCTCGACCTCGCCGTCGGGGAACAGGGCGGCGAGCAGGGCCCGTTCGCGGTCGAAGTAGTCGCGGACCGCAGCCGGTTCACGGATCAGGAAGTCGGAGAGGGTGGCCAGGTTGCCGAGATGGACGTCCAGCGGCACACGGCGACTCCACGCCACCTGCCGGGTGCGGAAATCGAGCCCGTCGGGCAGCGCGGCCCGGAAGCGGGCCCGGTCGTCCGGGGCGGCCGGTATCTCCGCCCCGAAGAACGTGCGCAGCCGCCGTTCCTGGTCGAGGAGCCACCGCGCGGACGGGTCGGCGTCGTTCCACCACAGGGCGAGCGCCCCGCCCGGCCGCAGCACCCGGCGCGCCTCGGGGACGGACCGGGCCGGGTCGGTCCAGTGCCAGGCCTGGGCGTAGGTGATCAGGTCCACGGAGCCGGTCCGCAGCGGCAGGCTGTTCCCGTCGCCCCGGACCACGGGGACGTCCGGCAGGCTCCGGCGGAACTGCTCGGCCATCCCGTCGCCCGGCTCCACCGCGGTGACCCGGGCCCCGCGCTCGCACAGCCGTGCCGTACCGAGCCCCGTACCGGCCCCGACGTCGGCGACCCGGGCTCCGGCGAGCGGCAGTCCGGCCAGGTCCTCGACGGCGTCGAACAGGGCGGGCGGGTAGGAAGGACGGTTCGCGTCATAGGCGGCGGCCACCGCGTCGAAGGATCGCGCCTGCACGGGTTTCGGCACCCGACTCGTCACTGGTTCCGCCACTGGTTTCGTCATACGGGCGATCATCGCGCGGCCTCCCGCGTCCGCGCGGGGAATTCCGTGCACGCCTCTGGTCCCCCCGGGTACCCGTCAGTACATTGACACCATGTCTAACACGCAGCCAGCGGCGGTCGCGTCGGAGCGGACGCCCCTCAAGGCCCGCAAGGTGTCCTTCGCCTGGGAGCAGACCCCCCTGCACTGGGTGCCGGGCGACCCCTTCACCACGCACACCATCAACGTGCTCCACCTGCTGCTCCCGGCCGGGGAACGCTGGTTCATCCACGTCTACCGGCAGATCCTCCCGTACATCCACGACGACCGGCTCCGCGAGGACGTCATCGGGTTCATCGGGCAGGAGGCCGTGCATGCGCAAGCGCACGACGATGTGCTGCCGCACCTGCGGGAGTTGGGCCTCGACCCGACCCCGTACACCGCGCAGGTCGACTGGTTCTTCGAGAAGCTGCTCGGGGACCGGACCCTGCCGCCGGGGCGGGCGTCCACGTGGTGGCTGATGGAGCGCGTGGCGATGATCGCGGCGATCGAGCACTACACCGCCTTCCTCGGTGACTGGATCCTCAACGCCGAGGCGCTGGACCGGCGGGGCGCGGACCCGACCATGCTGGACCTGCTGCGCTGGCACGGCGCGGAGGAGGTGGAGCACCGGTCGGTGGCCTTCGACGTCTTCATGCACGTCGACGGCGGCTACCGGCGGCGGGTGCGGACCTGGGCCGCGGCCTTCTCCGCGCTGGTGTTCCTCTGGCAGCGCGGGACCCGGTTCTTCATGGAGAACGACCCGAGCCTGCTGGACGGCAGGGCGACGTTCAAGGCGTTCCACACGAGCGGGAAGCAGGGCACGCTGCCGAGCACCGGCGCGATCCTGCGGTCCGTGCCGAGCTATCTCAGCCGCTCCTACCACCCATCGCAGGAAGGCAGTACGGCCCAGGCCGTCGACTACCTCGCCCACTCGCCCGCGGCGCTCGCCGCCGAGGCCCGTACGACGGGAAGCTCCTGACCCATGGCCCTGCCCCGTCTGCGTACCGTCGCCCTCGTCACCGGCGCCGCCCTGCTCTCCCGGCGGGCTCTGAAGCGCCGGATCGCCCGGTCTCCACTGTGGCCGCTGCCCGCCCTGCCCGAGCCGGTATCGGGCCACTCCCAGCGGCGGTCGACGACGATCCGCCGGCTGCTGATCACCGGACGGACGGTGGTCGCCGAGGGCGTCGTCCAGCTCCGGCTGGAGGGGACCGGCCTGGCGCGCTGGCAGCCCGGCGCGCATCTGGACCTGGTGCTGCCCTCCGGCCTGGTGCGGCAGTACTCGCTGTGCGGCGACCCGGACGACACCGGTGGGTACACGGTGGCGACCCGGCTGGTGGCGGACGGCCGGGGCGGTTCGCGGGAAGTGCACGAACAGCTCCGGGAGGGCCTGGAGATCGAGGTGCATGGGCCGCGCAACCGCTTCCCGCTGACCGAGGCCCCCGCCTACGTCTTCGTCGTCGGCGGCATCGGGATCACGCCGGTCCTGCCGATGCTGCGGACGCTGGCCGCGTCGGGGGCGGAGTGGCGGCTGCTGTACGGGGGCCGGTCGCGGGCCTCCATGCCGTTCCTGGAGGAGATCGAGAAGCTCGGCGCGGGCGGGGGCCGGGTCACGGTCGTCGCCCAGGACGAGGCGGGCCACCCGGACGTCGCCGCGGCGCTGACCGGGCTCGCCCCGGGCACGGCGGTCTACTGCTGCGGGCCCGGGCCCCTGATGGACGCCGTCACCGCCGCGCTCCCCGAGGGCTGCACGCTGCACCTGGAGCGCTTCTCCGCGACGACGGGCGGGGGCCCTGTGGACTCCTCGGCCTTCGATGTGGAGCTGCGGCGCAGCGGGCGAACCGTGCCGGTCGCGGCCGGGCAGTCGGTGCTGGCCGCCGTCCGCGCGGAGCTGCCCCATGTCGCGTACTCCTGCGAGCAGGGCTTCTGCGGAACCTGCCAACAGCGCGTACTGGAAGGCGAGGTCGAGCACCGGGACGAGCTGCTGACCGACGACGAGCGGGGCGACTCGATGCTGATCTGCGTCTCGCGCTGCCGGGGCGAGCGCCTGGTGCTGGACCTCTGAGGCCGGTGCTGCCGCGCCCCGGATAGGCTGTTCGCATGACGACCGGGGTGCGGCGCAGGATGGGCGTCGACGAGCGCAGGCAGCAACTGATCGGCGTCGCGCTGGACTTGTTCAGCCGCCGCTCGCCCGATGACGTGTCGATCGACGAGATCGCCGCCGCCGCGGGGATCTCACGGCCGCTGGTCTACCACTATTTCCCCGGGAAGCAGAGCCTGTACGAAGCGGCGCTGCGGCGCGCCGCCGACGAGCTGGCGGCCCGCTTCCTGGAGCCTCTCGAAGGGCCCCTGGGCGCACGGCTGTTGCGGGTGATGGGGCGGTTCTTCGACTTCGTCGACGAGCACGGCCCCGGGTTCTCGGCGCTGATGCGCGGCGGGCCCGCGGTCGGCTCATCGACGGCGAACGCCATGATCGACGGGGTGCGGCAGGCCGCGTACGAGCAGATCATCACGCACCTCGGGGTGGCCGAACCGCCCGCGCGGCTGGAGCTGGTGGTCCGCTCCTGGGTCTCGCTGGCCGAGTCCACGGCGCTGATCTGGCTGGACGGGCGGCGCATCCCGCGCGCCGAGCTGGAGATGCAGCTGGTGCACGACTTCGCCGCGCTGGCCGCCGTCAGCGCCGCGTACGACCAGGAGATGGCGGGCATCGTGCTGCGGGTGCTGGCCCAGGAGCCGGTGGACGGCCCGTTCGGGGATCTGCTGGCCCGGCTCTCCGCCCTCGCCCCGGATGTGCCCGCGGTCCCGGCGCAGCGCCTGCCGCCCCCTGGCGACACCACCCGCTAGGCGGGCAGTCCGTTGCTGTGGGAGACGCGGCGGGCGGCGGCCAGCAGGGCGTGGATCTGCGGGCCCGCCTGGTCGATCTCGGTGACCGGGCGGGGGAACGGCAGCCGGACGTCCTGGTGGGTGCTCGGGTATTCGAGGCGCAGGGTCACCCCGTAGCGGTCCATCGCCAGCGGCACGGCCCGGGTCATGCCGCGCTCCGGGCGGGGGCTGACGAGGCGCAGCAGGAGCGGGACGAGCTCGGCGTGGTCGTCCACCAGATGGGTGAGCATCCCCGCCTCGCAGGCGGCGATCGGGTCGGTCTGCGCCTCCTCCAGCTCCTCCAGGGTGACGAAGGTGCGCCCCTCGACGTCCTCCAGGACCGCCTGGCCGAACTCCATGCAGGTGGACTGCTCGGTGCCGTTGCCGTACGGGGCGGACAGCAGTCCGGTGACCGTGACGCGGGCGCGCAGCCGGTCGCGTACGGGTGTGGGGGCGATGTCCGTGAACTCCAGGCGGGCCGGGACCCGTTCGGCGGACGGCGCGTGACCGCCGTCGTTCGGGGCGTGCAGGTGGATGTGACCCATCGCCGCCGTGCCGTCGAGGCGGCGGACTTCGGTGTGCAGGCCGTCGCTGACCACCGTCATGGAGTGGGCGACGGTCAGGATCGACCGGACGCGCTCGGCGCGGGTCGGCTGCGTGGCGCGCGGGCTGAAGGGACGCATCCGAGTTCTCCAGGGGCAGTCAGCGAGACCCAAGTGGATACTTAGGTATGCCTAACCTTACCCACAAGGGCGAGGGTGCGGGTAGCCCGGGGACACCGGACACCCCACGGCCGGGTCAGAGCTGGAGTTCGGTGCGCAGGGCGGCCGCGAGTCCGACGTCCGCGTTGTCCGACTGGCCGCGCTCGAAGGCGCGCTGGTAGGCCTCGTCGCCGACGGCCGCCCGCGCCTGGCGTTCGCACCTCTCGCGGACCGGCCCCAGCTCGGGGGTGCCGCGCTGGGGGTGGCCGACCATCCGCCAGTACGCCTGTCCCGTGCCGTAGACCCGGGCGGCCTGCGCCCCCGCCCCCTGGGCGGCGATCGCGGCGGCCAGGATGTCCAGGCCCAGCGCGATGCCGAAGCTGTCACGGAGCCGGTGCTTGCCCGCGAGCATCGCCCGGGCGTGCGCGGCGGAGGCCTCGGGGTCGCCCCGGAGCAGGGCGATCAGGGCGAGCTGGTAGTCGGCGTAGGCGCGGGTCCAGAACTCGCCACCGCGTTCGCAGGACCTGCGCAGCGCGGTGGCGGCCGCCTCGGACTCGGCCAGCCGTCCCAGGGCGGTGAGCGCGAAGACGGTGACCAGGTGGCAGCGCAGCCGGTGGGCGGAGTCCGCGGGGACGTTCCCGGTCATCCGCAGGACCCGTTCGGCCGCCTCCAGGGCCGCCTCGGGCTGCCCGGTCATCAGCTGGGTGAGGCCGGAGAGGTAGGTGGCGCCGAGCATGCCCTCGTCGTCCCGGTCGTACAGGGCGATCGCCGTGCAGAGGGCACCGTACTTCTCTGCGGTCGCGAAGTCGCCCTGGAGCAGCGCCGCGACGCCGAGCACCCAGTGCAGCCGGGTCCGGTGGGGGCCGTCGACGGGGCCCGCGTCCAGGGCGCGCTGGGTGTAGTCGCGCGCCTCGGACAGATGGCCGCAGCAGGCCCAGAAGAAGCCGACCCGGCCCGCCATCTCCTGGGCCCCGGCGACGTCGTGGGCGAGCAGGTGTTCCAGAGCGGCGCACAGGTCGAGGTGGGCGTCGGACACCTTGTGGTACCAGGACACCTGGTCCGGGCCGCTCCAGCCCTCGTGGGCGCGGCGGGCGAGGCCGAGGAAGCTGGCGGCGTGCCGTTCGGCCGCCGCGTGCTCCTCGCCCAGTTCGACGAGCCACATCCGGCCGTACTCGCGCAGGGTGTCGAGCATCCGGTAGCGGCGGCCGTCGCGCTGGACGACGGACTGGGCGACCAGGCCCTGGAGGGCCCGGTCCACGTCGTCGGGCGTGAGCGGGCCGCCCGCGCAGACCTCGCGGGCGACCTCCTCGTCGAAGTCGGTCCGCAGGGGGGTGAGGCGGGCCCAGAGGAGGCGTTCGAGCGGGGAGCACAGCTCGTGGGACCAGCCGATGGCGGTACGCAGGGTGCGGTGCCGGCGGGGCCAGACCGACTCGTCGGCGAGGATGTCGAGCCGGGAGGTTCCGAGGCCGGGGACGGCCGCGACGCCGCCGGACGCCCCGGGGCCGCCCCGGCCGGGTCCGGGTACGTCGAAGCGGGTGCCGATGCGGTCGGCGAGCTGGGCCACGGTGTGGCGGCCGATGCCCGCGGCGGCCAGTTCGATGGCGAGCGGGATGCCTTCGAGGCGGCGGCAGATCTCGGCGGCGGCCGCCTCGTCCCCGGGGCCGTCCAGACCCGCGCGGGGGTCGGCGGCGCGCAGCCGGTCGGCGAAGAGCTGGAGCGCGTCCGGGGCGCCGTCGACCGGGAGCGGCGGCACCTCGACGACGTACTCCCCCCGGGTGCCCAGCGGTTGCCTGCTGGTGACCAGGACCGTCAGCGCGGGCGAGGTGGTGAGGACCTCGGCCAGCAGGTGGGAGCAGGGGCCCCGGAGGTGTTCGGCGGAGTCGAGGACCAGCAGGAGCCGCTTGTCGCTGAGCCATTCGCAGAGCGCCTCGACGGGCATCCGCAGGGTGTGGTCGGCGAGCCCGACGGCGTCCGAGACGGTGGGGAGCAGCAGCCCGTCGCCGTAGAGCGGGGAGAGGTCTGCCCACCAGGCGCCGTCCGGGTAGCCGTCGGCGACGGCGCGGGCGGCCCGCAGCGCGAGCCGGGTCTTGCCGACGCCGCCGGGGCCGATCAGGGTGGTCATCCGCCGGGTGGTCAACGCGGTGTGCAGCCGGGCCAGTTCGGCCCGCCTCCCGACGAAGCTGCTCATCTCCTCGGGAAGGTATCCCACCTTGGTCATCATCACCGTCCGCACGCTGGGGCAGGGGGCGTCGGTGGGCCGACCGCCCCGTTCGGGGCTCCTGCCGCGCGAGCCGGCACGGTCCCGCCTCCCCCGACGGGGAGAGCGGGACCGGCCGGGCGGACCGGGACGGCTGTCGCGGCTCCTTCGCCGACGTCTGCCGTCACCGTAGTGCCGTCGGAGGTCAGCGCAGAGTGAAGACGGCCACCGTACGTCCCGGGACGGTGAAAGTGGCCGATTTCCCGTCGTACCTGGCTCGTTTGACAGTAGGGTCCGCGCCCTTCGCCTGGACGGGGTGCAGCGCGTACGTCCTCCCGGCCGGTGCGGCGAGCCGCTGGGTGGCGGTCTCCGGGGTGGCGTTGAGGACGACGGCCAGCCCGCCCAGGCGCATGGTGATCACTCCGGGGGTCTCGGCGGGACCGGAGAGCGGGAAGGACAGGGCCGACTGCACCTGGCCGGTGGTGCTCAGGGAGAACTCCTTCTCGGTGCCGCGGATGGTGAGCAGGTCCCGGTAGGCGGCGGACGCCCCCTCGATCTGGGCGCAGCCGGGTGCGATCGTCCCGGCCGAGGCCAGCAGCGGCTTCGCGTAAGGCCACTTGTCCTGGTTGTCGGCGGCGGGCGGCAGGCCCCGGCCGAAGCCGTTGCCGTCGCGGCAGTCCCAGTGCAGGGCGTTGAACCAGTCGCCGCTGTCGTAGGAGTTGCGGTCCAGGGACTTGGAGCGCAGCAGGTCGGTGCCCGCCTGGGAGAGCGAGGGACCCTGCGAGAGGACGGCGGCGCCCATGGCCACCACCTGGGCCCTGGCCAGTTCGGCGGCCGTGGTCCCCGCCGGGAGCTTGAAGGCGAGGGTGTCGAAGAGCGTCTCGTTGTCGTGGGCGTCGGAGTAGGCGAGTGCGTCGCCGGGGACGGCCGCGTATCCGGCGGGAACCCCGTTGTAGTCGACGTCGGAGCCGCTGACCGTACGCCCGGAGGTGTCGGTGAAGGTGTAGTCGGCGAGGTTGCCGCTGAGGCCGACCTTGATCAGGTCCTGGTAGTGCAGCAGCCGGGCCTTCTGCTCGGCGCGGGTGCCGTTGGCCGGGGAGGAGTTGGGGTCGGTGTAGAGGCCGGAGGCGAAGCCCTGGACGCCGGGGTCCTCGTCGAAGGGGCCGCCGCCGCGCACGGCGTCGCGGGCCCGGTCGGAGAAGGTCGCGATGCCGGTCCCGGCCATGTTCTTCTGGGTGGCCTGGACGAAGCGGGCGTCGTCCGCGATCTCCCCGAAGTTCCAGCCCTCCCCGTACAGGATGATCTTCTTGCCGTCGACGCCGTCCTTGGCGAGCGTGAGCTCGTCCAGCGCCTTGCGGACGGCGAGGATGTTGTCCTTCGGGTGGTGGCCCATCAGGTCGAAGCGGAAGCCGTCGACCTTGTACTCCTTGGCCCAGGTGACGACCGAGTCCACGACGAGCTTGCCCATCATGGTGTTCTCGGGCGCGGTGTTGGCGCAGCAGGTGGAGGTGGCGACGGTGCCGTCCTCCAGGAGTCGCTGGTAGTAGCCGGGCACGATGCGGTCGAGCACCGACTTGTCGTGCTGCCCGGAGGCGACGGTGTGGTTGTAGACGACGTCCATGACCGTGCGCAGCCCGGCCCGGTTGAGGCCCTGGACCATCCGCCGGAACTCGACCGTGCGCCGGGTGCCGTCGGGGTCGGAGGCGTACGAGCCCTCGGGGACGGTGTAGTGCAAGGGGTCGTAGCCCCAGTTGAAGCCGTCCTCGGCGGCGGCCTCGCTCACGCAGGCCTGCTGCTCCTCGGAGTCGGGGGCGTAGGCGGAGAGATCGCAGGCGGGCTCGGCCTGGTCGGCCTTCTTCTCCGGGATCGTCCCGATGTCGAAGACGGGCAGCAGGTGGACGTAGTTCGTGCCGGAGTCGGCCAGCTTCTTCAGGTGCCGCATGCCCTTGGAGCGGGTGTCGGTGAAGGCCAGGTACTCCCCCGGGTGCCTCGCCGTGCGGTCCGTGATCGAGAAGTCGCGGACGTGCAGTTCCTGAATCCGGGCGTCCCGCAGCGGGGTGGCGGCGGGTTTGTCCAGGCCGGACCAGCCGCGCGGCGCGAGCTTCGGGTCGGTGAGGTCGACGACGAGGCTGCGGGCGGAGTCGGCGGTCAGGGCGGTGGAGTAGGGGTCGGTGACCTTGTTGGTGACCAGCTTCTGGACGGTGGGCGCCCAGACGGTGACGGCGTACCGGTAGGGCTTGCCCCGCCAGCCCTTCTTCCCGGTGACCGACCAGACGCCGGTGCGCCCGTCGCGCTTCATCGGGTGCGTGCGGCCGCCGAGTTCGAGCGAGACGGTCCGGGCGGTCGGGGCCCACACCGAGAGGGTGGGCCTGGACTTGCGGAAGACCGGGCCGAGTTCGGCGGACGCCGCGTGCTTCCCGTACAGGTCGTCCAGGATGCCCGCCGTCTGGACGCCGGTGGCGGCGAGCAGGGCGCCGTTGGCGGCGCGCTGGGTGGCGATGAGCTGGCCGCGCAGGGACTCCCGGACGCGGTCCCGGTCACGGGCGTCGACGGTGAAGGCCGGATAGTCCTTCAGGTGGGGGAACTTCGCCTTCTGCCCATCGCTCAGCGCGGCCGGGGTGAGCCGGAGCCACCGGCCTTCGTCGGACAGCGCCCCGTCGACGACGGAGATGCCGCCCTTCTTCGCGTACACGAGCTGCTGGCTGGTGGCGTCGGTGGCCTTCACCTTCCAGACGACGGTGTCCGCGTCGATCCACTGCGCCTGGGCCTTCGACAGGTCGGGGGCCGGGCCGCCGCCGGTCTGCGGGAGGAGGTAGCCGGGCTTGCCGCCGAGCAGCCAGACCTCGTGGCCATAGGTGGTGAGGTCCAGGGACTGGTCGCTGGGGAGGTCCTTCTCGTCGCCCTTGTGGAGGATATAGCTGAGCGAAGTGGCCCCGTCGACGAGCGGCACCTCGAAGGTGACGCCGTAGGCGTCCTCCCTCGCCGGCATCAGCGGCTTCGACCAGTCCGTGGGCTCCTTGGCCCCGGCCCAGGTGTGCAGCCCCCAGCCGTCGTAGTTCCCGTCCGGGCGGTGGTAGTTGAGGACCGCCTTGGCGGTGTCCTGGGGCGGGGCCTCGGGGGCCTCGACCGCCTGCTCGTCCTTGCCCTGCTCGACCCAGACCTGCCCGGTCATGGACAGGTCGATGGTCCGCTCCGGGCCGTCGGGGGTGCCGTTCTTCTCGACGGTGTACGGGACCGAGTCCGCGCCCTCCTCCAGGTCGAGCCAGGCGAACGCGCCGTACGCGTCCCGCCCGATGAACTCCGCCGTCTTGTCACCGGACTTGAGCTGCCAGCCCTCATAGTCGCCGTCGGCGCGCCGGTAGTGGACGACGGCCCGGTCCCGCTCGACGGCGACGGGCTTCCCGGGCGGCGGGGCCTGACCGGCGGTGGTCGAGGCGAGGGCGCTGGAGGTACGGCCCGTGCGGTCGACGACAACGGCCTTGTAGCGCAGGGGCGTTCCCGCCTTCACCGTCTCGTCGAGGTACTGGGTGACCTTGTACGGGGCGTGGTCGGCACTGCCGAGCGTCTGCCACTTCCCGTTGCCCACCTGGGCGGCGAAGACGACCCGGTTGAGCTGTCCGCCGTCCACGTCGGCGGCGATCTCCACGGTGCCGGTGGCTCCGGCGGCCGGGGCCTTCAGAGCGATCGCGGGCTTGGCGGCCGGGGCGCCCACACGCCTGTCCGCCCGCAGCACGATGCTGGAGAGGGCGGGCACGGTGACGGTGACCGCCTTGTCCGCCCCGCTGCGGACAGTGCCGGAACCGCCGTACAGCGTACGGAAGTTCATGCCGGACGACTCGGTGGCGAGCCGCACCTCCTTCGGGCTGGTGCCGTTGTTGGAGGCGACGAGATACTCGTAGGGGCGCTTGGTGTCGATGCGCGAGACGGCGTACACCGAGCCCTCCGCCCCTTCGGCGGTCCGCTCGATCTGGGTGCCGTCGCGCAGCGCCGGGTGGTTCCTGGTGAGCTTGGACAGGGCGGCGATGGAGCGGTAGACGGGGTGCTTGGTGTCGTACGCGTCCGAGGCGTGGGTGCGGTCGGTGCCGAGCTGGTCGTCGTCGAGGTAGTCGGCGGTCTTCGAGGCGAAGAGGGTCTGGCGGGCGTCCTTGTCGCCGCCCGCTCCGGTGAAGCCCTGCTCGTCGCCGTAGTAGATCACCGGGTTGCCGCGCCCGAAGAACATCAGCTCGTTGGCGAGCCGGGCCCGCTTCAGCAGCTCGGCTTCGTCGGCCTTCGGGTTGTCCTGCTTGAGGAAGGTCCCGATGCGGCCCATGTCGTGGTTGCCGAGGAAGGTGACCTGTTCGTAGGCGTTGGCCTTGTCCGTGGTGTAGCGGTAGTCGTTCGCGTACACCGAGGCGAGCCGGTCGGCGGGCGCGCCCCGGGAGGCGAACTGCCGGGCGGCGTCCTGGAACGGGAAGTCGAGGGTGGAGTCCAGGCGGCCCCGGGTCACATAGGGCGAGGTGATCTCGGTGTCGGCGGAGTAGACCTCGCCGAACATGAAGAAGTCGTCCCGGCCCCGCTCGGCCGCGTAGGCGTCGAGCGCGGTGGCCCACTGGGTCCAGAAGTCCAGGTCGACGTGTTTGACGGTGTCGATGCGGAAGCCGTCGATGTCGAAGTCGCGGACCCACTTCTCGTAGATCTTCCGCATGCCCTTCACGACCTCGGGACGCTCGGTCCACAGGTCGTCGAGGCCGGAGAAGTCGCCGTACTCGTTGGACTCGCCGGCCCAGGTCGAGTCGCCCCGGTTGTGGTACATGGTGGGGTCGTTGAGCCAGGCCGGGACCTTCCTGCCGGTGCCCGGGGTCTGGACCGGGGTGTACGGGAAGGAGTCCTGGTCGACCTTCCTGACGCCGTCGCGGTCGTCGAAGGGGCGGCCGTCCTTGCTGAGGTAGGGGAAGGCGCCCTTCGGCTTGTAGCCGTAGGCCTTCTCCGCGTAGTCGACGGTGTCGGCGGTGTGGTTGGTGATGACGTCGAAGAAGACCTTCATCCCCTTGGCGTGGGCCTTGTCGATCAGCCGCTCCAGGTCCGCGTTGGTGCCGAAGTGCGGGTCGACCTGGGTGAAGTCGGTGATCCAGTAGCCGTGGTAGCCCGCCGAGGCGTCCTCGCCGGTGCCCTGGACCGGGCGGTTCTTGAAGATCGGCGCCAGCCAGATGGCGGTGGTGCCGAGGCCCTTGATGTAGTCGAGCTTCGACGTCAGGCCCTTGAGGTCGCCGCCCTGGTAGAAGCCCTTGTCGGTGGGGTCGAAGCCGTGCTCCAGGCGTGAGCCCTTCAGCCCGCCCCGGTCGTTGGCGGTGGTGCCGTTGGCGAACCGGTCGGGCAGCACGAAGTAGAACTGCTCACGGGTGAGGTCGTGCCGGGCCGCCTCACGGGCGAGCCTGGCATCCGAGGGAGGGGACGGCGGACGGGGCGACGCGGCGGCCGAGGCCGCCGGGACGACGGGCAGCAGCGCCACGCACAGGGCGGCCACCGCCCCTCGCCTGAGGGAGGTTCGGGACACGGGAGGGTGCTCCTCGGCTGGTGTCAGGAGGGCTTGCGGAGGGTGGACCGCGGGCCGGTGACGTCGGTCACCGGCCCGCGCGTTCGTCAGGAGGTCAGCCGCGCCACACGTCGGCGGTCAGCGTGACCTTCCCGGAGGCCGGGACGGTGGCGGTGCGGTTGGCGCCGCTCTCCCAGGTGACGTTGCCGTCGCCGTCCTTGCGGACGTACTTGTACGCGAACGAGGTCCCGGCGGGCAGGTTCACGTCCAGCTTCCAGACGGGGTACGCGGCCGGGTCGAGCTTCGGCGCGAGGGCCGGGTTCCAGTTGCCCAGGGCCGCCTGGTCGCCGGTGACGTGGATGTTCTGGCCGGGCTGGGTGGTGGCGTTGACGCCGAAGGAGGCGCCGGACGGGCCGTCGCCGGGGTTCGGGTCAGAGCCCCCTCCCCCGCAGGTCCGGGCGTCCACGTGCAGGGCGAGGGCGGTTCCGGCCGGGACGGTGGCGGTGAACCGGCCGGACCCGTCGACGCTCACCCCGTTGCCGGACTGCACATCGCAGTAGTCCCCGGCGGGCAGTGAGGTCTGGAAGGTCCGGGTGAGCGCCGAGCCCTCGTGGTTGATGGCGACATACGCCTTGTCGCCCCGGCCGAAGGCGATCCGGTCGCCGCCGTCGTCCCACCAGTCGGTGACGGCCCGGCCGCGTGCGGCGTTGCGGAGGCCGACCATGGAGGAGATCTCGCGCCAGTCGTGCTGGCACTTCCAGCCGTCGCTGTAGCAGGCGTTCACCTGGCCGCCGTTCGGCGGTCCGGCGGCGTGGTCGCTGAACTCGTAGCCGGAGTGGACGTCCGGGGAGCCGTAGGGCCAGGCCAGCATGAAGACGTTGGCGAGGGTGTAGGCGGAGCCGTTCTTGTAGTTGAGGGTGTCGCCGACGCGCTCGGTGTCGTGGTTGTCGACGAAGACGGCGGACTTGCCGGACTCCATGAAGCCCCAGCCCTCGCCGAAGTTCTTCAGGTGGGCCAGGTTCTCGTGGAGGAAGACCTGCTTGAGGCTCCGCCCGTACCGGAACTCCTGGACGTCGCCGGTGCCGAGGTACTCGGAGGGCGATACCGCCTCGCCCGCTCCGAAGATCGCTTCCTGCTTCCAGTAGACGTTCGGATCGCTCAGCCGGGACTTGATGTCCGCGAGGTCGGCGGCGGGCATGTGCTTGGCCGCGTCGATCCGGAAGCCGTCGACGCCGAGGGAGAGCAGGTCGTTGAGGTAGCCGGCGATCCTCCCGCGTACGTAGTCCTCGCCGGTGTCCAGGTCGGCGAGGCCGACCAGTTCGCAGTTCTGGACGTTGGCGCGGTCGTTGTAGTCGGTGATCTCGGCCCGGCAGTCGTCGAGGTCGCTGCCGGAGTAGAGGCCCGGGTAGTCGTACTTCGTGTACGCGGAGCCTCCGGTGCCGGTGCCGTCGCCCGCCGCCATGTGGTTGATGACGGCGTCCGCGACGACCTTCACACCCGCCGAGTGACACGTGTTCACCATGGCACCGAAAGCGGCCCGGTCGCCGAGGCGACCGGCGATCCTGTAGCTCACGGGCTGGTAGGAGGTCCACCACTGGCCGCCCTGGATGTGCTCCTGGGGCGGCGAGACCTGGACGTAGCCGTAGCCCGCCGGACCGAGGGTGTCCGTGCAGGCCTTGGCTATGGAGGAGAACTTCCACTCGAACATCACGGCCGTGACGTCCCTGTCGCCCGGGGCAGCGGCCTGTGCGGCGGGGGCGGTGCCGAATCCGGTGGGGATGACGAGGGCGGCGGCGCCGGCCACGAGGGCGAGGGCGGCGGACAGGGGTCTGCGTGCCATGTCTTTTCCTCCTGCGGGTGGGGGAAACGCGGGGGACGGTGCAGCCTCTGCCGGCAACGCGCCATGCCCTCAAGGCTCCTGAAGGTTCTTGCTGCAAGAATGCAAACCTTGCCGCGGACCAGACCGTACGAGGCCACCAGGCACCGGTCAACCCTTTGGACACCTCCCGCTCACACCGGCGAAACAAGCCAGTTCTCCTCGCGATTTCTTGCTGCAAGGTCTTTCGCAAGATATTGCGGGCCTGTTACGTTGCATGCGACTCAGGTCACGACAAGGAGAGGCGCCCGGAGTCGCTGAAACTCCCCGCCGGCCCTTCCTGGGCCGACTCCTGGCGCCTCTCCTGTACGTGCCGGTGTCCCGTTCAGTCGCTGCGTACCGCCGCCGTCGAGCCGCGTACCACCAGCTCCGGCTGGAAGACGTACTCGGTGCGCTGCACCGGGCTCCCGCCGATCTCTTCCAGCAGCGCGCCCACCGCGGCCGATGCCATCGCCTGCACGGGCTGGCGGACCGTGGTCAGCGGCGGGTCGGTGAAGGCGATGAACGGCGAGTCGTCGAAGCCGACGACCGAGACGTCGCGCGGCACCTCAAGGCCTCTCCCCCGGGCGGCGCGGACCACGCCGAGGGCCATCAGGTCGCTGCCGCAGACGATGCCGGTGCAGCCGGCGTCCAGCAGGGCACCCGCCGCCACCTGGCCGCCCTCGACGCTGAACAGCGTGGAGCAGACGAGCAGTTCGGCCTCGGAGCGGTCCATGCCGAGCACGGAGACGGCCGCCTCCACGAACCCCTCGCGCTTGCGGCGCGAGGGGACGTAGCGCTGCGGGCCTATGGCCAGGCCGATCCGGCGGTGGCCGAGATCGGCGAGGTGCCCGATGGCCATCCGCACGGCAGCGTTGTCATCGGGCGAGACGAACGGGGCGCTGATGCGCTCGTTGTAGCCGTTGATCAGGACGAACGGCACGCCGCGCTCGCTGAGCGCGGCATACCGCCCCGGGTCGGCGGAGGTGTCCGCGTGCAGCCCGGACAGGAAGACGATGCCGCCGACGCCCCGCTCCACGAGCTGCTCGACGAGTTCGTCCTCGGTGGCTCCGCCGGGCACCTGGGTGCAGAGCACGGGTGTGTAGCCGTGCCCGGCCAGCACCTGTTCGACGGACTGGGCGAACGCCGGGAAGATCGGGTTGGTGAGTTCGGGCGTCACCAGGCCGATCAGTCCGGCGCTGCGCTGCCGCAGCCGTACGGGCCGTTCGTAGCCCAGGATGTCGAGCGCCGCGAGCACCCGCTGACGTGTGGAGTCCGCGACGCCCTGCTTCCCGTTCAGGACCCGGCTGACCGTGGCCTCGCTGACCGCCGCCTGTCCGGCGATGTCGGAGAGGCGGGGTCCGGCGGTGGCCCTGGGCGCGGGCAGTGTCACACCGTCCACCACACCGTGGTGTCGGCGGGCAGCTCGGCCTCGGCGCCGTCCACGGTGACCGGGGAGCTGGCGAGCAGCACCCGGCCGCGGGCCGCGATGCGGACGGGGGCACCGGTGGTGTTGACGGTGCAGACGAAGCCGGGGCGGGCGAAGACGAGGACGCCTTCGGGGGCCTGGAGCCATTCGACATCGGTGCCCGCGCCGAGGCCCGGGTGTTCCCGGCGGGCGGCGATGGCGGCCCGGTACAGCTCCAGGGTGGAGCCCTCGACGCCGGTCTGCGCCTCGACGGACAGCTCGCCCCAGCCGGCGGGCTGCGGGAGCCAGCTGCCGCCGTCGCCGAAGCCGTACGAAGTGCCCTCGCGGGTCCACGGGATCGGGACGCGGCAGCCGTCGCGGAAGCCGTCCTGGCCCTCGGCGCGGAAGAACGAGGGGTCCTGGCGGGCCTCGTCGGGCAGGTCGGTGACGTCGGGCAGGCCGAGCTCCTCGCCCTGGTAGACGTAGGCGGAGCCGGGCAGGGCGAGCATCAGCAGGCTGGCGGCGCGGGCCCGGCGCAGGCCGAGTTCGCGGTCGCCGGGGGTACGGATCTGGGTGCCCAGGCCCGCCGGGTTGGCGAAGCGGGTGGCGTGCCGGGTGACGTCGTGGTTGGAGAGCACCCAGGTGGTGGGCGCGCCGACGGGGCGCATCGCGTCGAGCGAGACGTCGATGACCTTGCGGAGTTCCTCGGCGTCCCAGTCGGTCGCCAGGTACTGGAAGTTGAAGGCCTGGTGCATCTCGTCGGGGCGCACGTAGTTGGCGGTGCGCTCGACGGTGGGGGTCCACGCCTCGGCGACGGCGATCCGCCCGCCCGTCACCCGCCGCCCCTCCGAGGAAGGCCCTCCGGCCGCCATCGTGTCCGGGTACTCGTCCAGGATGGTGCGCCAGCTGCGGTAGATCTCGTGGACGCCGTCCTGGTCGAAGAAGGGCATGACCTCGTTGCCGAGCAGCTTGAGCTGGTCGTGGGCCCCGAGGTCGGGCAGACCCTCGGCCTTGACGAGGCCGTGGGCGACGTCGACCCGGAAGCCGTCGACGCCCATGTCGAGCCAGAAGCGCAGGATGGAGCGGAACTCGTCGGCGACGGCCGGGTGCTCCCAGTTGAAGTCGGGCTGTTCGGGGGCGAAGAGGTGCAGGTACCAGTCGCCGGGGGTGCCGTCCGGGTTGGCCGTACGGGTCCAGGCGGGGCCGCCGAAGATGGACTCCCAGTCGTTGGGCGGGAGTTCGCCGTTCGCGCCCTTGCCCGGGCGGAAGTGGTAGCGCTCGCGCAGGGCGGAGCCGGGGCCCTCGGCCAGGGCGCGCTTGAACCACTCGTGCTGGTCGGAGGAGTGGTTGGGGACCAGGTCGACGATGATGCGCAGGCCCAGGCCGTGGGCCTCGCGGATCAGCGCGTCGGCGTCCAGCAGATTGCCGAACATCGGGTCGATGGCCCGGTAGTCGGAGACGTCGTAGCCCGCGTCGGCCTGCGGGGAGGCGTAGAAGGGGGAGAGCCAGACCGCGTCGACGCCCAGGTCCTTCAGGTGGGGCAGGCGGGCGGTGACGCCGGCGAGGTCGCCCATGCCGTCTCCGTTGCCGTCGGCGAAGCTCCGTGGATAGACCTGGTAGATCACCGCGTCCTGCCACCAGCCGGTGCGGTGGCCCGGGGCGTCGTCGGACGTGCCGGTGGAGGGGGCAGCGAGGTGCTGGGTCATGTCGTCCCTGGGGTGTCGGGGTGGGGGGCGGCGCAGGGTGACCGGGTCGGGGTTCCCACGCCGCCGTGACGGGTGCGGTGGTGCGTGCGGGTTCTGGCGTCCAGGAGGTTTCTCAGCCCTTGACGGCTCCGGCGGACACGCCGGTGACCAGGTGCTTCTGCGCGAACAGGAAGACCAGGGCGGCCGGGACGGCGATGAGGACGGAGGCTGCGGTCATCGGGCCCCACTGGGCTCCGTACTGGTTGACGAACTTCTGGAGTCCGCCGGCCAGTGTGAGGTTCTCGTCGCCGACCAGGAACGCGGAGGCGTAGGCCACCTCGCCCCAGGCGGTGATGAAGCAGTAGAACGCGGTGACCGCGAGGCCCGGCTTGGCCAGCGGCAGGACGAGCCGCCAGAAGGTGCCGAACGGGGTGAGGCCGTCGACCTCGCCCGACTCGTCGATCTCGCGGGGGATCGTGTCGAAGAAGCCCTTCATCATCCAGGAGCAGAACGGCACCGCGATGGTGAGGTAGGTGATGACGAGCCCGGCGGGCTGATTGAGCAGTCCGAGCTTCGACATGATCGTGTAGATCGGCACGATGAGGACGGCGACCGGGAACATCTGGGTGATCAGCAGCGTCCACATCAGCCCTCGCTTGCCGGGGAAGCGGAAGCGGCTGACGGCGTAGCCGGTGGTGGCGGAGACGAAGACGCCGATCGCGGTGGAGAGCCCGGCGACGATCACGGAGTTGGCGAACCAGTTGAGGAACTCGGTGTCGCGGATCAGGTTCGTGTAGTTGACGAACGTCGTCTCGCGGAAGAAGTCCGTGGTGGTCGCGTACTTGGCGGGCTTGAGCGAGGTCAGCAGGACCCACAGCACCGGGAAGACCGCGATCACCGAGGCGGTGATCAGGGTGAGGTGCAGCCCGACCGAGGCGAGGGCCGAACGCTCGCCGCGGAGCCGGACCTTGGGCACGGCATGGCGCGCGGAGGTGTCGGTAGCGGTGCTCACCAGTTGTCTCCCTGGGTGCGCAGGACTCGCCGGTAGATCACGGCGAAGATCATCAGCAGGACGAGGATCAGCACGCCCCACGTGGAGGACTGGGCGTAGTCGCGCGGGCTGATCTCGAAGGAGAACTTGTACGCCTGGGTCACCAGGATCTGGGTCGCCTCACCGGGTCCGCCGCGGGTCAGCAGGAAGATCACCGGGAACATGTTGAAGGTCCAGATGGTGGAGAGCAGGATCACCGTGGTGGAGACCGGGCGCAGTCCGGGCAGCGTGATGTGACGGAAGCGCTGCCAGGCGGTCGCGCCGTCCATCTCGGCCGCCTCGTACTGCTCGGAGGGGATGGACTGGAGTCCGCCGAGGAGGGCGACCATCATGAACGGGATGCCGAGCCACACGTTGACGGCGATCACGGAGAACTTCGCCCAGGTGGGGTCGTTCAGCCACGGCATGCCGTCGATCCCGGCCCCGCCGAGGATCTGGTTGAGCAGTCCGCGGTCCTCGTTGTAGAGGAAACGCCAGGCGAACACCGAGACGAAGCCCGGGATGGCCCAGGGCAGGATGAGCGCCATGCGGTAGGCGGAGCGCCCGACGATGCGGCGGTTGAGGATGTTGGCGAGGCCCATGCCGAGCACGAACGTGATGCTCACGCAGGAGACTGTCCACACCAGTGTCCAGCCGAGCGTACCGAGGAACTGCGAGCCGGACAGCGCGTCGACGTAGTTGTCCATGCCGACGAACTCGTAGGTCGCGGGCACTTCGTTGACGCCGATGGAGCGGGCGACATTGCGCTCGGTGGCATCGGTCATCGACAGGTAGATGCCGCGGACCAGCGGGTAGCCGATGATCACGCCGATCACGATGACGACCGGGGCGACCATGGCCCAGGCGTACCAGTGGACCGACAGGGCCCGCCGGAAACGGCCGGGCTTCGGTGGTGGGGTGCCAGTACCGCGGCTCCGGCCGCGGGCGGTGTTCCCGCCCGCGGCCTTCACCACCGACTGGCTGGTGTGGACAGCCATCAGTCGGCCAACCTTCCTGTTACTTCCAGTCCTTCAGGAGCTTGCGGTACGCGTCGCCGGTGGCCTTGGCGGCCTTCTCCGGCGTCGTCTGGCCGGTGAGGACCTTGGTGTACTCGACCCGGAGCGGCTCGAAGAGGCTGCCGCCCTCGGGAATCCAGGGGCGCTCGACGGCGGTCTCGACGATCGGCTTGAAGAAGCCGACGATCTCGCTGTTGACGGCCTGCTTCTTGGCGTACGCGGAGTGGCGCGTCGGCAGCAGGTTCAGCTCACCGGCGGCGGTGGCCTGGGCTTCCACGGACGTCATGTACTCGACGAAGGCATAGGAGGCGTCGAGGTTCTTGGAGCCCGCGTAGACGGCGAGGTTGTGGCCGCCCTGCGGGGCGCCCTGGGCTGCGGAGCCGGCCGGGACCGGGGCGATGCCCAGGTTGTCCTTGTCCGTGAACTCCTCGCCGGTCAGGGTGTCGGCGACGGCCCAGGGGCCGTTGATCATCATCGCGACGTCGCCGTTCTTGAACGACTGCATCATGTTCTCCCAGCCGTCCGAGGCGTCCGTCTTCGCGGTGCCGTCGTCGACCAGTTCCTTGACCGCCTTGAAGGCCTTGACGCCCTCGGGCTTGTCCACGGTGACGGTCCTGGACCCGGCGTCGACCAGGTCGCCGCCCTCGCCGTAGAGGAAGGGGAGGAAGAAGTACGGGTCGTCACCGCGCAGGTAGAGGCCGGTCTTGCCGGTCTTTTCCTTGATCTTCTTGGCGGCGCTCTTCAGCTCGTCCAGGTTGGCCGGGGCCTCGACGCCCGCCTTCTCCAGCAGCTTCTTGTTGTAGAAGATGCCCATGGAGTCGATGACCTGCGGGACGGCGTAGGTCTTGCCCTCGTACTTGGTGGACGCGACGGCCTGGTCCAGGAAGTCGTCCTGGTTCTTCAGGGCGGGGGTGCCGTCCAGCGGGGCCAGGTAGCTGAGGCTGGCGAAGTCCGGCGTCCAGGCGACCTCGGAGCGGATCACGTCGGGGGCGTCGCCCGTCTCGGCGGCGTTCTTGAAATTGTTCTGCGCTTCGCCGAAGGGCACGTTGACGTACTTGACGTCGACCTTCGGGTGCTTCTTCTCGAAGCCTTCGGCCAGCTTCTTGAAGACCTTGTCCTCGCTGCCGGGGCTGGAGGTGTCCCACCAGGTCACCGTGCCGGAGAGCTCGCCCGAGCTCTTGCCGCCGCCGGACTCGCCGTCGCCGCCGCAGGCGGTCGCCGCGAGCGCCAGGGCCGCGACCAGGGCGGTGGCCGTTATGCCACGTCGCATCTGAACTCCTTCAACTGCCGTACCGCTCCGTCGCGGCGCCGGGTCGACGTGAACGTAACAAGGATGAAAGACCGCCGAAAGACCTTGCGGAAGATTTCTGCAAGCGCTGGTGATCGTTACATTCGCGTGTCCGCAAGGTTGCCGTCAAGCCCCTTGACGAGGGCCCTCCGCCCCTGGCAGGGGCAGGCCAGGCACGACGTGTCCGCGGTGCGACGATCCGACCGCAGGGAGCAGCCCAGGACCGCAAGACCTTGCAAGATGTTGCCGAGGAGCCCTCCCAGTAGCACTTCGCCAGGTCTACCGGTGGCGCATCGCGCACGGTGGGCAATCGGACACGAGCCCGGTAAGGTCCCATCCCATGACCGCACGGCTTGCCGATATCGCAACTCAGGCGGGGGTCAGCGAAGCGACGGTCAGCCGAGTCCTGAACGGCAAGCCCGGAGTCGCCGCGACCACCCGCGAATCCGTCCTCGCGGCACTCGACGTGCTCGGCTACGAACGCCCCGTACGGCTGCGCAGGCGCAGCGCGGGACTGGTCGGCCTGATCACCCCGGAGCTGGAGAACCCGATCTTCCCGGCGCTGGCACAGGTGATCGGCCAGGCACTGACCCGGCAGGGCTACACCCCGGTGCTGGCCACCCAGACCCCCGGCGGTTCCACCGAGGACGAACTCACCGAAATGCTGGTGGACCGGGGCGTTTCCGGCATCATCTTCGTCTCCGGGCTGCACGCCGACACCTCGGCCGACATGCAGCGCTACGAGCAACTGCGCGGCCAGGGCGTCCCCTTCGTCCTGGTCAACGGCTTCTCCGCCAAGGTGCAGGCGCCGTTCATCTCACCCGACGACCGGGCGGCGATGCGGCTGGCGGTGACGCACCTGGTGGCGCTGGGCCACACCCGTATCGGACTCGCGGTGGGCCCCAAGCGCTTCGTGCCGGTGCTCCGCAAGATCGAGGGCTTCCACTCCACGATGCGGGAGCAGCTGGGCCTCGCCCCCGACGACGTGGAGGAGTTGATCCAGCACTCTCTGTACACACTGGAGGGCGGTCAGGCCGCCGCGTCCGCCCTGATGGAGCGCGGCTGCACGGCCGTCGTGTGCGCGAGCGACATGATGGCGCTCGGGGCGATCCGGGCGGCCCGCAGGCTGTCCAGGGAGGTCCCCCGGGACCTCTCCGTGGTCGGCTACGACGACTCGCCCCTCATAGCGTTCACGGACCCGCCCCTGACCACGATCCGGCAGCCGGTGACGGCGATGGGCCAGGCCGCCGTGCGCACGCTCCTGGAGGAGATCGGCGGAACTCCCGCCCCGCACAGCGAATTCGTCTTCATGCCTGAGCTGGTGGTTCGCGGTTCGACTGCGTCGGGACCCGGACTTCCCTCAGGGGCCCACGCTCATCCTTGAGGCGCAGGACGTGCGTACCGGACCCGACCGGAGGATGATCGAGCGCAGGGGGACGTATCTGGCAGACTCTGTGCCTATGGGTGAAACACACGTGACAGCACACGAAGGCAGGTCCGCGACCAGCCCGTCACCCATCGTGGACGAGGCGGCCCCCGAGGCCCGGCGCGGGAACCGCGCCCTGACGCGACTTCGCTCGCTGCGCTCCCCGCGCCGTCCGCGGCTCTGGTTCGAGATCCTGCTCATCGCGGTGAGTTACTGGCTGTACTCCCTCGTGCGCAACGCCGTCCCGGAGCAGAAGGCCGCCGCCCTCGCCAACGCCGACTGGATCTGGTCGGCGGAGCAGTCCATCGGCCTCGCCTTCGAGGAAACGGTCAATCACGCGGTCAATTCCGTGACATGGCTGATCGTGTCGATGAACTACTACTACGCGACCCTGCACTTCGTCGTGACCATCGGTGTGCTCGTGTGGCTGTACCGCAGCCACCCCGGCCGGTACGCCGCGACCCGCCTGGTCCTCTTCTCGACGACGGCGGTCGCCCTCCTCGGCTACTACCTCTACCCGCTCGCCCCGCCCCGCCTGATGAACGGGGCGAACTTCATCGACACGGTCCTGGTCCACGAGACCTGGGGCTCGATGGCCTCGGGCGACTTCAAGAACATGTCCAACCAGTACGCGGCGATGCCCTCGATGCACATCGGCTGGTCGCTCTGGTGCGGGCTGACGATCTTCGCCCTGGCCAAGGCGCCCTGGGCGCGCATCCTGGGCCTGCTCTACCCGATGGCCACCCTCGTCGTGATCGTGGCCACCGCCAACCACTTCTGGCTGGACGCGGTGGGCGGCATGGCCTGTCTGGCCTTCGGTTACGCGCTGTCCCGCGCCTGGTACGGATCGCTGCCGCACCGGCTGCCGAAGTGGGTGCCGACGGGGAAGAGCCGACTGACCGGGGTGCGCGCGGCCCGGCTGCCACGCCCGGGCCCGGCGGCGGACACACTGGCCCGCGAGGACGCCCCGGCTACGGCGGACGCCCCCGCCCCCGCGACGGCGGTCCGCCACCCGTAGCACGTACGGCGGGCCGCACCGCACCCCCGCCCCCGGGTCGAGGGTGCGGACGGTGGCCCCGGCGGCGGGCCTTTTCCCAGCCCCTCCGGCGCTTGAGGAGCGGGGCCCTCGGCGGCGCCCCGGTCGTTCCGAAGGCTCACCCCGCCCCGTAGAACCGCTCCTCCACCACCGCCCGAGCCCTCCGCGTGATCCGCCGGTAGTCGTCCAATATGTCCCCGACATGCCCCGGCTCGTACCCCAGGTACCGCCCCACCGCCGTCATCTCCCGCGACTCCGACGGGAACGTGTCGCCCGGCCGTCCCCGCACCAGCATCACCGCGTTGCGCACCCGGGTGGCCAGCACCCACGCCTCGTCCAGTGTCTGCGCGTCCTCCGCCGGAATCAGCCCCGCCGCGCACGCCGCGGCCAGCGCCTCGCGCGTACCGGTCGTCCGCAGGCCCGGCTCCGCCCACCCGTGCTGCATCTGCATCAGCTGCACGGTCCACTCGACGTCGCTCAGCCCGCCCCGCCCCAGCTTCGCGTGGAGCGTGGGGTCCGCGCCGCGCGGCATCCGCTCGGACTCCATGCGCGCCTTGAGCCGGCGGATCTCGCGTACGGCGTCCTCGCCGAGGCCCTCCATCGGATACCGCAACGGGTCGACCAGCTCGATGAAGTCGCGGCCCAGCTCCTCGTCGCCCGCTATCGGTTCGGCGCGCAGCAGCGCCTGGCTCTCCCACGCGAGGGACCAGCGCCGGTAGTAGGCCTCGTACGACTTCAGAGTGCGCACCATGGGCCCGGCCTTGCCCTCCGGGCGCAGATCGGCGTCGATCAGCAGCGGCGGATCGGCGGTGGGCAGCTGGAGCAGCCGGCGCATCTCGGAGACGACCGTGTTGGCGGCCCGGCTCGCCTCCTCGTCGCTGACCCCCTCGCGCGGCCGGTGGACGAAGAGCACGTCGGCGTCGGAGCCGTAGCTCAGCTCGTGCCCGCCGAAGCGGCCCATGCCGATGACGGCGAACCGGGTCGGCAGGGTGTCGCCCCACCGCTCCCGTACGGCGGCCCGCAGGGCTCCCGCGATGGTCGCGGCGTTGAGGTCGGTGACGGCCGAGCCGACCCGGTCGACGAGGGCCCCGTGGTCCTGCTCGGCGGGGCTGTCCTCGGTGCCGTACGAGCCGATGAGGTCGGCGGCCGCCGTACGGAACAGCTCGCGCCGCCGCACCCCGCGCACCACCGCGATCGCCGCTTCCGCGCCGTCCGCACGCCCCACCGCGGCCACCACCTCCTGCTCCAGGTGGTCCCGGGTGCGCGGCCGCAGCCCCTCCGGGTCGCCGAGGATCGCCACCGCCTCCGGGGCCCGCAGCAGCAGGTCCGGGGCGAGGCGGCCCGCGGAGAGGACCCGGGCGAGGTTCTCCGCGGCCGCTCCCTCGTCGCGCAGCAGCCGCAGGTACCACGGGGTCTTGCCGAGCGCGTCGGACACCTTGCGGAAGCCGAGGAGCCCGGCGTCCGGGTCGGCGGAGTCCGCGAACCAGCCGAGCAGCACCGGCAGCAGCGTGCGCTGGATCGCCGCCTTGCGGGACACCCCGGAGGACAGGGCCTCCAGATGCCGCAGGGCGGCCGCCGGGTCCGCGTACCCCAGCGCCTCCAGCCGGATCGCGGCGGCCTTCGCGCTGAGCCGGGACTCGGCGGGGGCCAGCTGGGCGACGGCGTCCAGCAGCGGCCGGTAGAAGATCTTCTCGTGCAGCCGCCGTACGACGGAGGCGTGCCGCCGCCACGCCTTGTTGAGTTCGGCGACCGGATCGGTGCGCATCCCGAGCGACCGCCCGAGCCGCCGCAGGTCCGCCTCGTCCTCGGGGACCAGGTGGGTGCGGCGCAGCCGGTAGAGCTGGATGCGGTGCTCCATGGAGCGCAGGAAGCGGTACGCCTCGTCCAGCTGGGCGGCGTCCGCGCGCCCCACGTATCCGCCCTCGGCGAGCGCCCGCAGGGCCTCCAGCGTGGTGCCGCTGCGCAGCGAGCCGTCGCTGCGCCCGTGCACCAGCTGGAGGAGCTGGACGGCGAACTCCACGTCCCGCAGCCCTCCGGGCCCCAGCTTCAGCTCGCGCTCGATCCGGTCGGCGGGGATGTTGTCGACGACGCGGCGGCGCATCTGCTGGACGTCGGGGACGAAGTTCTCCCGGTCGGCGGCCTGCCAGACGAGCGGGGAGACCGCCTCGACGTACTCCGCGCCCAGCTCGGGGTCCCCGGCCACCGCACGCGCTTTCAGCAGCGCCTGGAACTCCCAGGTCTTGGCCCACCGCTGGTAGTAGGCGAGGTGGGAGCTGAGCGTGCGCACCAGCGGCCCGTTGCGGCCCTCGGGGCGGAGGTTGGCGTCGACCTCCCAGATCGTGCCCTCGACGGTGTTCTCGGAGCAGATCCGCATCATGTGGGCGGCCAGCCGGGCGGCGGCCTGCATGGCCTTGGTCTCGTCGACCCCGTCCCGGGCCTCCCCGACGAAGATCACGTCGACGTCGGAGACGTAGTTCAGCTCCTGGCCGCCGCACTTGCCCATCGCGATGACGGCGAGCCGGCACCGCGCGGCGTCCTCGGGCGCGGACGTCCGGGCGATGGCGAGGGCGGCACGCAGGGTGGCGGTGGCGAGGTCGGCCAGTTCGGCGGCGGTCTGGGCGAGGCCGGTGGTCCCGCAGACGTCGCGGGCGGCGAGGGTCAGCAGACACCGGCGGTAGGCGACCCGCAGCGAGTCCGGGTCGACGGCGTCGGCGAGGCCGCGCTCGAACTCGGCGACCCCCGGATGCAGGTCGACCGCCTCGTACGTGACGAGCGCCTGCCAGTCGCGCGGATGCCGGGCCAGGTGGTCCCCGAGCGCCTCGGACGCCCCGAGCACCCCGAGGAGCCGGTCGCGCAGCGGCTTGGCGGTGACGAGGGTGTCGAGCAGCGTCTGCCGCCCCTCGTCCGCCTCGGCCTCCACGAGCCGTACGAGACCGCGCAGGGCCAGATCCGGGTCGGCGGTGGCGCCGAGCGCCTCCAGGAGGACGGGGTCGGACCGTACGGGGGCGAGGTCGGCCACCTCCAGGAGCCGTTCGGCGGCGGACGGGTCGGTGAATCCGTGCCGCAGCAGCCTGGTGAACGTACTGCTTCTGCGCCCCGGCACCGTCGTCATCGCACGCTCTCCTGCCGTCCGAACCGATCTGCGTAACTGCTCGCTGCCCGTTGGCCGCGCCACAGCGCTTCGAGCCTAAGGGCTGTGGGGGTGGATTCGGGACGCGGCCACGGCCCGGCTGACGACTACTGCCCCGCGGTGCCGATGACGACGGTGGCGTACAGCTCCTCGCAGACCACCACGCGCGGGACCAGCCCGGCGCCGCCGATGACCTCCACCGCCGCGTCCCGCTGCCGCTCGCTCGTCTCGACCAGCAGGCTCGCGCCGGGCGCGAGCCAACCGGGGGCTTCGGCGGCGACCCGGCGCATCACGTCGAGCCCGTCGCCGCCCCCGTCCAGGGCGACGCGCGGTTCGTGGACGCGGGCCTCGGCGGGAAGGAGTTCGACGTCGTCGGTCGGCACGTACGGAACATTGGCCAGCAGCACATCGACGCGGCCGCGCAGGGTGGCGGGCAGGGGGCCGAACAGGTCGCCCTCGTAGACCTGCCCGAGGGCGCCGACGTTGCGCCGGGCGCAGCGCACGGCGGCCGGTTCGACATCGCAGGCGTGCAGTTCGGCCGCCGCGGCTTCGGTGGCGAGGGCGACGCCGAGCGCGCCGGAGCCGCAGCAGAGGTCGACGACGACGGCGCGCCGGGGGGCGAGGGCGACGGCCTGCGCGACGAGGAATTCCGTACGGCGGCGGGGTACGAAGACGCCGGTGTCGACGCCGAAGCGGCGGCCGCAGAACTCGGCCCAGCCCACGACGTGTTCGAGCGGGAGCCCGGCGGCGCGGCGTTCGACGAGGGCGGCGAGTTCCTGCGGGGACCGGGCCGCCTCGTTCAGGAGCGCGGCCTCGTCCTCGGCGAAGACGCAGCCGGCGTGGCGCAGGGTGGCAACAGTGGTGGAGAGGGAACTCACGGGGTGAACGGACATACGAGCGAAGCCTTTCGGGAAATCCGATGGGCGCTCCGCGATCGGCTAAGCCGTCCGTCCGACGTCTGCCGTCCGTTCGACGCGATCGTGCGAGGTGAGCACCCAGCCTGATCCAGCGGTAATGGGTCTCACCTCCTCGGTCCGTCCCCGTGCCGGTGCACGGGGGTCTCAACACTGGTCGCAACACTACAACAGCGGGTGGTTCACAGGTCCACGCTGTCGCGCGGCTCCGTCGGCGTCAGGAACAGCGCGGCGGTCACACCGTCACCGGCCGGGGCGGCCCCGGCTACCGGGGCGCAACGGCCGCGAGCACACCCCTCGCGGCCGTTCCGTCCGGCCAGGCCCACCCGGCGACCAGGCACCCGGACGGCCTCTTGGCGGCCTCCTCCGCCCGCAGGACACGGTTGACCAGAACGTCGAGCCCGCCCTCGGGTTCCGCCCCGTGCACAGTGACGGTCGGGTCGGGGGTGTCGCTCTCGTCCTGGTGCTGCGGCACCGCTTCGCCGCGCATGAGCGCGCGCAACTGCGCCATCACCACCGGGTCGTGGACGCCGTCGTAGATCCACCGGGTGCCGAGCACCCCGTGCTCGGACGTCCCGATCAACGCCTCGTCGGAAACGTCCTCCAGCGCGGCGCCGCGATAGCCCAGCGGCACCACGTACGCCACCGGCTCCCGCTCGGTGGCGTGCGCCACGATCATGAACTCGATCCCGACCTCGCCGTCCGGATCGTCCAGCCGGAACCCACCGGCCTTGACCAGTTCCGGCGTTTCCGCGTCGCCCGCGTACCAGCTCTGCTTCGGAAGCCAGTCGGCGAGCAACTCCAGCTTGGTGGGCGACATCGTGGTGCGATGAATGGCGGCCATGCGAACTCCTTCGTCCGGCCCCCGAACCGGGGCCGTCAGTGCGGGGACTGTCAGAACCGGGACCGGTCGACGTCGATCTCGTACGCGATCTCCCAGCGGATGTCCGGGACGATGATGTCGGCGGTCTCCACCGGGCGTCCCTCGTCGTCGTAGTACGTACGCTCCAGCTGGGTGATCAGGTCGCCCACGGAGATGCCGAGCAGATTGGCGTGCTCGCGGGTGGCGCGGGCCGGGCGGGGCACTTCGAGGGCGGTGACGATGTGCACGCCGATGGAGCTCATGCGCTCGACGACTCCGGCCTTGCCCTTGGGGCCCATCTCGGGGAGCAGGACGGGCGTGCCGCCGGTGATGGCCATCGGCTCCCAGCTCTTGGCGAGCTGAACCGGCTGCCCGTCCGCGAGGAACTCGTAGTCGGTCACGACGCACAGGTCACCGGGCTCGATCGCCAGCCGTTCGGCGATGTCCTCGGTGGCCGGGACCCGCGCGGCGCTGTTGCACTCCCAGACGCCCGCGGCACCCTGGTCCCGCATGTTGGCGCGGAACGGGCTTCCGTTGCGCTGCTCGCGGTGGCGTGAGCGGACCATCCTGCGGCGCTCGCGGGCCTTGCGGACGTACGTGCCCGAACCGGCGCGGCCTTCGAGGATGCCCTCGATGATCAGGCGCTCCATCGCGCGCTGGGCGACGGACTGGCCGACGCCGTACTCCTCGGCGAACCGGGCCCGGGAGGGCAGCTTGTCACCCACCGCCCATTCGCCCGCCTGTACCCGGGCACGGAGAGCGTCGGCCACCTGCAAGTACGGCGTATCGCGAGGCATTTCAGCGGCTCCGTGAGGGGTGCGGCGTTCCGGGCTCGACATTGACAAAGCTAACCCATCAGGTTGAAGCTGAATACTCAGCATTACATGGAGTGACATCAGCTTCACCAGGGGAGAAGTGTGCGCTCAGCTCAAGCGCGGGCAGTGGCCCTGACCGGCATGCTCACCGCCGCCATCGGTACCGGGCCGCGCGTCGCCGACACCGCGGCCGGTATCCGCATCGAGGCGGACCTCCCCGCCGAGCTCACCGAAGCCGAACACGCGGCGGTCCTCGCCGCCCTCGCCACGGCCGACCGCTTCGGGCACACCCTCACCCGCACCAGCGAGTTCGTCTGGGCCGAGATCAGCAGAGAGGCGACCATGACCACGACCGACTCCCCCGACGCGGCGTACCGCGCCCTGCTCGGCCACACGACGACGTGCGACGCCTGCCGCACGGGGGCCGTCTGCCCCGACGCCACGAAGCTCGTCCGCGTGTGGCGGGAGACCCGCGGATGAGAGGGAAACCCGGGGGCGAGAAGCGGTACGAGGTCCGGCAGGCCCCCTGAACCGGCAAGGGCCACCTGAACCCCGGCAAGGACTCCCGAACCCGGCAAGGGCCTTTTGAGCCCCGACAGGGTCCCCGAACCGCAGGACTCCCTGAAACCCGGCGGGACTTCCTGAACTCCGGCCGGACCCCCTGAACCCCCGTCCCGGCCGCTCATTCCTCGGCAGGGCAGCGCGGCCGGGCCGGGTTCACCACCCATCCACTCCACGAGCGACGGAGGCACCTCATGCGTACCACCCGCCGGGCCTTGCCCGCACCGCCCGGGAGGCCCCGATGATCACCCTCTCCACGACGGACGTCCGCGTCTGCGAGGCGTGCTGGAACGCCCCGGTCACCGCCGCCCGGCACACGCCCACCGGCCGTGACCTGCTCTGCGAGGAGTGCGCGGAGGGCGACTACCCCCGCCGCGTCGACCTCTTCCCGCCGTACGGCATCTACGGCCTGACGGCGCGCAGGGTCATGGACGACGGCAGACACGGCAGCGGCCCCCCGAAGCTCCCGCCCAACCCGGGCCCGCCCCTGCCCAACCCGCCTCCGGCCCCGTCACCGCCGGGTACACCCCCGGTGTAGGGCCGGCGCGGGCCCGCGGTCCACCGGCCGCTCGCCCCTGCCACCTCCCCGCTGCCCGTCGGCGCGGCCTTCCGGGCCGGTTCGCGTTCGTCGGTGATCGCGGGCGGCAGGGGCGAGGACCCGCCCGACGGGGTGCAGACCTCCTTGCCGCCCACCACCGCGCAGGCCCGCGCGGCAGCGGGGTAGGGCGCCTCGACCATGGGCGAGTAGACGTCGTTCTCGTAGGTCACCGCGCGCTGGCTGTGCACCCCCCTGGGGCCCTCCACCCTGGCGGTGTCACCGACTGCGGCCTCCGTGATGCGGGCCCATGCGGCCCGGCACCGCGGGCTGTAGCGCAGTTCGACATAGGTACGGCCCGACCAGGCGGCCGCGGCGGTCCATGCCCCCAAGTGGCACCCCACGCGTTGTGAGTCCTTGTCACGGCATTCGCACTCAATGCATCCGGGGTCCATTCCAGCGTTTTGCCGGCCCGTCCGCTCCGCGCCATTCCCGCCGAACATCCAGACGCCGAGCGGCATTCCGGCGACCAGCGCCAGGAATGCGGAAGCAATGGACACCAGTGTTGTTCTCTTCCGGTGTCCACGACCGGGTAAATCCATCTTCTCCGGTACGTCCGGTACGTCCAGCACTTCGGCGGGATCGCCGTCGCAGTCGGGCGGCGGGGCCGCACCCGGACTTTCGCCCGCCGCCGACCTCCGGCTGCCGACGGGCGAATCGTTCACCGTCAACACCGACGGATGCCAGTTCCGGGCCGGGGAGGAACTGAACGGCCGGGGCTGGGACCGGCTGATGTACGCGTACGAGTTCCTCGCGAACCACGTGGTCGAGGACGTGGAGCGGGCCGCGGAGGTCAAGCGGGCCAGGAGCCGGTGGGCCTCGTGCACGGCGGATGCCGGTCACCCGGTCCCCGCCGACTCCTCCGCCCGGGAACCGGTCGAGAAGAGGACGGGGACCGCGAAGGCCCGGGCCGCGAAGGGCGAGGGCACCGACGAAACCGAAGCGCTGCGGGCGGCGGCCCAGTACGAACTCGCCGTGGCGCGGAACGACGCCCGCTGCCAGCGGGAGAACTGCCTGCGGAAGGCGGTCTCCGACGCCCGGCGCACAGTCGAACAGCCCCTCGCCGACAAGCATCGCGAGTCGCTGGCCGACTACGCCAGGGCCTTGGACAAGGCCGTGCAACGACTCTGAGCCGGCGGGGCCCGGCAGCCGCCGGGGCCCGGCCCCGCCCGCATGGCGCCTTCCAGACCGCCGACCGGCTCCTACAGCACCGGCAGCAGGTTCTTCAGCTCGAAGGCCGTGACCTCGCTGCGGTACTCCTCCCACTCCTGCTTCTTGTTGCGGAGGAAGAAGTCGAAGACGTGCTCGCCCAGGGTCTCGGCGACCAACTCGCTCTTCTCCATCAGCGAGATCGCCTCGCCCAGGTTCTGCGGGAGCGGTTCGATGCCCATCGCGCGGCGTTCGGCGTCGGAGAGGGCCCAGACGTCGTCGTCGGCACCGGCGGGGAGTTCGTAGCCCTCCTCGATGCCCTTGAGGCCCGCGGCCAGGAGGACCGCGTAGGTGAGGTACGGGTTGGCGCCGGAGTCGATGGAGCGGACCTCCACGCGGGCCGAGCCGGTCTTGCCGGGCTTGTACATCGGGACGCGGATGAGGGCGGAGCGGTTGTTGTGGCCCCAGCAGATGTACGAGGGGGCCTCGCCGCCCGCGCCGGCCGCTCGGGAGGAGCCGCCCCAGATGCGCTTGTAGGAGTTGACCCACTGATTGGTGACGGCCGAGATCTCCGCGGCGTGCGTCAGCAGGCCCGCGATGAACGAGCGGCCGACCTTGGAGAGCTGGTACTCCGCGCCCGACTCGTAGAACGCGTTGCGGTCGCCCTCGAAGAGGGAGAGGTGGGTGTGCATGCCCGAACCGGGGTACTCCGAGAACGGCTTCGGCATGAACGTGGCCTGCACGCCCTGCTCCAGCGCCACCTGCTTCATCACCAGACGGAACGTCATGATGTTGTCCGCCGTGGAGAGCGCGTCCGCGTAGCGCAGGTCGATCTCCTGCTGGCCGGGGGCACCCTCGTGGTGGCTGAACTCCACCGAGATGCCCATGGATTCGAGCATCGTGATCGCCTGGCGGCGGAAGTCCATGCCGACGTTCTGCGGGGTGTGGTCGAAGTAGCCGGAGCTGTCCGCCGGGGTCGGGCGGGCGCCGTCGACCGGCTTGTTCTTCAGCAGGAAGAACTCGATCTCGGGGTGGGTGTAGAAGGTGAAGCCGAGGTCCGAGGTCTTGGCGAGGATGCGCTTCAGTACGTAGCGGGGGTCGGCGAAGGACGGTGAGCCGTCCGGCATCAGGATGTCGCAGAACATCCGCGCCGTGCCCGGGGCTTCCGCGCGCCAGGGAAGGATCTGGAAGGTGGCCGGGTCCGGCTTGGCGATCATGTCCGACTCGTAGACCCGGGCGAAGCCCTCGATCGCCGAGCCGTCGAAGCCGATGCCCTCGTCGAAGGCCTGCTCCAGCTCGGCCGGGGCGACGGCGACGGACTTGAGGAACCCGAGGACGTCGGTGAACCACAGTCGCACGAAGCGGATGTCGCGCTCCTCAAGGGTCCTGAGGACGAATTCCTGCTGCTTGTCCATTGCCACATCCTTGCAGTTCAGACGGTCTGTGCACCACCGCCCGGGGTAGGGGGGACACTGCCAGTATCACGACCCGGGATTTCACCCACATTACGCACTCGGTGTGAGAGAGAGCACTCGGCCACCCACTACGATCGGCGACCGTGGCGCACGGGGGCGGCGGCCGAGCGGTGACCGGCTTTCCGCCCGTTGTTCCCGCCCCTCCACGCGCGTCGCTCCACGGACCGTTCTCCCCCCTTCCCGGCCCCTTCGCAGAAGGACTCCACGACATGAGCTTCGACCCCCGCCACCCCCAGCCGCAGGCCCCCGACACCCGTGCGCGCGGCACCCGCAACCGGGCCATCGCCATAGGGGTGAGCGCCGCCGTCGTGGCCGGTCTGGTCACCTTCGGCTCGTATCTGCTGCTGGAGAACTCCGAGGCGAACGACAAGAACGAGAAGTCCGACGGCACCGCCGCGGCCCAGGACGGCAAGCACCCCGGCGGGCACGGCGACTCCCAGGGCGACCGCGCCGGCGGGACCATCGACGGGCTGAAGTCCTGGGACGCCGCGAAGCTGGGCCGTAACCACGTGGCGGGCACGGTCGACTATCCGATGAGGCCTCCGGTCGGCGGCGACCACAACCAGGCCTGGATGAACTGCGACGGCGACGTATACGAAAAGGCCCTCCCCGACGTCAACGCCGTGCACTCCCTGGAGCACGGCGCGGTCTGGGTCACGTACAACGGCAAGGCCGCCGACGCGGACGTCGCCGAGCTCGCCGAGCGCGTCAGGAAGACCCCGTTCACGCTGATGAGCCCGTACGCCGAGCAGGAGGGCACGATCGTGCTCAGCGCCTGGGGCAAGCAGGTCACCGTGGACTCCGCCGACGACAAGCGGGTGGACCAGTTCCTCGCCCAGTACGTCCAGGGCGCGCAGACGCCCGAGCCGGGCGCCCCCTGCACCGGCGGGCTGGCGGCGGTGCCGCAGTGACGGCGGAGCGCGCAGCGGAGGACGAGGCCGAGGAGTCCCACGCCCTCGCCGAGCGGCAGAAGACCGCGCGCGTGCGGTGGGCGGCCGGGGCCGCCGTGGCCCTCGCCCTGCTCTTCGCGGGGGCGGCCACCGTCGCCTCCGCGCTCGGCGACGGGGAGCCCGGTGGGGCCGGTGCGCCCGGCGTGCCGAGTGCGCCCGCCGCGGACTCCGCCGACGCCGGGTTCGCCCGGGACATGGCCGTCCACCATCAGCAGGCCGTCGAGATGTCGTTCATCGTCCGCGACCGCACCGACGACGAGGACGTGCGGCGTCTCGCCTACGACATCGCCAACACCCAGGCCAACCAGCGCGGCATGCTGCTCGGCCGGCTCGATCTGTGGGAGCTGCCGAAGGTCGCACCCGGCGACGGGAAACCCATGGCGTGGATGGGGGACGACGGCGGGGACGGACACGCACACGGCGGGCACCGTCTGGACGGTGGCGACGACGGTGTGCTCATGCCCGGTATGGTCCGGCGCTCCGAACTGGAGCGCCTGGGGCGGCTCGACGGCGAGCGGGCCGAGGTCCTCTTCCTCCAGTTGATGACGGATCACCACAAGGGCGGCGTCACCATGGCCGAGGCCTGTGCGTCGCGGTGCTCGGTCCCGGCCGAGCGGCGGCTCGCCCGGGGCATGGTCGAGGGGCAGCAGTCCGAGCTGGGGCTCATGCGCGACATGCTCACCGAGCGCGGGGCGAAGCCGCGCCCCTGAGCATCGGTCCCGGGCCACCGTGCGTCAGCCCGCGTCCCCGCACCGGCGCACCCGAACGGGTGATTACGGTCGCGCGCGGCCGCCCGGCCGATGACGATGGGTGCGCTCGGGGCCGTACGGCAGTGCCATCGGCACGCAGGAGGAAATCGCCCATGACGACCGCCAAAGACATCATGCACAGCGGGGCCCACTGGATTCCGGCCCACGAGACCCTCGACCGTGCGGCGCAGCTGATGCGCGAGCACAACGTCGGTGCCCTGCCCGTCTCCGCCAACGGTGGTCAGGACCGGATGGTCGGGATCATCACGGACCGCGACATCGTGGTCGGCTGTGTGGCGAAGGGGCACGATCCGTCGAAGGTCACGGCGGGTGACCTCGCCCAGGGGACCCCGCGCTGGATCGAGGCGGAGGCGGATGTGAACGCGGTCCTGGAGGAGATGCAGACCCACCGCATCCGCCGGCTGCCCGTCGTCGAGAACAAGAAACTGGTCGGCATGATCAGCGAGGCCGACCTCGCCCAGCACCTCACCGAGGAGCAGATCGCGGGCTGGGCGGAGAAGGTGTACGCCCGCGGCTGACCACCGCGCGCCCCCGTGCCCGGCGCCCGAGGGGCCGGTACCCCACGGCCCGGCGCCCCGGACCGCTCCGGCGATGGGTCCCGGGGCGCCGGGCCGCCGCCCGTCCGGATACCCGCCGGGGGTAGGGTGACCCGCATGGCGGCCAGGGCGCGGAGCGGGAGCGGGAAGGGAGCCGGGAGCGGTTCCTACCGGCGGTTCCTGCTGTTCGCCGCCCTGCTGTTCGGCATCTTCACCATGCACACGGTCGGCCATCCGGCGGAGCACAGCACTCCGCCGTCAGCCGTCGAGACCATCGAGACCGTCGGGGCCATCACGACCGCCGAGGCCGCCGAGGCGGCTGTGCGTGCGGCCCACACGGCCCCCTCCGGTCACCATCCCGACGCCCCCATGAGCGGCATGGATCCGCTCTCCGTCTGTCTCGCCGTCCTCGGCGTCTGGGGACTCGCTCTCGCCGGTTCCTGGCTGCTGCTCCGGGCACGTACCGACGGGCGGCCTGCGGGCACGCATGCCGGGGCCGGGTGTCCGCGGGCCCTGCGGGCGAAGCCGCCGCCCCGCATATCGGTGCTCGCCACCGTCTCGGTGCTGCGTATTTAGGAGTGGGTGACTCACCTCCGCCCCCTCAGAGATCCACCGGACCAACAGTTCTTCAGAGGTGTATTCAGCATGCCCACCCAACCCACTCGACGCGCCCTGCTCGGCGCCGCTCTCGCCGTCGCCGGTACGGGAGCCCTCGCCGCCTGTTCCGACGGCGGCGGCCACGGCGGCGCCCACTCCGCCGCTGGAGCCGAGGACTCCGGTACGTACGTCTCCCCCGGCGGCAAGGAGGTCCGGGCGGCCGAGGCGGCGCGCGGCTCCGGGCCCGTACGCAAGGTCTCCCTCACCGCCACCCGTACCCGGCTCGATCTGGGCGGCGGCATCACCGTCCCCTCCTGGGCCTACGGGGACCGGCTGCCCGGGCGCGAGGTGCGGGTGACGGCCGGGGACACGCTCGACCTCACCCTCGCCAACCACCTTCCGCGGTCCACCTCGATGCACTGGCACGGCCTCGCCCTGCGCAACGACATGGACGGGGTCCCCGGGCTGACCCAGCGGGAGATCGCGCCCGGGGCCGACTTCGGCTACCGGTTCGCCGTGCCGCACCCGGGCACGTACTGGTTCCATCCGCACTCCGGCGTCCAGCAGGACCGGGGGCTGTACGCGCCGCTGATCGTCGAGGACCCGAAGGAGCCCCTCGCGTACGACAAGGAGTGGGTGATCGTCCTCGACGACTGGGTCGACGGGGTGGCGGGGTCCACGCCGGACGCCGTGCTCAAGGAGCTGTCCGGGGGCATGGGCGGCGGGATGGATCACGGCGCGCACACCATGTCCGGCGAAGGCGAAGGCGACGGCAACGGCGAGGGCAAGGACGAGGACGAGCCGGACGGCGGCGGGCCCTCGCGGATGATGATGGGCGCCGCCAGTGAGCTGCTCGGCGGGGACGCCGGTGATGTGGCCTACCCGCACTACCTGGTCAACGGGCGCGTGGCGCGGGATCCGGAGACGTTCCGCGCCCGGCCCGGTGAGCGTGTCCGGCTGCGGATCATCAACGCCGGTGGAGACACCGCCTTCCGGGTGGCGCTCGGCGGGCACCGGATGACCGTGACGCACACCGACGGCTTCCCGGTCCGGCACACCACCGGCGACGCGCTGCTGCTGGGGATGGGCGAACGGTACGACGTTCTCGTCACCGCCGGGGACGGGGTCTTCCCGCTCACCGCGGTGGCCGAGGGGAAGAAGGCGTCGGCCCTCGCCCTGCTGCGGACCGGGAGCGGGGCGGCGCCCGCCGCCTCCGTACGGCCGAAGGAGCTGGACGGGAAGCCGGTGGAGGCCGGGCGGCTGGTACCGGACGAGGCGGTGGCGCTTCCGGGCCGGGCGCCGGACCGGACGATCCGGATGCGGCTCACCGGCGGGATGGCGAAGTACGACTGGGCCTTCGACGGGCAGCCGTACACCGCGAAGCAGCGGCGGCCCGTGGAGGCGGGCGAGCGGGTGCGGATCGTCTTCGACAACGGGACGGCCATGTGGCACCCGCTGCATCTGCACGGGCACACGTTCGCGCTGGCGGGGAACGCCGCCGGGGCCCGTAAGGACACCGCGATCGTGCTGCCGCACCGGTCGCTGACCGTGGAGTTCGACGCCGACAACCCGGGGCTGTGGATGGTCCACTGCCACAACGTCTACCACGCCGAGGCGGGGATGATGACGGTCCTGGGCTACCGGGGCTGACCTGCGGTTCCGGCGGGCCCGGGAGGATTCTGCCCGGCCCGCCGGGACATCGCGTCAGAAAGACGATTACACTGGCCGACGTGCCTCAACTACGCCTCGCACTGAATCAGATCGACTCGACCGTCGGCGACCTCGCCGGCAACTCCGAGGCGATCGTCCACTGGACCCGGCACTCCGCCGAGCAGGGCGCCCACCTGGTGGCGTTCCCCGAGATGGTGCTGACCGGATATCCCGTCGAGGACCTGGCCCTGCGGTCGTCCTTCGTCGAGGCCTCGCGTCAGGCGCTGCGTGCGCTCGCCGCCCGGCTCGACGCGGAGGGCTTCGGCGAGCTACCGGTCGTCGTCGGCTACCTGGACCGCTCCGAACACGCCGCGGCGCGTTACGGGCAGCCGGCCGGTTCCCCGCGGAACGCGGCGGCCGTGCTGCACCGCGGCCGGATCGCGCTGAACTTCGCCAAGCACCACCTGCCGAACTACGGGGTGTTCGACGAGTTCCGGTACTTCGTGCCGGGCGACTCGATGCCCGTCGTCCGCGTCCACGGCATCGACGTGGCCCTCGCGATCTGCGAGGACCTGTGGCAGGACGGCGGGCGCGTCCCCGCCGCCCGGTCCGCCGGGGCCGGGCTGCTGCTGTCGATCAACGCCTCGCCGTACGAGCGGGACAAGGACGACACCCGGCTGGACCTGGTCCGCAAGCGGGCCCAGGAGGCCGGTTGCACGACGGCCTATCTGGCGATGATCGGCGGGCAGGACGAGCTGGTCTTCGACGGTGACTCGATCGTCGTCGACAAGGAGGGCGAGGTCATCGCGCGCGCCCCGCAGTTCGCCGAGGGCAGCGTGATCCTGGATCTGGAGCTGCCCGCCGCCGAAGCCGCGGCGCCCTCGGGGGTCGTGGACGACGGGCTGCGCATCGACCATGTCGTGCTGTCCGACCGGCCCGTCGGCACGTACGAACCCGAGCTCGCGGGCGGGTACGCGCAGCGGCTGGACGACGATGAGGAGATCTACTCCGCGCTGGTCGTCGGGCTCCGTGCATACGCTGCGAAGAACGGTTTCAGCAGTGTGCTGATCGGGCTCTCCGGCGGGATCGACTCCGCCCTCTGCGCGGCCATCGCGTGCGACGCGCTCGGCGCGCAGAACGTGTACGGCGTGTCCATGCCGTCGAAGTACTCCTCGGAGCACTCCAAGGACGACGCGGCGGAGCTGGCCCGGCGGACCGGGCTCAACTTCCGTACGGTGCCGATCGCCCCGATGTTCGACGCGTACATGGGGTCACTGGAGCTCACCGGGCTCGCGGAGGAGAACCTCCAGGCGCGGCTGCGCGGCACGACGCTGATGGCCATCTCCAACCAGGAGGGGCAGATCGTGCTCGCACCCGGCAACAAGTCGGAGCTGGCGGTCGGTTACTCCACGCTGTACGGGGACGCGGTCGGCGCGTACGGGCCGATCAAGGACGTCTACAAGTCGTCGGTCTTCCGGCTGGCGAAGTGGCGCAACCGGGCCGCGGAGGAGCGGGGCCAGACCCCGCCGATCCCGGAGGCCTCGATCACCAAGCCGCCGAGCGCGGAGCTGCGGCCGGGCCAGGTCGACACGGACTCGCTGCCGGACTACGACGTGCTCGACGCGATCCTGGAGCTGTACGTGGACCGGGACCAGGGCCTGGACGCGATCGTGGCCGCCGGGTTCGACGCGGAGCTGGTGGCGAAGACGCTGCGGATGGTGGACACGGCGGAGTACAAGCGGCGGCAGTACCCGCCGGGGACGAAGATCTCGCCCAAGGGATTCGGGAAGGACCGGCGGCTGCCGATCACGAACCGGTGGCGGGAGTCGTCCTAGGGGTGCCGCCCGCCGGGATTGTCCGGACACCCACCAGCGGGTCGTCTCGGCGGGTCGGCGGTCACCGGGGGCGCCCGGTGACCGCCTTGTCCCCATGCGCCGGACGGGCCTGAGGTGCCGGACCGGTCTCACTGGCTCCCGCGACCACCCGGGACGCCTTCCCCGGGGCCCGGTCCAGGAGGCCCGCCGTCGCCGCTATCGCCAGGCCCGCCAGCGCCAGCACCGCGCCCACGAGTGCCGGGGACGTCCAGCCCCAGCCCGCCGCGATGGCCATGCCGCCGAGCCAGGCGCCGCCCGCGTTGGCCAGGTTGAACGCGGAGTGGTTGGAGGCGGAGGCCAGGGTCGGGGCGTCCTTCGCCTTGTTCATCACCAGCATCTGGAGCGGGGTCGTCGTCATGAACCCGACTCCGCCCAGCAGCACTACCATCACCAGCGCCGCCCACTGCACGTGCACCGTGAACGGGAACACCGCCAGGACCACCGCGAGCGCGCCGAGCGAGCCGTACAGGGTCGGGCGCAGGGCCCGGTCCGTGAGGGGGCCCGCGGCCAGGGCGCCCAGGGTCATGCCGGTGCCGAAGAGGGCCAGGACGACGGTGACGGAGGATTCGCCGAAGCCCATCGCCTTCGTGGTCATCGCCGAGAGGTAGGAGTACACCGCGAAGACCCCGGCGAAGCCGAAGACCGCGGTGAGCAGACCCAGGAGCACCTGGCGGTTACCGAGGGCGCGCAGTTCGCGGCGGACGTCCTGGTGTGCCTCGACCGGGATACGCGGCACCAGGCGGGCCAGCGCGGCCATCGCGGCGAGGCCGATCGCGGCGACGACGAGGAAGGTCGCCCGCCAGCCGAGGTGCTGGCCGAGCAGGGTGGCCGCGGGGACGCCGACGATGTTGGCGACCGTCAGGCCGAGGAACATCGTCGCGACGGCCCGCGCCTGACGGCCCTCGGAGACCAGCCGGGCGGCGACCACCGCGCCGACGCCGAAGAACGCGCCGTGCGGGAGTCCGGCGAGGAAGCGCCCCGCGACCAGCCAGCCGAAGTCGGGGGCGAGCGCCGAGGCCAGGTTGCCCACGGTGAACAGCGCCATCAGGAGCAGCAGCATCCGCTTGCGCGGGACCCGGGAGCCGAGTCCGGTGAGCAGGGGCGCGCCCAGGACGACACCGATCGCGTATGCCGACACGAGGTGTCCGGCGGTGGGCACGGACGTGCCGAGGTCGTCCGCCACGTTGGGCAGCAGCCCCATCATGACGAACTCCGTCGTGCCTATGCCGAAGGCGCTCACGGCCAGGGCGAGCAGGGCCAGAGGCATGGGGAGGGACCTTTCACGGTGAAGCGGTGAGCGGTGCGGCCGGAAGCGGTGCGGCGGAAAGCGGTGCGGCCGAGCCCGTGCGGCGGGAACGGGGAAGCCGCCACGCGCGGAACAGCGAGCCGCCGCCTCGGTGAGGGTCACCGGGCGGCGGCTGGCACCGCTATATGTAAGTTACTGGAACAAATTCTCGCAGACGTTCGGCGGGGTGCGTCACAGCTCCACGCGGGCCGCGATCGGCAGGTGGTCGCTGTCGGTCGCCGCCAGGGTCCAGGAGGCCCGCGGCTCGACGCCCTTGACCATGATCTGGTCGATCCGGGCCATCGGGAACGAGGCGGGCCAGCTGAACCCGAAGCCGTCGCCCGCCGCGCCCTGGGTGGAGCGCATCTGCGAGGTGACCGCGTTCAGCGAGCGGTCGTTCATCGTGCCGTTCAGGTCGCCGAGCAGGACGACGCGCTTGACGGGTTCGTCGGCGATGGCCTCGCCGAGCGCGTCGGCGCTGTCGTCGCGCTGGTTGGCGGTGAACCCGGCGTGCAGCTTCACGCGGACGGACGGCAGGTGGGCCACGTACACCGCGACCTCGCCCTGCGGGGCCTTGACCGTGGAGCGCATGGCCCGGGTCCAGCCCATCTTGATGTCGACCGGCCTGGTGTCGGCGAGGGGGTACTTGCTCCACAGCCCGACGGTGCCCTGGACCGAGTGGTGCGGGTAGCGGTCGGCCAGTGACTTCTCGTACGTGGAGACCTGCCCGCCCGGGAGCTCCTGGAGGGCCACGACGTCCGCCCCGGAACCGGCGACCTGCTCGGCGGTGCCGCCGGGGTCGGGGTTGTCGGCGTTGACGTTGTGGGTGGCGACGGTGAGGTCGCCGCCCGCGCCGGACTTGTCGGTGAGGAGGCCGCCGAACACGTTGAGCCAGACCACGGCGGGCAGCAGCAGCGCGACGATCGCGGTGGCGGAGCGCCGCAGCAGGGCCAGGACCAGCAGGAGGGGGATGAAGAGGGCGATCCACGGCAGGAAGGTCTCGGTGAGGCTGCCGAGGTTGCCGAAGCGGTTCGGGATCCGCGCGTGGACGACCATCGGCAGGGTCAGCAGCACCGAGCAGAGGGCCAGGACGATCCCGCGCCGCCAGACGCCGCGGTCCTGCTTCAGTCTGGTCCACAGGCCCCCGAAGCGGGATTCCCCGGCCTGCGGCTGCTCCGCGCTGCCGTTGCCCGTGTCCGCTCCGTACGCCTGCACCATCGCGCTGTCCTCACTGCCTTGCCCTACACATCGCCGCGCTCTCGACCCTAGGTGATGGGCGGCGTCTTTCCCGCCGCCGACGTCCCGGGCGACCGGCGACCGTACGGAGAGCAGGACGACGAACCGGCGACGGCGGGTTCCCGGTCCGGGCCGGGCGGACGGGCCTGTGACAGAACGATCACACTCGCCCGGAGCGGGGGCGGGGCGGGGGCGGCGGAGGAGTGCCGGGGTGTCAGCCGCGGGCGCCCGCCGGCGCCAGGCCCTGGAGCAGGGCGGAGATGATGCGGTCCGCGAGGTCGTCGGGGAGCGGCGCGTAGGGGCGGTGCACCGTGCGCACGAGCATGGGGCCGACGAAGAGGTCGTCGATCAGCTCCACGTCGAGGTCGTCGCGCAGCTCCCCCGCCGCGACCGCGCGCCGCACCGCCGCCAGCATCGCGACGCGCCGGGGGGCGATCACCGTGCCGAAGTACTCGTCCCACAGCTTCGGGTGGCTCTTCATCTGGGCGAACATGTTGTGCAGCAGCACCGAGGAGCGCTGGGCGAGACCCCGGGTGCGCAGGGATTCCAGCATGACGCGCAGGTCGGCGAGGCCTGCGGTGCCGGAGACGGGCGGGTCGTCGGGTTCCATGTCCCGTACGACGTCGACGAAGAGCTCCTCCTTGCCGGACCAGCGCCGGTAGATGGTGGCCTTGCCGACGCCCGCCGTACGGGCGATGCGCTCGATGGAGAGGCCCGCCAGGGGTTCGCCCGCCTCCAGGAGGGCGATGACGGCGTCCAGGATCGCGCGTTCCGCCGCGGCGGAGCGGGGGCGGCCGCGGCGGGGTTCCGGGTCGGCCGCCCCGGCCGGCGGCTCGCCCCCGTCCCGCGGCGTGCCCCGGTCCTGCCCGTCGTCCTGGTCCCGCACCTGAAGCCGCCTCTCTCCGTGCTGTCGTACGCGTACGCCCTCCGGCGCCGCCGTACGGCTCCGCCCTTCGGCCCGATTCTCGCCGACCGGGAAGGCGGTGGATGACGACCCGCGCGCGGCACGGCGGATCTGCCCGGCGGTCAGCGGCCCACCGGTTCCTCCGCGGCGCGGGGCGCCGGCTCCGCCGGGGCCGCGGGGGTCCGCCCCGGCAGGTACAGGCCGACGACCACCGCGCCGATCAGGGCGACGGCCGCCGAGCCGAGCGCGGTCACCTGCATGGCGCTGATGAACGCGTCGTGGGCGGCGGCGACCAGAGGCTTTCCGGCCACCGGGCCGAGCTTCTCGGCGACCCCGAGCGTGGCCTCGATGGACTCGCCGGCCAGCTCCCTGGCCCCGGCCGGGACCGCGCCGAGGTGGCCCTCGATGTCGCCCCGGTAGACGGTGGAGAGCACCGAGCCCAGGACGGCGATGCCGAGGGCTCCGCCGACCTGGCGGAAGGTGTTGTTGACGGCCGAACCGGAACCGGCCTTCTCGCGGGGCAGCGCCTGCATCACGGCCACGGTGACGGGCGGCATGATGTGCGCCATCCCGGCGCCCTGGACGAAGAAGACGAGGCACAGCACCCACACCGGCGTACCGGCGTCGAACAGGGCGAACGACGCGAGTCCGGCGGCGACGAGCAGCATGCCCGCCGTGCAGACGGCACGGGCGCCGAAGCGGTCGACGACCAGCCGGGCCCGGGGCGCGAAGATCATCTGTGCGGCCGCGAGCGGAACGATCAGCAGGCCCGACTGGAGGGCGCTGTAGCCGCGCACGCTCTGGAGGTAGAACGCCGAGAAGAAGGTCACGCCCATCAGCGCGAAGAAGACCAGCGCTATGGCGGCGACCGCGGCGGAGAACGCGGGCTCGCGGAAGTACGTGATGTCGATGGCCGGGTGGCTGCTGCGCTTCTCGTGCCAGATGAATCCGGCCAGAACCAGCAGCCCGCCGACGATCGCGAGGAGCGCTGTGGCGTCGGTGAAGTCGGCCAGCTCGCCGCCCCGGATGATCCCGTACACCAGCAGGACCAGGCCGACGATGGAGAGCACGACGCCCAGCGGGTCGACCTTGCCGGGGGCCGGGTCGCGGGAGTCGGGGACCAGGACCGCCATCGCGACGAGGGCGATCACCACCACGGGGACGTTCACCAGGAAGATCGAGCCCCACCAGAAGTGCTCCAGGAGCAGCCCCCCGGTGATCGGGCCGATGGCGATGCCGAGGCCCACGCTGCCCGCCCAGATGCCGATGGCCTTGGGCTGTTCGTCGCGTTCGAAGACGTTCATCAGGACGGCGAGGGTGGCGGGCATCACGAAGGCCGCGCCGAAGCCCATCAGGGCGCGCCAGGTGATGAGTTCGCCGGGCGAGGCGGAGAGCGCGGCCAGCGCGGAGCCGATGCCGAAGACCAGGATGCCCGCGAGGAGGACCTTCTTGCGGCCGATGCGGTCGCCGAGCAGGCCCGCGGTGAACAGGAGCCCGGCGAAGACCAGCGTGTAGGAGTTGATCGCCCACTCCAGCTCGCTCTGGGTGGCGCCGATGCCGGTGGGTGCGGGGCTCGCGATCGTCTTGACCGCGACGTTCAGGATCGAGTTGTCCAGCACCACGATGAGCAGGCTGAACATGAGGACGGTGAGGATCCACCAGCGGCGGCGGTGGATCGCCTCGGGTATGCGGGGCGCGGCGGGAGGCAGCGAGGAGGAGGGAGACGGTTGGGACATGCGGACGAGCCTAACCTCATTTCGATACGAGACCGTCTCGTATTGTTAAATCTTTGCCGAACGGCCGTCGGACGGACGTGTGCGGGCCCACTTCCCGTCCGCCCGGGCGGGATGCCACCATGGAAGGGATCCGGGGACGCCGTCAGGGCGCCTCGAGATGACGAAGGAGCCGTTGGCCATGTCGCTTCAGGCTGCGCAGAATCAGCCCTCCCGCGCAGGTGCTTCCCCCGACAGCAGCAAGGCGCTGTACGGAGGAAAGTCCACCCGCCGCATCACCGTCCACGACATCGCCGCCGCCACCGAGCGCGGCGAGAAGTGGCCCATGCTCACCGCCTACGACGCGATGACCGCGTCCGTCTTCGACGAGGCCGGAATCCCGGTCATGCTCGTCGGGGACTCCATGGGCAACTGCCACCTCGGCTACGAGACCACCGTGCCCGTCACGATGGACGAGATCGCCATGCTGTCCGCCGCCGTCGTACGGGGCACCAAGCGCGCCCTCATCGTCGGCGACCTGCCCTTCGGCTCGTATCAGGAGGGCCCCGTCCAGGCGCTGCGCAACGCCACCCGGCTGATCAAGGAGTCGGGCGTCGGCGCGGTCAAGCTGGAGGGCGGCGAGCGGTCCCACGAGCAGATCCGCCTGCTGGTCGAGGCGGGCATCCCGGTCATGGGCCACATCGGCCTGACCCCGCAGTCGGTCAACGCGATGGGCTACCGGGTCCAGGGCCGCGGCGAGGAGGCCGCCCAGCAGCTGCTGCGCGACGCGAAGGCGGTCCAGGACGCGGGCGCGTTCGCCGTCGTGCTGGAGCTCGTACCCGCCGAGCTGGCCGCCGAGGTCACCCGTACGCTGCACATCCCGACCGTCGGCATCGGCGCCGGCTCCGGGACCGACGCGCAGGTGCTGGTCTACACCGACATGGTCGGGCTGACCGGCGGCAAGGTGCCGCGCTTCACCAAGCAGTACGCCAATCTGCGCCAGGTCCTCGGGGACGCGGCGAAGGAGTTCGCCGACGAGGTCGTCGGCGGCACGTTCCCGGCGCCGGAGCACACCTTCCACTGAGGTGGTGAGGTGCCCGGCGCGCTCGGGCACGCCTCCCGCTGACGGGCAGGCCCGCCCCGCCGGCCCGCGCTGAACCATTTCCCGCACCACCGACAGCCCGCCGACATCCCCCATCGGCGGGCTGTCGCGCGTTCTCCGGCCCGGCCGCCCCCTGTCGGCGGCCTGTCGGTGAACTGTCGGTGAGCCCTGGTCCCATGGTGGGCATGGAACGAATCGACAAGAACCCCGAGCGCGGCCGGAACGCCGTCGAGGTACGGGGGCTGGTCAAGCACTACGGCGAGACCAAGGCACTGGACGGTGTGGACCTCGATGTCCGCGCGGGCACCGTGCTCGGTGTGCTCGGCCCCAACGGCGCGGGCAAGACCACCCTCGTACGCTGCCTGTCCACGCTGGTCACCCCCGACGCCGGTCACGCCCTCGTCGCGGGCTTCGACGTGGTCAAGCAGCCCCGCCGGCTGCGCCGCGCCATCGGTCTGACCGGGCAGTACGCCTCGGTCGACGAGAAGCTGTCCGGCTGGGAGAACCTCTACATGATCGGGCGGCTGCTCGATCTGCCCCGCAAGCAGGCGCGGGCCCGGGCCGACGAGCTCCTTGAGCGGTTCTCGCTCACCGAGGCCGCCAGGCGAGCCTGTATGGAGTACAGCGGCGGCATGCGGCGGCGGCTCGACCTGGCCGCCTCGATGATCGGCAGCCCCGCCGTGCTCTACCTGGACGAACCGACGACCGGGCTCGACCCCCGGACCCGCAACGAGGTCTGGGACGAGGTGCGGCGGATGGTCGCCGAAGGCGCGACCGTACTGCTGACGACCCAGTACATGGAAGAGGCCGAGCAGCTCGCCGAGGAGCTGACGGTCATCGACAAGGGGAAGATCATCGCCCGGGGCGGGGTGGACGAGCTGAAGGCGAGGGTCGGCGGCCGCACACTGCACATCCGGCCCTCGGACCCGGCGGAGCTGCCCGCGATGGCCCAGGCGATCCGGGAGGCCGGCCTCGACGGGATCGCCGGTGCGCAGGCCGTACCGGACGAGGGGCTGCTGTACGTGCCCATCCTCAGCGACGAGCAGCTGACCGCCGTGATCGGGCTGCTGGGCGCCCGGGGCTTCCCCCTCGCCCATGTCGCGACCGCCTTGCCCAGCCTGGACGAGGTGTTCCTCGCGATCACCGGCGACAAGGCATCCACCTTCTCCGACGCCGCTCCCCAGGAGGTCGCCGCATGAGCAGCACCACCACGACCCTGACCCCCGCGCCCGCGGGGCCCGCGGGCCCCGCACCGTCGAAGGCGGCGGTGGCCGGGGAGGGCCGGATCGGGCTGAGGGCCAACCTGCGGCACGTCGGCGCCCTGGTCCGGCGCAATCTCCTCCAGATCAAGAAGGACCCGGAGTCGATGTTCGACGTCCTTCTGATGCCGGTCGTCTTCACGCTGCTGTTCGTGTACGTCTTCGGCGGCTCGGTCGGCGCCAGCCTCGGCGGGGACAGGCAGGACTATCTGAACTACCTGGTCCCGGGACTGATGGCGATGATGGGCGTGAACATCGCCATGGCCGTCGGCACCGGCGTCAACGACGACTTCCGCAAGGGCGTCATGGACCGGTTCCGGACGATGCCGATCGCGCGCTCCTCGGTGCTCATCGCCAAGATCGTGGTCGAGCTGGGCCGGATGATGGTCGCCATCCTCATCCTGCTCGCCATGGGCTTCGCCCTCGGCATGGAGCTGAAGGGCTCGGTGTACGGACTCCTCGGAGCGGTCGCGCTGACCGGGGCGTTCGGCGCCGCCATCATGTGGATCTTCATCCTGCTCGGGCTGAGCGTGAAGACGCCCCAGGCCGTCCAGGGGATGGGAATGCTGGTGCTGATGCCACTTCAGTTCGGTTCCTCGATCTTCGCACCGACGCAGACCATGCCGGGCTGGCTCCAGGCGTTCACCGACTACAACCCGCTGTCCAACCTCGCGGACGCGGCGCGCGGGCTCATGCTGGGCGGCCCGACGGGGAACTCGGTCTGGTGGACGCTCGCCTGGGCCGCCGGGATCACGGTGGTGATGGCGCCGCTGGCGGTGGCCAGGTTCCGCAGGAAGGCCTGAAGCAGGGGCGGGCTCGCCGCCGGCAGGGCACCCGCGCCCCTGGCCGGGGCTACGCCGGCGGGTCCCTCCGGTACGTCTCCGCCAGGGCGGTGGCCTCCTCGATCGTGAGGCCACCGCCCTGCTCGTACGCCACCGTGTAGGCGTCGTCGTCGAGCCGGGCCCGCACGGCTTCCTCGGCCTCGATGAGGCCCTGGCGCTCCAGGGCGGTCGGCACGTGCCCGGCCGGCACCAGGGTCGCCTGGAGGCCGAGCAGCCGGGCCGCGGCGGCCGGGGCGCCGGGGGCGTCGAGTCCGGCGATGGCGCGGGCGATGGTCATCAGCTGTCTGGACGCCATCTGCGGGGCCATCATCCTGGCGAGCCGGTCCTGGGCGCGGGCCAGCGCGTCCAGCCCGGTGGCGAGTGCGGAGGCATGATCACCCACCAGGTTGTCCAGCCAGGCCAGCACCCCGAGCACGTACCCGTCGAAGACCCCGATCGTGCGGGAGCTGAACTCATCACGCAGCAGGACGATCTGCTCCCGTGCCTCGGCCACCCGGCCCACGCGGCCGTACAGGAACCCCAGATGCAGCCGGGCGGTCGGCATCGCCTGGTGCCCGGCGAACCGGCCGCCGTCGACGACATCGCGCAGGACGGCCTCGGCCTCGTCGAAGCGGTCGAGTTCGGTGAGGGCCCCGGCGTACCGGGCTCGCAACACGGCCACCTGGGCGTGGGCGCCGAGCGCCCGTGCGTAGTCGATCGCGGCCAGATAGTCGGCGGCGGCCTCGGCGAACCGGCCCTTGCCCTCGTTCGCCTCCCCCCGGGAGGACAGCGATTCGGCCGCACCCCAGTCGTCGCCGAGCCGGACGAAGATCTCCAGGCTCTCTTCGGCGTCGGCCAGCGCCTCGCCCGCCCAGTCGGGGCGGTTGGCCAGTACCTTGGCGCGGATGTCCAGCGCGGCGCCCAGCTCCCATTCGTGGGCGAACTCCCGGGAGGACCGGACCGTCTCGTCCATCACCTCCCGCATCTCGTCGGCCTCGCCGGTGAGCAGGACCGCGAACATCCAGAGCGCACCGGGTGTACGGCAGGCCTGGGGCTGCCCGGCCCGGTAGGTGCGGGCGATGATCCGCATCCGCTCCTGGCCCTGCGGGGTGAGCCACTCGTCCATCGCGCGGTCCATGCTGACCATCCGGATCAGCCCCGCCCCGCGCCGAGCCTCCTCGACCTGCTCCGGCTCCCAGGGCGGCGGCCGGTCGGTGGTCCGCTCCAGCAGGGAGGGGGCCTGGACGCCGGGCGGGGCGAACGGGTCAGGGCCGAGAGCGGTCACCGCCCCGGACCACTGACGGGCGTCGGCGTTCAGTTCGTGCATCAGCCAGTACCAGGCCATCGAGAGGACGATGCAGAGTCCTTCCTCCTCCTCACGGGCCGCGACCGCGTGCCGGAGGGCGGTGCGCAGGTTCTCGTACTCGCGACGGAAGAGCCCGGTGGCCTCCCGCTGGCCGGCGCCGCGCAGCTTCGGCCCGGTGGTGCGGGCGAACTCCCGGTAGTGGACCAGGTGGCGCCGCTCGACGGCGTCCCGCTCGCCCGCCTCCGCCAGCCGCTCGGCGGCGTACTCCCCGACGGTCTCCAGCAGCCGGTAGCGCATCTCCGCGTCCTGGCCGGGCGCGGCGACGACGAGGGACTTGTCGACCAGGGAGCCGAGCAGGGCGGCGACGTCGAGGGAGTCGACGGCGACACCGTCGTCCGGGGCGGGCAGGGAGCAGACCTCCTCGGCGGCGGCGAGCGAGCAGCCGCCCGCGAAGACGGCGAGGCGGCGCAGGACGGCCCGTTCGGCCCCGTCCAGCAGCTCCCAGGACCAGTCGACGACCGCGCGCAGGGTCTGCTGGCGGGGCAGCACGGTCCGGCTGCCGTTGGTGAGGAGGCGGAAGCGGTCGTCCAGCCGGTCGGCGATCTGGCGCGGGGTGAGCATCCGCAGGCGGGCCGCGGCCAGTTCGATGGCGAGCGGCAGCCCGTCGAGCCGCCGGCAGATCTCGGCGCAGGCGGCCGCGGTCGCCTCGTCCGCGTCGGTGCGGAAGCCGGGGCGGGCGGCGGCCCCGCGCTCGGCGAGCAGGCGCAGCGCCATCGGGTCGGGCAGCGGTTCCACGGGGCGCACGAACTCGCCCGGTACGCCGAGGGGTTCGCGGCTGGTCGCGAGGACGGTGAGCCGGGGGCAGTGGGCCAGCAGATGGTCGGCGAGGGCGGCCGCCGCGCCGATGACGTGCTCACAGTTGTCCAGGAGCAGCAGCATCCGGCGCGGAGCGCAGTGCTCGGTGAGGCGTACGAGGGGGTCGTCGCCGGTTCGGTCGACGGCGCGCAACTCCCCGGCCCCGGCCCCGCGCAGCACGGTCTCGCGGGCCCCGAGCGCACCGAGTACGGCCTCGGGCACGGCGTCCGGATCGTCCACGGGGGCCAGCTCCGCGAGCCAGACACCGTCGGGCCAGGCCTCGGCGGCCGCCTCCGCGGTCTCCTGGGACAGCCGGGTCTTGCCCGCGCCGCCGGGGCCGAGGAGGGTGACGAGCCGGGTACGGGTGAGGTCCTCACGGAGGGCGGCGATGTCGGGGGCGCGCCCGACGAAGCTGGTGAGCCGGGCGCGGAGGTTCCCATGCGGGGGCGACGGGCTCGCGGGGGCGGGCCGTTGCCCGGCCTCGGGCGTCCCCCCGGAGGCCGACGCGGGCTCCGGGGCGGGCGCGGCCGGTCCCTGGTGGAGGAGTTCTCCGTACAGGCCGCGCAGTTCGGGCCCGGGGTCGGTGCCGAGGCGCTCGGCGATCGCGGTGCGCACCTCGTCGTACGCCGCCAGCGCCTCGGCCGTGCGTCCGGCGTCCCGCAGGGCCCTGACGCGCTGTGCCTGGAGCGGTTCGTCGAGCGGGTGGGCGGCGCAGAGCGCGGTCAGCTCCCACAGGGCCTCGTCCGCCCGCCCGAGCACGCGCAGCGCCTCCAGCCGGGCCCGACGGGCGCCGAGCCTGCGGGACTCCAGGCGGGAGGCGGGCGCCGTACGGTCGGGCAGGTCGGCGAGCGGGGGCCCGGCCCAGAGCGCGAGAGCCTGGTCGAGGACGGTGACGGCCTTGGCCGGGTCGCCCTGCTCCAGCGCCCGGCTCCCCTCCCCCGCCAGCCGCTCGAAGCGGTGCAGGTCCACAGCGTCCGGCTCGGCGGCGAGCCGGTATCCGCTCTCCACGGACTCGACGGCGCTCCGGCCGAGCACCCGCCTGAGCCGCCCGACCAGGGCCTGGAGGGCGCCGGTCGCATCGGCGGGCGGGTCGCCGTCCCACACCTCGTCGACCAGGACCCCGGCGGGGACGGCACGCCCGGGGCGCAGCGCGAGGACGGTCAGCAGGGCGCGCAGCCGCGCCCCGCCGAGGGCGACGGCCGTACCGTCGTCGCGGAGTGCCCGGGTGGTGCCGAGGATGCAGTAGCGCACGGGCCCATTGTCCGTGACCAACCGCGGCGCGGCGTTGACAGGGTGGAACTCCGGCACCGGTTCCCGACGTTCCCGCCCTGTCGGCCACTGCCGTGGCCGCCGTCGCCGCCCAGCCCCAGCCCTCCAGTCCCCCGTTCCAGGAGTGTGTGCCGATGACCACCGCAGCCACCCGTGGCGACCGGAGGATCAGCCCGGTCTTCCTCGGCATCGTCGCCGTCACCGCCGTCGCGGGCTGGGCGGTGTGGACGGGTTTCGCGGACGCCACGGGCTTCGCGGTCTTCCTGTTCGTCACCGGAGCCTGGATCGTCTCGCTCTGCCTGCACGAGTACGCGCACGCCCGCACCGCGCTGCACAGCGGGGATCTCTCGGTCGGGTCGAAGGGCTATCTGACGCTCAACCCGCTCACGTACACGCACGCGCTGCTCAGCATCGTGCTGCCCGTCCTCTTCGTGATCATGGGTGGGATCGGGCTGCCGGGCGGCGCGGTCTACATCGAGCGGGCCCGCATCCGCGGCCGGTGGAGGCACAGCCTGATCTCGGCGGCGGGTCCGCTGACGAACGTGGCGTTCGCGATCGTGTGCACCGCCCCGTTCTGGCTGGACGCGCTCGACGGGGTGCCGCTCGCCTTCCAGTACGCGCTGGCGTTCCTGGCCATGCTCCAGGTGACGGCGGCGATCCTGAATTTCCTGCCGATCCCGGGGCTGGACGGCTACGGGGTGATCGAGCCCTGGCTCTCGTACCGGATCCGCCGCCAGGTGGAGCCGATCGCGCCGTTCGGGCTGATCGCGGTGTTCGCCGTCCTGTGGATTCCCGGCGTGAACATCGCGTTCTTCGACGGGATCGACGCGTTGCTGCGGGCCCTGGGGGTCGACGAGGTCCAGCGCTACTGCGGCCTGGACACCTACCGATTCTGGAAGGCGTTCTTCGACGAGCAGGACCCGGCCTGCGCGGTGGGGTGACGGGTCAGCGAGCGGCTTCGGAAGCGGTCATGCGGTGCTTGCGCACGTAGAACCAGACCATGTTCGACGACAGCCCCGCGATCAGCACCCAGATGATCCCGAGCAGGCTGCCCTGGACGAAGGAGATCACGGCCGCTGCGACGGCGAGGACGCAGACGGCGAGGGCGAGGAGAGCGAGACGGGGCATGGGGGCGGCTCCTGTCGGGAACGGTCGCGGTCCCGTCCAGTGTCCCCCATGCCCCGTTGTGCCCCGCCTCGGGCCCGGGCCTCCGGATGCCGGGGTGCGGGTGACGTCAGACGTCGGTGGTGCGGAGCCCGGCGTGCGCCTTGTAGCGGCGGTTGACCGAGATCAGGTTGGCCACCAGCGACTCGACCTGGTGGGCGTTGCGCAGCCGGCCCGCGAAGATGCCGCGCATCCCGGGGATGCGGCCCGCCAGCGCCTGCACGATGTCCGTGTCGGCACGCGCCTCGCCCAGGACCAGCACGTCGGTGTCGATCTCCTCGATGGACTCGTCCTGGAGCAGCACCGCGGAGAGGTGGTGGAAGGCCGCGGTGACCCGGGAGTCCGGCAGCAGGGCGGCGGCCTGCTCGGCGGCGCTGCCCTCCTCCGGCTTGAGGGCGTAGGCGCCCTTCTTGTCGAAGCCGAGGGGGTTGACGCAGTCGATCACGAGCTTGCCCGCGAGCTCCCCGCGCAGGGACTCCAGCGTCTTGGCGTGACCGTCCCACGGCACCGCGACGATCACGATGTCGCTGCGCCGGGCGCACTCCGCGTTGTCCGCGCCCTCGACGCCGAAGCCCAGCTCGGCCGCCGCCTGTTCGGCCCGCGCCGCGTCCCGGGAGCCGAGGGTGACCCGCTGTCCGGCGCGGGCGAGCCGGTAGGCGAGACCGCGTCCCTGCGGGCCGGTCCCGCCGAGCACGCCGACGCTCAGGCCGGAGACGTCGGGAAGGTCCCAGGGGTCCTTGACGGGGGGCTTGGGCGCGCTGCCGCTGTCCTGTGTAGTCATGGGGCCGACCCTACTGCCAGGTAGCGGCCGTGCGGCCGCCCCCGGGCACGCGGTCCCGCTCACCGCCCGGTCCCCCGTTCGGGTGAGGGGGAGGGCGACGGGCCCGGCCGGGGCTGGGCGCGGGGCAGGATGCCGGGCCATGGATGCCGTACGTGTCGCCCTGCTCCGTGACGTACTGGCCGGGACCGGGTGGCCGGACTCCGCCCGCCGGTTCGCGCTGGCCCTGCGCGCGTCCGTCCTCCCGCAGGGCGGCGGGCTGCTCCTGGTGGGGACGGAGCGGTACGAGCCGTGGCATCTGGCGGCCCATCTGACCGACGAGTCCGCGTGGTCGGGGCTGCCGGAACTGGTGCCCACGCTCGTACGGCACCGGGTGGCGCCCGGCGATCCGGCGCATCTGGCCGTGGGCCTCGGCCGGATCGAGGCGGCGGGCCGGCGCGAGACGCTGTTGCTGGTCGCGCCGGAACGGCCGGAGAGCGGGCTGCTGGAGCGGGTGCACGACGCGCGGCGGGCGGGGGCGCGGGTGCTCACCCTGGACGGCGGCGATCCGGAGGTCGGCTCCCTGGCGCACGAGTCGCTGGCGGTCGGCGGGACCGACGATGTGGACCTGGACCTCGTGCAGCACCTGGTCAGCGCGGCCGCCGGGGAGAACGGGGCGCCTCCGGCGCGCGGCCGCCGCACCTTCCGGGACCGGCTCGCCCGGCTCGCCGACCAGCTGACCCAGCCGCCGCCCGCCGGCTGGTAGCGCGCGCCGCGGCTGCCCGGATTCCGGGGCGGTCGGGCCGCTCGCCCCGAAATCCGGTTGCTTTGGGCACCCAGCAGTACCGAGCATGGCCCCTCGTGACCTCAGCACCGCCTTCCCCCTCCTCGCCGGACTCCGCCTCTTCGCCGCCGTCGGCGCGGCTCCGCGCGCTGCTGCCGGACCTCTCGCCGTGGCGGTCCTCGGCGGACTTCCGGCTGCTGTGGGTCCAGGGGCTGATCACGTACTTCGGCAGCTTCATGGCGCTGATCGCGCTGCCGCTCCAGATCAAGGACCTCACCGGCTCGCCGCTCGCGGTCGGGGCGATGGGCGCGGTGGAACTGGTGCCGCTGGTGGTCTTCGGGCTGTACGGCGGGGCGCTCGCGGACTCGGTGGACCGGCGCCGGGTGATCCTGCTGACCGAGGCAGGACTCGGTGTGCTCGCGGTGGTCCTGCTGGTGAACGCCCTGCTGCCGGAGCCGTTGCTGTGGCCGCTGTACGTGGTGGCGGGCGGGGTGTCGGCGCTGGCCGGGCTCCAGCGGCCCGCGCTGGACTCGCTGATGGCCCGGATCGTGCCGCACGCCCAGCAGACGGCGGCGGCCGCGCTGAACTCGCTGCGCTGGCAGATCGGGGCGATCGCGGGCCCGGCGCTGGCCGGTCTGGTGGTGGCGTACGCCGGTCACGGCACGGCGTACGCGGTGACGGTGGGCACGTTCGCCGTCTCGGTCGTGCTCTGTCTGCGCCTGGCCCCGGCGCCGCCCGCCGGCGACGCGGCGAAGCCGTCGCTGCGCGGGATCGTGGAGGGGGCGCGGTACGCCTGGAGCCGGCCGGTGCTGCTGGGGACGTACGCGATCGACCTGGCGGCGATGTTCTTCGCCTTCCCGAACACGATCTTCCCGTTCCTGGCCGACGAGCTGGACGCCGAGTGGTCGCTGGGCCTGATGTACGCGGCGGGCTCGGTCGGCTCGCTGGCGCTGGGGCTGACCAGCGGCTGGACGTCCCGGGTGCGCAGGCACGGGCTGTTCGTGGTGTTCGGGGCGGCGGCGTGGGGGCTGGCGATCGCGGCGGCGGGCTGGTTCTCCAGCGTGTGGGTGGTGCTGCTGTGCCTCACGGTGGCGGGGGCGGGCGACATGCTGAGCGGGCTGGGGCGCGCGACGATCTGGAACCAGACGATCCCGGAGGAGCTGCGGGGCCGTCTCGCGGGCATCGAGGTGCTCTCGTACAGCATCGGCCCGCAGCTGGGGCAGGTGCGGGCCGGGGCGATGGCGGGCTGGACCGGGACCCGGTCGGCGATCTGGACGGGCGGGGTGGCGTGCGTGGCGTCGGTGGCGCTGCTGACCGCCGCGCTGCCGAAGCTGGTGCGGTACGACTCGGAGACGGACGAGGACGCCATACGGAGGCGGGAGGCCCGGGTGGAGGGGTGACCCGGGGCTCCGCACCCCGCTCCTCAGTCGCCGGACGTGCTGGGGTTCTCGCCGGACGGGCCTGATGTGCCCTTGTCCTCGTCGTGCCACTTCGGGTCCGTCTCCCACTGGAGGTTCCGTTCGCGCGCCGTGTCCATCGCGTGCTGGGCCGCCTCGCGGGAGGTGTAGGGGCCGAACCGGTTCAGCGCCGGGCACTCCGGGCCTTCCTCGACCTTCTTGTGCTGGAGGCAGTAGTACCACTCGCCCGGCTTGCCGACCGTGCGCTTCTTGAACAGGGCCATCGACGGCTCCTTTCCTTATCGCCATGGTGCCCCGGAGCCGCTGGTTAGACTCGCTGGCATGTCTGGCCAGTCGCTTCTCGTACCAGGGGAGATCACTCCCGTCCGTTCCGTACCCGGAAACATCCGGCGCCCCGAGTACGTGGGGAAGCCGGCCCCGACGCCGTACACCGGCCCGGAGATCCAGGACGCCGATACCGTGGAGCGGATGCGCGTCGCGGGCCGTATCGCCGCGCAGGCCATGGAGGAGGCCGCCAAGCACATCGCCCCGGGCGTCGCCACGGACGAGCTCGACCGGGTCGCGCACCAGTTCATGATCGATCATGGCGCGTACCCCTCGACGCTCGGCTACCGGGGCTTCCCGAAGTCGCTGTGCAGCTCCCTCAACGAGGTCATCTGCCACGGCATCCCCGACTCCACCGTGCTGCGCGACGGGGACATCGTGAACCTGGACGTCACCGCGTACATCAACGGGGTGCACGGCGACAACAACGCCACCTACCTCTGCGGCGAGGTCGACGAGGAGTCCCGGCTGCTCGTCGAGCGCACCCGGGAGTCGCTCAACCGGGCCATCAAGGCGGTCAGGCCGGGGCGGCAGATCAACGTCATCGGCCGGGTCATCGAGTCGTACGCGAAGCGGTTCGGGTACGGAGTGGTGCGCGACTTCACCGGGCACGGGATCAACTCCTCGTTCCACTCCGGTCTGATCATCCCGCACTACGACAGCCCGCACGCGACCACGGTGATGCAGCCCGGGATGACGTTCACCATCGAGCCGATGCTGACGCTGGGCACCCACGAGTACGACATGTGGGAGGACGGCTGGACCGTGGTGACGAAGGACCGGAAGCGGACGGCCCAGTTCGAGCACACGCTGGTCGTCACGGAGACCGGAGCGGAGATCCTCACCCTCCCGTAATCACCCAAAAAAACCTTTAAGCACCCATTTCCGACCTTCGGGGCGTAGTTTTTTACCGACAAGCAGTCGGGAACCAGTTGACTTAGGTAAGCCTAAGTAGGAGGATCGGGCGTATCGGCCGCACCGCCGCACCGTCGCGGCGGTCGCCTGCCGATATTTCCGTCTCTTTCTGGACTTCCCGTCCCCCTCGGTCCCCGGAGGCCCGCCTTGGACGCAACCGCCACCGTCACTCCCTTCTCGACGCTCATCCGCACCGCGTCGCACGAGCAGCACACCGAGGCCGAGACCTCGACCTTCATGGGTGACCTGCTGGGCGGGCGGCTGGGAGTGGACGCGTACACGCGCTACACCGAGCAGCTGTGGTTCGTGTACCGGGCACTGGAGGAGGGCGCGGAGGCCCTGCGCGACGACCCGGTCGCGGGCCCGTTCATACAGCCCGAGCTGATGCGCTCCACCCAGCTGGAACGCGACCTGGCGCACCTGCGCGGAGAGAACTGGCGCGAGGGCCTGGAGGCGCTGCCCGCCACCGCCGCGTACGCCGCCCGGGTCGCCGAGTGCGCGCGCACCTGGCCCGCCGGATACATCGCCCACCACTACACCCGCTACCTCGGGGACCTCTCGGGCGGTCAGATCATCCGCGACAAGGCGGAGAAGACCTGGGGCTTCGAGCGCAAGGGCGACGGCGTGCGCTTCTACGTCTTCGAACAGATCACCAACCCGGCCGCCTTCAAGCGGAGTTACCGCGAACTGCTGGACGCGGTGAACGCGGACGACCTGGAGAAGCAGCGCATCATCGAGGAGTGCAAGCGGGCCTTCGCGCTGAACACCGCGGTCTTCCGCGAGCTAGGCGAGGCCTTCCCGCGCAGCGCGTGAATATCGCGTGAGGGAACGGCACTTGAGCACCGGCGCGTAAATCCATACGGCGTGAAACGTACGGCTCCACCGGAGGTTCCGGTGGAGCCGTCCCCTTTCCCTCTTTTCCCCATTTTCCCTTTTTTCGCCCTCCTAAAAGAGCAATACAGTGTTGCCGCCAGAGGTTTGACGCCCCATCGACCTGCGGGTAGATTCCGACACCGTCTTCACTTCACTTTCACATGACATCCGGGCGGGGGGCCTTCTTATGCGTGGGTGCCATGCCTGAAAGGGGTATTCCGCCGCCGGGTCATGTCCAGCGCGGGCGACACCACCACCCGGGCCCGATCGCTCCTTTTCGGGCTTCGGGCTTCCGGGGTGTTTCCCGTACCGACCACACCTACCGACAGGAAATACCACCGTGCCCCACCTCCGCCCCCGTGCGGCTGTGACGAGCGGCCTGCTGGCAGCGGCTCTCGTCTCCGGTACCCTCCTCGCCCCCGCGGCCCATGCCATCGTGGGAACCCCGTCCGCGAACAACGCGTACGCGTTCACCGCCCGTCTGGACATAGGCGACGGCAAGCGCGCGTGCTCCGGCACGCTGGTCGACCGCGACTGGATCCTGACGGCGGCCAGTTGCTTCGTGGACAACCCGGCCGGGGCCCTCCAGCTCCCGCCGGGAGCGCCGAAGGACGCCACCACGGCCGTCATCGGCCGCACCGACACCACCACCACCGCGGGCCAGGTCCGCACGGTGGTCGAGCTGGTACCCCGCGCCGACCGGGACCTGGTGCTCGCCCGGCTGGCCAGGCCGGTCACCACCATCGCCCCGGCGGCTCTCACCGCGACGCCGCCCGCCCCGGGCGAGACCCTCACCGGGACCGGCTTCGGCCGGACCGCGGACGAGTGGGCCCCGGTGAAGATGCACCAGGGCCGCTTCTCGGTCGACCAGGCCGACGCGACCAGCGTGAACGTCACCGGCCTGGACGGCGCCGCCGTGTGCGCCGGTGACACCGGTGGCCCGATGCTGCGCGAGCAGGGCGGGAACGTCGAGCTCGTCGCCGTCAACAGCCGCTCCTGGCAGGGTGGTTGCTTCGGCACTGCGGAGGAGGAGACCCGTACCGGCGCGGTGGAGAGCCGGGTCGACGATCTGCACGCATGGGTCACCGAGACCGTGACGGCCGCCCCGTTCGTCGACTTCAACGGGGACGGCCACCGCGACGTGGCCGTCGCCGACCCGAAGGCCGCGGTGGCCGGCGCGGCCGGTGCCGGACTGGTCCGCGTGGTGTACGGCAACGGCGCGGGCGTCTCCGAGCTGGTCCAGGGCGCTCCCGGCGTCAACGGCGGACCCGAGGCGGGCGACGGCTTCGGTACCGCGCTGGCCACGGTGGACTACAACGCCGACGGCTACACCGACCTGGTGGTCGGCGTGCCCAAGGAGGACATCGGCAAGGTCGCCGACGCCGGGGCGGTCCAGATCGTCTACGGTTCGCCCGCGGGGCTCGGCAAGGGCCGCGCCGGGACCTGGTTCGAGCAGGGCAGGGGAGCCGGAGCGCTCCTCGGCTCGGCCTCCGAGACCAAGGACCACATGGGCTTCTCCGTCGCCGCCGGGAAGACCGCGGCAGGTGAGCCGTACATCCTGATCGGCGTGCCCGGTGAGGACCTGGGCAGCGTCGCCGACGCGGGCAGCGCGATCTACCTGCGGGGCGACACGAACGTCGCGATCAACCAGAACAACTCGTCCGTCCCGGGGGCCGCGGAGAAGGGCGACCAGTTCGGCTACTCCGTCGCGGGCTCGCCGAACCACCTGGCGATCGGCGTCCCCAACGAGGCCATCGGCACCATCGCGAAGACCGGCGCCATCCAGATCCTGAAGCACGACCTCAGCGCCAACAAGATCCCCACCCCGGTCAAGGCGCTCCACCAGGACACCGCGGGCATCAGCGGCGTGAGCGAGGCGAACGACCTGTTCGGCAAGGCCCTGTCGATGACCTCGTACCGGCCGGAAGGGGCCGCCACCGACAGCGACTCGATCCTCGCCGTCGGCTCCCCGGGCGAGGGCCTCAAGGTCTCGGACGTGAACAAGACGAACGCGGGCCGGGTGGTCACCCTGCGCATCACGGCGGGCGGCACGGTCAGCGAGCTCCAGGACATCCACCAGGAGAAGGCGGACGTCACCGGGGCCGCCGAGGCGGGCGACCGGTTCGGCGAGCAGGTCTCCGTCGTCAACACCCGTCCCAGGAACGTCGGTACGACCGCGACGATGCTGCTGGCCGTCGGCATTCCGGGCGAGAACGAGGGCGCGGTCGTGGACTCCGGCGCCATCCAGAAGTTCTCGCTGCTCGGCGCCCCCGGCACCGCGGACCGCTGGATCTCCCCGGGCGGCGCTCCCGGTCTGCCGGGCACCCCCGGCACCAACCAGTTCGTCGGCAGCAGCATCACGGCCACCCCGACGCACCTGTACATCGGCATGCCCGACGGTCCGGGTGCCCGTGGCGCCGCGCATCTGATGCCGTGGTCCAACGTCACCGGCGGCCCGGTCCAGCCCGTGACCAGCTACGAGCCGGGCAAGGGCGGTCTCCCGGCCGCCGGCGAGGCGTTCGGCAGCGCGATCCAGTAGGCGGTCACTGACCGACGCCGGAACAACGGCCGTCCGGGGTTCAGCCCCGGGCGGCCATCAGGACGCGGCCCCCGACCTCCACCGTGCCGTCCGGCGCGGGAGCGGTGAGGATCTGGGAGCCGCGTCCCTGTCTGATGTTCAGGGCCCGGCCGAGGTGCGCGCTCAGCAGCATGGCCGCCGCCCCGGTCGCCTCGTCCTCGACGATGCCCCCGCCGCGCCGGGGAAAGGCCCGCGCACGCACCCGCCCGGCCGCCTCGTCCTCCCAGGCCCAGGCGTAGAGCCAGCCCTCGCCGGGCGGCGGCCCGGGCAGCGCCTCCACCACTTCCGCCGTCGCGTACTGCTGGAGCGTGCGCGGCGGGGCCCACTCGGGGCGGGCGGTGATCCAGGTGAACTCCCCGTCCTGGCGCGCGAACACCTCCCCGACGTCCAGCTCCAGGATCTCCAGGTCCAGCAGCCACGCGGTGCCGACCAGCGGGTGCCCGGCGAACGGCAGCCGCAGCCCCGGCGTGTGGATGTCCACCCGCCCGCGCTCCGGGTCGTCGACGAACACGGTCTCACTGAAGCCGAGTTGCCGGGCGAGCCGCTGCCGGGAGGGCTCGTCGGGGTGGCTGCTTCCGTCGCGTACGACCCCGAGGGCATTGCCGTGGCGTCCGTCGGGCCCGCAGAACACCCGCAGGACGTCGATGCCCGGGGGTACGTCGTAGTCGTTCACGGGGGCATTCAAGCACTGCCGGACGGCGGCACGGGAACCGAGTGGTTACGGCCGCAGGGCCGCGCCGGGAGCACTGCTGCTGCCGGTACGGCCCTGCGGGTCGATCAGGTGGTGCGGGGGTGCCGGTCGGTCAGGCGGTGGCGTTACGGCGACGGCGCGCCGCGATCACGACACCGGCACCGGCCGCCACGACGACGCCCGAGGCGGCGATCAGGGCGCCGGTCGGGACGTCGGAGCCGGTGGCGGCCAGCGCGCCGGAGCCGCCGACCGAACCGCCGGTGGTGGAGCCGCCGACCGTGCCGCCGCCGGTGGTCGAACCGCCCGCGGTGGAACCGCCGGTGGATTCGCCGGACTCGCAGGCGATGCCGTCACCGTCCGCGTCGAGGTCGGTCGAGTAGCCCGCCTCGCCCTTCTTGATGGGAGCCGCTCCGGCCGCCTCGGCCGCGGCGCAGTTCTCGTAGCCCGTCGAACCGCCCGGAAGCTGCGCGTCCTCGTCGAGGGAGACCGCCACGTTCAGGGCGTCGAGCTCGTCGCCCTTCTTGTACATGCCCTCGAACGCCTGCGAACCGGCCTCGGTGAGGGTCGCCGGGATGCCCTTGAGGTACACGATGCCGTCCTTGGCGGCGAGCGCGCCCGCGGGCACCTTCAGGTCCGCGAGAGCCAGGCCGGTGTGCTCGGCGACCTTGCCGGTGCCGCGGTTCTTGGCGGAGACGTCGGCCAGGAGCTTGCCGGAGGTGCCCTCGATGTCGACCTTCAGGTTGCTGAGGGAGAGGTCGAGGACGTACTCGCCGTTCGTCTCGTGGCCCAGGAAGCGCACCTTGCCCTTGAACGCGGCGTTGAGCGTGTTCTTGTCGGCGTCGAGGTGCCCGGTGGCCTTGCTGAAGCGGTAGCCGTCGGTGACGGTGGCGGCGCCGCCGCTCGTCTCGACCTTGCCGTGCGCGATCGGGCCGACGACGTAGGAGCGGAAGGACTCCTTGACACCCCAGTCCAGGGTGCCGTCGACGACCGGGCCGCTGGTGGGCTCGGCGGTCTCGGAGGCGGACGGGGTGGGGTCGGTGCTCGGCTCAGTCGTCGGCCGTCCCGTGGGCTGACCCGTCGGCTTGCCGGTCGGCTGACCCGTCGGCTCGCCCGTGGGCTGCTCGGTCGGCTTGCCGGTGGGCTGCTCGGTCGGCGTCGTGGCGAGGGGCTTGACCGTCAGGGTGGCCGGGTCGATCGGCTCGCCCTCCTCGTAGGACGGACCGAAGACCGCCGCGCCTTCCTTGGTGAAGGTGACGGGGATGTTCGCGAACTTCATGCCGTCCGCGCCGTTCGAGGCCTTGACGTCGGTGAGGTCGAGATCGGCCATCGCCAGGTCGTCGGTGACGACGGCGTCCTTGCCCGGGGACTTGGTGGTCACGTCGACGGTGATCCTGCCGCTCTTGCCGACCGTGAGGACCTTGACGTCGGACAGCTTGATGTCCAGGACGCCGCCGTGCGCCTCGTAGTGGACGCTGCCCTTGAAGGAGGACGTCACGGCGTGGGTGCCGAGTGCGTACTCGCCCTTGTCCAGGGGGAACTTGTACGAGCCGTCCTCGTTCCGCGTGGCTCCGTCGGCCAGCGTGGCGGTGCCGCCGAACCGGTCGATCATGGCGCGGAAGGACTCCTTGAGACCCCAGTCGAAGGTGCCCGACTCCAGCTGGTAGGTCACCGAAGGGGCGCCGGCGGCGGCGCCCTTCGGGGAGGGGCCGTCGGCCGCGAGGGCCGGGAGGGCGAAGGTCGCGCCCAGGGCGGCCGCCGTGGCGACGGCTGCGGCGAGGGCTATCGGGCGGCGAGTTGCTGCCATGTCGGTGGGTCTCCTATGGGGACAGAGGCGGAAGAGAAGCGGGGGGGGCGGCGCGATGGTCCATAAGGCGCGCCTGGGGGGGGAGGTCAGGAAGTCCGGGGGGAGTCAGGGGACTCGGGGGCCGCCTGCGCGGAGCGTCGACGCAGGACGAAGAACGCCGCTCCGGCCGCGACGAGCAGCAGCACTCCGCCGCCGATCGCGGCGTACGTGCCGGTGCCGGCGCCCGAGTCCGAGACGGCTGCCGCCGGTTGGGCGGAGGGCTCGGCCGAGGGCTTCTTCGTGGGCTCGGCGGCCGCCGTCGGCTCGCTGCCGAGGTCGGGCAGCGCGGGCAGCTGGGCCTTCTCGTCCACGGCCACGGCGAGCGAGACCGGGTCCATCGCGGTGCCCGCCTTGTACATGGAGCCGAACGCCTCGGCGCCGTCGGCGGTGAGGGTCGCCGGGACCTCGGTGAGGACGGCCAGGCCCTCCTTCGGCGCGAAGTCCTTGGCGGCGAAGGTGATGAGCGGCACGCTCTTGGTGGTCTTGCCCTCGCTGGTGACGTCCGCCGACAGGGTCCCCTCGCCCTTGGCGACGGCGACGGTGACTGCGGCGAACTTCAGGTCGAGCTCGTGGGCGCCGGTGAAGCGGAGGCTGCCGCTGAAGTCCGCGTCCAGGGTCTGCTTCTTCGCGTCGTACGTGCCCTTGCCCTGCGGGAAGCGGAACAGGGCCCCGCCGTCCTGGGCACCGTCGGCGAGCGTCCACTTGCCCTGGCCGATGGAGCCGGTGACGTACTCGCGGAAGGTGCGGCGCACTCCCCAGTCGACGGCGGCGTCCTCGAAGCGGCCCGCCTTCTCCTTGCCGGCCTTGTCCTTCTTCTCGTCCTGCTCGGCGTCCGCGTCGTCATTCTTCTCCGAGGGGGACGGCTTCGGTTCGGCCGCGCCCTTGGTGTCGACGGAGAGGCTGATCGGGTCGAGCGGGGTGCCCGCGGTGTAGTAGCCCGCGAAGGCGGAGGCGCCCTGGGCGGTCAGCGTCGCCGGGATGTTGCTGAGGGCGACGGGGGTGGAACCGCCCTTCATGCTGATCCCGGACAGGTTGAGCGCGGCGAGCGGGACCTGCGAGCGGTTGGAGACCTTGCCGGTCCCCCGCTCCTTGCTGACCATGTCCGCGTGGAGCGTGCCGCTGCCGCCGTTGATCCGGACCGTGGGACGGCTGATCCTGAGGTCGAGCTCGTTGCCGCCGTCGGCCTTCCGGTGGCCGGTGAAGTGCACCCCGCCGGAGAAGCCGGAGCTGAACGCCCCGGTGTCCGGGTCGTAGGAGCCGGTCGCGGAGTGGAAGCGGAACTGGCTGCCGCCGACCGTTGCGGCACCGCCGGTCAGGCTCCAGCTGCCGTTCGCGATGGGCCCGGTGACGTAGCTCTGGAAGGAGGACTTGATGCCCCAGTCCAGCCGGCCGCCCTGCACCGTACGGCTTGCCGCTTGCGCGGTGGCGGCGGGGAGCAGGGCCGCCAGCAGCACCGCGAGGAGCGCGACGGCGAGCGCGCGGGCGGATGTGGACGACGGCATGAGGGACCCTCCAGGGACTGGATACGTAGGTAAGGCTAACCTAAGGTATTCCCATCCGGTGTCGGAACCCCGCCGGCGCCTCCGCCCTCCCGCAACATCCGAACCACCCACCGCGGACCGCAGAACGACAGGACGGTGCCCCGTGCGCATCTCGCAGGACTTCGCCCCGAGAGGCCCTGAGCCCGAGGGCCCGGACGCCGGGCGAACGGACCGCCGTCGCCCGGCCCGGGGCAGGGCGGCCGCCGCCCTCACCGCCGCGGTGGCCTTCGCCCTGGTCCTGACCGGCTGCGGCGGAGGGGACGAGCCCGCGCCCGGGTCCGCCAGGGGCGCCGCCGCCCCGGACCGGGTGGAGCCGCTGGCTGCCGCGCCCGCCCCGAAGCTGCCGGTGACGGTGGACTCGGCGGACGGCGAGAAGGTCACGGTCGACTCCACCGACCGGATCGTGCCGCTGACCGGATCGCTGAGCGAGATCGTCTTCACCCTCGGCTTCGGCAAGCAGGTCGTGGCCCGCGACATCACCGCCACCTTCGAACAGGCCGAGAAGCTCCCGGTGGTGACCCGTGCTCACGACGTCTCGGCGGAGAGTGTGCTCTCGCTGAAGCCGACCGTCGTCCTCGCGGACACCACCACCGGCCCGAGCGAGGCGATCGACCAGATCCGCGACGCGGGCATCCCGCTGGTCGTCGTCGAGCCCGCCAAGGGACTCGGCGACGTCGGCCGCCGCATCGACACGGTCGCCGAGACGCTCGGCGTACCGTCCGCCGGGACCGAGCTGAAGAAGCGCACCGAGGACCGGATCGCCGCCGTCCAGAAGTCCGTCCCGGACCCCGCCGACGGCGAGAAGCCCCGGGTGGCCTTCCTCTATCTGCGCGGTTCGGCCTCCGTCTATCTGCTGGGCGGCGCGCAGTCGGGGGCGAGTTCGCTGCTGGAGGCGGCGGGCGCGGTCGACGCCGGGAAGGAGTCCGGCCTGAACAAGGACTTCACCGCCATCACCAGCGAGGCCCTCGCCAAGGCCGCGCCGGACGCGATCCTCCTGATGACCAAGGGGTTCGAGTCGGTCGGCGGCATGGACGGCCTGGTGAAGATCCCCGGCATCGCGGAGACCCCGGCCGGAATGGACCGCCGGGTCGTCACGGTCGACGACGGCGTGCTGCTGAACTACGGCCCGCGCACCGACCAGGTGCTCACGGACATCGTCGAGCAGCTGTACGCGAAGGGCGGCACGGACAAGTGACGACCTCGTACGAGGAACGTACGGGCGAGGACGCGCCGGTCCCCGAGAAGGCACCCGCATCCGCCACCGAGGCGGCCGCCGCCGCCACCGAGTCCCCCCGGAGCAAGACGTTCGTGCTCACCCTGGGGCTCTCCCTCGCCCTGCTCGCCGGTGCGCTGCTGTCCGCCGCGATCGGCGCGTACTCCATCCCGCTCGGGGATGTCCTGTCCTCCGTGCAGCACCGGATGGGGCTCGGCGGCCATGAGCTGGACCGGGTCGGCGAGAGCGTCCTGTGGAACGTGCGGTTCCCCCGGGTCGCCCTGGCGCTGCTCGTCGGCGCGTCCCTCGGCTGTGCGGGCGCCCTGATGCAGGGCGTGTTCGGCAACCCGCTCGCCGAGCCCGGCGTCATCGGGATCTCGGCGGGTGCGGCGGTCGGCGCGGTCGCCTCGATCGCGCTCGGGCTGAGCTTCTTCGGCAACTGGACCATCACCGTCTTCGCGTTCATCGCCGGACTGGGGACCGTCCTGCTCGTCTACGCGCTCTCGCGGTCCGGCGGCCGCACCGAAGTGGTGACGCTGATCCTCACCGGCATCGCCGTCAACGCCTTCGCGGGCGCGCTGATCGGTCTGTTCATCTTCTTCGCGGACAACGCACAGATCACCCAGATCACCTTCTGGCAGCTCGGCTCGCTCTCCCAGGCCACCTGGCCCAAGGTGCTCGCCGTCCTGCCGTGCGCGCTGGCCGGGCTCGTCATGGCCCCCTTCTACTCCCGCAAGCTGGACCTGCTGGCCCTGGGTGAGCGGCCCGCCCGCCACCTGGGCGTGGACGTGGAGCGGCTGCGGATCGTCCTGGTCCTGGTCGTGGCGCTGCTGACGGCCGCCGCGGTCGCCGTCGCCGGGATCATCTCCTTCGTCGGTCTCCTCGTCCCGCATCTGCTGCGGATGGCGAACGGCCCGGGTCACCGCTTCCTCGTCCCGGGCAGCGCGCTCGGCGGCGCGCTGGTCCTGGTGGCGGGCGACCTCGCGGCCCGGACCGTGGCGGCTCCAGCCGAACTGCCGCTCGGGGTACTGACCGCGCTCTTCGGCAGCCCGTTCTTCTTCTGGCTGCTGCGCAGGACCCGTCGTAGGCAAGGTGGTTGGGCATGAGGACGCTGAGAGATCTGTTCGCGGTACGCACCCGGGAGCTGCCCTCGCCTCTCGCCCCCGGCTCCCCCGCCGTCGAGGCCGCCGCTGTGTCGGTCCGGCTGGGGCAGCGTCAGGTGCTGGACTCCGTCGACCTGACCGCCCACGCGGGCGAGGTGGTCGCCCTGGTGGGGCCGAACGGCGCGGGCAAGTCGACCCTGCTGGCGGCGCTGGCCGCCGATCTGCCCGCCGGGAGCGGCGAGGTGAGGATCGGCGGGCGCCCGGCCGCCGAGTGGTCCGCGCCCGATCTGGCCCTGCGCCGCTCGGTGCTGCCGCAGTCCGCCGCGCTGTCCTTCCCGTTCCCGGTGGAGGACGTCGTACGGATGGGACGGGCGCCCTGGTCCGGTACGGAGCGGGAGGACGAGGACGACGCGGCGGTGGCGGCGGCGATGGCGGCCACCGAGGTGACCCGGTTCGCCGCCCGCCCCTTCGAAGCGCTGTCGGGGGGTGAGAAGGCCCGGGTGGCGCTCGCCCGGGTGCTGGCGCAGCGGGCCCCGCTGGTGCTGCTCGACGAGCCGACCGCCGCCCTGGACCTGCGCCACCAGGAGCTGGTGCTGCGGATCTGCCGGGAGCGGGCCGCCGCCGGGGACGCCGTGGTGGTCGTACTCCACGATCTGGGGCTCGCCGCCGCGTACGCGGACCGTGCCGCCGTGCTGCACGCCGGGCGGATCGCGGAACTGGGCCCGCCGGAGCAGGTCTTCAGCGGCGAACTCCTCGGCGAGGTGTACCGGCAGCCGGTGGAGGTCTTCCCGCATCCGCGCACGGGCACACCGCTGGTCGTGCCGGTGCGCGACACGCGCTAGCGGCGGGCGGGCCCGGTCCGTCAGGTCACGGTGTGGGCGCTGTATCCGGTCCCGGCCCGCGCGCCGTTCGCCGCCCGGTAGGGTTTCGACGGTCAGTGCGGGCGACGGATCAGAAGGCGCAGAAGCAACGGATGACAAGGCTGGGTCGACTGACGGCGGGGCTCGCCACGGCGACGGTGCTGTGTATGACGGCGAGCGGCTGTATGACGGTGCACGGGGAGCTGGCGGTGCTGCCCGGGGCGACGGAGTCCGAGGCCGCGCAGGCGCTGTCGGACTTCCTCACCGCCTACAACGCGGCGGACAAGGCGTTCGATCCGGCGCTGGACGCGGACCGGGTGACGGGTTCGCTCGGCGCGATCAACCAGGCCGGGCTGAAGGCGCGGCAGACGTACAACCCCGACGGCAACAAGGCGCACAAGCCGCTGGTCCTCGACGACGCGACGTACGTCGTACCGAAGAAGGCGGGCTGGCCGCGCTGGTTCCTGGCGGACACCGACTCCAACCGGGACCAGGACGGCGGGAAGCTGGACACCCGCTGGCTGGTGGTGTTCGTACGGACGGCCCCCGACGCGGTGTGGAAGGCGGCCTATCTCGGGGTCGTCCCGGTGTCCCAGGTGCCGGAGTTCACTCTGGACGGGGACGGGCTGGCCACACCGGTCGAGCCGCGCGACGGTGGACTGGCCGTCCCCCCGGCCGACTTGAGCAGCACCTACACCACGTATCTCAAGGACGGCGCACCGGACGTGTTCGCACCCGGCACGTCGACCTCGGGCTGGCGCGAGGCGCGCCGCACCACGCGGCGGGCGGGGTTCTCGTATCAGTACATCGACCAGCCGATGACGGCGACGACGTTCGCACCGCTCGGGCTGCGCACCGAGGACGGCGGGGCGCTGGTCTTCTTCAGCAGCAAGCACTTCGAGCGGCAGACCGCGGCGAAGGGGCTCAAGCCGGAGGTCAACGCGGATGTGGAGGCGCTGCTCACCGGTGAGGTGAAGAGCAGCCTCACCAAGGAGCGGGTCTCCAGCCAGCTGGCGCACGTGCCCGCACGCGGCGCCGACGGCGGCGGCGAGGTGCGGATACTGAACCGGCTGCCGGGCCTGGTCGCGGCGAAGGGCGAGTAGCGGCGGGTCGGCGTGGCCCCGGTGGTCGCCGGGCCCCTCCGCCGGGCTCCGTCAGCCCAGCAACTCAGCGGCTCAGCGGCTCATCGGCCAGGCGATCGAGTCGTGGTCCAGCTCGCTCTGCTCGGCACTGCCCGCATACCGTGCGCAGGCGTCGGTGAGCGTCTCCAGCAGCGTCAGCGGGTCGGGCAGCTCGTGCTCGGGGCCGCGCACCCAGTGGACATCGAGCTCACCGGGGAGCCGGGCGGGCGGCAGGAGGACGTAGCTCCCCCGGCAGTGCCAGCGCAGGCCCGGATGGGCGTCCATGGTCTCGGGGTGGCAGTCCAGCTCGCAGGGCCACCACTCGTCCTCGTCCTCGGGGGTACCGCGGGTGGCGGTGAAGAAGAGCATCCGGTCGTCGCCGGACTGGGCGACCGGGCCGACGTCGATGCCCGCGGCGAGAAGGCGCTCCAGGGCGCTGCGGCCGGCGGTGAGCGGGACGTCCAGCACGTCGTGGATCATGCCGGTCGCGGTGATGAAGTTGGCCAGGGGCTGGCTGCCGGCCCAGCGCTCGATCTGGGCACGGTCGGTGGTCGACTGCGTCTGCCAGGCGAAGGAGATGGGGTGCCGGGCGGGGGTGGGGCATCCGATGCGTTCGCACGAACATCGGTAGCCCTGGGGATGGGCGGCGGGGGCGATGGGCATGCCCGCGTCGGCGACGGCCAGGAGCAGCTGCACTCTGGCCGTGTCGGCGGCCTCGGCTCCCTGTGGTTTGGAGCGTCGCCGCAACCACTGGGAGATCCTGCTCTCTGTGCCGCGACAGCGGCCGGAATCGGCGCCCATCTATCCCCTCACCTCAGCGTTGCCCCTCCATGGTCGCACCATCCTGCGCTTCGGGTGGCCAGAGTTCACCTACGGGGCCCCGTACCACTGCGCCGAGTGAGCACCATCACGCCCGATGTCACCACATAACGGATATGGATCACGGGCGCCGGGTCAGCGGGCCACCCCCAGCCCGCCGAGGGCGTAGTCGACGACCTCGTCGGCGTAGGCGTGGGTGAGCGGCAGGGTCCTGAGCAGCCAGCGGTGGAAGAGCGGGCCGATGAGCAGCTCCAGGGCGATCCGCGGATCGGCGTCGGCACGGAGCTGTCCGGCCTCCTGGGCGGCCCGGAGCCGTGTGACGTACAGCGCGAGCTGCGGGTCGAGCAGCTTCCCGATGAATTCGGCGCCCAGCTTCGCGTCCACGATGCCTTCGGCGGTCAGCGCGCGGGTGGGACCGTCCAGCGCCGGGTCGTTCAGCTCGTCGACGGTGGCCCGCAGGACCAGCTTGAGGTCTGCGGCCAGGTCGCCGGTGTCGGGGAGGCCCCGCGCGACGCCGCCGGGCTGGGCAGCGGCCTCCTCGGCGGCCCGGTCGGCCAGGTCCAGGAAGGCTTCCATCAGGACGGCCGCCTTGGAGGGCCACCAGCGGTAGATGGTCTGCTTCCCGACCCCGGCGCGGGCGGCGATACCCTCGACCGTCGTACGGGGATACCCCACCTCGCCGACGAGGGCGAGGGCGGCGTCGTAGATCGCACGGCGGGAGCGGTCGCTGCGGCGGCTGGAGTCGGGAGACCTGGTGGGTGCCATGCGGCCAATCTACCGCCGACGAGCCGATACGTATCGTCTTGTTGCGTTCACGGTCCCGCTGGATGGCCGGGAGGCCACCGCGGCCGGGCGGTCCGGTGAACCACCCGATCGGTTCACTGCGGATCGGGCGCGCACGGCGCACCATGGGCTCACGCGCGGACCGCGCGCATCCCACCGTTCCGCGGCCCCGGCCGCCGTTCGCGAGGAGCCCCAGTTGAACCGTGACGCCACCCCTCGTCGCTACCTGATGTGCGCGCCCACGCACTTCCGGGTCACCTACTCCATCAACCCGTGGATGGACCCGTCGAAACCCGTCGACCTGCCGCTGGCCCAGACCCAGTGGGAGGACCTGCGCGACCGCTACCGCGGTCTCGGCCACACCGTCGAGCTGCTCACACCCCGCCCCGACCTGCCGGACATGGTCTTCGCCGCCAACGGCGCCACGGTGATCGGCGGGCGGGTGCTCGGCGCCCTGTTCGCCTACCGGGAGCGGTTCGAGGAGGCCGGGGCCCACCGGGACTGGTTCCGGGCGCACGGCTTCAGCGACGTCCACGAGCCGGAACACGTCAACGAGGGCGAGGGCGACTTCGCCGTCACGGACTCGTATCTGCTGGCCGGGCGCGGCTTCCGCTCCAGCCCGCTCTCGCACGCCGAGGCGCAGGAGTTCTTCGGGCTGCCGGTGATCGGGCTGGATCTGGTGGACCCGCGCTACTACCACCTGGACACCGCACTGTGCGTCCTGGACGCGGCGGCCGACGAGATCATGTACTACCCGGACGCGTTCTCCCCCGGCAGCCGGGCCGTGCTGCGCCGGCTCTTCCCGGACGCGCTGCTCGCCCGGGAGGCGGACGCGGCCGCCTTCGGCCTCAACGCGGTCAGCGACGGCCGTCACGTGCTGCTGCCGCAGGGTGCGACGGGGCTGCTCGACCCGCTGCGGGAGAGGGGCTTCGAGCCGATTCCGATGGACCTGGGCGAGCTGCTGAAGGGCGGCGGCAGCGTGAAGTGCTGTACGCAGGAGCTGCGGGGCTAGGGACGGGCTAGGGAGTGTCCGGCGGCGGCCAGGGGGCGCCCCAGGCGATGTCCCTGGCCGCCCGGTACAGCTCGCCGTGGCGCTTGGTGACCGTGGAGCGGGCCAGGCCCTCGTCCCGGGTGCACAGCTCCAGCAGGACCTGGCCCTTGCGGATCTGCGGCTTTCGGGTGACCCGGGCGGGGGCCGGGGCGGCGGGGAAGCGGGTGGCGACGACGTAGCTGAACTTCTCGTCCTCGTGGCTCAGGGAGCCGCCCTTGACCTGCCGGTGCAGCGAGGAGCGGCTGACCCGGGCAGAGAAGTGGCACCAGTCGGTGCCGGGTGCGATCGGGCAGGCGTCGCTGTGCGGGCAGGGGGCCGCGATGCGCAGCCCGGCGGCGATCAGCCGGTCGCGGGCCTCGATGATCCGGGCGTAACCGTCGGGGGTGCCCGGCTCCACGATGACGACGGCCTGGCCGGCCGCGGCGGCCGCGTCGACCAGCTCGGTCCTGGCCTGGGCGGTCAGCTCCTTGAGTACGTAGCTGACGGTGACCAGGTCCACGGGTGCCAGCTCCAGCGCCGCACCGATCCTGGCCCGCTCCCACCGGGCCGCCCGCAGCCCCGGCACTCCGGACGCCTCGGCCAGTTCGCGGCCGAGCGCGAGGGCGGGCTCGGCCCAGTCCAGGACGGTGGTGGCCGGGCCGTCCCAGGCCCCGGCCACCGCCCAGCTCGCCGCGCCCGTGCCGCCGCCGACGTCGGTGTGGGTGGCGGGCGCCCAGTCGGGCGCGGCCTCGACGAGGGCGTCGAGGGCGGAGCGTACGGCTTCGAAGGTGGCGGGCATCCGGTACGCGGCGTACGCGAGGACGTCGGAGCGGTCCCGCAGGATCGGGGCGCTGGTCGGGGTCTCCCCGCGGTAGCTGGCGATCAGCCGGTCGACGGCCTGCGCGGCCTGCTTGGGCGGCAGCCCGTCGAGCAGTCCGGACAGCGCCGCCCGCAGGGACTGAGCGGTGGGGAGGGTGACGTTCACCGCCGAATTGTAGGCGCGGGGAGAGCGCCGGGCGTATTCGGGCCCGGCGGCTCCGCAACAGCCGCGGCACAGCCCTGGAACAGCCGCAGAACAGGGCGGGAAGTGAACTCCTCTTCGCGTTGGGCCTGTTGCTACGCTGACCGGCGCGAGATCGGCCTGGCCCCAGCGGCCATATCGAGGCGGCCATGCCCATGCGGCCATGGCCGGAGGACCTTGTCCAAGCGGCCTTGTTCAGCGGGGGAGCCGGGAAGCCATGAGACAGAAGATCGTACGGCTGGCCCTGGTCGGCGGGGTGGTCCTCCTCGCCCTGCTCCTGCTGCTCGCGACCTGCGGCGGGAGCCCCGGCGAAGGGAAGGGCAGGGCGGGCGGCGCGGCCACCGGCACGGCGGGGCCCGCGTCGGCGAGTGCCGGTCCGGTGACCCGGCTCACCGTTCCGCCGCAGTACACGACGGACCGGGGCTGGGAGATCGTCGGCTCCTCCCCCGAGATCGCGGTCTCCCACACGACGGGCCTGGTGGCCTACCTGGAGCGCTCCGCCGGGAACCGCTACCGGCTGCGCACGGTCGACACGGCGACCGGCAGGCTGGGCTGGCGCGGTCAGGCCTGGCGGCAGCCGGACCCGCTGCACTACCCGAGGATCGCCACCGTCACCCGGGGCGACCGGCAGTTCTTCGTGACCTGGTCGTACGGCAAGGTCGGCGACGGAGTGTCACCGTCGAGCACCTTCCTCTCGCTCGATCTGTACGACGTCACGAACGGGTCCCGGCAGCGTGTGGAGGTGCCGTGGCAGGGCGCCCCGGATGTCAGCACGAGCGGGCCCGACATCGTGATCAGCGACGGGAAGGCCAACAGTGTGCTGGTCGACCCGGTGACCGGCACGGTGTCGGAGCTGAGCGCGGACGAACTGAAGTACCCGAAGGGCTGCCCGGCCTGCAAGCAGCTGACCGAGGTGCACGGGCAGACCATCGGGGGGCTGCTGGTCGGCGGGGCCCGGGAGTTCTGGGTGCACGGCGGCTGGTTCAGCAGGAACGTGGCGCCCAAGGGCACCGACCGGACCAGCGGCGTCCCGACCTCGGTGACCTCGAACCTGGTGCTGGCGAAGTGGGCCCTGGCGAAGAAGGCGAAGCGGGCGGCGACCCACGAGCTGTGGGCGGTGCACGACGCGGCGACCGGCGAGGCGGTGGCCTCGGTGGAGTGCCACCGGCCCGCCATACAGCCGGGGCGCCATCCGCAGGCGGTGCTCTCCCCCTCGGGCGACTATCTGATCGCCGGGAACCTGGCCTTCGACCTGGCGGCGCAGCGGGCCCGCTGCTTCGAGGACGAGGGCGGCGTCGGCCATCTGACGCTGGCCACGGTGACGGACGACGGCATCGCCTACGGGGCCGAGTACGCGCGCGACGCGTCGGAGGCGCTGGCGGGTGGCGGGCTCCCGGTGTCGATGGACTTCGCGACCTGGACGACGGACCGGCTGGCCCGCAACGTGCGGCTGCCGGGCATCGAGACGACGGGGGTCGGGGTGTTCCGCTGGACGGACCGGCAGGAGCGCACGCACCTGATCGGCTACCCGCGCACCGACTGATCCCCAGCAGTCCCCCGGTGATCCCCTACAGTCCCCCGGCCTCGCGGTCCGTACGCTGCCACGGGCGGCACAGCCCCAGGAAGCAGCCGACCGCGGCGAGGGCGCAGACCACCTGCACGAGGGCCATCGGGACGGCCGTGTCCTCCCCCGCGATGCCCACCAGCGGGGAGGCGATCGCGCCGATCAGGAACGAGGACGCGCCGAGCAGCGCGGAGGCGGAGCCCGCCGCGTGCTTGGTCCGCATCAGGGCCTGGGCGTTGGTGTTCGGCATCGCGAGGCCCATCGCCGACATCAGCACGAACAGCCCGGCCGCGACCGGCGCGAGCCCCACCTCGCCGAAGACGCCGGTCGTCATGAGCAGCAGGGCGACGGCGGCCAGCACGATGACCGCGAGACCGAGCCCGAGGACCTTGTCCAGGCGGAACCGGCCCACCAGCAGCTTGCCGTTGATCTGCCCGACGGCGATGAGCCCGATCGAGTTGAGCCCGAACAGCAGGCTGAAGGTCTGCGGGGACGCCCCGTAGATCTCCTGCACGACGAACGGGGAGGCGGAGATGTAGGCGAACAGGACGGCGAAGGCGAGTCCGCCCGCGATCATGTAGCCGGTGAAGACCCGGTCCGCGAGCAGCCCGCGCATGGTGCGCAGGGCCTCGCCGACCCCGCCGGTGTGGCGGCTGCCGGGCGGCAGTGTCTCGTGGAGCCACTTCCAGACGACGAGGGTGAGCACGACGCCGACGCCGGTGAGCACGACGAAGACGCCGCGCCAGTCGGTGACCCGCAGGACCTGCCCGCCGATCAGCGGGGCGATGATCGGGGCGGCGCCGGAGATCAGCATCAGGGTGGAGAAGAACCGGGCCATCTCCACGCCCTCGTAGAGGTCGCGCACCACCGCCCGGGCGATCACGATCCCGGCGGCGCCCGCGAGGCCCTGGAGCAGCCGGAAGCCGACGAGGAGTCCGGCGGTGGGCGCCAGCGCGCAGATCGCGGTGGCGATGACGTAGACGACCATGCCGAGGAGCAGCGGTCTGCGGCGGCCCCACCGGTCGCTCATCGGGCCGACGACGAGCTGCCCGAGCGCCATGCCCGCCAGGCACGCGGTCAGGGTGAGCTGGATGGTGGCGGCGGGGGCGTTCAGCGAGTCGGTGACGGCGGGGAGCGCCGGGAGGTACATGTCCATGGAGAGCGGCGGCAGCGCCGTGAGCCCGCCGAGGACCAGGGTGACCAGGAGCCCGGTGCGCCGGGCGGCCTTCGTCTGCTTCGGAGAGACGGGCGGGGCGCCTGCGCCGGCCTGTTCGCTCCGGGGGGTGGGTATGTGTTCTCGCTGGGCCCGGCTGCCGCCGCTGTCCGGCATTCTCGTCTCCACATCGTTGAATCCGCATCTATGCTCTCAGCTCGGCCGGAGTGGTCGATACCTTTTCGTCGCGGCGGTGGGGACGGGCATGAGCGCGGACATGAACGTGGACATGAGCGGGACGGTGCGCTGGGGCGTGCTGGCGACGGGCGGCATAGCGGCGACGTTCACGGCGGACGTGCAGGCGCTGCCGGGCGCCGAGGTGGTGGCGGTCGCCTCGCGTACGGAGGCCTCGGCGCGGGCGTTCGCCGAGCGCCACGGGATCGGGCGGGCCTACGGCAGCTGGGCGGAGCTGGTCGCCGACGACACGGTGGACGTGGTGTACGTGGCCACCCCGCACTCGGCGCACCACGCGGCTGCCTCGCTCGCGCTGAGGGCGGGAAAGCACGTGCTGTGCGAGAAGGCGTTCACGCTCAACAGCCGGGAGGCGAAGGAGCTGGTCGCGCTCGCCCGGGAGCGCGGTCTCTTCCTGATGGAGGCCATGTGGACCTACCTCAACCCGGTGGTCCGCCGGCTGACCGAGCTGGTCCGGGACGGGGCGATCGGCGAGATCCGTACCGTACAGGCGGACTTCGGCTTCGCGGGCGGCTTCGCCCCGGGCCACCGGCTGCGCGACCCGGACCTCGGCGGCGGGGCGCTGCTGGACCTCGGGGTCTACCCGGTCTCCTTCGCGCACCTGTTGCTGGGCGAGCCGGACCGGGTGCGGGCCGACGCGCTGCTCTCGCCCGAGGGCGTCGACCTGAACACGGGGATGCTGCTGGGCTGGGATTCGGGCGCGACCGCGCTGCTCTCCTGCTCGATCGTCGGCCACCACCCGACGGCGGCCACCGTCATCGGCACGGCCGGCCGGATCGACGTTCCGCGCGACTTCTTCCACCCGGACCACTTCGTGCTGCACCGGCCGGGCCGGGAGGCGGAGACGGTCACCTCGGGGCCGGGCCCGCAGGGCCTGTCCGGCATGCAGTACGAGGCGGCCGAGGTGATGCGCGCGGTGCGGGCGGGCGAGAGCGAGTCCCCGCTCGTACCGCTGGAGGGTTCGCTCGCGGTGATGCGGACGCTCGACGCGGTACGGGACCGCATCGGCGTCCGCTACCCGGCGGACCGCTGACGCCTGCGCCGCGCTACACGGGCGTGAGCCCCGGGTTCCCCGCCTCGGTGACGAAGGAGGCCGCCGTGGCGAGCGGCGCTCCGGGGGTGGTGACGGCCGCCACCGTACGGAAGTCGGCGCGCGCCTCCTGCTCCGTGAGCGTGACCAGCGCGTAGCCGCGCCGCCCGTTGTAGTGCTTCATGTGCGGGTTGGCGCGGGTCTGGTTGTCCCAGTTGGCGGGCCGGTCCGTGCCATCCATGCCGCTGGAGATCGAGGTCGTGACGATCTCCGTGCCGACGGTGCGCGACGCCGGGTCGTCGAAGTCCTTCTTCAGGTCGAAGGCGTAGGAGACATGGACGTCCCCGGTGAGGACCATGAGATTGTCGACCCCGGCGGCCTCGGCGCCGGCCAGCACCCGCTGCCGGGAGGCCGGGTAGCCGTCCCAGGAGTCCATCGAGAGCTTGTAGGCGTCGGTGGGAACGTTGCGCCGCCGGGCGAAGGTGACCTGCTGCGGGACGACGTTCCAGGTGGCGTGCGAGGCGCGCCAGCCGTCGGTCAGCCAGCGTTCCTGGGCGGCCCCGGTCATCGTGCGCGCGGGGTCCTCGGACTCGGGGCCCGGGGTGCGCCACCCGTCGCCGTAGGCCTGGTCGTCGCGGTACTGGCGGGTGTCGAGGATGTCGAACTGGGCGAGCCGTCCGAAGCGGAGGCGGCGGTAGAGCGTCATGTCGGGGCCGGTGGGGCGCTGCGGCGGGCGCAGCGGCTGGTTCTCCCAGTACGCGCGGTACGCGGCGGCCCGCCGGATCAGGAACTCCTCGGGCGGTACGTCGTTCTCGGGGATCTCGCCCGCGTAGTTGTTCTCGGTCTCGTGGTCGTCCCAGGTGACGACGAAGGGGTGGGCGGCGTGGGCGGCGCGCAGGTCCGGGTCGGACTTGTAGAGGGCGTAGCGCAGCCGGTAGTCCTCCAGTGTGGCCGTCTCGCGGTTGTAGTGGTCGGGGAGGCGGCGGTCGGTGTAGCCGCGGGCGCCGCCGGTGGCGTCGACGGCGTACTCGTAGAGGTAGTCGCCGAGGTGGAACACGACGTCGACGTCCTCGGCGGCGAGGTGGCGGTGGGCGGTGAAGTACCCGTGGTGGTAGGCCTGGCAGGAGACGGCGGCCAGGGTCAGGGAGGTGTTGCGGGACCCGGTGGCGGGGGCGGTGCGGGTGCGGCCGGTGGGGCTGGTCCAGCCGCCGACGCGGAAGCGGTAGTAGTAGACGCGGCCGGAGGCCAGGCCCCGGACGTCGGCGCGGACGCTGTGGGCGAACTCGGGGTGGGCGGTGAGCGTTCCGCGCCGCACGATCCGGCGGAAGCGCTCGTCGCGGGCCAGCTCCCAGCGCACCTCGACCCGGCCGCGGGGCAGGCCGCCGCCGGGTTCGTACGGGCGGGGAGCCAGCCGGGTCCAGATCAGGACGGACGTGGGGTGCGGATCGCCGGAGGCGACGCCGAGGGTGAACGGGTCCTCGGCGATGCGGCGGGCATCGAGCTCGGCGGCGCTCGCGGTACCGGCGGCGGGGAGGTTCACCGCGAAGGCGAGCGCGGCGGCGGCTCCGGTGGCGGTGAGGAAGCGCCGACGGCCCAGGCCTGCCCGGGGTAACGCGGCGGCGGCAGCGCGGAGTTCGGCGGAATGGCCATGGGGGTCGGCGGTCCGGTGGTGACGGTCGGGCGCCATGCTGGTCTGTGCGGGTGACATATGCCCCTCCTGTACCCGGATGCTGTCAGCCCATGGCAGCCCGGCGCGACGACGCGCCGTTGTCGCGTGCACAACATCCATATGGCGGGTCGATGAGCACCGCGTGCCCCGTGCACCGACCTCTCCCGTACGCTCCCGGGCCATGAACACTGAGCAGACGGAACAGAGGGTCGCTGTCGTCACGGGTGCGGGTTCGGGGATCGGCCGGGCCGTCGCACTCGCCCTCGCGGGTGCGGGCTGGTCGCTCGCACTGGCCGGCCGGCGGGCGGAGCCGCTGGCGGAGACGGCGGCCGCGGCGGGGGCCCCCGAGGCCCTGTGCGTCACCACGGACGTCACCGACGCCGACGAGGTCGGCGCCCTCTTCGCCGCCGTACGGGAACGGTTCGGCCGACTGGACCTGCTGTTCAACAACGCGGGCACCTTCGGCCCCGGCGGCGTCCCGGTGGAGGACCTCGCCGCCGAGGACTGGCGGGCGGTGGTCGACGTGAACCTGACGGGCGCGTTCCTGTGCGCACAGGCGGCGTACCGGCTGATGAAGGAGCAGGACCCGCAGGGCGGCCGGATCATCAACAACGGCTCGATCTCCGCGCACGCACCGCGCCCGCACTCGATCGCGTACACCGCGACCAAGCACGCGATGACCGGTCTGACGAAGTCGCTGTCGCTGGACGGCCGTCCGTACCGGATCGCCTGCGGACAGATCGACATCGGCAACGCGGCGACGGAGATGACCGAGCGGATGCAGGCCGGCATCCTCCAGGCCAACGGGGAACTGGCGACGGAGCCGGTGATGGCGGCGGCCGATGTGGCACGGACGGTGCTGCACATGGCGGGACTGCCCCTGGAGGCCAACATCCCGTTCGTGACGGTCCTGGCGACGAACATGCCGTACGTCGGACGGGGCTGAGCCCGGCCTGAGCCCCGATGCCGGGGCGGCGGCGTACAGGGAATTCCGGGGGCGGCAGCGGAGTTGGAGTGGTGCATGACACGTGATTCCGCCTCCACCCCCGAGATCCTGCGCTACACCGCCTTCTCCGCCGACCCGGAGGGCGGAAACCCCGCAGGCGTCGTTCTGGACGCCTCAGGTCTCGACGAGGGACGGATGCTCGCCGTCGCGGCCGAACTGGGCTACAGCGAGTCGGCGTTCCTCACGGAGCGGACCGGCGAAGGCGCTTACACGATCCGCTACTTCAGCCCCAAGGCCGAGGTCCCCTTCTGCGGCCACGCCACGGTCGCCACCGCCATCGCCCTGGCGGAACGGGACGGTCCGGGCGCGCTGGAGTTCGCCACGGCCGCCGGTACGGTGCCGGTCACCGTCGTCCGGGACGGCGGTGAGCTGCGCGCCACCCTGACCAGCGTGGCCCCCCATGTCACGCGGATCGACGCGGCGGACCTGGCGGAGGCGCTGGCAGCGCTGGGCTGGGCGGCCGCCGACCTCGACCCGGCCCTGCCGCCCCGGATCGCCTACGCGGGGGCCCGGCATCTGGTGCTGGCCGCCGGGACCCGCGAGCGGCTCGCGGACCTGGACTACGACTTCGCGCGGCTCGAAGCGCTGATGCACCGGCTCGACCTGACGACCCTGCAACTGGTCTGGCGCGAGGGGCCGGACGTCTTCCACGTCCGGGACCCGTTCCCGGTGGGCGGGGTGGTGGAGGACCCGGCGACGGGCGCGGCGGCGGCCGCCTTCGGCGCGTACGCGCGCGAGCTGGACCTTGTACCGGAGGCGGCCGTACTGACCCTGCACCAGGGGGCTGACATGGGCCGCCCCGGCGCCCTCACCGTCGAGCTGCGGACGGGCGACACCCGCATCCGGGTGAGCGGAACGGGCACCCGGATCGGCTGATCCGCGCGACGGGGGGCGGGCCCCGGGTTCAGCCGGTGGCGTCCTTGGCCGGGGAGACATGGGCGAACCAGCGCTCGGTCTCCTCCGGTTCGAGGGTGCGCTCCAGCAGGACGTCTCCGCGCATGCCGGGGAAGAAGCGGCCCGCGGGCCACTGCCGCCGGTACGACGGCTCGTCGAGCACCAGCAGGCGTACGCCGTCGACGACGGGGATGTCCGCCGGAGCGCCCTCGTTCCAGAGCCGGGCGCCGTCCGGCGCGGTCAGGTCGAAGGAACCCACGGTGTCCACCTGCCCCGGGGTCTCCCGGCAGACGGCGGCCTCCTGCGACGAGGGCGCGCGGCCCTCCACGTGGCCGCCGCCTATGAGCGCGTCGGCGAGCAGGGTGTGCAGCTGGAAGTTGTCCCCGACACCGGAGAACCGGAGCAGATAGCCGGTACCGCTCGCCCGGTGGAGGGCGACGAGCGGTTCGTCGTCCAGCACCAGGAGCGCGTAGGCGAGGCACTTGAACTCCGCCCCGGAGGCCCGCTCCACCGAGGTGAGCAGCCGCAGCAGCTCACCCCGGGCACCGGCCGCGTCGACCCGCACCACCGGGTGGTTCAGCATCGCGACGGCGGCCGTCTCCCACTGGTGCAGCGTCCACCAGCCGACAGCCGCGTCCGCGCCCACCCGCTCGACGATGTCGTCACCGGGCGCGTCGCCGTCCGCCGCCGGGAACGCCCCGCCCCCGGTCGCTGCCCACGCGTCGGCGAACGCCACGGCCTGCTCCAGCGCCTCCCGCAGCCCGGACAGCACCCCCGGCGCGCAGCGCCCGGCATCCGCACCACGTTCGACGCAGGCCCCGACGAGGACGGCGACGACAGCGCGGGGCCCGGGCGGAACCTGCTCCAGTACACCGGCGAGCCGCGGCCCGCCGTCCAGCAGGTCCGCCTCCTTGGCCTGCCCGAAGGTCTCCTGCAACCGGACGAACGCTTTGCCGGACCGTTTCGCGTCCCGGGCCACCGCGGCGGCCTCGAAGTCCGCGACCGCGCCCCCGAAGCCGGTCTTACCGAATATCATTCCTTCACTTTATCGACGCCGTGCCGGGCCCCGTGAAGCCGGTCGCGATCCACGGGGCCCGGGGCGGGCCGAGGGGCGGAACCGCGCCGATCGCGGGAGGATGCGGGCATGGCTGCCCGCAAGCCTGGAGCGACGCCCGAGCCCGACGCCGATGTGTCGGGCCAAGGATTCGGCGCAGGGGCCGACGTGGGGCCCAGTGCGGGCGCCGGGGCCGATGCGCGGGCCGGGGCGGGGTCCAACGCCGATGCGACGGCCGGGGTGGGGCCCGGGGCCGACACCGCGGTCGGCGTGGGGCCCGACGCGGGGCGCGGGGCTGCACCGGGGGCAGAGGCGGGGGACGACATTGGCCCCGGGGCCGCCCCGGAGACCCACGCCGGCCCCGGGGCCGAAGCAGGGCCCGGCCCCGGCGTGGATGCCGGCTCCCCGCCCGGTCCTGAGCCGCTGACCGTACCGAGCATGTCCGCGGGCCCCGACTTCGTTCTGCGCCCCTGGGAGATGAGCGACCTCCCCCTGATCCGCGAGGCCGCGCAGGACCCGTACATCCCGCTCATCACCACCGTCCCGGCCCGCTACTCGGTCCAGGCGGCCGAGGCGTTCGTCCGCGGGCAGTGGGAGCGGGCGGCCACCGGTGCCGGGTACCCGTTCGCCATCGTCCGCTCGCGGGACCGGCGCCCGGTCGGCGCGATCGGGCTCTGGCTGCGGGACCTGCCCGAGGGCCGCGCCTCGCTCGGCTACTGGCTGACCGCCCCCGCCCGCGGGCAGGGGGTCGCCCGCGCGGCGCTGCGTACGGTGACGGGCTGGGCCCTGCACGATCTCGGCGTCCCCCGCCTCCAGCTCTTCATCGAACCGTGGAACACCGCCTCCGCCCGGATCGCCGAGGACGTCGGCTACCGGCGCGAAGGGGTACTGCACGGCTGGCAGCGGGTGGGCGACCGGCGCCGCGACATGGCCGTGTACGCGTTGCTGAACACCGACGGGCCCGCAGATGGCCGGGCGGCGACCACGAACTGAACAGCGAGACGTTACGATCGCGGGCACCGCTGCCGACCAGCAACCGACGACCGGCAGCCGAGCCCCAGGAGTACCGATCTTGTCCGCACCACGCATCGGCGTATCCATCGTGACCATGGGGGACCGCCCGCAGGCGGTCGAGGCGCTGCTCGCGTCGGTCGCGATGCAGGACGTCAGGCCCACCCGGCTCGTGATCATCGGCAACGGTGCGGCGCTCCCGGACTTCACCGCGTTCCCCGGCCTGGAGGACCTCGACGGCGGGGTGACCACCATCGAGCTGCCCGAGAACCTGGGCTGCCCCGGCGGCCGGAACGAGGGGCTGCGCAGGCTGGCCGAGATCGGTGACGTGGACGTGGTGATCGAGCTGGACGACGACGGGCTCCTGGTCGACAAGGACGTCTTCCGCCGGGTCCGGGACCACTTCGCCGCCGACGACCGGCTCGGCATCGTCGGCTTCCGGATCGCCGACGAGCACGGCGAGACCCAGCGCCGGCACGTGCCCCGGCTGCGGGCGGGCGACCCGATGCGGGGCGGCCCGGTGACGGCCTTCCTCGGCGGCGGCCACGCGTTCTCGATGAAGATGCTGGAGCAGACGGGCCTGTGGCCCGCGGAGTTCTTCTTCACCCACGAGGAGACGGACCTCGCCTGGCGCGCGCTGAACGCCGGCTGGAAGGTGATCTACGAGCCGGAGCTGCTGCTCCAGCACCCGAAGACCTCCCCGGCCCGGCACGCGGTGTACTACCGGATGACGGCCCGCAACCGCGTCTGGCTGGCCCGCCGCAACCTCCCTCTCCCCCTGGTCCCCGCCTACCTCGGCACCTGGACCCTGCTCACCCTGGCCCGCACCCGCGACCCGAAGGGCCTGCGCGCCTGGGCGGGCGGCTTCGTGGAGGGCGTCCGCACGCCGTGCGGGGAGCGGCGCCCGATGCGCTGGTCGACGGTGTGGCGGATGACACGGCTGGGCCGCCCGCCGGTCATCTGACCCGGCCCTCAGGGGCCGGATCTACAGGGTCCGGCGATACCGCACGTCCGGCTCGCCCTCCTCGTTCCGGCTGCCGTCGTCGAACGCGACAGCGGTGAACCCGTGCCGTTCGTAGAAGGCGCGGGCGGCCGCGTTGCGCTGGAACACGTACAGACCGAGCGCCCCGTCCACGGCCCCGCGCACCTCGCTCAGCAACCGGCTCCCGATCCCGCGCCGCTGCGCGTCGGGCCGCAGGTAGAGGTGATCGAGCTCGTCGTCCCCGGCGAGCACGGCGAACCCGAGGACCTCACCGCCCGCCTCGTCCTCCGCCACCCACACCGCGGTACTGGTGGGCAGGACGACGTGGGTGATCCACGCCCGGGTGTCCTCGTCGCTGTGGACCCGGGGCAGATACGGCATGGCGGCGGCCCGGGAGGCGAGGAAGACCCGGGTGACGGCCTCCGCGTCCCGGGCCGTCGCCCGTCGTATCCGTACCGCGCCCGATGCCGTACGTCCGCCCGCGTACACGTTCTCCGTCATCCGCATCACTCCCTGTCCCGGGCCCCTTGAGTCTCCGCCCGGACGGGTGGGGAACAATGGCCGCGGGCAGCAGACCACACGAAGGCGCCGGCCCGCAGGTGAAATACCGGTGCGGCGAGAGGGCCGGGGAACACGCCGGGGAGTACGGGGGGGGGAGATCGCGATGAGCTGGTTCTGGTGGCTTCTCATCTTTTTCTGGATAGGCGGCTTCGCCTGGACCGACGACACCATCCGCAAGGCCCTGCGCAAGCGGCACAAGCGGAAGCTGGAACTGCTGAAGGCGACGACGCAGAGGCAACTCGCGATCGAGGCCGCGCACAAGCCTCCGGAGCCGGTGTGCGGCTGCGCCCACCACCTCGCCAAGCACGACAAGCAGGGCCGGTGCCATGAGCGGGTCGAGGTGCCGACGGCCTGGGACGAGAAGAAGAAGCCGCTTCACTACGAGGCCGGGCAGTGCAACTGCCAGCAGTACGTGGGCCCGCAGCCGCTCTCACAGGTGTACGCGGAGGAACTGACGGACCGCTGGCCGACCGGGCCGACGACGGCGGAGGAGCCTCCGACCAGGTAGGACACCTTGCCGAAGGCCCTTGTCAGCACGTCGGCAGACGAGCCGTGCTGTACGCCGGGGAGAATCACCGCAGCGCTACGACCTGCACAAACGCACAGGGAAAGCGCTCTCGTGACTACCTGGATGGCTACGTATGCGGACGCCCCCGCCCGGGAGCGGTCCGGACGGGGCTTCGCCGTCCTCCGACTCGATCCACGCCTCGCGGATCCGACCGCCACTCATGCACGTGTCCCTCTCGTCATGCGGTACGCGGAAGCGCCGTGATTCGGTGATCCGGATCGCCGCTGCAACCTCGCCTAGGGGCAGACCCGCGGCGAGCCCGTGCAACTGCATGGCACACGGAGAGCTGCGTACGGGTCCGGCAGCTGTACGGTGCACTTGATCGCTTTGTGGGCGCGGAGCGGCTCTTGCCAGCCATGGCGGCCACGCCTGAACACCCAGAGCAATGCTGCGATCGATGCCCTGGATGGTCAGTGCCAGACAGGCGTCCCGTCGTGCAGCTACACCAGCCGTCCCTCGTCGAGGGCTCGGACCGCCGCGTCCAGCCTGACCCTCATCCGATGACCTACCAGTTCACGCGCTTTGTCCAGCGTCACGTACGCCGCCTCGGACAGCTCCTCGTCGTGGGGGCGCAGCTCCCCCGGCACATCGAGGGTGACGCCGTCGAAGATGAAGGCGATCTGATCGTCCCACGGCCCGTGTGGGGCCACCCAGTCGACGACCAGGAGCCCGCGCAGGGCGACGTCCAGGCCGAGTTCCTCGCTGAGCTCCCGTGCGACCGTCTCCTCCGGTGGCTCGTTCGCCTCGGCCATCCCGCCCGGCAAATCCCAGCCCGGCTTATAGGTCGGGTTCACCAGCAGCACGCGGCTGTCTGCGTCCCGGAGGAGCACGTCGGCCGCGACCCGCTTCCGGGGCTGGGTGGCGTTGCCCTCGGCGAGGTAGGCGTTCCAGGCGTCGGGGTCGTCGGGCGACGGCTTCATGAGGTGGCGCCTCCCGGGGACGGCGGGATGATGTCGGCCAGGAGGAGCACTCTCGCCCTGCGTGCGTCGTCGAAGCGCATCAGGTACTCCCGCACGGGCCCGTAACCCTTTTGGGGCTCCAGCAGGCGCCGGAGGTCGTCGAGTTGGTGGATGACGCGGACAGAGCCGAGGGTGGGGCTGGTGGTGAGCAGGTCGTGGCCAACGGCTACCGCCGCGTCGAGGTCGAGGCGCTGCACGTGGATAGTGGCGAGGGTAATGCGGCTGAGGGCCAAGGAGCGGGCCCGGCCCGACTCGCGCAGGCGTACGGCGTCCTTGGCGTGGGCCAGGGCCTCGTCGAATCGCTCCAGGTCGCGCAGGATCAGCGCCGACTCGCTCGCCAGGGCGGCGGCGTCGAAGGGACTCAGCCACGGGTGCTCGGAGTCACGTCCACCTCGGCTGGCTCGGCGATCACATCGAAGGGTTCCAGCCCCAGGGCGGAGCGAACGCCTGGCGAACGCAGCTCACCCTCACCGAGCAGATCCGCCTCACTCGTCTCGTGATGCTGCACGCCGCAATGACGATGCCCCCTCGCCGAGCGGGTGACCATGGCGGCCGTACCAGGCAACCACAGCGAGGCCGTGCGCTTCGCCGGACGCGGCGTGACCCGCTACGACGACTCTCACGACACCGAGGCCCTGATCTCCGTCCGCGACGCCCTGGAGCTGAACCCAGAGCTGTACGGGCACGTCGAGTGCTACGTCCCGGACACCGACGAGCTCACCGTCATCGTGGACTGCTCCGGGACCACGGTGGCGCATGCACACGGGCACCAGTGGCGGCCGGGGAAGCATTGGGACTGGTGGCGCGGCCAGGCATTCAACAAGGAGTCGGCCATGCACCAGGCGGATGTCCTGCTCGTCGGCCACCCCCACAACGAATACGTGGATGCCGACGGCCCGCGGACGTTCCTCCAGCCACCGGCCATGGAGAGCGAGTCCACGTGGTGGCGGCACGCCAAGGGCACCACGGGGGCGCCGGGTCTGATTGTCGCCGTGACGCGCGACGGCCAGGTGCCCGTGAAGGAAGTGGTCCGATGAGCCTGCATCTCGCCGACCTCGAATCAGCCGAAGCCGCCCCGGCCGTCGACTGGTCCGTCCTCGCCGAGCCGCAGGTCGAGAGCGTGGCGGAGGCGGTCGCCCGATACTTCGCCCGCGACTACGGCCTCACGCTGGAGTACGACGACGCTGTCCAGGAGGCGTTGTTGGTGGCCGCCGAGCGCGCCTCGACCGTGCGGCAGATCCTCGCCCAGCACGGCACCGGCCTGCTGCACCGATGGCTCTCCCAACGGCTTCGTGACCGCTGGCTGACCGAGGCCAAGCATCGCGTCCGCCACACCTCGTACGAGGCCGCCTGCGAGGCGGGACGAAGGGAGCGTGCGTGAGCAGGTATGAGCGCACGCTCGTCGAGCACCTCCTCCCGGCCGTCTGGGATATCGGGGCCGCGTACGGCGGCCGCAGCCCGACCGCCCCGGACGCGGACATGCCGAAAGGGACCGTCGATCCAGAGACAGTCAGCACACTGCTCGCCCACCTGGCCGACATCAGTCGGGGATGGGCAACATGCGACCTCTCCCTGAAGGAGCGGCGGGCTCTGTTTCTCCGATACGCCTTGGACTGGCCAGACGAGCTGATCGCCGCCCGCGACGGTATCACCGGCCGCGCCGTGCGCTACCGGATCGAGCGAGGCGTCGGAAAGATCGCCGCACAGCTCAATGGAACCGCCTACGTCGATGGCTATGACGCGCTGGAGGAGCAGCCTGCCATGCCGTGGGGCGGACGGCGCAAGGAGGGCTTCGGTTAGAGAGGAGTCCTCCTTCGCTTCAAAAACCGCTTACGGCGCGAGCCCTGTCCGCTTGGCCATCGTCATCAGGTCGGGGCGGCTCCGTTGATGCATGACGGAGAGAACTCGCAGCACCTCGCGACTCATCGGGTGGATCTCGGCCATCTGCGGGGAGACCTCGAACGCCTTCTTCAGCGCCTCCTCGGCACCCTGAAGATCCTTTGTCGCGAGCCTGGCCCTGGCCACGTCGATGTAGAGGCGTCCAAGACGATTTGGCTTGAGGCCGGATGGCGGGGTCAGCATCAACGGGTCGGACATTGCTGTCGCCTTGCCCGGCTGGTCAAGTTCGATGTGGGCCGCAAGTTCGTAGAGCGCTGTGTTCCCGGCGCCGAAGGTGAGATTATGCCGCAGCAGGTCACCGTCGAGCTGCCCAGACAGCGTCTTCGCCTTCTGGAGATGGTCCGCGGTGGCGCTCTTGTCCTTGTGTCGGGAGGCGAGTACCACCCCTCGCAGGTGGAGGGAACCAAGCGCTATGACGCGCTCGGGCCCATTTCCCCCAGCAGACTCGTACTTCGAGATCGCGCGCTCGACGATCGCAAGCCCATCGTCGTACTGCCCCGCAGATTGGAAAGTGCCGGCCTCGTTCCATGCAGCAGCGGCCTCGGCCGTTGGGTTCCAGGTCTGCTGGGCAGCCCACTGCTGGCGGGAGACGATCATGTCGGCGAGGTCGGGCTGTGCCAGACGATGAGCCACCGCATAGGCGCAGCCGTACAGATCAGCTACCTGCCCCCAGGCTTGAGCATCGCCGCTTGCATCGATCGCGGTCGCCGTTGCCTGTCCCAGCAGCTTGGGCAGGACTCGCAGCAACTGGAGGTAGCGGGTTTCCGCCCGCAGTTCGGCCGCGTCTTTGAGGCTGGCCGCGAGCTGGTCAAGCGGGGGCGTGTCCTCCTTGGGCAGAGTGTGCCGACGAACGGCGCCACGCAGTTCATTGAGGAGATCGGCTTGCTCCGATGGCCCGAGAAACGGCTGACCGTAGATGCGGGCGGTGGGGACATGGAGAGCCTTCGCGATAGCCGCCACCACGGGCGGCGTGGCCGGCCGGAGCCCCGTCTCGATCTTCGTTAGATACGAGACGGAAATCTTCGCTTCCCGAGCCAGCTTCGTTTGGCCCATTTCGCGAGCCTTGCGCAATACGGCGATGTTCTCACCGGCGGTGGGGGTGCTCTCCATGTAGCTACTCTTCCATGTCAAGAAGCTCGGCAACACCAACTAGAGCTTGGCTCATTGCAGTTGTGCAAGCGCTGTGTCAACTGATCTTGGTCCTCCACGGTTGTCTGGTTACAGACAGCAAGTCGACCTCAACACGGAGGCACACATGAGCATCTGGTGGACCCTCAAGGCCACTGAAGGCGGCAACCCGCAGGACGACTCGAACAGCGGGAACAAGCACGGAGGCGGGGGCAGCGACGAGGGTGGGAACACCAACGACGGCCAGGGCCCGGCGGACGGCAAGTAGATGACCGAAGAGACCAGGACACCACCGACATCGGAGTCACTCGCGGCGGAGCTGGTCAGCAAGGGGTCCCTCACCTCTGACTGGCTTCCCTCCTTCACTGCCTGCCCGAGGGACAAGTTCCTCCCGGACGCCATCTGGCCCGGCCGGGCCGGCATGAACCGCCAGGACGACCGGGTTCTACGCTCCGAGACCCCGGACCTGTGGCGTCAGGCCGCGTGGACGGACGCGCCGATCACGACGCAGTGGGACCGAGGAAGCTACGACGGACCTGGACGCGGGCGCACTCCCACGTCCTCCTCCTCTATGCCCACGATGGTCTTCTCCATGCTTCACGATCTCGACGTGAAGCCGGGGCAGCGCGTACTGGAGATCGGCACGGGTACCGGGTGGAACGCGGCGCTTCTGTGTCACCGCCTTGGTGACCAGAACGTTTTCACCGTCGAGGTCGACTCCGAGTTGGCGCAGGCCGCGCGGGGACGCCTCCACTCCTGCGACTTCGCTCCGCACATCACCATCGACGACGGGACCAGCGGCTACGGCAAGAAGGCTCCGTACGACCGCATCATCGCGACCTGCTCGGTTGGCGAGATCCCGACCCAGTGGGTCGGGCAGGCTAGGCCCGGCTCCATTATCGTCGCGCCCTGGGGGCCCACGTACGGTGGAGAAGGAATCGTCCGGCTGACGGTCGATGAGTCTGGAGTCGCGCAGGGGCACTTCACCCGCTCGTCGGCGTTCATGCGCATCTCGCAGCAGCGCAAACAGCTCCCCCAGATTCCCGAACGCCTGGGCGGGCAGGACTGGCCGGCCGACGCCGACCTGACTGTCACCGAGCTGTCCCCGGACAACGTGGGCGACTGGATTCACATGTTCGCCATCGGTGTCCAGGTCCCGGACCTGTTCTGCCGCGTCACGTACGGCGAGCCGGTGGAGGACGGGGACCCGGACGAAGCGAGGCAGGACGGCTCGTACCGGCTGTGGCTCGGCAGCACCCGTGACTCCTCCAGTTGGGCCACGGCCGACTACGCCCCCGGCCTGGACGGCTACGTGGTCGCCCAGGCGGGCCCCCGTCGGCTGTGGGATGAGCTGGAGGCAGCCTGGCGCTGGTGGGACAGTCGAGGCCGTCCCGGGTTCGAGCGCTTCGGCCTCACAACGACCGGCGGCCCCGACTTCACCGCGTGGCTCGACACACCCGACAGCCCGGTCCCGAACCAGACCAAGGGCGATACCGCCTGACGTGGGTCCCAAGTGCTGCACCGTCCTCTTCGGAGCGGTGAAAGGGACGCTGCCCAGCGCAAGCGTCCCCAGCCGGGTTCTCACGGCAATCCCCGAGAAGCCCCTGCCCCGCCTACGCGATCCGGCCAAAGAGCGTCGTAGGCGAGGCAGGTCTCAACGCGATCACCAACCGAGGGAGGAAGGACCTCCTCATGCGTGACCGGAACCAGCTTGCCTCCCCTCATAGGCCATCCGTCAAGGGACGACCTTCGCACCGGCAGAGGACCACACGGTCCATCGGCCAGTGGAAGGTCACCTCGGACGGCTGGTTCTGGGGCGGCCTCCTTGCCTTCCTCGTCTGGGGGTCCATCTGCGCCTTCCTGGTGCTGGCCGTCACAGGACGGCTGCAACCCGGAAGCCAGTAACCGGCCTCTCGCCCCAGTCGCATCGCCCGGCCTCCGAGCCGACCCGGCGGTGCCAACCGAGGCGAGCGCAGACCTCCGCCCGCTGCCGCCCTGGATGCCCGACCTGGCTCCCCCGGCTGGTCATAATCCGCGGCAGCGGGCGGGCTCCAACATCATCGTCCCGCAAGGAGACCAAGGAGCTCTGCCATGCATTTCCGAAAGATCCACGGGGCAGGCAACGACTTCATCCTGTTACCCGACCCCGACCCCGACCCCGCCCTGAGTAGGAACTGGGGGAAGGAAGCCGAGCGGCTCTGCGCCCGTGGCATCGGTGTCGGCGCTGACGGCCTCGTCGTGACCAAGCGTCTCAGCGACGACGGACGGCTACTCGAAGTCGAGTGCTTCAACGCCGACGGCTCGACCGCCACCATGTGCGGCAATGCTCTCCGATGCACCGCCTGGAGCGCGCATCAGCTCTACGGGGTCACGGAGCTCAAGCTCATCATGGCCGGCGTCGCTCACGAGGCCGTTGTCCAGCAGGACGCCACGTGGGTCACCACCGAAGTTGGCACCCTTCAGCCGCGGCTCGTGAACGTGGTGATCAACGAACGTGTCATCTGGTTCGACGGGCTTCACACCGGCACGGAACACGTGGTCGCCCTCGTGCCTGACGTGGACGCCATCGACGCAGTGACCGTAGGGCGTCTGATTCGGCATCACGAAGTGCTGGTCCCGCTCGGCACGAACGTGAACTTCGTGCAGCCCGTCGGCCACCAGTCGTTGAAAATCCGCACGTACGAGCGCGGAGTCGAGGCCGAGACCCTCTCCTGCGGCAGTGGTGCGGTTGCAGCGGCCATCGTCGCCACCATGCGCGGACTTGTCGCTGACGGCGACGTGACCGTGCACAACCGGGCTGGAGAGCCGCTGACCGTACGTCCACACGGCAACCGTCCGCAGACCCGATGGGTCGGCGGAGCCGTCACCCAGGTTTTCGAAGGGGTCCTCTCGTGACGAAGTTCCTCGACTCCACTGACGCAGAGGCCGTGCAGCGCGCTACCAGCTGCCTGAGGGGCTGGAGGCGCGAACATCAGGGCCTCAAGGTCGCAGTGGTGTACGGCCCCCTGTCGGCCGAGGACCAGCTCTACTCGACGAAGTGTCCGGTCGAACAGAGGTCGAGCACGGCGCTGGCCGAGTCGCTCGCGAGCCTGGGGGTGTGGTTCAAGATCCTCGACCCGACCAGCCCGGACTTCATCGAGGAGGTGAGTCGCTACGACGTGGCCCTGTCCAACCTCCACGGCCCGTTCGGAGAAGACGGCAAGCTCCAGGGCCTCATGGAGTACCTGCGCGTGCCCTATTGCGGGAGTGACGTCCCCGCATCGGCAGTGGCCGCCGACAAGATTCTCTGCAAGCGAGTCATGGAGACCCTCGGAGTCCCGACCCCTGACTGGTGCGTCTGGTCCGGCGGCCCGGCCGAGTGGGATGGCGGCAGCGTCATGGTGAAGGACCCGTTCGGAGGGTCCAGCGTCGGCATGACCCTGGTGCACGAGGAGGTGCATCTCACGGAAGCGCTCAGGGCTGCATCCGGCGCCGGCAACCGTCAGGTGCTCGTCGAGATGTATACGCCCGGCACGCCGGTCACGGTGGGGATGCTGGAGCTGCCCACAGGTGAAGTGCTGGTCTTTCCCCCGCTGGAGACCCGGGTTCACGAGGCCGAATACTACGACGCCGAGACGAAGCTCGACGCGGATGCGAAGGGAAGCGTGTCTGTCGAACGTGCCGACCTGACCCCCGATGTCCTGATGCGGCTGATCAGCCACGCGAAGACCCTGTGGAAGGGGCTCGGCCTGCGCGGTCAGGCGAGGGTCGACTTCATGGTCACGGGGGCCGGTGAGTTGTACGCCCTGGAGGTGAACACGACGCCGGGCATGTCGTGGGGCAGCAACTACATCGTCGGTGCAGTGCTGAGCGGCCTCAACCACAGCGATGTGGTACTGGCGATGCTCCACGAGGCGCTCACCCGCCAGCCGTACGATGTCCCCCTGCCCTCTCCCGTGTTCTCCGGCTCCACGGCGGCCCGGGAGACCGCCGTCTCGCTGTAGGAGCCCTGCCGCTGTGCCGCGCGTCCACGATGTCCCCCTGTGCCGTCAGCTCATCGCCTCTACCGAGTGGGATCAACACGGAGGCTGGGCACTCGGGGACAGGATCGAATGGTCCAACCGGGCGTGCGGCCTGGCATCCCTCCGGATGATCCTGCTCGCCTACGGGCAAGAGCCGCCCACGGTCACGGAACTCCTGAAGCTCGCGGTCAAGCACGAGGTTCTGACACCTCGCGGAGCACTCCACGCAGGTATCGCAAGGCTGGCGACCGACCTGGGAGTTCCGTCGACCGCCGAGCCGGTACTCGTCGAGGAGCTGGCGAGTCGACTCGACACCGCGCCGCTGATGGTCTCCGTGACCGAGCAGCTTCCCGACGACGGCCGCAAGGGTGGCCACCTGATCATCCTTCGCGGCTACGAAGACGGCCCGGACCCGATTGTTCACTTCCGTGACCCGTCGGCCTGGGGCCAGAAACATGACCGAGCCCCGCTGAGCCGCCTAGCCCACTCGTATACCGGCCGCGCGATCACCTTCACACCCTGAGCGACGGAGAATCTTGATGACCGAGGCAGGCGCCTGTACGGTCCGGGCCGAAGGCGGCCGGATGATCGCCGTGCTAGGGGAAATGCTTGAGCTGGGAGACCAGGCAGTCGAGGCACACCGCGAGATCGGCCGGTTCGCCGCCGAAGTCGGTGTCGACCTCGTTCTCGCGATCGGCGGAGACCTCGCAAAGCAGCTCGCCCTCGCCGCTGGCGACACGGGTGTCCCCGATGTGGCGATGGTGGGTGACAACAAGACTGCTGCGGCCTTCCTACACACCATTCTCCAGCCGGGAGACACAGTGCTCGTCAAGGCGTCACGGGGCGGTCAGCTCTGGCAGATCGCCCAGTCCCTCACGGGCCAGCCCGTTACGGATCTGTCCGGCCAGCACCTGACCTGAGGCTCGCGCCCGAACCCCGACTTGCCCAGCGCACCGCCACGCCGCGCTGAAGGCTTCCTCGGTCGCCTACCCGCCGCCACAGGATCGCCACACAGCACCGAGAAACACCCGAGAAATAGTCACAAAGAGTGAGTAGTGATCACTCGTCCGCAGAAGCATAGAAGTGGCCCGGGGGGCAGCAGACGAGCCGTGCTGTACGCCGGGTTCTGTCTCCCGGTCGCCTCGCGGCGGCCGGGGAGACGGCCATCCATCTAGGACCGGCATTGCTGTCGGCCTCCTGCGGTCTACCCGTGAACTCGGGCGAGCAGCCCTCGGACGTTCACGCAGGGCCGTCCCGTTTCCGGCACGACCCCATCTTGACCTTGCTCCGGGTGGGGTTTACCTAGCCGCCTGAGTCACCTCAGGCGCTGGTGGTCTCTTACACCACCGTTTCACCCTTACCCGCGACCGAAGTCCCGGGCGGTCTGTTTTCTGTGGCACTGTCCCGCGGGTCACCCCGGGTGGCCGTTAGCCACCACCCTGCTCTGTGGAGCCCGGACGTTCCTCGGGAGGATCCGGGGATCCTCACGCGGCCGTCCGCACGACTCGTCTGCCGTGACCGCCATCCTACCGGGCCGGTACGGGCGGCCCTGCCCGCGTCCCCCGGTCGCGGCCCCCGGGCCTCCCCGTCCTCACGGTCCTGGCGCGGGACCGGGGAGGGCGGAAGTACGGAAGCAGCCGTGGCGGGGCCGGCGGGGCTGTCGCTTGACCTTGTCGCAACGTCAACGTTTCTACTGGCCGCATGCGTATCGGAGAGATCGCCACGCTCGTCGGAGTCACCTCCCGGGCCGTCCGGCACTACCACCACATCGGCCTCCTGCCCGAGCCCGCCCGGCAGGCCAACGGCTATCGCGCGTACAGCGTCCGCGATGCCGTGCTGCTGGCCAGGATCAGGCGGCTGTCGGAGATCGGGCTCTCCCTGGACGAGGTGCGGGACGTGCTCGCGGACGACGCGGGGCGGGAGCTGGCCGAGGTGCTCGGGGAGCTGGAAGCCGATCTGGCGCGGCAGGAGCGGGAGATCCATGAGCGGCGGCAGGTCCTGGCCGCGCTCCTGGAGGCGCCGCTCGCCTCGGACGGGCCGTTCTCCCCCGCCCTCGCCACGCTCCTGGAGAACGCGCCCGCCACCGCGTCCCCGGCCGCCGCGAAGGACCGCGAGCATCTGGCGTTGCTGGACGCGGCGGGCGGTGGGGCCGGGGCCGAGGTGTTCGCGGCGCTGCGGCCGCTGGCCGAGGACCCGGGCGTACTCGCCCTGTACACGCGGCTCGACGAGCTGGCCGGGGCCGGGGTGGACGATCCGCGTATCGCGCCCCTGGCGGACGAGCTGGTCGCGGCCGTGCCGGACGAGGTGCTGGCGGTGATCCCGGACGGGGAGCCCGCGCCGGCCGGGTTCGGGCGGGTGCTGCTCGACGACTACCCGCCCGCGCAGCGCGAGGTGGTGCGCCGGGTGATGGTGGCGCTGGCCGAGCGGGTACGGGGGAGGAAGACGTGAGCGCCGGGAGGGCGGCGGGGCTGCGGGTGGCCAGGGCCGCCGCGTGGTCGGTGCTGCCCGGTGAACTGGTGCTGGTCGTCTGTGTGGTGGCCGGGGTGCGGATACCCGCCCCGGTCCTGCTGGGGGCCGAGGCCCTGGTGGTGGCCGTGCTCGTCCTGGACGCCCGGGTGCTGTGGCGGCTGTACGCGGCGTCCCGCCGACGGGACGGCACCGGGCGGCGGGAGGCCCTGCGGGCGGCGGTGGGCACTCTGGTGCCGGTGGCGTTGCGGCGGCTCGTGACGCACGAGTTCCGGGCCCTGCACAGCCTCGGGCTGTGGGTCGTACGTCGTCGGCACCGGATTCCGGAGGAGGCGCTGCCCGTCCCGTACACCGGGCCGCAGACCGCGATGATGTACACCTTCGCGCTCGTCTCCGTCCTGGAGACGGTGGTGCTGGCCCTGGTGATCCCCTGGCCGCTGGTCCACGCGATCCTGCTCGTCGTGGATGTGTACGGCGTCCTCGTGATCCTCGCGATGCACGCGGCGTGCGTGACCCGGCCGCACGTGGTCGAGGCGGACGGTTCGCTGCGGCTGCGCTACGGCGTCCTGTTCGAGCTCCGGGTGCCCGCCGCCGTCATCGCCGCCGCCCGGGTGGACCGGCGCTTCCCGGGCGGGGGGCTGGTCCGGGTGGACGAGGACGGGACGCTCGATCTGGCGGTGGGGAGCCAGACGACGGTGACCGTGGAGCTGACGGAGCCGGTGGAGTTCGTGCGGCCGCTCGGCCGGCGCGGGAGCGCCCGTACGCTCCGGTTCAACGCGGACGATCCCCGGGCAGCCGTCGCGGCTCTCGTGACGCCCTCGCTCACGCCGGAGCGAACAGCACCGAACCCGTCCCCGGGCCTGCCTGCGTGAGCCGGACCCGCAGCCGTTCCCCCAGCGGGAGCGGGGCCGCGCCGCCCTCGACCCGGCCGACGACCGCCGGATCCCGGAGGTGCACGGTGCCGACGGACGGGTCGCGGTCCTGGACGTCGACGACATACGCGTCGAACACCTCGCCCACGTGCCGCTCCAGCAGCGCCGACTCGACCAGGTCCACGCTGGCGCGCTCCACGGTGTTGGCGCGGCGCGTGCCCTCGGCCATCTCCTTCGGGAGGACGGGGAGCGCCTCCCGTACCCAGTCCGGGGCCTCCTTCCCGGCGGCCGCGGCGAGGCAGAGCTCGGAGGAGTACCGGTCGACCAGGCGGCGCAGCGGCGCGGTGCAGTGCGTGTAGAGGTCGGCTACGGCGGCGTGCACGGCGGGGTCGGGGAGGTCGCCGTGGTCGAAGGCCGTGTACCCGGCCCCGCGCAGCAGGGTGGTGCACTCCTGGAGGAACGCCGCGTCGTTGCCCTTGCTCGGGTCGAGGGAGCGGACGACCTCGGCGTACGGGACGTGGTGCGGCCAGTCGATGCGCAGGGCGCGGGCGGAGCGCCGCAGCCGGGCGACGGCCCCGTCGGGGGCGACCGGGAGGGTGCGCAGGATGCCGGTGCCCGCGTCGGCCATCAGCCGGGCGGCGGCCATGCCGGTGAGGAGCGAGATCTGCGCGTTCCAGGCCTCGGCGGGGAGCGTGGCGCGGTAGGCGAGGCCGTAGGAGCCCTCGTGCTCGACGATCTCCTGTTCGGGGACGTTGAGCGAGATGCCGCCGCGCGCCAGCTCCTGTTCCTCGCGCAGTCGGCCGATGTCGCGGAGCAGGGCCAGGGGCTCCTCGGCGGTGCCCGCGTCGACCTGTCGCTGCACGCCCGCGTAGTCGAGCTTCGCCCGGCTGCGGACCAGGGCCCGGCGTACGTCGGTGGCGACGGTGCGCCCGTCGCTGTCGAGGTCGATCCGCCACAGGGCGGCCGGGCGCACCTCGCCGGGGAGCAGGCTGGCGGCTCCCTCGGAGAGGACGGCGGGATGGAGCGGAAGCCGGTCGTCGGGAAAGTAGAGCGTGGTGACCCTGCGGTGGGCCTCGGCGTCGAGCGCGCCGCCCGGCCGCACAAAGGCGGCGACGTCCGCGATGGCGTAGTGCACGCGGTAGCCGTCCCGGCGGCGCTCCAGGTGCATCGCCTGGTCGAGGTCCGTGGAGGCGGGCGGGTCGATGGTGAGGAACGGCAGGTCCGTGGCGTCCTCGCGGACGCCCAGGTCCGGGGCTCTCGCCGCCGCCTCCGCCTCCGCGAGCACCTCGGGCGGGAAGGCGCCGGGCAGATCGGGCTCGGTGCGCAGCGCCCGCAGGGCGGCCCCGAGCGAGCAGTCGGCTGCGCCGGTCATACGCAGGTGGCGGCGGGGCATGGACCGAGCGTAGGCCGGGAGGTGGCGGGCGGCATCCGGGCGGCGCGCCGCTCCCCGCGCGCGGGCAGCGCCGCCGCGAGCCGGACGCGGCGGCCCGGCTGTGCCCAGCCGTCCCGCGCGTACGGGCAGGGCCGGTCCGTCCCCGTACCCTTGCCGGGGACCCGGAGCGCCCGCACGCGAACCAGGCCCGCGCTTGCGCCGTACGTACGAAGGAGAACCGCCGTGCTCGTGCTGTTGCCGCCCTCCGAAGGAAAGGCCGCCTCGGGGCGGGGGGCGTCCCTGAAGCCGGAGTCGCTGTCGCTTCCGGGGCTCGCCCCGGCCCGGGCGGCGGTGCTGGACGAGCTGGTCGAGCTGTGCCAGGCGGACGAGGAGAAGGCGCGCGAGGTGCTCGGGCTCAGTGTGGGGCTGCGGGGCGAGGTCGCGAAGAACGCCGAGTTGCGGACTGCCGGGACCCGTCCGGCCGGGGAGCTGTACACCGGTGTGCTGTACGACGCGTTGGATCTGGCGTCTCTGGACGCGGGCGCCCGGCGGCTCGCGTCGACGTCGCTGCTGGTCTTCTCCGGGCTGTGGGGCGCGGTCCGGATCGGCGACCGGATTCCGCCGTACCGCTGCTCGGGGGGCGTGAAGCTGCCCGGCCTCGGGGCGCTCGGCGCGTACTGGCGTACGCCCATGGCAGCGGTCATGCCCGAGGCCGCCGGTGACGGGCTCGTCCTGGACCTGCGGTCCTCGGCGTACGCCTCCGCCTGGAAGCCGAAGGGTGAGGTGGCCGCGCGCACGGCGAGTGTGCGGGTGCTCCAGTCCCAGGTGGTGGACGGGGTCGAGAAGCGGTCCGTGGTGAGCCACTTCAACAAGGCGACGAAGGGGCGGCTGGTACGGGATCTGCTGCTGGCGGGGGCCCGGCCGAAGGGTCCGGCGCAGCTGGTGGAGGCGCTGCGGGACCTCGGTTACGTGGTGGAGGCCGAGGAGCCGGCCCGGGCCGGGCGGCCGTGGTCGCTGGATGTGGTGGTGACGGAGATCCACTAGGGCCGGTGGTCGATGGTCACGCGGATGTGCCGGCGTCCGGGACGGTCACGGTCCGCCGGACGGCGCTGAACGCCCCTGACGCCTCCAGGAGGAGCCGGCCGCGCTCCGCCGGGCGCCGGGCTTTCGACCGCAGCCCCTCGACCTTCGCCGGTGTCGCGTCAAGGCCCGGCTCCACCGCGATCGCGGCGACCTCCGACACCTCGGCCAACCGCGCGGCTTCCTCCCGTAACCCCTCCACCCGCACGCGGGCCGCTGTCTCCCGCTCCTCCAGCACTCCCAGCACTCCCAGTACTCCCAGCACCGACGCCATCGCGCACCCCTCGCTCACGGAGCGGAAACAAGACGCCGGATGCCTCTCTCGTCTGGATCAGCTCATCGCGAAGTGGGGGAACTGCGCCCCGACGGCATAGGCGGCGACGATCAGTGCCGCGGTGACCGCCAGTGCGGTGATGTCGCGCGGGCGGATCCTCAGGTGGGCAAGCCGGATGCGACGTCCATCGGCGTGGACCATGGCGTAGGTGAAACCACGGGTCTCCAGCGCCTCCACCGTCGTACGGGTGCGTTTGGCGGTGTTGAGCATCATGGGATAGAACGCGTACACGGTGATCTTCGCCCCGCGCATCAGGACCCGCCACCCCAACAGCCCGCGGGAGGACGGCGGAGCGGACCGCAGGCGGTAGCCGTCGATCACCGTCTGGAACTCGTCCACCAGGATCGGCAGCATCCGGTATCCATAGGACACGCCGAAACTGACCAGAGCCGGTGCCCGCAGGCTCAGCAGGGCGTCGGAGAGCTTCTCCGGATCCAGTGACACGAACGCCGCCATGCTGGCCATGCTCACGGTGCCAAGTTTCAGGGTGAGTTCGCCCAGGGACAGCACGGTGGTGAGGTCGCCGTCGAAGAGCCAGGCAGCGGCGACCAGATAGCCCGTCTCGGTGACCAGGCCGAAGACGAACAGGCCGACGACGAGGGGGCCCACCCGGCAGGTCACCACGGCTGCCGCGGCCAGCGTGAACAGGATGGCCAGAATGGTCAGGTTGTGGGTGAACCACGGGCTCAGGGCCACCAGTACGTACCAGAAGAGCACGATCCGCGGGTCCAGCCGGGTGAGCGGGCCGCCGCGGGTGGCGTACGCGGTGCGCAGCAGTTCCAGCTTGACCCATTCGACGCTCAGGGTGTCGCGTTCGGTCCTCTTCATGCTCCGGCCTCCTTCGCGGCGACGGGCAGCCGCCCGACGCACTCGTCCACCGTCAGCGGTGGTGGCACCAGTCCCAGCGCGGTGCCCAGCACGGTGATCTGCGGTGGTACGACGTGTACGCGCTCCAGCAGCTCCACGTCGGCGAAGAAATCCGCCGGGCCCGAGTCGCTGAGTACCCGGCCGTCGCCGAGGGCGACCACCCGTGTCGCCCACTCGGCCACCAGATGCATGTCGTGGGTGGCGACGACCACGCAGCGGATACGGTCCGCCAGTTCCTCCAGCATCGCGATCACATCGTCCCGGGTTGCCACGTCGAGGCTGGAGGTCGGCTCGTCCAGGAGCAGCAGCGCGGGGGCCATGGCCAGGCCGATGCCGAGGGTGGCGCGGCGCTGCTGGCCTCCGGAGAGCGTTCGTCCGTCCCGGTCGGCGAGCGGGGTGAGCCGGACCCGTTCCAGGATGTGGTCCACCAGTTCGTCGGTGTCCGGCCGGCCGCGGCCCTTCGGGAACATCGCGATGTCCGACCGCACGCTGTCGGCGAGGAACATCTGCTCCGGACGCTGGTAGAGGTACGAGACCCGCTCGGCGAGCTTGGCGGGCCTGGCCGTGCGGGTGTCGGTGCCGGTGACCTCGACGGTGCCGGACCGGGGCACCTTGAGCCCGGTGAGCAGGCGCAGCAAGGTGGACTTGCCGGCGCCGTTGCCGCCGACGAGGGCGATGCGCTCACCCTCTCGCAGTTCCAGGTCCACATCCCGTAGCACGGGGGTGAGCCCGCCGTGCACATCGCGGTAACCGTGCCGTACTCCGCGCAGCGAAGCCACGACGGGCCCGGGTTGCGGAGCCGGTGCGTTCGGCCCGGTGGCCGGTTCACCTGCGGCGGGTTCGAGGGGGTGGGGCCCGGGGGCGGGGCGCAGGCCGCGCCCGTCCAGCCAGCGGACGGTCTGTTCCACGGTCAGCGGCACCCTGCCCTCGGGTTCGACGGCGCGGGCGAGACGCACCACCTGAGGGGCCGGGATGCCGTGGGCGGCCAGCTCGCCGGAGCGGGTCATGGCCTCCTCGACCGGCAGATGCCACACGGGAGCGCCATCGGCCATGAGCAGCACGCTCTTGCAGTACCGGGCGATGAATTCGGCGTGGTGCTCGATCACGACCACCGTCGTACCCAGCCGCCGGTTGATGTCGGTGAGCCGGCGGTAGATCTCCTCGGCGCGCGCCGGATCCAGCTCCGCCACCGGCTCGTCGACCACCACGAGGTCCGGCCGCATCGCCAGGACGCCGGCCAGCGCCACCAGGTGCTGCTGGCCGCCGGAGAGCTGCCAGGTGTAGCGGTCGCGGAGGGCGTCGATCCCCAGCAGGTCGAGTGCCTCGTCGGAGCGTTCGCGCCAGTCGGCCAGGCCGAAGTTGACGGGTCCGAAGGAGACCTCGTCATGGACGGTCGGCCTCACGAGCTGGTTGCCGAAGTCCTGGTAGACGTACCCGACCCGGTGGCTCAGGGCGGCGACCCCCGTGGTGGTGGTGTCCTGACCGAACACCCGGACTTCGCCACTGTACGTACCGGACCAGAAGTGCGGGATGAGGCCGTTGAAGGTTTTGCACAGAGTCGTCTTGCCCGAGCCGTTCCCCCCGACGACGGCAGTGAAGTCACCGCGTTCGATGGTGAGTCCGACTCCGGTGAGGCTGTCGCGCTGGGCTCCCGGGTAGCGGAAGGTGAGGTCTCGGACCTCGACCGCGGGGCCGGCGGGTGCGGGCCCGCCGTCACCCGTCGCCGCTGCTCGCGCGAGTCCGGCCGCCCCGGTGCGGGCCGGGCGGGCCGTCATGTCCGGTCCCCGGCACGTGCGGTACGGGAGCGGTTCAGGGCACGGGCCGCGAAGACGAGTGCGATCAGCACGATCAACGCGGCCGAGACGCCTATCCACAGGAACTTCTGACCGTACTGGTCGATGAACTCCGGCTCCCACACACCGAAGTTGGCGTCGATCTCCGACATGAAGGCGGCGATCATGGCGACGAAGGCCAGAAAGACGCCCACCAGCAGGAAGCGGGCGCTGACCCGGGCCCGCAGCCGCAGCTGCTGGGCGGGGTCGCGCGGCGCGAGGCCCAGCAGCGGCTCGATCCGCCCGTGCAGCCGCAGCGCCAGGTACGCCGCCGGGACGGCGCCGAACAGCACACCGCTGATGACGAGGTCGGTGGAGAATCCGATGCCCTCCAGCAGCAGCACGCTCTCCGCCAGTCCGTCCACGTACTCCGCGTCGGCCACACCGACGTACACCTTGCCGATGTCGACGATTCCGCCGAGCATCTTGTCGACGCCGACCGCCACGACGGCCGCGAGCGCGACCTGCCCCCGTCGGCGAGGGTCGCGCACCATCGAGCCGGCTATGTAGAGACCGAGTGACAGCTGGATGTAACCCTCCAGCTCGGCGAAGCCGGAGAAGTCACCCATCAGGAGGTCGACGAAGACGATCTCGCCGAGCGGCGCGCCGAGCGCGGCGTACAGCGGATGGAAGAGGCACACCATCACCACGGGCACGAACGCCAGGTAGGAGACGGAGAGTTCGACAGGACCGAGCCTCACCTCGGGCAGTACCTCGGTGAGGATGTTGGCAAGCCCGAAGAGGGTCATCGACAGCACGAAGACCATCAGCTTCTGCGCGGAGCCGAGGTCGGTGGGATCGGTGGAGAACGCGGATCTGACTCTTGCGGAGTCGGTCGGTGAGGACATCGCTGTGGCCTTGGCCTTTCGTCGGGGGCGGACGAGACGAGCGGTGCTGAGTTCGGTCGGGAACCGGTGTTTCAGGAGCGGGCGGAGACGAGCGGGATCAGTTCGGCGAGGGAGACGACCACGCGGTCGGGCCGGGTGGGGCCGGGCGTCGACAGATGGCAGGTCAGTGCCTCGTCGTCGAGTGAGCCTCCGCGTACGAGAACGGTGGTGCCGATCCCCGCGCCGCGTGCGGCGGCCATGTCCCGGCCCGGCTTGTCCCCGGCGAACCAGCAGGCCCCGGCGTCCACGGAGAGTCCGCGCAGCGCCTCACGCACGGTGAGCGGATCGGGCTTGCGGCGGCCGAGTTCGTCGGAGTACACGTGGACGCCCACGAGGTCGGCGATTCCGAAGGAGGCCATTCGCTCGCGCACGCTGCGACCGCACACGGTGTTGGAGACCACCGCGACCGGGATGCCGAGTTCGCGGCAACGGCCGAGGAGTTCGGCCGCGCCCTCGCGCAGCGTGGGACGGCTCTTGATGTGGGCCCACTCGTGGCTCAGCGCGACGGCCTCGGCGGCGAGCCAGTTCCGCACCTCGGGGCCGAAGGCCGTGCCGAAGAAGTCCTGCCAGTACTGACGCGGCGTGATCTCGGGTACGAGGGGCCCGGCTTCGGCTTCGCTCTTCCACCGCTGGTGCGCGCGGCGCGCGTCGAACAGCGCGGCGACGGAGTCCTCGTCGGACACGCCGTGGCCCGCCCGTCGCAGCCGGGCGGCGAGACGCAGCCCGAACTCCCGCTGTGCCGCGGGGTCCTTGACCGCGTTGGCGATGACTCCGCCGTGGTCGAGCAGCAGCGCCGCCGGGCCGTCGCCGGCACGCGGTGGACGGGCGGCGGCCGGCGGGGGCGGGGGCGGGGTGTCCCGGGCGGCGGCCAGGACCGGGACCAGACCCTCGGGGGTGTCGTATACGGCGTCGGGCTGGGCGGAGACCGGGTAGGGCGGGTTGTCGGTGTGCTTGTCACGGGTGACGATGACGGCCGCCGCCCCGGCCCGGTGACCGGCGGCCACGTCGCGGTCGATGGTGTCGCCGACGAACCAGCAGCGCTCGGGCCGGGTCGCCAGTGCCCGCGCGGCCTGCTCGACGATACCGGGGTGCGGCTTGCGGATGCCGACCTCGTCGGAGTAGAGCTGCACGTCCACCAGTTCTTCCAGTCCGTGCTCGCGCATCAGTGCCCGGTGCGAGCGGCCGGCGTGGGCGTTGCTCACGATGCCGACGCGGATGCCGAGCCGCCGGGCGGTGTGCAGCAGTTCGCGGACTCCGGGACGTACGGTGTGCTCCGAGAGCAGGGGCGTGAGTTCGCCGAGCAGCCAGCCCGCGCTGCCCGCCAGGACGGCCCGGACCGGGTCCGGCAGGTCGGAGGCCAGGAAGTCCTCCCAGATCTCACGGTGGGTCAGTTCGACGGGCTCGCGCCGCCGGCCGGCGGCGTTCTTCCAGTCCTTGAGCGCTGCCAGACCTGCGTCGAGGGAGACCCGCAGCGTCTCCTCGGGCACCACGTGCCCCGCGCGTGCCAGATGGCGGTGGAGCAGGGCGGCCGCCTCCCGGCGGCCCTCGGGGCGCTTCTCGGTGTGGAAGACCACGCCGCCGAAGTCGAGCAGCAGCGCCTCGGGCCGGTGAGCGAGGGCGGGTGGTACGGGTGCTTGCGGCTGGTTCATCGGCTCCCCTTGCTGGTGTCGTGGCAGCGAACGTATGGGCGACGGGTGAACTCTCGACGCCGGGGAGGCCAACATGTGAGGATGCACTCTGGAACGTTCCAGACGCGCCTGGAACGCTACGGCTGGAACGCTCCAGGTCAGGAGGGAAAAGGGGTGGTCGCCCCTTCCACGCGCCGGGGCCGCCTGCATACTGGACCCATGCCGCAAGCCCCTTCGCGCCGCCCCACGATCCTCGACGTCGCCCGGGTCGCCGGCGTGTCCAAGTCCTTGGTGTCCCTGGCGCTTCGCGGCGACGCCGGGGTCAGTGAGAGCACCCGGGCGCGCATCAGCGCCGCCGCCGACCAGCTGGGCTACCGTTCCAACGCCCTGGCCCGCGGCCTGGTCCAAGGGCGCACCATGTTGCTCGGAGTCCTGCTCACAGACCTGGCGAATCCGTATCACACCGATGTGGTCGCCGGAATCGAAGAGGCGGCGGGCGAAGTCGGGTTCGGCGTCCTGCTGGCCCACGGGCGGCGCGACGCGAAGCAGCTCACCACACAGCTCGACACCCTGGTCGGACTCAATGTCGACGGCGTGATCGCGGTCAGCAGCTGGGTGGACCGAGCTGCCCTCCAGGCCGCGATGCGCCGCACCCCGGTGGTCGTCATCGGCCGCCCCGAGGACACCGTCGAAGGCGTCGACACCGTCGCCAACGACGACGCGGCCGGCGCCGCTCTGGCGGTGACCCACCTGCTCGAACTGGGACACCGCGAGATCGCGTTCGTCAGCACCTCCCGCCGTCCGGCCGCGGAAGGAAGGCGGCGAGGCTACGAGCTGGCAGTCCGCCGTGCCGGTATGACCCCGCACACCGTGGTGGCCGAGGACATCGACGACATCACCGTCGGCGTCGCCCCGCTCCTGCGCTCCGGCGTCACCGCCCTGATCGCGAACAACGACCTCACGGCCGTCGCGATGCTGGACTGCGCGCACGACCTCGGCCTGCCGGTCCCCGAGCGGCTGTCCGTCGTCGGCTACGACAACAGCACCTTCGCGGCTCTGGTCAGGCCCCGCCTCACCAGCATCGATCAGCCCCGCCCGGAACTCGGCCGGACCGCGGTACGGCTCCTGCTCCAGCGCGCGGGCGGGCGCACGACCGACCGCCACGAGGTCCTGCAACCCAGCCTGGTAGCCCGCAATTCGACCGGCCCGTGCGGCCTCTGACTCCCGGCGCCTCCGGTGGACCGCGTCTCGCCACGGTCAGCTCCCGGCGCCGCCTCGACAGCCGCTGACCAGTGCGGTCTCGGGGCGACCGACGCCCGGCAGCCCCGCCGATTCCGGGATCGCCGTCGAGATCCGCTGAGCCCGGGACAGCCGCACGTTGCAGCGTGCGCAACGCGCGTTGCAGATACTGACGCCCGCGCGGCACTATGACCCCATGAACCCCTCCGCGCCGCCCTCCGTGCTGGATCTCGCCCCCGTCGTCCCCGTCGTCGTCCTGCACGACGTGGCCGACGCGGTGCCACTGGCGCGGGCACTGGTGGCGGGCGGGCTCCCGGCGATCGAGGTGACGCTGCGGACGCCCGCCGCACTGGAGTCCATCCGGGCCATGGCCGCCGAGGTGCCGGGCGCGGTGGTCGGTGCGGGCACGGTCATCTCCCCGCAGCACGTGCGCGACACCGTCGGCGCCGGGGCCCGCTTCCTGGTCAGCCCGGGCTGGACGGACACGCTGCTCGACGCGATGAAGGCGTCCGGTGTGCCGTTCCTGCCCGGCGTCTCGACGACCTCCGAGGTAGTGGCCCTGCTGGAGCGCGGAGTGAGCGAGATGAAGTTCTTCCCGGCCGAGGCGGCGGGCGGCACGGCCTACCTCAAGGCCTTGTCCGCGCCGCTCCCCCAGGCCCGGTTCTGTCCGACGGGCGGCATCTCGCCCGCCTCCGCGCCCGCCTACCTCGCCCTGCCCAACGTGGGCTGCGTAGGCGGCAGTTGGATGGTTCCGGGCGACGCGCTGGCGGCGAAGGACTGGGACCGGGTGGCCCGCCTGGCGGCCGGGGCGGCGGCGCTCGCCCGGTAGCCGTGCCGACCCGGCCCGGTCGTGGGCCGGATCGTCGGGCTCCGGCGCGCCGCCCCGCTAGCGCAGGTGGGAGGTGTCGTTGAGCAGCCGTACGGAGGCGTTGCCGTCCCCGTAGTACGCGACCGTTGAGATCGAGGCCGCCGACAGCTCCATCCGGAACAGCGCCTCGGGCGGGGCCTCCAGCGCGAGCCGGACCAGCGTCTTGATCGGGGTCACATGGGTGACGAGCAGGACCGTGCGGCCCGCGTACCGGGCGACGATCCGGTCCCGCGCGGCCGCGACCCGGCCGGCGACCTCCGTGAAGCTCTCGCCACCTCCGGTCGGGGCGGTGTCCGGGGAGGCCAGCCACGCGGTGAGGTCGTCGCCGTACCGGTCCCGCACCTCCCCGAACGTCAGGCCCTCCCACGCGCCGAAGTCCGTCTCGCGCAGACCTTCGTCGATGCGGACGTCCAGGCCGAGACGGGCGGCGACGGCGGCCGCGGTCTCGCGGCAGCGGCGCAGCGGCGAGCTGACGATCTCCTGAATCGTGCCCAGGGCGGCGAAGTACTCGGCCGCGCGGTCGGCCTGGCCGCGGCCGGTGGCGGAGAGTTCGGGGTCGGTGCCGCCGCTCCCGGAGAACCGCTTCTGGGGCGTGAGCGCGGTCTCGCCGTGCCGGAGCAGAACAAGGGTGGCGGGCGCGCCCAGGTCGGGGGCCGAACCCCAGCCGACCTGCGGCGATCCGGCGGTCTCGGGCGAGGTCCTGCCCGGAGTCGCGGCGGACGGGATTGCGGCGAGGTCCGTCGGCTCCGGGGCCGCGGTCCGCGAACTCTCCGAAGCCCCCGGCGCCCCCTCGGCCGCTTCGGCCCCCGGCACCGGGAAAAGCCCGTCCGCCTCCGGGGCCGCCGTACCGCCACGCGCGGCAGCCAGGGCCGCGCGGGCCTTCGCCGCGCCTGCGGCCGCGTCGCCGGGCGGGCCCTGGGCGGGCGGGGCCGTGCTCGCGGTGCGGTGGCGCGACGGGGCGTCCAGCTCGGCCGTCGAGGCGGACGCCTCCCACTGCCTGCCGTCACGGCCCGCGTCCATCGCCTCGTTGGCGAGCCGGTCGGCGTGCTTGTTCTGCGCGCGCGGAATCCATTCGTACGTCACGGAGGACGGCGGCAGGATCGCGGCGGCGCGGGCCGCCAGCGGCTTCATGTCGGGGTGCTTGATCTTCCAGCGTCCCGACATCTGCTCGACGACCAGCTTGGAGTCCATCCGGACGTGGACCCGCAGCCCGTCGCCCTCGCCGCCCGCGTCCGGGAACAGCGCCTTCGCGGCCGTCAGACCGGCGATCAGGCCCCGGTACTCGGCGACGTTGTTGGTCGCGACGCCGATGTACTCGGCGACCTCGGCGAGGGTCTCGCCGGTGGCCGCGTCGATGACGACGGCGCCGTAACCGGCGGGCCCCGGGTTGCCCCGGGAGCCGCCGTCGGCCTCGACCACCAGTCGGCGGACGGCGGGGGCGGCGCTCATTACAGGCCCGACTCCGAGGTGCGGACCAGGATGCGGTGGCAGTTCTCGCAGCGCAGGACCGTGTCGGGCGAAGCGGCCCTCACATCGCCCACCTCGGCCATGTTCAGCTCCAGGCGGCAGCCCTCGCAGCGGCGCTGGTAGAGCCGGGCGGCGCCGACCCCGCCCTGCTGGGCGCGGAGCTTGTCGTACAGCTTCATCAGGTCGGCGGGGATGACCTCGGCGACGACCTGGCGGTCCTTGGTCACCGTGGCGACCTCGGCGTCCAGCTCGGCGGTCGCGGCGTCGCGGCGGGCGGTGGCGGCGTCGACCTTGGCCTGGACGGCGGAGACCCGCTCGGTCAGCTCGGCGACCCGCTCCTGGGCGGCCTCGCGGCGCTCCATGATCTCCAGGACGACGTCCTCCAGGTCTGCCTGGCGCTTGGCCAGCGAGGCGATCTCGCGCTGGAGGCTCTCCAGGTCCTTGGGCGAGGAGACCGCGCCGGAGTCCAGGCGCTGCTGGTCGCGGACGGCGCGCTGGCGCACCTGGTCGACGTCCTGCTCGGCCTTGGTCTGCTCGCGGCTGGTGTCGCTCTCCTCGGTGGTGGAGGCGACCAGCAGGTCACGCAGCTGGGTGAGGTCGTTGCCGAGCTGCTCGATCTCGGCGTGCTCCGGCAGCGAGGTGCGCTTGTGGGAGAGCTGGGCGAGACGTACGTCGAGGGCCTGGACTTCGAGGAGTCGGATCTGGTCGGCGGGCGCGGCGTTCAGTTGGGGGCTCCAGAGGAATGGTGGGTGGTCCAGGGGTCGGTGACCTGCTTCGAGACATGGACCCGCAGGTCCCATCCGTGGCGGTCGGAAAGCGCGTCGAGCTGCGCGGCCGCCTGCTCGCACCAGGGCCACTCGGTGGCCCAGTGCGCGGCGTCGACCAGGCCGAGCGGCGAGTGCTGCACGGCCTCGGACGCCGGGTGGTGGCGCAGGTCGGCGGTGAGGAAGGCGTCGACGCCCGCGGCGCGCACGGCGTCGAAGAGGCTGTCGCCGGAGCCGCCGCTGACGGCGACGGTACGCACGAGCGCCTCCGGGTCGCCCGCCAGCCGGATGCCCTGCGCGGTGGCGGGGAGCCGGGCGGCGGCCCTGGCGGCGAAGGCAGCCAGGGTCTCGGGGTGGTCCAGCTCGCAGATCCGGCCGAGTCCGCGCCGCCCGGCGGGGTCGGTGGGGTCCGGTACGAGGGGTCCGGTGATCCGCAGGTCCAGGGCGCCGGCGAGGGCGTCGGAGACGCCGGGATCGGCGGAGTCCGCGTTGGTGTGCGCGACGTGCAGCGCGACGCCGTGCTGGATGAGGGTGTGGACGACCTTGCCCTTGAAGGTGCCGGCGGCGACCGTCGTCGTCCCGCGGAGATAGAGCGGGTGGTGGGTGACGATCAGCTGGGCGCCGAGCTCCAGGGCCTCGTCGGCGATCTCGTGGACGGGGTCGACGGCGAACAGCACCCGGCCGATCTCCGCGTCCGGGTCGCCGCAGACCGTACCGACCGCGTCCCATCCCTCGGCCCGCTCGGGGGGCCAGAGGGCGTCGAGGGCGGCGATGACTTCAGACAGACGGGGCACGGGGGAAAGGCTACCTGTCCGGCGTGGTCCGCCGCCCCTGACCGCCGGACCTGTACGCCGGGACCGGCGGCCGGGCACGAATCGTTACTTCACCAGGTCGGGACCGCGCGGCCGAAAGGACTACTTCACCAGGTCCGCGCGGAGGTCGTCCAGGACCAGGCCCGCCGAGGTGACGCCGAGGCCCAGGTACCAGGTCTCGTCGGAGACGTCCTTGGCCCGGCCCTCCTTGACGGCCTTCAGGTTCTTCCACAGCGGGTTGGACCGGGCGGTGTCGCGCTGGGTGGCCTTCGGGTCGCCGTAGACGCCGGTGAAGATCCAGTCGGCGTCCGCCTCGTCGATCCGCTCCGGGCTGATCTCGGTGGCCAGGTCCTCGATCTGCTGGTTCTTCGGGCGGGGCAGGCCGACGTCTTCCAGGATGGTGCCGATGAACGAGGCCTTGGCGTACAGCCGGAGGCGGTCGGGCAGGTAGCGGACCATGGAGACGGTCGGCTTGTCGGCGCCGATGTCGTCGCCGAGCTTCTTCGCCTTCGCCCGGTACGCGGCCAGCGCCGATTCGGCCTGCTCCGTGCGGTCCAGGGCTGCCGCGTTGAGGAGGTAGTTCTCCTTCCAGGTGAAGCCCGGGCGGATGGAGAACACGGTCGGGGCGATCTTGGACAGCTCGTCGTACTTGTCCGCGGCGCGCAGCTGGCTGCCGAGGATCAGGTCCGGCTGGAGGCCCGCGATGGCTTCGAGGTTGAGGCTGTTGATCGTGCCGACGCTCTTGGGGTCGCCCGCGTCCTTCTCCAGGTACGAGGGGATGGCCGCGTCGCCCTCGCTGGGCGCGTAGCCGACCGGCTTCAGGCCCAGCGAAACAACGTTGTCGAACTCGCCGACGTCCAGCACGACCACGCGCTTCGGCGCCGCCTTGATCTCGGTCCTGCCCATGGCGTGGGTGAGGGTGCGGGGGAACTCACCGGCCTCGGCGTCGGTGCCGTACGCCGCCGTCTTCTTCGCCGCGTCCGCGAAGTCCTTGCCACCGGTGGCGACAGCGGCCTTCTTGTCGCCGCCCGCGTCGGAGCCGGCCGCGCCACCGTTCCCGCCGTCGCCGCCCCCGCAGGCCGAGAGGGAAAGGGCGGCGGCAACCGCCAGGGCGACTGCGGCGGTACCGCGGGGCCGAAGGGACATCGCTTGCTCCTGCTGATGCGCGTACGTGCCGGGGCACGCCTGTTTGGTTAGGGCTGCCTAACCATAGGCGCGGCCGCCTCCGCCAGCACACTCACCCCCTCCACCTCAGGAGAATCCGGGCATCGCCACCCTTATGTGTGAAGTGAGGTGGCTCGCGTTGTTCGGCTGGAAGTGCGAAAACTAGCTTTCGTAGCCGGAGGTGACGAGTCCATGACTGCCTGTGCCATCGAGGGCGGAACCGCCGGGGCCGCCGCGACGGCGGAACCCGGACCGGAAGAGGAACCCGGACCGGAGGAGAAAGGGTCCGCCGCGCCCGAAGCGCCTGTCGCGGCGCACATCCCCGGCCCGCCCGCGTTCCCCCCGCCCGTGGTCCCCCCGCCCGCGTTTCCGGACCGGGGCGCACCCGAAGTCTCGACCCCACGCACACTCCCCGGGGGCCTCACGCTCACCGCGGACGGGGCGTACGCGGCACGGCTCACCGCGGCCCCCGGGGCGCCGGGCGAGCGTGCCTGGTATCCGGAGCGCTGGACCCTGGACGGGCCCGAGCCGTACGCGGTGCCCCTCCCTCTCGGCCAGCCCGAGGAGCCGGACTCCCGGGTGGTCCCGCTCGCCGACGGGCGGGTGCTGATCCAGCGCCGGGTGGCGGACCGGCAGATGTTCTCGCTGCTCTACCCGACCGGACCCGGCACCGGCGAACTCCCGCTGGGTGCCGTCGAGTCCCCGCAGATGACCCTGCTGCCGCCGTCGCCGGACGGCCGTAGCGTGTACGCCCTGGCGGTCGGCGGGCACGCCTCGTATCTGTGGCGGGTGGCGGGCGGCACCTTCGGTCCCGAACGGGTCGCGCAGATCCCCGGACGCTGCTCGGGCGGGGTGTGGCTGGACCGGGCGGGCCGGATGCTGGCGCTGGACCGGCAGGCGCCGGGCGGTGGTCCGGTCAAGACGGTCGCCGTCGATCTCGGGCGGCAGGGCGAGGTGACGCCGCTGCTCCAGATCGCACCGGAGAGCAACGACCGGCTGCTGCTCGCGGACGCCGACAGCGGGCTGCTGCTGCTCCGATCCGACGCCCCGGGCCACGACCGGCTCGGCTGGGGTGTGGTGGGCAGCTGCCTGCCGGTCAGGTTTCCGGAGTGCCTGCGTCCGGCGGATGTGGCGGTGACGCCGTTCGCGGTGCAGCCCGGGCAGACGCTGATGCCGGAGAGCTGTGCGGTGGCGCTGCGCATCGACGGGGCGGCGGGCAGCTGGGTGGGGGTCTGGCGTCCGGCGGGGCGCAGGCTGCACCACTTCGCGGCACCGGAGGGCTGGTCGGCGGGGGCCGGTTACTGGAGCCGGGAGGGAGTGCTGCACCTCCCGTACGCGAACGGCGCGACGCCCTGCGGTGTGGCGCGGCTGGAGGCTCCGGAGGACACGGAGTCATCCTCCGGCACGGACCGGGCGCAGGGCTCGGGCAGCGGAACGGAACCGTCCGCCGCCGTCGCCACTCCTGCTGTGTGTAAGCCCGTTCCGTTGGGGCAGGCGCCTCTGCACCGAGCCGTGCGACCGACCTGCGACAGGTCCTAGACTCGGGCCCCTGGGCTGACAGCCGCACGTGCGACACAAGCAAGCGATCACAACGGGGTGACTTCCCACATGTCCGAAGCGCGAACCGACACGACCCAGACGCGCCCGCAGGGGGCGGACGAGGGGGCAGGAACCGGCGGTTCCGGCAAGCACCGAGGGGGTGCGTCGATGGAGAACACGTCGGTGCAGCCGCACGGGCGCCACCGGCGGCCCGCCGAGGACGAATCCAGGGCGGCCTGAACCACCGGGCGAATGCACCGCGGGAGGGCCCGGACCGGCGAACAGCCGGTCCGGGCCCTCCCCTTTTCCGTTTCTCTACTGCCGCTTCAGCCCCAGCACTTCGGCCGCCGCGAAGGTCTCGTTCGGCGGGCGCTCCGCGTAGTACGGGGTGAGCAGCTCGTCCAGTTCGGCGAAGGTGAACGCCTCCTTCGCCGCGTCGAACCGGGCGGCCACCCGCGGCCGTTCGACGACGGCGACCAGGCCCCCGTGAACGACCAGCAGCTGCCCGTTGACCCCGGCCGCCGCCGGTGAGGCGAGGTAGCCGACGAGCGGGGAGACATGCTCGGGTGCCAGCGGGTCCAGGGTCCCGTCGGCCGGTTCCTGGAAGCCCGCGAACACGTCCTCGGTCATCCGGGTCCGGGCGCGCGGGCAGATGGCGTTGGCGGTGACGCCGTACCTGGCGAGAGCCAGTGCGGTGGAGGTGGTGAGACCGACGATGCCGCCCTTGGCCGCCGCGTAGTTGGGCTGGCCCGCCGAGCCCGCGAGGAACGCCTCCGACGAGGTGTTGACGATGCGCCCGTAGACCGGGCCGCCCGTCTCCTTGGAGCGGGCGCGCCAGTGGGCGGCGGCGAAGTGCGTGGTGTTGAAGTGGCCCTTGAGGTGGACGCGGATCACCGCGTCCCACTCGTCCTCGGTCATCGAGAAGATCATCCGGTCGCGCAGGATGCCCGCGTTGTTGACGAGGATGTCGAGCCGGCCGTAGGCGGAGACCGCCGACTCCACGAGCGCCCGGGCCTGTTCGTGGTCGGAGACGTCGCCGAGGTGGGCGACGGCCCGGCCGCCGGCTGCCCGGATCTCGGCGGCGACCTCCTCGGCGGGCGCGGCGGACGCCTCGCCGGAGCCGTCGCGGCCCGGCTGTCCGTAGTCGTTGACGACGACGGCCGCGCCGAGCCGGGCCAGTTCGAGGGCTTCGGCGCGGCCGAGGCCGCGGCCGGCGCCGGTGACGATCGCGGACAGCCCGTCCAGCGGGAGGGGAAGTGACATCGGATTCCTCAACGTGGTCGGTCGGGTGCCGGGCTCAGAGCTCGATGCAGGTACGCAGCGACTCGCCCGTGCGCATCTGGTCCAGGGCGTCGTTGACGCCGTCCAGCCGGACCCGGTGGGTGATCATCGATTCCAGGTCGATCCGGCCCGCCCGCCAGAGCGCGACGGCCCGTTCGTAGGAGCGCAGGACGTCCCCGCCGCCGTACATGGAGGGCAGGATGCGCTTCTCGTCGAAGAACAGCTCGAACATGTTGAGCTGGAAGTTGTCGTCCATGGCCCCGGCCCCGACGACGCACAGGGTCCCGCCGCGGCGGGTGTGCTCGTAGGCGGTGCGGGTGGTGGCGGACTTGCCGACGACCTCGAAGACGTAGTCGAAGCCCTCGCCGCCGGTGATGCGCTGCTTGGCGTCGGCCAGCCCGCCCGGGTCGAGGGCCTCGGTGGCGCCGAAGCGGAGGGCGGCCTCACGGCGGGAGGCGACCGGGTCGACGGCGACGATCTGGGCGGCGCCCTGGACCCGGGCGCCCTGGATCGTGGAGATGCCGACCCCGCCGCAGCCGATGACGGCGACCGATGAACCGGCCTCCACCTCGGCGGTGTTGATGGCCGCTCCGAGGCCGGTGGTGACCCCGCAGCCGATCAGGGCGGCGATCTCGAACGGTACGTCGTCGGGAATCGGCACCGCGCAGCCCGCGCCGACGACGACCTCCTCGGTGAAGGTGCCGGTGCCCGCGAAGCCGAAGACATCGCCGCCGGGGCGCTTGAAGTTCGGGGTGCCCGCGTTCATGAAGCCCGCCAGGCACAGCTGGGTCTGGCCGCGTTTGCAGGACGGACAGGCACCGCAGGCGGGCAGCCAGCAGACGAGGACCCGGTCCCCGGCGCTCAGCCCGGTCACCCCGTCGCCGACGTCGACGACCTCGCCCGCGCCCTCGTGCCCGGGGACGAAGGGGGCGGGCTGCGGAAGGACGCCGCTCATGGCGGAGACGTCGGAGTGGCAGAGCCCGGTGGCCCGGATGCGGAGCTTGACCTTTCCGGGGCCGAATCCCACCGCCTCGACGTCGTCGACGACTTCCAGCTTCTCCTGGCCTGTCTCGTGCAGTACGGCTGCGCGCATGGGTACGGCTCCCCTCACATCGTCATCTTCGGCAAGGCTGCTGGTGCTGGCACCGGCGCTGGTGCTGGTGTGTTCAGGAGTGCTCGACGAGCGTGTCGGCGAGGACCGGTGCGTCGTCCCGCTCGACGGCGGTGACGGTGACCTGGACGCGGCCCGCGTCGGCCCACATCCGGATACGGAGGGTCTCGCCGGGGAACACCACTCCGGCGAAGCGGGTGCGGTAGGCGCAGATGCGGGACACATCGCCGTCCAGCAGGGTGTCGGTGACGGCCTTCAGGGTCATGCCGTAGGTGCACAGCCCGTGCAGGATCGGCCGGTCGAACCCGGCGAGCTTGGCGAAGGCGGGGTCGGCGTGGAGCGGGTTCCAGTCCCCCGACAGCCGGTAGAGCAGCGCCTGTTCGTCACGGATGGGGCGCTCGACCGTGCGGTCGGGGTCCCGCTCCGGCGGGGCGAGCCGGTCGGAGGGACCGCGCTCACCGCCGAACCCGCCCTCTCCCCGTACGAAGAGCTCGGCGTCGTTCGTCCACAGCGCCCCGTCGCTGTCGCTCGCCTCGGTACGCAGCACGATGACGGCGGCCTTGCCCTTGTCGTACACCGCCGCGACTCTGGAGGTCTGCACGGCGCGGCCGGTGACCGGGAGCGGCCGGTGGACCCGTACCGACTGCCCGCCGTGCAGGACGCCCGCCAGGTCCACGTCGATCCCGGGCGCCCCCATGCCGCCGAACGCGGCCGTCCCCGCGCCCGCGACGGTGGCGAAGCTCGGCAGCACCTGGAGCCGGGATTCCAGGGTGTAGCGCAGCTCGTCGGGGTCGGTGGCGGGGCTGCCCGCGCCGAGGCCCAGGTGATAGAGCTGGACGTCCTTGTGGCCCCAGCCGATCTCGGCTCGGCGGGGTTCGGCGGCGATGGCCGCTCGGGCATCAATGGGCATGGCGAAGCCGCTCCTTGATGATGGGAAGACCTCGGCGCGACCGTCCGCACCGTCGCCCGCACCGAGGTCGCGCGGTGACCGGCAGGGCACGCCTCTTCTAGAACGCGTTCTAGCCGATGGCCCATGTATAACGCAGCCCCCCGAAGTTGGGAAGACTGCTGACGTCGTGTCAGATCGAAGCGCCCGGCCGACGGCTGCCTACCCTGGGCGGGTGAACGAGATGCCCCGGGAGCACCGGCCCACGAGGTCCGTCCGTGTCCTGCTCGCGGAGGGCGGGGCGGCGGCCCGTGGCGCTCTGGCGATACGGCTCGGCATGGTGCCGGACTTCGCGGTGGTCGCCCGGGCCGGCACCGGGGGCGAGGCCGTGGCGGCGGCCCTGACGTCACGCCCCGATGTGGCGCTGCTGGACTTCGAACTGCCGGGCGGGGGCGGCCCGGCGGCCGCCGCCGGGCTGCTGGCGGAGGTGCCGGAGTGCCGGGTGCTGGTCCTGGCGACGTTCGGCGGTCCTGACCGGCTGCGGCAGGCGCTGGCGGCCGGGGCGGTCGGGTTCCTGGTCAAGGACGGCCCGGTGGAGGATCTGGTCCGGGCGATCCGTGCGGCCCTGACCGGGGAGACGGTGATCGACCCGGCGTTCGCGGGCGCGGCCCCCGAAGCCCCGACGGCCACCTGACCCCTGCCCGTCACACCTTGGCCGGGACCTCGGCCGGAGGGCGGGGGCTGCGGTGGTTCGGCAGCCAGAGCAGCATCACGACCGCCCCGGCGAGCAGCACCCCGCTCGCCGTGCGGAAGGCCAGGGCGTATCCGGCGGTGATCTCGGCCGCGCCGCCGGACCCCCCGGTGCGGGCGGCGGCGACGGTCGAGAGCACCGCGAGGCCGAGCGCCCCGCCCATCGTGCGGGAGGTGTTGACCAGCCCGGAGACGAGTCCGGCGTCCCCGGGGGCCGCGCCGGAGGTGGCGAGGGCGGCGAGCGGGGTGGAGGCGAGGCCCGCCCCGGCCATCATCAGGATGCCGGGGAACATGATCGCGGTGAGGTAGGAGCCGTCCACACCCATGGTGGACTGCCAGCCGAAGCCCGCGGCGGTGATCAGGACCCCGGCGACGGCGAGGCTCTTGGCCCCCGTACGCGCCATCAGCCGGGGCCCGATCTTGGCGCCGATGACGACGGCCGCCGAGGTCGGCATCAGGGCGAGCCCGGCCTGCAACGGCGTGTAGCCCAGGACGTTCTGGGCGTACACGGTCATGAAGTACCACATGGAGAAGGTCGCCGACCCCATGAGCAGCATCGATACGTTGGCCGACGACACCGCCCGTACGGAGAACACGCGCAACGGGATCAGCGGCACCGCCGCCCGCGCCTCGACCGCCACGAACGCGGCGAGCAGCGCCACCCCGGCCAGCAGCGGTACGAGCGTGGCGGCGGCCGCCCAGCCCTCGGCCTCGGTCTGGACGATCCCGTACGCGACGGCGGCGAGGCCCGCGGTGACGAGGACCGCGCCCAGCAGGTCGATCCGGCGCCGGTCGCCCGCCCGGCCCTCGGTGATCCGCAGGGCGGCGGCGACCAGGACGAGGGCCCCGATCGGCACGTTGATCAGGAGGACCCAGCGCCAGGACAGGGCGTCGGTGAGCACCCCGCCGACGAGCCCGCCCGCCGCGCCGCCGCCCGCGCCGACCGCCATCCAGGTCCCGATGGCCTTGGTCCGGGCGGGGCCCTCGGGCACGGCGGCCGTGAGGATGGTGAGCGTGGCCGGGGCGAGCACGGCCGCCCCGAGGCCCTGCACGCCGCGCGCGGCGAGGAGCTGCCAGCCCTCCTGGGCGAGTCCCCCCGCGAGGGAGGCGGCGGTGAAGAGGCCGAGCCCGACGAGGAACATCAGCTTGCGCCCGTAGATGTCGGCAGCCCGCCCGCCCAGCAGCATGAACCCGGCGAACGCGATCGAGTAGGCGTTGACGACCCACTGGAGCGCGGCGGCGCTCAGCCCCAGGTCGGCCCGCATCGAGGGCAGCGCCACATTGACGACGGCGACATCGAGGACGACGAGGAACTGGCCGGTGCAGGCTGCGAGGACGACGGCCCAGGTGCTGGGCGGTACTCGCGGGGTGGCCGATGGGGCGGATACGGGCGTGGAGACGTCAGGCATGCAGGTCATGGTCGCAGGCGGCGAGCGGCCCGTACATCGAGCAGGGGACGCAGGCCCCGGGTCCCGGGTCGCAGGCACCGTTCGCCCCGGGCCCGGAGGCGGATTCAAGGGGCCGCACGCACCGCACGCGCCCCCGGCCCAGGAGCCGGTTCGCAGGACCGAACGCACCGCACGGCCACACGGCCCAGGGGCCGATTCGCGGGGGCCGTACGCACCGCACGGCCGCAAGGCTCAGGCGCGCCGCAGCAGCGTGACCACCGCCGCGCCGCCCAGCCCGATGTTGTGGGCGAGGGCGGTCCGTGCGCCGGGGACCTGGCGGGCTCCGGCCTCGCCGCGCAGGTGCCAGGTCAGCTCGGCGGCCTGGGCGATGCCGGTGGCGCCCAGGGGGTGGCCCTTGGAGATCAGCCCGCCCGACGGGTTCACCACCCAGCGCCCGCCGTAGGTGGTCGCCCCGGACTCGACGAGTTTGCCGGATTCCCCCTCGCCGCACAGGCCGAGCGCCTCGTAGGTGAGGAGTTCGTTGATGGAGAAGCAGTCGTGCAGCTCGATGACGTCGAGGTCGTCCGGGCCGAGGCCGGAGGCCGCGTACACCTGCTGGGCGGCGGCCTCGGACATCGGGGCGCCGACCGCGTCGATGCAGCTGCCGGAGGCGAAGGAGGCGTCGGTGTCGGTGGTCATGGCCTGGGCGGCGATCTCCACGGCCCGCTCCCCCAGTCCGTGCCGCTCGACGAACCGCTCGGAGACGACGACGGCCGCCGCGGCCCCGTCGGAGGTGGGCGAGCACTGGAGCTTGGTGAGGGGGCGGTGGACGGTACGGGCGGCGAGGATCTCGTCGACCGTGTACGGGTCCTGGAACTGGGCGTACGGGTTGTTCACCGAGTGCCGGTGGTTCTTGGCGCCGACCGCCGCGAGCTGCGCGGGCGTGGTCCCGTACCGCTCCATGTGCTCACGGGCCGCGTTGCCGAAGATCTGCGCGGTGGGCGGGGACGTCTCGAAGCCGTGGGCGGCGGCCATGATTCCGTAGTGCCGGGCGACCGGCGAGGTCGCGAAGTCACCGCCGGAGCCTGATCCACCGCCCGAACCGCCGCCCAGCGACCCCCGCGCCATCTTCTCGAAGCCGACCGCGAGCACGCAGTCGCTGCCGCCGCCCGCCACGAACTGCCGGGCGAGCATCAGGGCGGTGGAGCCGGTGGCGCAGTTGTTGTTGACGTTGTAGACGGGGACTCCGGTCAGCCCCAGCTCGTAGACGGCACGCTGTCCGGCGGTGGAGGCCTGGAAGCAGTAGCCGACGGGGACCTGTTCGACCTGGTCGTAGCGGACGCCCGCGTCGGCCAGGGCGGCGGTGCCCGCTTCTCGGACCATGTCCCAGTACTGCCAGTCGCGGGTCTCCGGCTTCTCGAACTTCGTCATACCGACGCCGACGATGTAGGCCTTCATCTTCCGACTCCTCTTGTCTTTGCGGTCAGTCCCGGGGGAGGCCGAGGATGCGTTCGGCGATGACGTTCAGCTGGATCTGGGTCGTGCCGCCCGCGATGGTCAGGCAGCGGGACATCAGGAAGCCGCGGAGGGCCCGTTCCCCCGCTCCCGGCTCGTCCACCGCGCCGTCCGGGCCGAGGAGTTCGAGGGTGAGTTCGGCGGCCTTCTGCTGGTGGACGGTCTGGACGAGTTTGCGTACGGAGGCCCCGGCACCCGGTTCGAGGCCGGAGACCTGCCGGAGCGTGGTGCGCAGCCCGATGCAGGCGAGGGCGTGGGCCTCGGCGGCGAGCGTGCCGATACGCGTCCGGGTCGTGTCGTCGAGTGCGGCGGAGCGGGCGATCAGCGCTTCGAGGCCGCTGCCGAAGGTCATCTGGTCGGCCATGTGGACGCGTTCGTTGCCCAGGGTGTTGCGGGCGACGCGCCAGCCGCCGCCGACTTCGCCGACGACGGCGTCGGAGGGGAGGAGCACGTCGTCGAAGTAGACCTCGTTGAAGAGGGATTCGCCGGTGATCTCCTTCAGCGGGCGGATGTCGATGCCCCGGGCCTTCTTCATGTCGACCAGGAAGTAGGTGAGGCCCCGGTGCTTGGGCGCGTCCGGGTCGGTGCGGGCCAGCAGGATGCCGTGGTCGGCGGTGCGGGCGGCGCTCGTCCAGACCTTCTGCCCGGTGATCCGCCAGCCCTCGTCGGTCCGTACGGCGCGGGTGCGCAGCGCGGCGAGGTCGGACCCGGCGTCGGGCTCGGAGAAGAGCTGGCACCACTGGAGGTCGCCGCGCAGGGTGGCCGGGAGGTAGCGCTCCCGCTGCTCCTCGGTCCCGTACGCGATGAGGGACGGCACGACCCAGGTGGCGATGGAGAGATCGCTGAGGCGGATGCCCTGCTCCCTGGATTCCTGCTCGATCGCCAGCTGCTGTACGGGGCCTGCGCCCAGTCCGTACGGGGCGGGCAGGTGCGGGGCGGCGTAGCCGGTGGCGGCCAGCGCCCGGCGGGCCTCGCGGGGCGGGAGGCCCTGGGCGGCTGTGAGGTGACGGCGGGCTTCGGTGCGGTGGCGGGCGGCCTCGGCGGGCAGTTCCAGGGCGAGTTCGCGGCGGGCCCCGGCCTCGGCGAGGCGGGCGGCGCGCAGCCGGTGGGCGTCGGCGGTGCCGAGGAGCTGCCGGGCGAGGACGGCTCGGCGCAGATGGAGGTGGGCATCGTGCTCCCAGGTGAAGCCGATCCCGCCGAGGATCTGGATGGCGTCCTTGGCGCAGCTGTACGCGGCTTCGGGTGCGGTGGCGGCGGCGAGGGCGGCGGTGAGCGCGCGCACCTCAGGTTCGCCGTCCGCCGCCCGGGCCGCGTCCCAGGTCAGCGCGCGAGCCTGTTCGAGGCGGACGAGCATGTCGGCGCAGAGGTGTTTGACGGCCTGGAACGCACCGACGGGCCGCCCGAACTGCCGCCGTACGGTGGCGTGTTCGACGGCCGTGTCCAGACTCCGGGCGGCGGTCCCGCAGGCGTCGGCGGCCAGGAGGACGGCGGCGAGGTCGCGGACGAGCGCGGGGTCCAGGGGCAGGGTCCGGTGCGCCGGTACGTGGACGGCGTCGGCGCTCACCTCGGCGGTGGGGCGGGTCGGGTCGACGCTGCGGTGCGGGCGCACGGTGAGCCCGTCGGCCCCGGCGTCCACGAGGAACCAGCGCTCGCCGTCGGCCGTGGCGGCGGGCAGGAGCAGCAGGTCTGCGGCGTCGGCGGAGAGGACGGGCGGCGCGGTGCCGTCGAGCCGGTGGCCTCCCGCGACGGGGGTGGCGGCGAGGCTGCCGGGGGCGAGGGCGGGCGCGGCGGCGAGGCTCCCGCCCGCCAGGTCGCGGAGCACCCCGCCCAGCGCGTCGGCCGCCGGCCCGGCGGCCCGGTGGAGCACGGCGGAGGTCAGCGTGTTCGCAAGGTACGGGCCCGGCAACGAGGCGTAGGCGGCCTCCTCCAGGACGACGGCGAGGTCGAGGAGATCCCCGCCGCCACCGCCGTACACCTCGGGCAGATGTATCCCGGCCAGCCCCTGCGCGGCGAGCGCCTCCCAGTGCGCGGGGCGCGCGCCAGGGGCGGCCAGGCCCTCCGCGTCGAGGAGTTCGCGCATCTCGCCGGGCGGTGCGGCGCGCGCCAGCCATCCGCGTACGGAGTGCGCCAGCGCGCGGTGTTCTTCGGTGATGCCGATACCCGTGCCGATGCCCATGCGAGTCCTCGCCGGTCGCAGCCACTGGAACGGCGCAAGAGTAGAACACGTTCCAATCTGACGGAAGGTCAGGAGAGCGATCGGCCCACGGGGAGCGTCCACGGCGACATACGGAATACGGAGGCCCGGAGGAAGCGTTCAGCATGCACGCCCTTGGGGGAGCCCGGATGGAGAACCGCGCACCCCGGCCCCGCCGGCGAATCCGCGCACGACCGCCCGCCGCGAGGTGCTGCTCACCGATCTCGCCTCGATCATGGTCCTCGCCGGGCTCTGCGTGGCCTCGCTGGTCCTGACGATGTTGCTCGCCCCCCCTGTACGCCCGGATCTCCGCCCGTCTCGGCGTACGGCACTATGGAGGACGGCCGCAGCGTCGAGGGACTCGCGGCGGCCCGTACGGAGATTGCGCAGATGCGGACGGAAACCCAGGGGGACCACCGATGAAGAGGAAGCCGACCATGGCGGCCGTCCGCCGGGAGCTGCTGCACATCGCCGTGCTGTCGGTGCCGGTGGGCATCGCGATCCTGCTCGTCGACCGCCTCCTGGGCGACGGGTAGCCCCGCCGACCGGGGCGGCCGACCGGTACGGCACGATGGTCGCCGCCCTGGAACAGCTCCGGGCCGCCCCGCCCCACCTGGAGGAACCCCGTGACCGCCGAGTCCGCAGCCACTCCTGCGTCCGCGCCCGCCGCCGGACCCGGCCCGGAGATCCTCGCCGCGTTCGAGGCCGCCAAGGGCTTCATGCCCCTCCACGAGGGCCTCGCCCTGTACACCGCCGCCACCGGGGCCGGCGCGCTCGGGCTGCCCCTGCTGGAGGTGGGAACGTACTGCGGCCGCTCCACGATCCTGCTGGCGGACGCGGCGCGGGCGGCCGGGGTGAGCGCGCTCACCGTCGACCACCACCGGGGCAGCGAGGAGCAGCAGCCGGGCTGGGAGTACCACGACCCGAGCGTGGTGGACCCCGAGGTCGGACTGATGGACACCCTGCCGACGTTCCGCCGCACCCTGCACCGGGCCGGTCTGGAGGACCACGTGGTGGCGCTCGTCGGGCGCTCCCCGCAGGTCGCCGCCGTCTGGGCAGGTCCGCTCGGGCTCGTCTTCATCGACGGCGGACACACCGACGAGCACGCGAACGGGGACTACGAGGGCTGGGCCCCGCATGTCGCGGAGGGCGGGCTGCTGGTCATCCACGACGTGTTCCCCGACCCGGCCGACGGCGGGCAGGCCCCGTACCGGGTGTATCTGCGGGCGCTGGCCTCCGGTGCGTTCACCGAGGTGTCGGCGACGGACTCGCTGCGCGTGCTGCGGCGTACGGGTACGGGCATCTGACATCCGGGCCGCCACCCCGGCAGCCGGACACGGGCGTCCGGGCCGGCGTCCGGCGGCCGGGTGGGTAGCATCGCCGCGTGCCGTACGACGACAGCCCTCCCCCCACCCGCCGTGCCCGGCCCCTGTTCGCGGCCGCCGCGCTCGCCGCGCTCTGTCTGACCGCCGCCGGATGCGGGGGCGGACCCGAAGCGGACCAGGCCGGTGCGGCCTCGCCCGGGCCGGGCGGGAGCGGAGCCTCCGCGACGGCCCCGACTCCGCCGCCCGCACCGACCGGGGACCGACCGGAACCCTCCGCGTCCCCCGCCGAGCCGCTGCCGCGCGGCCCGCTGACCGGCCGGACGGTGGTGATCGACCCGGGACACAACCCGCGTAACCGCGAGCACACCCGGGAGATCAACGCGAAAGTCGACATCGGCACCGGGCGCAAGGAGTGCGACACGACCGGTACAGCCACCAACGACGGTTACGCGGAGGCCCGGTTCACCCTCGACGTGTCACACCGGCTGCGCGCCCTGCTGGAGGCGCAGGGGGCACGGGTCCGGCTGACGCACGACGACGACCGGCCGTTCGGGCCGTGCATCGACGAGCGGGCGCGGATCGGCAACGAGGCCGAGGCCGACGCGGTGGTCTCGGTGCACGCCGACGGGTCGGGCGTGGGCAACCGGGGCTTCCACGTGATCCTGCCCGCCCGGGTGAAGGGCGGCGGGGCCGACACCACGAAGATCGTGGAGAGTTCGGCCGACCTCGGGGCCAGGATCGCCGGGCACTTCGCCCGCACGACCGGAAGCGCGCCCTCCAATTACATCGGCGGGAATTCCGGTCTGGACACGCGCAGCGATCTCGGCGGACTGAATCTGTCGACTGTGCCCAAAGTGTTCATCGAATGCGGCAATATGCGTGACCCGAAGGACGCCGCCCTGCTTACCAGCGCCAGTTGGCGGCAGAAGGCGGCCCAGGGCCTGGCCGACGGGATTGCGAGCTACCTGGAGGGGTAGTTCTGCGGTGATATTGGGGGGATACCCGTTCAGAATCCGGGCTGGGACGCAACCCGCCCGAGCAGACGATAGATTCATCCGTACGATGGGGAGCCGCTCCCGAGCTTCGTGCCGTACCGCCGCACCGGCGGCAGCGACGACCGCCCCGACGAGACGACCGACTAAGGACCTTCACGTGAATATCCGCTCCCTCACTCGAGGCGATGGCGTGGTGATCGGAGCAGCGGTCGTGCTGTTCATCGCCTCTTTCCTCGACTACTCCAGCTATGACTGCCCCTCCGGCATCGACTGCTCCCGCTTCGACAGCCCGAACGCCTGGGACTCGCTCGGGCTCCTGATGAGCGTCTTCCTCGCCGGTGTCATCGGCGCGGCGCTGGTGATCGTCGGCCGGACCATGCCGGGCCGCAAGGTCGCCGGGCTCGACATCGGCCAGTTCGGTGTGGCGCTCACGGTCTTCGCGCTGTGGACCGCGTTCTGGACGATCCTCGACATCAACGACGCCGGGGCCGGTCTGATCCTCGGCCTGCTGGCCTCCATCGTGCTCGCCGCGGCGGCGGTCGCCGCTCCGCTGATCCCCGCGCTCAAGGCCCCGCTCGTCGGCGCCCCGAGGCCGGCTCAGGGCATCCAGCCGCCGTACGGCGCGCAGCCCGGCCAGGGCTACGGCTACCCGGGCGCCCAGCAGCAGCCTTACGGCGCTCAGCCGAGCCAGGGTTACGGCTACCCGGGTGCGCAGCCCGGCGGCCCGCAGGGCCAGCCCGCCCCGGCCGACCCGGCACAGCAGGCGCAGCAGGCACCGGCCTCGGAGCAGCAGCCCTCGCAGGGCGGCGCGGCCCCGGCGGGCGACTTCACCCCGTTCTGGTTCGCCGTTCCGGTGGCGCGCCCGCTGTACGGCGAGGACGGTTCGCCGAACCCGATCGCCGAGCTGGCGCCGGGCACCTGGTACCTCGCGGTGGAGCAGCGCGGCCAGGGCCTCATCGCCCAGACGCAGGACGGCCGTCGCGGCGTCCTCCAGGACACCACGGGTATCCAGCGCGGCTGATCCGCTCGCGGCTCACAGTGGCCCCTCGCCCTTCCGGGCGGGGGGCCACTGTCGTACAGTCCACCCCTGACAGCAGCTGACGCATCGTCAGTAACGGGCGGAGGGAGCGGAATGCGGCTAGGACTCGCGCTCGGATACTGGGGCCGCGGCCCGGACCCCGGCCATCTCCCCCTGGCCCAGGAGGCCGAGCGGCTCGGCTATGACTCGGTGTGGACGGCGGAGGCCTGGGGGTCGGACGCCTTCACCGCGCTGACCTGGATCGCCGCCCGCACCTCACGGCTCCGGCTGGGCACCGGGATCGCGCAGATGGCGGCCCGCACGCCCACCGCGACGGCCATGCACGCGCTGACCCTGGACCATCTCTCCGGTGGCCGGATGCTACTGGGCCTAGGCCTGTCCGGGCCGCAGGTGGTGGAGGGGTGGTACGGGCGGCCGTTCCCGAGGAGCCCGCTGACCGCGACCCGCGAGTACGTCGAGGTGATCCGGCAGGTGCTGGCACGGCGGGCCCCGGTCGAGCTGGCGGGCCGCTTCCACTCCCACCCGTACACCGGCCCCGACGCGACGGGTCTCGGCAAGCCGCTGAAGCCGATCACCCACCCCCTGCGGGCGTCCCTCCCCGTCCTGCTGGGTGCGGAGGGCCCGAAGAACATCGCGCAGACGGTGGCGATCGCGGACGGCTGGCTGCCGCTGTACTGGTCGCCGCTGCGCACGGACGTCTACGAGGCTTCGCTCACCGGACTCCGGGACGGGTTCATGATCGCGCCGATGGCCCGCGCGCAGGTCTGCGACGACGTGGCCGAGGGGCTGTGGCCGGTGAAGGCGATGCTCGGCTTCTACATCGGCGGGATGGGCCACGCGGCCCGCAACTTCCACGCGGACCTGATGGCCCGGATGGGGTTCGAGGAGGAGGCCCGCCGGATTCAGGAGCTGTTCCTCCAGGGCCGCAAGGAGGAGGCGGTGCGGGCGGTGCCCGACGCGTTCGCCGACGAGATCTCACTGGTGGGCCCGCGCGCCCGCATCAAGGAGCGGCTGGAGCTGTGGCGCAGGGGCCCGGTGACGGACCTGCTGGTCACCGCCCCGGACCCGCACACACTGCGGGTCCTGGCGGAACTCAACAGCTAGAGGCGCCGGTTCAGCCGAACGACGACCGGTCCAGCCAGAAGTCCAGCAGCTCCCCGTCGCCGAGCACCTCCACCCGGTCGTCGGTCGGATCGAGGCGGCGGTTGAAGACGAGCATCAGCTCGGTGAGCGGGCCCCGCAGCGCGACCGTCGCTTTATCATGGGCCCGCCGCCAGGTGAACCGGTCCTCGCCGAACCCGATCAGCCACTCCGCACCCGGTACGTCGGTGGCGTGCAGGTGCAACGAGCGCCCGCCGCCCCGCAGTTCGGCCGCCTCCGGGTCACCGCCCTCCTGGGCGAAGGAGACGATGCGCAGCCACTCCTCGATGGTGTCGGCGGCCACCTCGGGGCCGACGGTGTACGGGACCCGCGCGGCGAGCGCCGCGTCCGCGCGGTGCACCACCGTCTCGTGCGTCATGCGCCGCGCCCAGAAGTCGGTCCGCCGCTCCCACGCCCACGTCCACACCTCGGCGTCCGGCCCCGCCTCCCGCAAGGCGGCCACCGCGTCCGCCGCCCCCTCGGCGAGCCAGGCGTCCAGCGCCCCGGGGTCGTCACCGCCGGGCCCTTCGATACCCGGCACCTTGTCCTCGGGAACGTCCTCGGCGGCCCGGGTGCGCACGATCTCACCGACCCAGCGGTGCGCCCCGCCGACATGCACGGCGAGTTCGCGCAGCGTCCAGTCGGGGCAGGTGGGCACGGTCACGGTGAGATCGGCACCGGCCAGCGTCGCGCGCAGGGCGTCGGTCTGGGCCAGGATCTCGTCGCAGTAACGGTCGTACGGGAGCAGCGTCATGGCGGGCACCCTAGTCGGCGGCACCCGAGTGGATCACCTGAATATCCCCTGCCCACCGGCCCTGCCCGGTCAGCTGAGAGGCGGACGGCACCCTTGTCCGCGGCCTCGGCGTCCGCGTCCTCGCGGAGCCTGGCCCCCAGCCCCTTGAGCGAGACGAACCGGGTTGCCCCCTCCCCGCACCGGTCGCCCCCCGGTGCGGGCCGTCCATCGGCGGTGTTCAGCGGCAGCAGTCCGGCTCCAGGCCGACCGGCAGCCGCTCGCCCCCGAAGACCGCGGTGGTCGCCTCGTCCCCCCCGAGTGCGGCGACCGCCAGCAGCAGGGAGCCAGCCGTCCAGGTGGTGAGCTCCTCGGGCCAGAAGGCCTTGTTGCCCTCGAAGACGTAACCCGTCCAGTACAAGCCGCCCTCGGCGCGCAGGTGCTGGACGGACTGGAGGATCTCCAGCGCCCGGTCCGACTCCCCCGTCACCCAGAGGGCCAGGGCGAGTTCGCAGCTCTCGCCGCCGGTGACCCACGGATTGGGGAGCACACAGCGCACCCCGAGCCCGGGCACGACGAAGCGGTCCCAGCCCTCCTGGATACGGGCGGTGGCCTCGGCCCCGGTGACCGCGCCGCCGAGGACCGGGTAGTACCAGTCCATCGAGTAGCGGTTCTTGTCGAGGAAGCGCTCGGGGTGGCTGCGGATGGCATGGGCCAGCGCGCCGGTCGCCAACTCCCAGTCGGGCTGCGGCTCCTCGCGGCGCTCGGCGATGGCCAGCGCGCAGCGCAGCGCCTGGTGGATCGAGGAGGAGCCGGTCAGCAGCGCGTCGTTCACCGGCGTGCCGTCGGCCTCCCGCTTCCAGCCGATCTGCCCGCCGGGCTGCTGGAGCCCGAGCACGAACTCGACCGCCGAGAAGACCGTGGGCCACATCCGGTCGACGAACGCGTCGTCGCCGGTGGCCAGATAGTGGTGCCAGACGCCGACGGCCACGTACGCGCAGAAGTTGCTTTCGAGGCCCCGGTCGGTCGGCTGCTGCGGGTCGCCGTCGTGGTAGGCGGCGTACCAGGAGCCGTCGGCGTTCTGGTTGCGGGCGAGCCAGTCGTAGGCGCGCGCCGCCGCCGCGTGCTCACCGGCCGCGTCCAGGGCCATCGCGGCCTCGGTGTGGTCCCACGGGTCGAGGTGGTGGCCCCGGAACCAGGGCAGCGCCCCGTCCGCACGCTGCACGGCGAGGAGCGCGGCGACCGTCTCGGCCGCCTGACCTGCCGTCAGGACACCGGGGAGGACAAGGTGTTCGGTCTGTTCGGGAGTGCTCACGCCTCGGCCTTCGGAAGGTGCGGCTTGGTGGCGTACGCGACGAAGCTCTTGCCGACGACCGGGTTGAGGAGCTGCTCGGCGACCCGGGTGGCGAGCGGCTTCTTCATGATGTCCCAGACCAACAGCTTGTGGTACGCGCGCACCGGCAGGGCCTTGTCGTTGTCGACCCCGAAGGCGCACTTCAGCCACCAGTACGGTGAGTGCAGCGCATGGGCGTGGTGGGTGCCGTACGGCTTGAGTCCGGCCTCGCGGATGCGGGCGAGAAGCTGGTCGGCCTTGTAGATACGGATGTGGCCGCCCTCGACCTCGTGGTACGCGTCGGAGAGTGCCCAGCAGACCTTCTCGGGGCCGTAGCGCGGGACGGTGACGGCGATCCGGCCGCCGGGCTTGAGGACCCGGACCATCTCGGCGAGGACGCCCTTGTCGTCCGGGATGTGCTCCATGACCTCGGAGATGATCACGACGTCGAAGGAGTCGTCGGGGAACGGCAGGTTGAGGGCGTCGCCCTCCATGGCGGTGGCGGTGGCCCCCTCGGGGGCCTCCCCCGCCTCCTTCATCGCGGCGAACCACTTGGCGACCTCGCGGATCTCCTCGCCGTTCTGGTCGAGGGCGACGACCTGCGCACCGCGCCGGTAACACTCGAAGGCATGCCGGCCGGCACCGCAGCCCAGGTCGAGCACTCGGTCGCCTGCGGCGAGCGGGAAGCGGGTGAAGTCGACGGTCAGCACGAGGGCCTGCCTTCGAGGTCGGAGGTACGGGTTCAGATGAGCGGGGTACGGGTTCCGGTCGACGGGTCCACGGTCTGCGGGCCTGCGTCCGCCTGCGGGGCGTGCGTCACCTGCGGACTCCGCGGGCGGCGATCGCCTGACGGTACAGCTCGGCCGTTCCGGCGGCGGCCCTGGCCCAGGTGAACTTCTCCAGCACCCGCGCCCGGCCCGCCGCACCGAGCCGGGCACGCAGCTCCGGATCGGCCAGCAGCCGGGCCAGCGCCCCGGCCAGCGCGTCCGCGTCACCGGGCGGCACGGCGAGGCAGGTCTCCCCGTCGCGGCCGGAGACCTCCGGGATCGCACCGCCGGTGGTGGCGACGAGCGGGGTGCCGGTGGCCATCGCCTCGGCGGCGGGCAGCGAGAACCCCTCGTACAGCGAGGGCACGCAGGAGACCTGGGCGCTGCGCACGAGGTCGACCAGCTCGGGATCGCTGATGCCCTTGACGAACTCGACCGCGTCCGCCAGCCCGTGCCGCTCGATGGCCCGTGCGACCGGCCCGTTCTCGGCGCGCTTGCCGACGACGACGAGGTGGGCGTCGGGATTCTCCGTACGGAGCTTGGCGAGCGCGTCCACGAGGTGGACCAGGCCCTTGAGGGGGACGTCGGCGCTGGAGGTGGTGACGATGCGTCCCGGTACCTCGGCGACGGAGGGGTCGGGCGACCACAGGTCGGTGTCGGCGCCGATGTGGACCACGCTGATCCGGTCCGCGCGTACGCCGAGGTCCTCGACGATCTCGTCGCGGGAGGAGCCGGAGACGGTGAGGACGGAGTCCAGCTTGCGGGCGACCCGCTTCTGCATCCGGGTGAAGGCGTACCAGCGGCGTACGGAGGCGCGTCGGCGGCGGCTGGTGGCGGCGGCCAGGTCGAGCCTGCGGTCCACGGTGATGGGGTGGTGGATGGTCGTCACGAGCGGGGCCCCGAGGTCGCCGAGGAGCCCGTAGCCGAGGGTCTGGTTGTCGTGGACGACGTCGAACTCGCCGCGCCGGGAGAGGAGGTGGCGGCGGGCGCGCAGGCTGAAGGTGAGCGGTTCGGGGAAGCCGCCGGTCCACATGGTGGCGACCTCGGCGAAGTCGATCCAGTCCCGGTACTCGCCGCGCTTCGGCGTACGGAAGGGGTCGGGCTGCCGGTAGAGGTCGAGGCTCGGCAGCTCGGTGAGCGGGACGCCCTCGTCGAGCACCGGGTAGGGCTGCGCGCCGATCACTTCGACGCTGTGGCCGAGCCGCGCGAGCTCCCGCCCGAGGTGGCGGACGTACACGCCCTGGCCGCCGCAGAACGGATTGCCCTTGTACGTGAGGAGTGCGATGCGCAACGGCCGGTCGCCGGCCCCGGCGGGGCCGCCTCCGCCCGTGCGGGGGCCCGTTTCTATGGCCTCAGCGGTCACACTCGGCCCCCTTCTGACTGCGTGTTCGCCGGAGCGTAACCGGTCGCGCTAATCTAGAACAAGTTTCAGACTTGATCGTTCAACGTGCATCGAATCTACCGGCAGGTAGCGTCGGTGTGACGGCCGGATCAGGTGATTCGCGCCACGACGGACGTCCTGGCATGCTGTGCGCGCCCGGGGCGCCCGCCCGTCCGCCCGGATGCCGAGGAACAAGGCCATGGATCATGGATCATGGATGGTGACAGCATGACCGCGGACGCCAGACCGGCAGCGCCCACGCCGACCGAACGCGCGACGCCCGCATCGGCCGAGCGCGGGGCATCCCTGTCGGCGTCGACCGACCGCACGGCGCCTCCGTTGACCGAACGGCAGGAGGCCCGTCGCCGCCGCATCCTGCACGCCAGCGCCCAGCTCGCCAGCCGGGGCGGGTTCGAGGCAGTGCAGATGCGCGAGGTGGCGGAGGCGGCCGGGGTGGCGCTCGGCACGCTCTACCGCTACTTCCCCTCCAAGATCCATCTGCTGGTCGCCACCATGCAGGACCAGCTCCAGCACATGCACACCACGCTCCGCAAGCGCCCCCCGGCCGGCGACGACGCGGCCCAGCGGGTCGCGGAGACCCTGATGCGGGCCTTCCGCGCCCTCCAGCGCGAACCGCACCTCGCGGACGCGATGGTCCGCGCGCTCACCTTCGCGGACCGCAGCGTGAGCCCCGAGGTGGACACGGTCTCCCGCCTCACCACGGCGATCATCCTGGACGCGATGGGCCTGGAGCGCCCGACGCCGGAACAGCTCTCCGCGGTCCGCGTGATCGAGCACACCTGGCACTCGGCGCTGATCACCTGGCTGTCCGGCCGGGCCTCGATCGCTCAGGTGAAGATCGACATCGAGACGGTCTGCCGCCTGATCGACCTGACGGCGGAACCGGGCCGGGGCTGAGGGGCTGCGCCGGACCGGCATCCCGCCAGGGGCCCGCGCCCGCGAGTGCCACCACGGCCGCGCGGTGGTGGTCCGTCCACTCGGCCAGCCGGACGTCGTCCCGCCCGGCCTTGAACAACGCCTCCCGGCGGACCCACAACCGCAGCAGCGCCGGACCGGGGTCCGGCGCGGCGCGGGCGGCGTCCACCTCGGCCTCCGACAGCAGCCGCCGCAGTACCCTCACGGGCCCCGGCCGACGCGTCAGGGGCTCCACGTCGATACCGACCGGGCCGGGTCCGACCGCCGCCGCGGCCAGCCCGTCGGCGTGACTGAAGGCGGCGCCCAGCCCGGGGCGGTCCGGGAGATACGGCCGCCCATGCCCGTCCTGCCCGCAGCCGGGGCAGCGCTGAGCGGGCCCCACCTCCCGCGGCGGCCGCCCGGTGACCCGGGAGGCGCACAGCCGCAGCAGCAGTCGGGCCGCCACGACATCGTCGCGCCGGCCGGGCACCCGAATCCCCGCGAGCCGACGCCGCTCCCACGGGGCGAGCATGTCCTCGTCCAGCTCCGGGTGCGCCAGCACCTCGGCGGTGGCAGCCACCAGCGCGACGGCGGCCGTGGCCTTGTCGCAGTCGTGCTTCGCGTCGCACTTCTCGTACGGCGACGGGTGGTACGGGAGGTACGGGGGCGGCAGGCGCGACGGGAGGAGACGCGGCCGCGGGAGGGGCGGCGGCGGGAGACGGGTCATCGGCCCGTACTCACCCGGTCGGCACCTCCGCGAGCGACGGAGCCCATGAAGCGTTCCCTGACACGGGCGAGGGTGCGGAAGTCGTCGATGGTGACCTCCTGCAGATCGATACCGCTGCCCGAGATCTCCTCCAGGAGATCGATGAACTCCAGGAAGTCCATCGAGTCGATGAGGCGGGCCTCCACGAGGTCCTCCTCGACGCCGATCGGGCCGTCAAGGCCGGGATTCTTCTCGTTGAGCCACGCTACGACACGTTCCATGGGGGGGGGAGATCGCTCCTCTTGTTCTGTTCCGGCTGTCTGCCGGGGTGAAGGTCAGGAACCGGCGGCGCGGAGCCGCCCCAGGGCCTGCTCGGCGGAGCCGTGGGCGAGGGTCATCGCGTGCACCCAGCGCTCGACGCCGAAGGCGAGCAGGAGCTGTACGCGGGCCCATGGGAGTCGGCGCGGATGCCGAGCCGCTCGCCGAAGAAGTCGCGGTGCCGGTTGACGAAGGCGATGGCTGTGCCGTCGGGAGCGCTGTATTCCTACTTCACCGGGTCCAGCGCCATCAGACGGGCCCGCGATCCGCCGTTGTCAAGAACGGGTCGTCGGCCGCCGCCCGGGTCAGGGTCAGCCCCCGTCGCCCGGCCACTTCCTGGACGAACTCCCCTACGCTCTCCTGGTGTTCGGCGGCACCGCCCTTGGTGCCGAGGTAGACCGCACCCGCGTATGGAACCCCCGCAGCCGGCGCAGGCCGTCGTAATGGGTCTCGCTGCGGAAGCAGCGGCCGACCGCCGAGAGCCGCAGCCCTTCCTCGCCGACGTCCTAGCCCTCCAGGGAGAGCAGCAGCCCGCAGCAGGTCGCGGACGGCAGCACATGGCCGGTCGGGTGCAGCGGGAGGTCCTACGGTGAGCCGCCGGAGGCCAGTTGGTCGAGCGCTTCCGCGCCGAACCGCCTGACGGAGACCCCGAGATGGGGAAAGTTACGGAAGAAGTCCAGCCGTGCCAGTCCGTCGACGGACAGCAGGGGCGGCCCCACGACCTCGGGGGCGGAGAGCCGCCCCGCAGCAGTGCGGTGCGGACCGGGTTCAGCGTGATCAGCCCGGCACCAGGACTCTTCAGCTCGATACCCGGCAGGGCCGTGATGCTGGATGTGTTCATGAAATCGCGTCCTTCTCGGTGCGGGTCGGCAATGCGGGACACCCACCGGACGCACCGACCACATCGCCGTGGCGTCGGTGGCCCCGAACAGGGCCGTCACCGGCCGGAGCACAGGAAGGGAAACGGTTGACAGACCGTCACGAACCCGGCCGCACCCTTGGACATTAGGCCCGTCGCTCACCTGTTGTCTAGACCAAAAATACCGAACGGCAGGTATCGGCTCCGTGACCGCCAGGTACATGACCGCTACCCATGTCGCCATATTTGCCGGGCACTTGACAGCCCATGCGGTCTGGACCAATCCTGCTGATCGACGTGGCCACGGCTCCTCCCGCCACGCCGCTGCCAACCGTCCCGCCGTCCACGGCGACCCCGCCCCCCGGGGTCGCCGCACGGCCGGCCGAGGACAAGGACCTGCCATGAACCTCATGACGACACCCGCCCCTCGCCGCCGGCCCCGCCTGCACCGCGCGGCGTCGGACATCCCGTACTTCAGCGCGGACGGCGAGACCCGCCTCGCGCAGACCGCCCTGCGGGAGCTCGACAAGTCGCGTCCGGTGCGGGTGCCGTCCGAGGAGGACTTCACCCACTGGCAGACGTACGGTTACGTCATCGTCCGGGAAGCCGTACCGGCCTCGGTGGCACGTCAACTGCTGCACTTCACCTGGGACTTCCCAGACCTCGATCCCGAGCGGCCGGAGACCTGGTACGAGGACCGGCCGCTGCACTCCGAGCTGGGCCAGCAGCTGCACATCTACGGCTTCGTGGAGGCGTACCACCACCAGCTGCTCTGGGACAACCGGCAGCCGCAGCGGGTGTACGACGCCTTCGTCGACGTATGGGACTGCGAGGAGCTGTGGGTCACCCTGGACCGGCTCAACCTCAACCCGGCCAACCGGGGCAACCGCGACCGCGCCCTGATCGAGCCGAGGGACCGGGGCTTCGACATCGAGCTCCACTGGAACATCGACACCACCCTCGCCGTCCCCCCCACAGCGGGTGCAGGGCATCATCGCGCTCAACGACACCCGGCCGGAGACGGGCGGCTTCCAGTGCTGCCCGGAGCTGTTCCGGCAGTTCGACACCTGGAAGACCAGCCGGCCGGCGGATCGGGACCCCCTGCGACCGGACATCGACCGGGACGAACTCCCCGTCGTGCGACCGGATCTGAGCCCCGCCGACCTACTCATCCGGAACGGTCTGCTGGCCCACGGAGTGGCGCGCAACCTCTCCGAGAACGGGGTAAGGGCCGTGCAGTACCTGTCGATGATGCCCGTGCTGGAGGAGCACGAGCGGCTGCGCGAGTCCCGGGTGGAGTCCATGCGCCATCTGCGCACCCCCAGCTGGAACCGCACCCTGATCGGCGACCCGGTGCGGCCCGATTCCCAGCGCTGCCCAACGGCCGAACTGAACCCGCTGGGCAGTCGGCTGCTGGGGCTCGCCTCGTGGCAGGACCCGGTCGAGGACATCGCACCCGCCGCACAGGGCGTCCAGGGCACGGATTCCGCCGCGCAGAGCGGGGAGCCTTAGTGCGGCGCGTCTGTCTGGCCCTACCCACCAACCGGGCGCGCGCCGGGGCCATCGCGGCGGTCGGCGAGGAAGCGGCTTACGGTGCACGGCGGTTCGGCATCGAGGTGCACCTCCTGGTCCTGGATCGCGCCCCCGCGTCGGCGCTCGCCGAGCACCGGAAGGCGGTGGCCGCGCTGCCCCCGTCCCGCGTCTCCTACGGGGCCTGCGCTAACCGGGCGTTCCTCATCGCCCAGGCCCTCGGCTGTACGTCCGTCCACCGCCGGGACTCCGACAGCCGCTACCAGCGCCTCGACCAGGACACATACCGCGAGCTGGTCGGACTGTCGACACCCGAGGACTACCCGGAGATCTGGCGCGGACATCTGATCGACGCGTCCTTCCGGGGCGCCGGGGACACGGCGTTCGGTGGCGACCGCATCACTCTCACCACCATCAGCCCGATGCACGCGGGCATGTGCAACATCGGGCTCGGCCACGAGGTCTACGGCAAGGTCCCGCTGCCGCCCACCACCAACACCATCGGCAGCGAGTGCTTCCTGACCCATCTCGTCCACGACGCCCGGCTGCCCGGCGTCCAGCACAACCGGCACATCGCCAACTTCCATACGGAGGAACGGCGTACGGACTCCGGGTTCCTCGCGTACCAGCTGCGCTTCGCGAAGTTCCTGCTGTCGATGACGTACCTCAACGCCGTGTACGCGAGGACGGCGGCGGCCGGTGACGCGCCGCTCGACGCCGAGAGGCGCATCCGGGCCCGTGTGGTCGCCGGTTTCGTCCGGGACAGCATCGGCCTCGACCGCGGCGGCCGCTACGCGACGGTCACGGACACGCTCGCCGGCCGCCGCTCCCGGCTCCTGGACGAGGCCCGGGACGACATGGCCGACTTCGCGCTCCTGATGGACCACTGGGAGGCGCTGACCCGTGCGAGCGCCGCAGCGGGCCGGGGGGACGTCTCGCCGGTCACGGCCGGACACCCCCGACCGTGACCCGATGAACTCCGCTGTCGGCAAGGACACCATGCACCGGAATCCCGCGCACACCCCGCGCACCCCGCATGCTCCCCGTACCTTCACCGTCGCCTATGCGGGCGGTGACGAGCGCCGCGGCCCCCTCACTATGGGCCAGGCCAACATGATCCGCTGCATCCTGCGGGACGATCCCGAGCACATCAACAACCACGATGTGTGGGCGATCCCCCCGGGCACCGGCCTGGACGCCGCGATCGACGCCCTGCGCACGCTGGCCCTGCGCCACGAAGGGCTGCGCACCACGTTTCCGCACGTGCCGGGGGCCACGCCCGTGGAGCAGGTGGTGGCGGGCGAGGGCACGTTCACGGTGACCGTCGTCGACCACACGGAGTTCCCCGAGGAGCCCGCCCGGTACGCCGAGACGGTGGCGCGGGCGGCCCGCGCCGGCCGCTTCGCGCTGGACCGGGAGTTTCCCCTGCGGATCACGGTGCTCACCCTCGGCGGCGTCCCCGTCCACGCTGCCCTGGCCTCCAGTCACGCGGTGACGGACGGCAGCGCGCTGGCTGTCCTGCGGGAGGAGTTCCTCGCCCTGCTGGCAGGCGAGAAACTGCCCGCGCCCGCCTCCTTCGCCCCGCTCGACCTGGCGGCCGAGGAGGCATCCCCCGCCGGGAATCGGAAGTCTCAGGCGTCGCTGCGGTACTGGGAGCGGATCATCCGCACCGAGCCGCAGGAGATGTTCGCCGAGCCGCGTGCGGCGGGCGCGGACGGCCGGGCCCGGCAGCTCACCCTCCGGTCCCGGCGCGGCGCCCGGGCCCTCGCCGCAGCAGCGGGGCGCATCAGGAACCCGGAGGCCACGGTGCTGCTGGCGGCCTGGTGCGCGCTGGTGGCCCACCGGGCGGGCCAGGACTCCTGCGTCACCGCCGTCCCGACCTCCAACCGGTTCCACCCCACGATCGCCCGCTCGGTGAACACCCTGTCCCAGGACGCGCTGCTCTGCCTGGACGTCCGGGTCCCGTCCTTCGACACGCTGGTCCGCAAGACCTGGGGCGCGGCGCTCAACGCCTACCGGCACAGCCAGTTCGACTCCGTACGCCTGTGGGAGATGATCGGCCGAGTCGCCGGTGAGCGCGGCAGCCACTTCGCGCGGGACGTGGTCTTCAACGACGTCAGCGCGCTTCCCGCCACGCTTCTCTCCGCCGCGCCGCAGAACAGCGGCGCGGCCGAACTGGAGCTGACCTGGGGCCCGTTGCAGGTGCTGCCGACGCGCATGCTGGCATTCACGTACGAGACGACGCCCCAGCTCCACATCTCCCTGTGGGCCGACCCCGCACTGTTCACCCCGCAGGAGGCGGAGGGCTTCCTGACCGGCTTGGTGCGGCTGCTGGAGGCGGCCGCCGAGGGTGACGTACCCCTCGGCTCGCTCACCAGGGTGACGAGCGTCGGGCCTGCCGAGCGCGGACCCGAATGGACGCGGGTGGACGGCTGTTGGGCCTCGCCGACCGCCGTACGGGACGCGCTGAGCGGGGCGGTGGGGGGCCTGCCCGTACACATCGAGGCGGACCGCCCCCGCGCGGGTTCGCCCCCGGGCCTCACGGCGTACATAGCGCGCGGCGGCGACACGGCCCTGACACCGGTCGGCGCCCACGAGGCACTGATGAACAAGCTCCCCGCCCACGGCGGGACGGGCGTCATCGCACCCCGCCGCTACGTGCTCGTCGAGCACCCACCCGCCGAAGCGCACCGGAGCGACGCGTGGCGTCGGCAGCAGATCATCGAGGAAGGGACCGGCAGGAGCCGGCAGGTGCGACATGAGCGTTGACGACACGACCCTCCAGCAGAAGCCCGAGCCGTTGCCCAGCCCCTGGCGGTCGGGCCGGTTCCAGCTGTTCTTCACGGCCCGCAGCGCGTCGCTGCTGGCCGACGGCATGCTGATGGTGTCCCTCACCACAGCCGTGCTGGGAGCGGGCCACGGGGCGAGCGGCGTCGGTTACGCGCTGGCCGCGTGGATGACCCCGATCGTGCTGCTGGTGCTGTTCGGCGGGGTGCTGGCCGACCGGTTCACCCCGCAGCTGATGATGATCTGCGCCGACCTGGTGCGGATGCTGGCCATGATCACGCTCGGCGCGCTGCTCTTCTTCTCGGACGGCGTTCCGCTGTGGCAGATCATGGCGCTGATGGCGCTCAGCGGGGCCGCGACGGCGATGTTCCAGCCTGGCATGGCGAGCATGGTCCCCCGGGTCGCCGAGGACATCCAGAAGGCCAACGCGCTGCTGCGGATCTCCGAGGCCCTGAGCACCCTGCTGGGCCCCGGCCTGGCGGGCATCCTGGTCGCGTACTGGCAGGTCTCGGGCTCGTACCTGGTCATCGCGGCGGCGTACGCGCTCAGCGCGGCGGTGCTGCTACCGCTGCGGAAGCTGCACACGGTCCGTGACGAGGGCGACGCCCCGATGTGGCGCAGGCTCGCGACGGGCTGGCAGGAGTTCCGGTCCCGCCAGTGGCTGTGGGGCGTCATCTCGGTCTGGTCCGTGTACGGCCTGTTGGTGTTCGGTCCCGCGCTGCCGCTGGGCGCGGCGCTGATGATCGAGCAGCACGGGGCGAGCGGGTACGGCTGGATCGCCTCGGCGGACGGCGCGGGCACGATCATCGGCGGCCTGATCGGTATGCGGGTCCGCCCGCGCCGTCCCCTGGTCGCGGGCGCCCTGGCGATGCTCTGCTTCGCGCTCAACCCCCTGGCCCCGGCCCTGGAATGGTCCTTCGCAGCCACGGCCGTGGCCCACGTCATCGCGGGTTACGGCTTCGCGTTCTGGGGCGTGATGTGGGCGACGAGCGTCCAGTCCCACATCCCGCTGACGGTCCTGAGCCGCGTCTCCGCGTACGACGTCGCCGGCTCCATCATGGTCATCCCGCTGGGCCGCGCCCTGGCGGGGCCGGCGGCCGACGCGTTCGGCGCGAACGAGGTGCTGATCTTCTCGTCGGTCATGTCGTTCGTCCTGCTGGCCGTCATGCTCGGCGTCCCCGCGATCCGCGCGCTGCGGCGGGCGCCGGAGGGCATGCTCCGGAAGGCGGAGGGCGAACCGGCGGTCTGACCTGTTCCACCGGGGTACGGCGTACCGGTCAGCCCCGCACGACCGGTACGCCGTACTGCGGGATCCAGGCGTTCCGGGTGACGAGGACCAGCCGATGGGCCTGCGCCTGCGCGACGAGCAGCCGGTCGAAGGCGTCCTCGTGCACCATCGGCGGCCGCCCGGCGCGCACCCCGCGCGCGGCGGTGACGGGAAACTGCACCAAGGGCAACATCGCCGACGGGCGCCTCGTCTGGTCGTGACCAGACGAGGCAGCTCCGGACGCCCCTCACTCCTCCGGCGGGAAAACCACCTCCCCCGACCCCGCCAGCGTCAGCGTGATCGCCTCCACCGGGCAGCCCTCCGCCGCCGCCAGGACCTGTTCGGCCGCGTCGCGGTCCTCGTCCCTCGGGTGGGACTGGCGGGCGGTGTCCAGGTGGAAGGCGTCCGGGGCGTGGTTGACGCACATGCCGGAGCCGATGCAGACGGACCGGTCCACCTCCACGTGCCAGCGGTCGCCCATTCACGCCTCCTGGTAGCCGGCGGGGAGGTGGATCATCTTGTGCTCGAAGAACTCGCCGTAGCCCTCGGGGCCGAATTCGCGGCCCAGGCCCGAGTTCTTGTAGCCGCCGAACGGGCCCAGCATGTCGAGGCTGAAGGTGTTCACGCTGTACGTGCCGGTGCGGACCTGGCGGGCGATGTCGATGCCGCGTTCCGTGTCGGTCGTCCAGACGCTGCCGCTGAGGCCGTACGGGGAGTCGTCGGCGATGCGGACGGCCTCGGCCTCGTCGCCGTACGGGATCAGGCAGATGACCGGGCCGAAGATCTCCTCGCGGGCGATGCGCATGGAATTGTCGACCGAGCCGAAGAGGGTGGGTTCCACGTACCAGCCCCGTTCCTGGGAGGCGGGGCGGCTGCCGCCCGTGAGGATCTTGGCGCCCTCCTCCTGGCCCAGGCGGATGTAGTCCAGGGAGCGTTGTTGCTGGCGGCGGGCCACCAGGGGGCCGAGTTCCGTGGTGGGGTCCAGGGGGTCGCCCACGCGGAGCGCGCCCGCCGCTGCCGCGAACGCCTCCGCCACCTCGTCGTAACGGGAGCGCGGGGCCAGGATGCGCGTCTGGGCCACGCACGCCTGGCCGTTGATCATCCAGGCGAAGGGAACGATGCCCGCGACCGCCGCGTCCAGGTCCGCGTCGGGAAGGATCACTGCGGCCGACTTGCCGCCCAGTTCGAGGGTGACCCGGGTGAGGTTGCGGGAGGCGACCTCCATCACACGGCGGCCCGCGGCGACCGAGCCGGTGAAGGAGACCTTGTCCACGTCCCGGTGGCCCACCAGGTACTCGCTGACCTCCCGGTCCGCCGGGAGGATGGAGAGGACGCCCTCCGGCAGGCCCGCCTCCGCCGCTGTCTCCGCCAGGAGGTAGGCGTCAAGGGGGGTTTCCGGTGAGACCTTCAGGACCGCCGTGCAGCCTGCCAGGAGTGCTGGGGCCAGTTTCGCGGCGGCCGTGAACTGGGGGACGTTCCACGGTACGACCGCGGCGACCACACCGACCGGTTCGCGGCGGACCAGGAGGGGGCCGAGGACGCCGTCGCGCCGTTCCTCGTAGGGGAAGGCGCGCGCCACCGTGATCGCCGAGTCCCAGACCATCATCGCCGCCAGCGCCTGCACCATGACGCTCGCACTGTACGGGGTGCCGTTCTGCGCGCTGATCAGCCGCGCGAACTCCTCGTGGCGTACGGCGAAGGCGTCCTTGATCCGCGTGATCACCGCGATCCGCTCGTCCAGCGGCATCCGCGGCCAGGGGCCCTCGTCGAAGGCGCGGCGCGCGGCGGCGACGGCCCGGTCGACGTCGGCCTCGGAGGCGTGCGGCACGCGGCCGATGACCTGTTCGGTGTGCGGGGAGATCACCTCGATGACATCGCTGCCGAGCGGGTCGGTGAACTCCCCGCCGATGAACAGTTGTCCGTGCTCCACAAGCTCGGTCATGGCTGCTGCCTCCCGCCGCCCGGCCCACTGACTGACTAGTCGTCAGAACTGATACCAGTTCCTGTTCCAGGAGTCCACGGATCGGACCGCACCGGCCCGCACGGGGCGGCCCCTTGCGCGGAGGGTTTGGTAGACCAGGGCTACCACTGGAACGAGTTCTCGTTACAGTGGAGGCCGAAGCGGAGATGGGGAGCCCATGACTCAGGTGACCGACCACGGCGGAGGCGTCCACAGCATCAAGGTCCCCATCCCGGACAATCCCCTCGGCCACACCCTGGTCCACCTCGTCGACACCGACCGGGGCCCCGTCCTCGTCGACACCGGCTGGGACGACCCGGCCTCCTGGGACACGCTCGTCGCCGGGCTCGCCGCCCTCGGCACCGCCGTCACCGACGTCCACGGCGTCGTCATCACCCACCACCACCCCGACCACCACGGCCTCTCCGGGCAGGTCCGCGAGGCATCCGGGGCCTGGATCGCGATGCACGAGGCCGATACCGCGATCGTCCGGCGCACCCGGGAATCCGAGCCCGGCACCTGGCTCGACTACCTCACCCGTAAGCTCGCCGCCGTCGGTGCGCCCGAGGAGCACCTCGCCCCGCTGCGCGCCGCCCGCGGCGCGGGGCGGCTGCGGACCCTGCCCGGGCTGCGCGCCGCCCTGCCCGACCGGGACATCGTCCCCGGCGAACTGCTCGGCCTCGCCGGGCGCCGGCTGCGGGCCGTCTGGACCCCCGGCCACACCCCGGGCCATGTCTGCCTCCATCTGGAGGAGCGGCACCCGGCGAATCTGCCGGGGCACGGGCGGTTGTTCTCCGGAGATCACCTGCTGCCGGGGATCAGCCCGCACATCGGGTTGTACGAGGACCCCGACGACACCGCCGTCACCGATCCGCTCGGGGACTACCTGGCCTCGCTGGAGCGGATCGGGCGGCTCGGGGTGGCCGAGGTGCTGCCCGCCCACCAGCACGCGTTCACCGACGCGGGCGGGCGGGTGCGGGAGCTGCTCGACCATCACGAGGAGCGGCTGACCGGGCTCCTCGCGCTCCTCGCCACGCCGCTCACCCCGTGGCAGCTCGCCGAGCGGATGGAGTGGAACCGGCCGTGGGAGCAGATCCCGCACGGTTCGCGGTCGATCGCCGTGTCGGAGGCCGAGTCCCATCTGCGGCGGCTGGTGAAGCTCGGGCGCGCGGAGGCCGTACCGGGCGGGCCCCCGACGACGTACATCGCCGTCTGAGCCGGCCCCAGACCGCCGGACGAGCCCGCCGTACCTCGCCGTGTGAGCCCGCCGTACACCGCCGGCCGAGCCGGCCGTGAGCCCGCGGGGGCCGGTGCCCCGGCCTCGTACGTCCGTGGGTACCCGATGCCGTACACGGTCCGCCACCCCCAGGTCCACGTGGTACGGACCGGTAGAGTGAGCTGGTCGTCATCATGCCCGTACAGGGGTAGGCCGGTGCGAGTCCGGCGCTGGACCCCAGCCGTGAACCGTCCGCCCGACGGCAGCCGGACCGCCCTGTCCGCGGAGCGTGAGCGGCTCGGGCAGGTCGGCACTTCGACGACCGGCCCTCGGGCCACCGGAACCCCGGTGGCCGGCACCGTCGAGGCATACGGGGCCGGAGCCCGGTGCCCTCGTGCGCCCGGGGAGTCCGGCCCCCGCAGGAGAGGCCCAGCCCGCCATGACCGTACGCCGCAGCGCAGCCGCGCTCGCGACCACCGCCGTGCTCCTGGGCGCGGCCGCGCCCGTAGCGGTCGCCGCACCGAGCCCCTCCCCGTCGGCCGAGCTGCCGCCGGGGCTCTACGGCACCACCGACCCGACCTACGACGGGGTCTGGCGGCAGTCGCTGGCCTTCCTCGCGCAGAAGATCGAGTACGTCACGCCGTCGACGCAGGCGGTGGACTGGCTGGTGGGGCAGCAGTGCGACAGCGGGGCGTTCACCTCGTACCGGGACGCCTCCGAGCCCTGCGACGCCTCGACGGTGATGGACACCAACGCCACCGCCGCCGCCGTCCAGGCCCTCGTCGAGCTCAACCAGCACCGCGACGCCGCGAACAACGGCGCCGACTGGCTGAAGTCCGTCCAGAACGAGGACGGCGGCTGGGGGTACAACCCCGGCAGCCCGAGCGACGCGAACTCCACCGGTGTCGTGATCGGCGCCCTCGCCCGGGCCGGTGTGCCGATCAACGAAGTCACCACCGCCGACGGCAAGACCCCGTACACCGCGCTCCAGGCCCTCGCCATCCCGTGCGGGGAGAAGGACGGCGGCGCGTTCGCCTACCAGCCGGGCAAGAAGGGCGAGCTCGTCGCCAACCTGGACTCCTCGGCGGCCGCCGTGCTGGGTCTGCTGGGCCGGGGCATGGCCATCGGGAACGCCAACGCGGTGAAGGACCCCGTCTGCACGAAGGGCGACGACCTCAGCCCGGAGCAGAGCGCGCAGAACGGCGCTTCCTTCCTCGCGGACACGCTGGAGAAGTCGCCGTATCTGGAGCAGCCCCCGATGCCGGGTGCCGAGGACAGCGCGCCGCAGCCCGACTTCGGCAACACCGCCGACGCCGTCGTCGCGCTCTCCGCCTCCGGGCACAAGGACAAGGCCGAGGCCTCCGTCAGCTGGCTGGCCAAGAACTCCAAGACCTGGGCGCAGCAGGGCGGTCCGGCCGCCACAGCCCAGTTGATCTTCGCCGCGCACGCGACCGGCGCGGACGCCCGCAGCTTCGGCGGCGTCGACCTCGTCAAGCAGCTCAACGCGACCGGCCCCGCCCCGGCCGCCACCGCCACGCCCGCGCCGACGCGGACCGGTACCCAGCCCACCAGCGGCACCAGCAGCGACGACAGCGGGCTCGGGCTGTGGTGGCTGATCGGCATCGGACTGCTCGCCGGCACGGGCATCGGCTTCCTGCTCAGCATGCGCCGGAAGAAGCAGCAGCCGTGACAAGGCGTACACCGGTCCTGGCACATCTGCGGACCCCCGCCGTCGCACTGCGGACCCCCGTCGTCGCTCTGCTGACCGCGCTGGTCGCCGCCTCCGCCGTCCTGCTGGGCGCGGGCAGCGCCGAGGCCGCCGGGTACCGCTACTGGTCCTTCTGGGAGGGCAACGGCAAGAACTGGGAGTACGCCACTCAGGGCCCGGCCGTCCTGCGCCCGGACGACGGTACGGTCCAGGGCTTCCGGTTCGCCGTGAGCGAGGACTCCGGCGACGCGGACCAGCCGCGCCGCGCCCCCGACTTCGGGGCGATCTGCGCGGACACCCCGGCGGAGGACGGCTCCAAGCGGATCGCCCTGGTGATCGACCCGGGCACCGCTGCCGACGCCCCGGACGGCGAGAAGCCGCCCGCGCTGCGCACAGCGTGCGCGCAGGTCGCGCCGGACGCCAGCAGCGCGGACGCGCTCGCCGCGGTGGCGAAGCCGCTGCGGTACGACAGCAGCGCCATGCTCTGCGCGATCTCCGGCTACCCCGAGTCGGGCTGCGGCGAGCAGGTGTCGGGGGACGGGAGCGGGAAGTCGTCCGGACCCTCCAGCACGGCCGAAGAGGCGGAAGGCGCGGACGAGGAAGGTGACGGGGGTGGCGGAGGTCCCTCCGTCGGGCTTCTCGTCGGCATCGGCGCCGTCCTGCTGCTCGGCATCGCCGCCGTCATCCAGGCCCGCCGCCGCCGGTGACCGCCGCCCCGGCCCCCGCCCGGCGGCTCCGCCGCGCCCTGCGCGCGCCGCAGGCCGACCGCGGCAACGCGCTGCCCGCCGGGGCGTGGTGGCTCTGGGCCCTGGGACTCGCCACCGCCGCGTCCCGGACGACGAACCCGCTCCTGCTCGGGCTGCTGGTGGGCGTGGCGGGGTACGTGGTCGCGGCCCGGCGGACCGACGCGCCGTGGGCCCGTTCCTACGGGGCGTTCGTCAAGCTCGGGCTGTTCGTCGTGGCGCTGCGCGTGCTGTTCTCCGTCTTCCTCGGGTCGCCGATCCCCGGTTCGCACACGGTGTTCGTTCTCCCGGAACTTCCGTTGCCCGACTGGGCGCAGGGGGTGCGGATCGGTGGCCGGGTCACGGCGGAACAGCTGGTGTTCGCCCTGTACGACGGGATGAAGCTGGCCACACTGCTGATCTGTGTCGGCGCGGCGAACGCGCTGGCCAACCCGGCCCGGCTGCTGAAGTCGCTGCCCGGTGCGCTGTACGAGGTGGGGGTCGCCGTCGTGGTGGCGATGACGTTCGCGCCGAACATGGTGGCCGACGTGGTCCGGCTGCGCACCGCGCGGCGGCTGCGGGGCCGGCCGACCGGTGGGGTGCGGGCGGTGGCGCAGATCGGGCTGCCGGTGCTGGAGGGGGCGCTGGAGCGGTCCGTGGCGCTGGCCGCGTCGATGGACGCGCGCGGCTACGGGCGCACCGCCCAGGTCCCGGCGGCCGTCCGGCACACCACGAACGTCCTCACCCTGGGCGGGCTGCTCGGGGTGTGCGCGGGAACGTACGGGCTGCTGGCCGCTCAGGGGGCGGTGTACGGGCTGCCGCTGCTGCTGGCCGGTCTGGTCACGGCGCTGGCGGGGCTTCGGCTCGGCGGCCGCCGCTCGGTGCGGACCCGCTACCGGCCGGACCGGTGGGGGGTACGGGCCTGGCTGGTGGCGTGCTCGGGTGCGGCGGTCGCGGCGGTGATGATCCGGGCGGGCGCGGCCGATCCGGACGCGCTGCGCCCCGGTGTCGTACCGCTGACCGCGCCGGTGCTGCCGCTGTGGCCCGCGGCGGCCGCGCTGATCGGGCTGCTGCCCGCGCTGGTCGCGCCCGTACCGCCGTCGTCGTCCCCCGGGGCAGGGAAACAGGCACATCGCAGCAAGGAGCTGGCGTGATCAGGTTCGAGCGGGTCTCCGTGCGGTACGAGGGCACGGAGCGGCCCACGCTGTCCGGCGTCGACCTCACGGTCCCCGAGGGCGAACTCGTGCTGCTCGTCGGCCCTTCAGGGGTCGGCAAATCGACTTTGCTGGGTACGGTCTCGGGGCTCGTCCCGCACTTCACGGGCGGGCTGCTGTCGGGCCGGGTCACGGTGGACGGGCGCGACACCCGTACGCACAAGCCGCGTGAACTGGCCGATCTGGTCGGCACGGTGGGGCAGGACCCGCTCGCGCACTTCGTCACGGACACCGTCGAGGACGAGCTCGCGTACGGCATGGAGTCGCTGGGTCTGGCCCCCGACGTGATGCGCCGCCGGGTCGAGGAGACGCTCGACCTGCTGGGCCTGGCCGAGCTGCGCGACCGGCCGATCGCGACCCTGTCTGGTGGCCAGCAGCAGCGCGTGGCGATCGGCTCGGTGCTCACCCCGCACCCGAAGGTGCTGGTGCTCGACGAGCCGACCTCCGCACTGGACCCGGCGGCGGCCGAGGAGGTCCTCGCGGTGCTCCAGCGGCTGGTCCACGACCTGGGCACGACCGTGCTGATGGCCGAGCACCGGCTGGAGCGGGTGGTGCAGTACGCGGACCAGGTCATCCTGCTGCCCGCCCCGGGCGTCGCCCCCGTCACGGGGCCGCCCGCCGAGATCATGAAGGTGTCGCCGGTCCGGCCGCCGGTGGCCGAACTGGGGCTGCTGGCGGGCTGGGACCCGCTGCCCCTGTCGGTACGGGACGCCCGGCGCGGGGCGGGTGCGCTGCGGGCCCGGCTGGCGGACGCGGCCGTGCCCGCGCGTACGGCGGCCGCACCCGTGCCGGAGCCTGTGCGGCCGGTCGCTTCGGAGCGGCCCGGGCCCGGACGGCTCGCCCGGCTGCTGGGCCGGGGCCGGACGGGCGGCCCCCGCGCGTCCGACCGGTCCGCCGCCCCCGCCTTCGATCCGGTCACCCGGGTCGAGGGGCTCGGGGTGCGACGCGGTCGGATCGAGGCGTTGCGGCGGGTGGAACTCACCGTCGCCCCGGGCGAGACCGTGGCCCTGATGGGCCGCAACGGGGCCGGGAAGTCCACACTGCTCGGCGCGCTCGTCGGCATGATCGAGCCCACCTCGGGCACCGTGCGCGTCGGCGGGCTCGCCCCGGCCCGGACCGACCCGGGGGCGATGGTGCGCCGGGTCGGTCTCGTACCGCAGGAGCCGCGCGATCTGCTGTACGCGGACACGGTGGCCGCGGAGTGCGCGGCGGCCGACCGGGACGCGGGCGCGGCGGAGGGCACCTGCCGGGCGCTGGTGTCGGAGCTGCTGCCCGGGGTCGGGGACGGCACCCACCCCCGGGACCTGTCCGAGGGCCAGCGGCTCGCGCTCGCCCTGGCGCTCGTACTGACCGGGCGCCCGCCGCTGTTGCTGCTGGACGAGCCGACGCGCGGCCTGGACTACGCGGCGAAGGCCCGACTCGTCGGCGTCCTGCGCGCCCTGGCCGCCGAGGGCCACGCGATCGTCCTGGCCACGCACGATGTGGAGCTGGCGGCGGAGCTGGCGCACCGGGTGGTGATCCTCGCCGACGGGGAGGTCGTCGCGGACGGCCCGACCGGGCGGGTGGTGGTCTCCTCCCCCTCGTTCGCCCCGCAGACGGCGAAGATCCTGGCCCCGCAGGAGTGGCTGACCGTGTCCCAGGTGCGCGGGGCGCTGGAGGCGGGCACGTGAGCGGAACCACGGAAGTACGGGAGCGGGCGCCCCGGGCCGGCGCGGAGCCGGGCGTACGGAAGCGGGGCGCGCGATGAGCGTACGGGAGCGGGCGGAACGAGGGCGGGCCGTACCGGAGCCCATGGCCCGGCCCGTGCGGCTCGGGCCGAAGTCGGTGGCCGCGCTGGTGCTGATCGGGGCCGTCGGCGTGGTCGCCTTCGGGTGGCCGCTGCTGGCGGACGCCGGGTCCGGGCTCGCGCATGCCGGCGACGCGCCGTGGCTGTTCGCGGCGCTGCTGCCGCTGCTGGTCGCGGTAGTGGTGGCGACGATCTCCGAGTCCGGGATGGACGCGAAGGCGGTCGCGATGCTCGGCGTGCTGGCCGCGGTGGGGGCGGCGCTGCGCCCGCTGGGGGCGGGGACGGCGGGCCTGGAGCCGATGTTCTTCCTGATGGTGCTGAGCGGCCGGGTGCTGGGTCCCGGGTTCGGCTTCGTCCTGGGCTCGGTGACCATGTTCGCCTCGGCGCTGCTGACGGGCGGGGTGGGGCCGTGGATGCCGTTCCAGATGCTGGCGATGGGCTGGTTCACGATGGGCGCGGGCCTGCTGCCGGGGCCCGACCGGCTGCGCGGGCGGGCGGAGCTGGCGATGCTGGCCTGCTACGGCTGGGTGGCGGCGTTCGCGTACGGCACGGTGATGAATCTCCAGGGCTGGCCGCTCATCGCCGGGCTGGGTTCGGGCGTCTCGTTCGTCGCGGGGGACCCGCTGCACGAGAACCTGGTGCGCTTCCTCGCCTACTGCGCGGCGACCTCGCTCGGCTGGGACCTGGGCCGGGCTGCGCTGACCGTCGTCCTGACCCTCACGGTCGGCCCGACCCTGCTGCGGGCGCTGCGCCGGGCGACCCGGCGGGCGGCGTTCGACGCGCGCGGCGCGTTCGGGGAGCCCGGGGGGTGACGGCCCCGGGGCTCGTCCGGTACCGGCCGCCGACGGGGTCACAGCCGCTGGATGATCGTTCCCGTCGCCAGCGCGCCGCCCGCGCACATCGTGATGAGGGCGAACTCCTTGTCGCGGCGTTCCAGTTCGTGCAGGGCCGTGGTGATCAGCCGGGCCCCCGTGGCGCCGACCGGGTGGCCGAGGGCGATCGCGCCGCCGTTGACGTTGACCTTCTCCAGGCCGTCGAGGTCCGCCTCGAACTCCTGCGCCCAGCTCAGGACCACCGACGCGAAGGCCTCGTTGATCTCGACGAGGTCGATGTCCCGCAGCGACATCCCGGCCTTGCCGAGCACCGCCCGGGTCGCGTCGATCGGACCGTCGAGGTGGTAGTGGGGGTCGGAGCCGACCAGCGCCTGGGCCACGATCCGGGCCCGGGGCCTGAGCTTCAGGGCCCGCGCCATCCGCTTCGAGGACCACAGGATGGCCGCGGCCCCGTCCGATATCTGCGAGGAGTTGCCCGCGGTGTGGATCGCGCTCGGCATGACGGTCTTCAGCCCGGCGAGCGCCTCCATCGAGGTGTCCCGCAGCCCCTCGTCCCGGTCGACGAGCCGCCACATGCCCTGCCCGGCCGCCTGTTCCTCCTCGGTGGTCGGCACCTGGACGGCGTACGTCTCGCGCTTGAAGCGCTCCTCGGCCCAGGCGGCGGCGGCCCGCTGCTGGGAGAGCAGGCCGAGCGCGTCGACCCGCTCCCGGGTCAGGCCGCGCCTGCGGGCGATGCGCTCGGCGGCCTCGAACTGGTTGGGCAGGTCGACGTTCCACTCGTCGGGCCAGGGCTTGCCCGGGCCGTGCTTGGAGCCGCTGCCCAGCGGGACCCGGGACATCGCCTCGACGCCGCAGCTGATGCCCACGTCGATGACTCCGGCGGCCACCATGTTGGCGACCATGTGGGACGCCTGCTGCGAGGAGCCGCACTGGCAGTCCACGGTGGTGGCGGCGGTCTCGTACGGCAGGCCCACCGTCAGCCAGGCGGTGCGGGCCGGGTTCATGGACTGCTCCCCGGCGTGGGTGACGGTGCCGCCGACGATCTGCTCGACGCAGTCGGCCTGGATGCCGGTGCGGCCGAGAAGTTCACGGTAGGTCTCGCCCAACAGGTAGGCGGGGTGCAGATTGGCGAGTGCGCCCCCGCGCCTGCCGATGGGGGTGCGTACGGCTTCGACGATGACGGGTTCCGCGGCCATGAGCTCGTCCTCTCCTCACGCTTCCGCTGGGGCTTCCCGGCGCCCACGGAAGGAACTAGTACGCGTTCTAGTTCTGCAAGCAGTCTCGTGACGACGACCCCGCCGCGCAAGGGGCGCGCACGCACCACGCGTGCGCCCCCGGTGAGCCGACGGGCGCGGCACCGACGGCAGAGGCACCCCTACCGCCACCGGGAACCCCCGCGCGGACATCGGAGGCAACAGATCCGGCCACGGCCCTTGCCACTTGTAGAACTCGTTACTACCTTGCGGGCAACTTCTGATGGGTCGTCAGGATGCCGGACGGCCGGCCGGACGGCTCCCTGAACGGTTCGCCGCCAGATCCGGAGTGGAGAGGTGCCCATGCGCTGCCCCCATCTGCCCGACGGGTTCGACTTCACCGACCCCGATCTCCTCCAAGCCCGCGTTCCGCACCCGGAGTTCGCCCTCATGCGGCAGACGGCTCCGGTCTGGTGGTGCACCCAGCCCGCCAACATCTCCGGGTTCGGCGACGAGGGCTACTGGGCCGTGACCCGCCACGCGGACGTCAAGTACGTCTCCACGCACCCGGAGTTGTTCTCCTCGAACACCAACACCGCCGTCATCCGCTTCAACGAGACGATCAGCCGCGACCAGATCGAGGTCCAGAAGCTGATCATGCTGAACATGGACCCGCCCGAACACACCCGGGTCCGCCAGATCGTCCAGCGCGGCTTCACCCCGCGCGCGGTGCGCTCCCTGGAGTCGGCCCTGCGCACCCGGGCCCGCAGCATCGTGGAGACGGCCCTCGCTTCGGCCGACGGCGACGGCTCCTTCGACTTCGTCACCGACATCGCGGTGGAACTCCCGCTCCAGGCCATCGCCGAACTCATCGGCGTACCGCAGGAGGACAGGACCAAGATCTTCGACTGGTCCAACAAGATGGCCGCGTACGACGATCCCGAGTACGCGATCACCGAGGAGATCGGCGCCGAGGCGGCCATGGAGATCGTGGCGTACTCGATGAACCTGGCGGCGGCCCGCAAGGAGTGCCCGGCGAAGGACATCGTCAGCCAGCTGGTCGCGGCGGAGGGCGAGGGGAACCTGTCATCCGACGAGTTCGGGTTCTTCGTGATCCTGCTGGCGGTGGCGGGGAACGAGACGACCCGCAACGCGATCAGCCACGGTATGCACGCCTTCCTCACCCATCCCGAACAGTGGGAGCTGTACAAGAGGGAGCGCCCGACGACGACGGCCGAGGAGATCGTGCGCTGGGCCACCCCGGTGGTGTCCTTCCAGCGGACCGCCACCCAGGACGTGGAGCTGGGCGGCCGGCGGATCAGGAAGGGCGAACGCGTCGGGCTGTTCTACTCCTCCGCCAACAACGACCCCGAGGTGTTCGACTCCCCGGAGGCCTTCGACATCACCCGCGACCCCAACCCGCACCTCGGGTTCGGCGGTGGCGGCCCGCACTTCTGCCTGGGCAAGTCGCTGGCCGTGATGGAGATCGACCTGATCTTCAACGCGATCGCCGACGTACTGCCCGATCTGCGGCTGCTGGAGGACCCGCGACGGCTGCGGTCGGCCTGGCTCAACGGCATCAAACAGCTCCAGGTGACCACCGCGGCGGCTTCCTGAGACAGCCCCGAGTGGCGGGCGGGGCCGGGAGGGCGGACCATGTAGGGACGCGGCGATCCACGCCGAAGGGGTGCCGGGACGGTGTACGTCGTCCCGGCACCCCTTCGGCCTGCTGTCCTGCTGCCCTTCGGTCCTCGTGCCCTGCTACTGCTTGCCGCCGACCTTCTCCGCGGGGACGCGCTCGGGCGCGGGCTCGGCGTCCGCGGGTTCCGTGGGCTCCGCTGGTACGCGCTCGGGCGCGGCCGCGGACCCTGCGGGCTCCGCGGGTTCCGCCGCCGCCCGCTTCCCGTCGGCCACCAGCCTCCTCGGCCCCGAAAGCACGTACGTCAGCCCGAAGCCCAGCGTGACGACCAGCGCGCCACCGGCCGCGTCGAGCACCCAGTGATTGGCGGTGGCCACGATGGCGGCGATGGTGAAGAGCGGATGCAGCAGACCGAGCGCCTTCATCCACATCTTCGGGGCGAGCATCACGATCACCACCCCGCACCACAGCGACCAGCCGAAGTGCAGTGACGGCATCGCCGCGTACTGGTTGGTGACGGTGGTCAGCGTCCCGTAGTCGGGCTTGGCGAAGTCCTGCACCCCGTGGACGGTGTCGATGAAGCCGAGGCCGGGCATCAGCCGGGGCGGGGCCAGCGGGTAGAGCCAGAAGCCGACGAGCGCCAGGAGCGTGGCGAAGCCGATGGAGGAGCGGACCCAGCGGTAGTCGGCGGGGCGGCGCGCGTACAGCACGCCGAGAATCGTCAGCGGGACGATGAAGTGGAAGGTCAGGTAGTAGTAGTCGAAGAACTCGCGCAGCCAGTCGATCTGGACGACGGTGTGGTTGACCCAGTGCTCGATGTCGATGTGCAGCCACTGTTCGATCGCGTGGATCTGCCGTCCGTGCTCCTCGGCTACGGGGCGGCCCGCGGTGGCGGCGAGGCGGACCTGCGCGTAGGCGGAGTAGACGACCCGGATGAGCAGGAGCTCCAGCAGCAGGTTGGGGCGGCTGAGCACCCGGCGCCAGAACGGCAGGAGCGGCACGCGTCTCCAGCGCGCCGCCACCGGCTTCGCGTAGTCCGTGGGGATCGGGTGCTGCCAGTACGGCGAGGTGCGGGGCAGGAAGGGGGCGAGGCAGGCCGCGCCGAGGGCCGCGAGGAGCAGCACGTTGTCGCGTACGGGGTAGAGCGTCGCGATGTTCGGCAGCAGCATCGTCCCCGGCAGGGTGACGATCAGGACCACGACCGCCGGCCAGACCAGCCGGTCGGAGGCCCGCTTGCCGACCCGGCCGACGACCGCGAGGAGCACCCACAGCAGCTGGTGCTGCCATGCGGTCGGCGAGACGGCCACCACGACACAGCCGGTCACGGCCACGGCGAGGAGCATCTGGCCGTCCTGGGCGTAGCGCACCGCGCGCCGCAGCCCGAGGAACACGACGGCGGCGGCGAGCACCAGGAACAGGGCGATCTCCAGGGGGCCTTCGAGCCCGAGCCGGAGCAGCGCCCCGTGCAGGGACTGGTTGGCCAGGCTGTCCGGCCGCTCGCCCAGCCCGGCGCCCGCGGCGTGGTGCACCCAGTACGTCCACGAGTCCTTCGGCGCCACGGCCCAGGCGGCTGCGGTGGCGAGCGCGAAGGTCGCGCCCGCGCTCACCGAGGCCTGCCGTCGGCCGGTCAGCCAGAGCAGGGCGGCGAAGAGCAGCAGCACCGGCTGGAGGGCTGCCGCGAGGCCGACGAGGACGCCCGCCGCCCGGTGTTCCCGTACGACGAAGACGGCCAGAAGCACCAGCAGGACCGGCAGGATGCTGGTCTGGCCCAGGTGGAGGGCGTTGCGGACCGGCAGCGACAGCATGAGCAGGCTGATCGCGACGGGCGCGGCGAGCAGGACCGTCCGACGGCCGGCCGGCCGGGGCAGGGCGCGGGCCGCGACGATCCCGAGGGCGACGACCAGCAGCAGGGAGCCGAACGTCCAGGCGACGCCCAGGGCCTGCTGGGCCGCGGCGGTGAGAGGTTTCAGCACCACACCGGCGAAGGGCGTTCCGGTGAACCGGCCGCTGTCGTACAGCGCGCCCGTCGCATGCAGGACTCCGCCCTCCCCGGTCCAGGTCTCCAGATCGGTGAGCCGCTCCCCCGGTGGCTGCCGGAGCACCACCGCCACCTGCCGCACCGCCAGCACGGCCACGACCAGCCAGAGGACGGCCCTGGCCAGCCGGTCCCTCGCTCCCGCGTCCGCTGCCGCGTCCCCACGCACACTGTGATCCGCTGTCGCCACGCTGCGCCGACCCTCCCACCGTTCCATGCATCGCCCCTTCGAGTGGGGCAGTGCCGGATGAAGCCTCGCATTGCCCTACGAGGCAGACACAATCAACCCCCTCTTTGCCTGACTGTCATCATGCTTTCGTCCAGAAGAGTGACCGGGAAACGGAACTCTGGAGTCTCGGACAGCGACGGGGACCTAGGCTGCCGGTGAGTCCGCCTGCCAGGCGGTGAAGAGCGGTACGTCGTCGGCCCCGCCCAGCACGACGATGCCGAAGGGCCGGTCGAAGGCGATGTGCCGGACCCGCCGCGGTCGCGGTGCGGCGCTTCCGGGGGCCATCGCGACCACGGTCGCGGCCGCCGCCTCCACACCCTCCTCGACGATCTTCAGCACGGTTTCCTGAACCACGTCGGAGATCGCGAGCGGTTCGGGCGAGAGGCCGGAGAAGTCGGCGGCGCCGGAGGCGGCAAGACGTACGCCGAGCGCGGGCAGCTGCCGGGTCACGGCCACCCGCGTACGCAGGGCGAGGCGGGGCAGCGCGACGGTGACCCGGTCGGCCTCCGGTGCGACGCCCGCCGAACGGGGCGCCCAGCCCGCGGACAGCACCCGCGCCGCGCCCGCCCCCGGCTCCCCCAGGACGAACCGGACCCGCGCCCCGTGGCCACCGCACGGGTCCGCAGCATCACCGCCCGGTTCCGCGGCATCACCGCCCGAGCCCGTGACGTAACCGGCTGAGTCCGTAACGTAACCGGCTGAGTCCGTGACGTGACCACCCGGCTCCGCTGTGCAGCGCAGCTCGACGACGTACGCACCGTCCAGGGTCCAGACGTCGGCCGGGGCCACGTCCTTGGTCATGGTCGGCACCGGACGGGCCGTCCCCGATGCGTCGGTGAACGGCAGGTCCCGCGTCCGCCAAGCGTCGAACGGCTTCTCCCACCGGGTCTTGAGGGCCGTGACGTCGACGAGGGCGAGCAGGGTCTCGTCGGTGATCTCCAGGGGCAGCCGCTCGATCAGCCCTCCGGTGGCCCCGCGCACCCAGGCGTCGACGACCGCCGGGTCCGGGTCCACCGAGTCGAAGCGGACGGCCGGCAGCGCCTCGCGGTACGCGCGCAGCACCGGCACCCGGCTCCACACCCGGGTCGCCACGCCCAGTGCCCCGGTCCCCGCCAGCTCACGGGCCACCGCCGTGACGGCCGGTGCGGCCTCCCGGTCCGCGGTGCCGAGCAGGGCCCGCAGCTCGGCGGCGGTCGCGCCGCGCGCACCGGCGGCCACGGCGGCCAGCGCGAGCCACAGCCCGGCGGGCGAGCACACGAAGCCGCCCGGACCGCCGGTGGCGGCCATGCCGTCCCGTATCCAGCGCCCGGCGAGCCGCTGGACCGCCGTTGTAGCGCTGTCGGCCGTCGCCCCGTCCCGATTCACTGCTGCCCCCTACACGTAATCAGGTCGCCGTACGGCTGTGCGCGAGCAAGAATGCCCCACATGACCTGGACCGTGACCGCCGAACGATTCGACTCCCCCGACGCGACCGCGCTGCGCCGCGACTACTACGACGAGGTCGCGAGCCGCTATTGGCAGCGGCCCGCGACCGCCGAGGAGATCGCCGACGGTCTCACGGACGACGGCGCCGATCTGCTCACCCCGCCGACGGGGCAGTTCGTCGTCGGCCGCCACGAGGGCAAGGCCGCGGCCTGTGCCGGGCTGGTGCTGACGGAGGCCGCCGGGCCGGGGACGGCGGAGCTGACGCGGGTGTACGTGCGCCCGGCGTTCCGGGGTACGGGCGGTGGTGCGGTGCTGCTGGCCGCGGTCGAGGAGGCGGCGCGGGAGTTCGGCGTCCGGCTGCTGCGGCTGGACACCCGCACCGACCTGGTCGAGGCGCGCGGGCTGTACGCGAAGCACGGCTATCGGGAGGTGCCGGCGTTCCACCGCCGCACCCCGTACGCGGAAGTCTGGTTGGCCAAAGAGCTGTGATTCGCAAAGGAGTTACGGGGGAGGGAAGCCGCGCCCCGGCCCGCGCGATGCTCAGCCGGACGGCGGGCGAGGGCGGTCGTGGTGCCCGTCGTGCCCGTGGCTCCAGTGGGCCTCGTGGTCGCGGGGAGGCTCCGGGGAGTGCGGGCGCTCCTTGCTCGAACCGCCGGCCTCCGCCGCCAGCTCGGCGACGAGTTTGACCAGGTCGGTGGGGCGCTCGGGCCCCCACCAGTCCCCCAGCAGTTCGGCGAGGGAGTCCTCGCGGGCCTGCGAGAGCCGGACGACCGCCTCGCCCCCCGCGTCGGTGAGGATCATCTGCAGCCCCTCGCGACGGGCCAGCCCGCGTTCCTCCACCTGACGGGCCGCCTCGGTAATCACCCGCAGCGGTACGGGGGCCGTCTCGGCCAGCCGGGCGGGCTCGACCGTGCCGTGCCGCTTGATCCGCAGCAACAGCCAGCTGGAGGCGGGCAGCAGGTCGTACCCGGCGCGCGCGGTGATCTTCTCGTAGATCTCGCGGCGCCCCTCCCGGGTGGCGAGCACCGACAGGGCGCGGGCGCACTCGTCGTACGAGGAACGCTCCACGGGGTTGGACGCGAGGGTCTGGCTGGTGTCGGGAGCCGTCACCGAGCCCCGGAGCTTGTCCTCCCGGAGGAACCAGGCGAGGACGAAGGCGATGAGGACGACGGGTGCCGCGTACAGGAAGACGTCCGTGATGGAGGTGGAGTACGCGTCGAGGATCGAGGGGCGCAGGTCGGCCGGGAGCATCTGGATGGCCCGGGGGTCGGCCGCCAGCCGGTCGGCGTCGACGCCCGGCGGCAGGGAGCGGCCCGCGAGCGCGCTGTCCAGCTGGCCGGTGAGCCGGTTGGTGAAGACGGTGCCGAAGATGGCCACGCCGAAGGAGGCTCCGATGGAGCGGAAGAAGGTGGCTCCGGAGGTGGCGACACCCAGGTCCTGGTAGGAGACCGCGTTCTGCACGACGAGGACGAGGACCTGCATGACGAGGCCGAGTCCGGCACCGAACACGAAGAAGAAGACGCTCATCGCCCAGGTGGAGCTGGCCGGGTCCAGCCGGTGGAGCAGGAGCAGGCCGACGGCGGTGAGGGCGGTGCCCGCCAGCGGGAAGACCTTCCAGCGGCCGGTCCGGCTGACGATCTGCCCGGAGCCGGTCGAGGTGAGCAGCATGCCGAGGACCATCGGCAGCATGTGCACGCCGGACATGGTCGGCGTGATGCCGTGCACCACCTGGAGGAAGGTCGGCAGGTAGGTCATCGCGCCGAACATCGCGAAGCCGACGACGAAGCTGATCACGGCGACGAGGCTGAAGGTCCGGATCCGGAACAGCTTGAGCGGCAGCACCGGTTCGGCCGCCCGCCGTTCGGCGGCGACGAACGCGACGAGCAGGACGACGGCGAGCACCGCGAGCGCGATGATCCGCGCCGAACCCCAGGCCCAGGTCGTACCGCCGAGCGACGCGATGAGGACCAGGCAGGTGGCGACGGACGCGATGAGGAAGGTGCCCAGGTAGTCGATGGTGTGCTTCTCCCGGTGGACCGGGATGTGCAGCACGGCAGCGATGACGAGCAGGGCGACGACACCGATCGGCAGGTTGATGTAGAACACCCAGCGCCAGCTGAGGTGTTCGGTGAAGAACCCGCCCAACAGCGGCCCCAGGACGCTGGTCACACCGAAGACGGCACCGAACAGGCCCTGGTACTTGCCGCGTTCGCGGGGCGTGACGAGATCGCCGACGATCGCCATCGACAGCACCATGAGCCCGCCGCCGCCGAGTCCCTGGAGGGCGCGGAAGCCGATCAGCTGGGGCATGTTCTGGGCGATGCCGCAGAGCGCGGAGCCGACGAGGAAGATGACGATCGCGGTCTGGAAGAGCTTCTTGCGGCCGTACTGGTCGCCGAGCTTGCCCCAGAGGGGGGTCGCCGCGGTCGCCGCGAGCATGTAGGCGGTGACCACCCAGGACAGATGGTCCATGCCGCCGAGTTCGCTGACGATGGTCGGCAGCGCCGTGGAGACGATGGTCTGATCGAGTGCCGCGAGCAGCATGCCGAGGAGCAGGGCGCCGATCGCCACCATGACGGTCCGCCGGGACTGTCCGTCACCGGGGGCCGGCGGCGGCGGGCTCAGCTGCTGGGCCATGGGCGTCTCCTCGGTCCGCTGATCCGCTACTCCCCCATCCTGGCTGCTTTCCCTCGTTATGGCCTGTTGTGCCCTGCCGGGCGTCGCCAGCGCCCCCGGGGGCTCCCGGCAGGGCGTTGGGCTTCCCCGGAGCGGGCTGCATAATCGCAGGCAGCTCAAGGGGAGGGGACCCACGATGACCGGACAGGCATGCCCGGAGTGCGGGAGACGGACGACCGGGGAGCCCGGTACGGAACACCGGGTGCCGTGCCGGTGCGGCGCGGGCGCGCGTCCGGCGCCGTTCACGGAGGAGGAGCAGCGGACCGCCCGTACGGCGGAGATCGCGGCGGCCGAGGACTTCGACCCGCTGCGGATCAGGCCGTACGTGAAGCTGACGGACGACTCCTCGGCGCCGCCCGAGGACGTTCCGGGCGCAGCGGCCACCACCATGCCGCTCTTCCTGGGCACCGAGGGGCGGGCCACGGGGGCGGATGCGGATGCGCGTACCGGTGCGCGTACGGATACGCGTACCGATGCGGGTACCGATGCGGGTACCGATATGGGCGCGGGCTTCGGTACGGGCACGGGTGCGGGCTTCGGTACGCGCACGGGTGCGGGCACCGGCACAGCCGCGGGCTTCGGTACGGATTCCGTGTCCGGCGAGAGCCGTCGGCGCACCGCCCCCACTGCCATCACCACCACCTCTGCCACCTCTGTCACCTCTGCCACCGTGAGCGCGGGCTACGACCCCGTGCAGCCGCGCCGCAGGCGCCCCTTCGCGGCCCTCGCCGTGGGGGCGGCCGTGGCCTCGGTGATCGGCACGGCAGCTTTCGCCGGGGGACTCTTCGGCGGCGACGGGAGCCAGGACGAGGCGCTGCCGGAGGCGACCACGAGCGCCCCGGACACCGGGGGCGGACCGGCGGCGTCGGCGGCCCCGTCGCCCTCCGCCTCGGCGACCCCTTCCCGTACCGCCTCGCTCTCGCCCTCGCCCACCCCGCCCCCCTCACCGTCCGCTTCCGCGTCGCCGACGAGGAGCGAGGAGCCGACCCCGACCGCCACCGCCCCCGCGACGCCGACGGCGGGCACCCCGTCGGCCCCGGCGACGGGCAGTGCGACCCCGGGGACACCGTCCGCCGCCCCGCCCGCGGACCTGACCGGACCCACGCTCCGCCGTGGCGACCGGGGCCCGGAGGTGGCCGAGCTGCAGAAGCGGCTCATGGAGGTGCGGCTCTACGGGGGCCCGCCGGACGCGCACTACTCGGACCGGGTGGAGAACGCCGTGACCGTCTACCAGTCGCACAAGCCGGTCCAGGGCGACCCGGCCGGGGTGTACGGGCCGAACACACGGCGCGCGCTGGAGGCAGAGACGAGCGGACGGGGCCGCCGCTGACCGGCCGACCGGGGAGCGGGCGAAGCCCCGGACCGGCATGAGGAGAGGGCCCCGGACCGGAGCGATGGAGGCCCCGGACCAGGCCGGACCAGGCTGATTGGCTTTCCGGCCCAGGTTTTTGTATCTTCGTGGAACAAAGTAGCTCCCGCCCGCACTCCCTGACCGGCGGGCGGGGCTGCTCTTGTACCGCACCACCGTCCCCCGCGCCCTGGAGCCAGCCGATGCCGGCAACCGTCCTCACCGCACGAGCCCTCCTGCTGGACATGGACGGCACCCTCGTGAACTCCGACGCGGTAGTGGAGCGCTGCTGGCGCCGCTGGGCGATCAAGCACGGGCTGGACCCCGAGGCCGCGCTGAAGGTGGTGCACGGCCGCCAGGGGTACGCCACGATGGCGGTCCTGCTTCCGGACCGCCCGGTGGAGGAGAACTACGCGGACAACCGGGCGATGCTCGCCGAGGAGACCGCCGACGTCGAGGGCGTCGTGCCGATCGGCGGGGCGCCCGCGTTCATGGCCGCGATCGCCGAACTGCCGCACGCGCTGGTGACCTCCGCCGACGCCGCGCTCGCGACGGCCCGGATGGGCGCGGCCGCCCTGCCGATGCCCGCCGTCCGCGTCACCGCGGAGCAGGTCGGCGCGAGCAAGCCGGACCCCGAGGGCTTCCTCAAGGGCGCCGCGGAGCTGGGCTTCGACGCGGCGGACTGCATCGTGTTCGAGGACTCCGAGGCGGGTATCGCGGCAGGCCGGGCGGCCGGGATGCGCGTCGTGGGCGTGGGCCCGCGCGCTGCGGCCCTGGCGCCGGACACACACGTCGAGGACCTGACGCGGATACGGGTGGAGGCGGCGGGCGACGGCTCGATCCGCCTGCACATCAGCGAGGCCTGAGACCGCTCGGCAGCCGTCACCCCCGCCGCAGCCGCCCGCGGGCAACCAGTTCCAGCACCACCGCGACGGCCACCACCTGCACGGCCATCAGTGCCACCAGGACGAAGAGCTGCACGGCGCCCGCCTCCACGGGTGAGGCGCCGCCCAGCAGCATGCCCACGAACGCCCCCGGCAACGTGACGAGCCCGACCGTCCGGGTCTGGTCGAGACCCGGCAGCAACGCGTCCGACGCCGTCGGCCGGACGATCTCCAGCCGGGCGTCCCGGTCGAGCATCCCGAGCGCCATCCCCGCCTCCACCTCCCCGTAACGGGTGGCGAGTTCGTCCAGGGCGCGCCGCCCGCCGAGCACGGTCGCGGTGAGCGCCCCGCCGATGAGGATGCCGGCGACCGGGATGAGGGCCAGGCCCCGGACCGGGACGAGCCCCGTGAGCAGCAGGGCCCCGACCACGGGAAGCACGCCCGCCCCGATCGGCAGGGCCGCCCACCGCCAGGTGTGATTGCCGGTGATCCGGCGGCCGGCGGTCCACACGGCCACGGCGAACATCAGCGCCACGAACCCGAGCAGCGGGGCCAGGGAGCGGGCCACCCAGCCGATGAGCAGGGAGACGGCGGCGAGTTGGGCCGCAGCCCGCACACCCGCGAGGAGAATCTCGCGCGAGCGGCCGAGCGACGCCCACGCCGCGACGAGGGCGGCGAAGACCAGCAGGACGGCGAGGACGACTCCGAGAGTGACCGAGACCGGAAGCAGCACGCGGCAACGATAAGCCGGGAACGAGGACGCTCCGCCGCCCCGGCAGAGGCGCGCCGGACACCCGTACCACCCCCTGCGCACCCCTTGCACACGCCTCGCACACCCCTTGATGTGACGTGAACATGTCGTCACCCTGTCACCTGACGCCCATCCCCGAGAAACCTGGCGTCGCCACGATGGCCGGGCTCCACCCACCGCCCGCCCAATCACCCCCCGCGTCAAGGGAGTTCGCATGTCCGGTGTCTACGCGCGTCGGCTCTCCGTCGTCGCCGCAACCGCAGCGCTCGCCGCCACATCCGCCCTGTTCACCGCCCCGTCCGCGCAGGCCGCCATGCCCACCCCGGTCAGCGCGGCGACCGCACGCACGTACCTCGGCCAGCTCACCGTCGGCGCGGAGGGCTCGTCCAGCGGCTACAGCCGGGACAAGTTCCCGCACTGGATCACCCAGTCGGGAACCTGCAACACCCGCGAGGTCGTCCTCAAGCGTGACGGCACGAACGTCCAGCAGAACGCCGCCTGCGCCGCGATCAGCGGCAATTGGTACTCGCCGTACGACGGCGCCACCTGGAGCGCCGCGTCCGACGTGGACATCGACCACATGATCCCCCTCGCCGAGGCCTGGCGCTCCGGCGCGAGCAGCTGGACCACCACCCAACGCCGTTCGTTCGCCAACGACCTGACCCGCCCCCAGCTGATCGCGGTCACCGACAACGTCAACCAGTCCAAGGGCGACAGGGACCCGGCCGAGTGGATGCCGCCGCGCACGGCCTACAAGTGCACGTACGTCCGCGCCTGGGTCCATGTGAAGCACCACTACGGCCTGAGCGTGGACCAGGCCGAGAAGAGCGCCCTGCAGACGGCCCTGAACAGCTGCTGACAGCCCACTGACCCACCGCCGGAACCCACACCCCTTCCCCGGTCGTTCAGCAGACACCCCTGACGCCGTCGCGAGGAGGCACCACATGGCGGGACTGCGTCTGGGTCCGCTGCTGCGGTACGTCGACTGGGAGTCCGGGTCCACCGCGACGGTCTGGGTCGAGGCCAGCCGTCCGTGCACGGTGCACGTCCGTTGCGCGGACGGCGCTTCGGGAGCGTCGCGGACCTTCGCGGTGGCCGGGCACCACTACGCCCTGGTGGTGGTGGAGGGGCTGACACCCGGTTCCACGACGACGTACGAAGTGCTGATCGGGAACCGGCGCGTCTGGCCACCCAAGGAATCGCACCTCCCGCCGAGCACCATCACCACTCCCCGGGTCACGACCACGGCGAAGGGCATGGGCACGGGCACGGGCACGAGGGGCGACACGGGCACGGGCACGAGGGGCGACACAGCACACGGCACACCACACGTAACAGCGGCGGAACCGGCAGCCGGGGCGGAGGAGCCCGGCGTGCGGGTCTCGTTCGGCTCGTGCCGCTGGGCGGCCGCGCCCGGTGGCGGGCGCGACCCCGCGGGACCGGACGCACTGGTCACCCTGGCCGCCCGGCTCGCCGCGGATCCGGCGGCCGTTCGCCCCGACGTCCTGCTCCTCCTCGGCGATCAGGTGTACGCGGACGAGGCCTCGCGGGCGACCCGGCGCAGGCTCGCCGCTCGCCGCGACCTGCGCGAGCCGCCGGGCGCGGAGGTCGCCGACTACGAGGAGTACACGTACCTCTACGACGAATCGTGGCGGGACCCGGAGGTGCGCTGGCTGCTCTCGACGGTTCCCAGCTGCATGATCTTCGACGACCCCAACACACCTGACTACCAGTTCTGAGCATACGCGCACGTCAGCGCCAACGACAGAGCCCCGCACGGCAGTTGCCGAACGGGGCGTATTGCTGTCCGTGCGGGGCGCTACGGGGCCCGTAGCTCGTCCTCGGGGGTTGGTCCCGCGCCGAGCTTCACCGCGTGGTCAGGGCAGGCGTAGAGGGTCGCTCCGGGGCCGCTGTTGCTCTGTATCCAGCGGACGGGGATCGGGGCGCGCGTGACGGTCTTGCACTCGATGCAGAGCGCGACGTGTCCCGCGAGGACTTCCGGGAACAGGTCGTCGGCGGTCATGCTGCCACCCGCTCACGGCGCACGAGACTGCCGAGCGGCATCGTCGGGTGGTCGTAGTCCACGCCGATCCGGGCGAACGCTGCGGCGTAGCTCCGCTCCCGCTGCGGGGCGGGCAGGTACCGCATGTGCTCGTCGTGGAAGATTTCGCGTACCTCCCGCGCTGACGGTGCGGTCCAGGGGCGGGACCAGGGCGAGGCGGGGGCGGGTACGGGCGGGGGAACGGGTTGCTCGGCAGTGTGCCGACCATTGGCAGGCAGCAGCAGCCGCAGCGCCCAAAGCAGGGCACGGGCGATAGAGTCACGCATGTCGTTTCAGCTCCCTAAAGCTGTTTCGGCAAGCCCCGATGGACCGGTCCTAAGCGGTCTGTCGGGGCGCTCTCAGTTCTGAAGGTAACGACTCCTACATACACCTGTCCATGCACAGGGGTAGACAGGTGCATCTATGCCTCTATGTGTAGGGGTGGGTACGGTCCCCCCGTGATGGAGTTCGACCCGACGCAACCGAAGTGGCAGCAGATCGCGGACGCGGTGAGGCAGCGCATTGCCAGCGGCCAATACCCCGCCCGGCACCTGGTTTCCGAAGTACAGCTGGAGAACGAATTCGGCGTGGCTCGAACAACGGTCCGCAAGGCGACGGCGGCCCTGCGGGATGAGGGCTTGATCATCACTACCCCCGGCATGGGCTCTTTCGTGCGCGACCGCAGCCAGGACGAGCGCCAGGACGCGCAGTAGCCCCGCCCGCGCGCCACGGGGGCAGCACACGGACGGGGCCGGTATGGGTGTGCGGTCGGTCAGTGGGGCGCGGAAGTGGACGCGCGCAGATCAGAGAGACGCCGCTGATACATCGGCCCGATGGCGTGCGCGCCCCTGGCCTTGCTCGGGGTGGCCTGTTCGATCAGGTGGTGGGAGACCGCCCGAAGGTGAGCGGCCCACGCGATCACGTGCTGTTGCGCCGTGCGCCCGCATTCCTGCGGTTCACCTGGGAGACACAGCGGGAGTTGCGGTCCGAGCTTGTTGGCAGCGTGCCGGACGTACCGAGCGATGGTGAGCCATTCATCCTCACTCCTCCGAACAGCGTTGCTCTCACCTTCCCACCCCCACGGGCCGAAGTCGTCCCCGTGATCGTCCATGCGCGCGCTCCCTGGTATTCAGCGGATTAGACCGGTGCGGCGATCGTAGCGGCGCTCTCCGCCTCCCTGGGGTCGCAGTGCCCGACCGAGGGAACGCACGGACCACAGGGGCCGCACATGGGAAGGAACTGCGGAGGCGTGCACGACTGGACACCATCCCCGTGAACCGCTGTGATCTCGGCGGCCACGTCGGCCATTTGTGCGCCACCCCAGATATTCGAGATCGGCGTTTCCAGCACATTGCCGAGAGTCAGGAATCGACCGAGGACGCACGGCCACACATCGCCGGTCGGGCCGATCGCACATTTCTCGTGGGCGCAGTGCCCGCACAGATCAGCGATGGTCGGCGCGGCTCCCTTACTCGCCCGTCCGAATGCGCGGGTACGGTCTCCGCCGACCGTTTCGACACCGAGCACCGTAAGGTCCTGCGCCGCCTCCTGTACGCGCTGTCCGTCCCGCACAGCAACGACTCCACCCCGCAGCGGGATACCGAGTGCAAGCGCCTTTTGAACGTTGGCGCGCGTCTTCTTGTGTGCCCCTCGGAGTTGCGTCACTTGGTCGTGCTCCTCGGCGGTGTCCGAGTAGTACGACGTGGCGAGCTTGACGCCGTACTCCGTGAATGCGTCCCACAGTTCCGGGCGAATGTGGGTCATGTTCGAGAACACCTCGATACCGAGGCCCCGCCCGTGAGCGTGCTTGATCAGCGCGGGCAGGCTCGGGTAAAGCGTCGGCTCTCCCCCGATGAACTGAACGTCCATGGTGCCCATGTCGGCAAGCTGGTCAATCACGTTCAACCAGTCCCGCACCGTCATGGTTCCGTGCGTCCCTTTCGGTCCGCTGTCTGCGTAGCAGTGATCACAGAACTCGTTACAGAGTCCCGTGATCTCAAGCCATGCGAATAAGAGACGGTTTCCGGCAGCGCGCATTGTGCGTCTCCTTGCATCTGGGGTTTCTGGGAACCCGCCCCGGCCGCTCGACCTGTCCAGGGTTTCCACCACCGGGGCGGGATCTTGCCCCACCCCCGATAACTCGACCGTCCATGAGGAATCACCGGGAGTGGGAGTTGGAGCCCATCCCTCAAGGGCCTCTGCAATCAGCACGGGGGGAGCTGTGCGGAACCGAGAGGGGACGGGGGTTTATAGGCGGCCGGTAGCGGCCAGCGTCGGAATCGCCGTTGCCAGCGCGGCGACCGTGAAAACGAACACCGACCAACCGAACCGCCTTACGTACCTCACGAGTTATCCCGGATCGGTACGCAGTTCGGGCAGTCGTCGGGGTGGCGGCGGTTCGGCGGATGGGTCGGTCCGGGGAGATAGACCACGCCCCCGGCGACCGCCCCGCCGTACTGATCCCACCAGCCGGCCGGAGAGTCCGCGTACGGACTACCGGGACTGTCTATGAGGCTGACTAGCTTCGGGGGCGGGAGAGGCCGCGTACGGCGCTTCTGTGGCTTCACGGGAACGCTCATGCGTGCGCGTCCCCTAGGTGCAGCCGCAAGCGCACGTTGCAGTCGCTCACTCCGCTTGCGTTCCCGTTGGCCTGCGCCCGGTCTCGGTCGTGTGCGATCACGTCGCAACCGGCGCATCCCGGCATGGGCTTGGGGTCCGGGTCCAGCCTCACCGGGAGGTCTAGGGGCTTCTCCTGGGTCGTCCGCGTCTTGGTCGACATGGTCACCGTTCCGCTCGGTCCGTCTCGTCCGTTGCGTGTGATGCCTCAGAGAAACGCCACAGCGGGCCGCGCACCACAGCAGAAAGGCCGCACTCCTGCCGCACCCTGGCCGCACTGGATACGCTGACCAGGGCAGACGCCTTTCCCGAGAGGAGACCGGCCACGATGACCAGCAGGCGGCGGAGGTTGGCGGAGCGCCGGAAAGCGTGCGGGTACAACCAAGAGGAATTCGCGGAAGCGGTTGGCGCTGATCGCTCTACGGTCCAGCGCTGGGAAAGTGGAAAGACTGACCCGCAACCCTGGCAGCGACGGAAGATCGCAAAGGCATTGTCGGTCACGTCGGCGGAACTCGACGCGCTGCTAGTCCCGGACGCATACGCCCCACCAAAGTCGCGCACCGCTTGGCTTTCTGGCGCATCGCCAGATAGCGACGACGAATTCGATGCGCTCGAATTGGCACGGCGCGTCTCCGCTAGCGACGTGGGTAAGGAAACGCTAAGTCGCCTAGAGCACGCATTCGATGAACTGGCAATGAAATACCCCGTGTCACCGCCGCAAGACTTGCTTGAAAGAGTAAGGAAGCACTCCGCTTACGTCTCACATCTCATGGATGCGCGCATGACCCTTGCGGAACAGCGTCGCCTTTACGTGGTCGGTGGATGGTTCCAACTCTTGGGGGCGACGCTGCATATCGACCTGAACCAGGAACACGCGGCGACGGCTCGTTTGCAGACAGCGGCCACTCTTGCGCAGCACGCAGACCACCGCGAAATCGAAGCGTGGTGTTACGAGACTGACGCTTGGCGAGTGCTCACCGATGGTGACTACAAACGCGCACTAGAACTCTCCCAAATTGCACAGGAGTTGGCACCGGCCGGAACCTCGGCTGCAATCCAGGCAACAGCGCAGGAGGGGCGGGCGAGAGCGCGACTCGGGGAAGGGCCGGAAACGTACGCGGCCATTGAACGAGTGCAACACATGTCGGGCGCAATGGTTCCGCGCAAGGGCACCGAGCATCACTATCAGTACGACCCCGGTAAAGCGTTGGCCTACACAGCAACGACACTTGCATGGGTCGGAGATCCCGCAGCCGAGGACTACGCGCGACAGGTAATCGCGCGACTCGCCCCCGCTGACGATGTGGAGAAATGGCCGCGCCGGGTGGCGTCCGCGAACATTGATTTGGCGCTGGCACTGGTCGGCGGTGACCGGCTAGATGAGGCGTGCAACGCAGCACAGCGGGCCATCCTATCCGGCCGCATCGTTCCGTCGAATCACTGGCGTGCGCTGGAAGTCGTCAAGGCTGTTGAGCGGCGACAGCTCCCGGAAGCGTCAGACCTGCGAGAGGCGTACCAGGGATTGAAGGCACTCCCAAAGGGAGATTGAACGGCCCTCTCACACACCTGAGAACGCCAGGAACCCCCGCACCCGTCGCCCTGGCGTGGGTGACAAGTGCGGGGGTCTGCGTGGCGACGTGGGGTCAGTCCCACACGTCGGATTCGTCGTCGCTGGGTTCGGGTGCCGTAATCGCGGTGCGAGCGCTCGGCGAAAGGCCCAACTCCCGCACGTACCGCGCGAGTTGCACCCGGTACTGGCCTGCGATGGTGGTAGCGCCGTTCTTCTGCCACCCACGCTCGCCCCGGACGAGCAAGCCGTTCTCGGATAGCTCCCGCTCGCACTGGTCGATTCGCGCGGCAGAAATGCAGTAGTCCTTAAGGACAGTGGTGTCTACCTCGCCGATCCCGACCGCGAGTTTCAGCACGGGGACGACGCGCTGCCATTCGCGCGAGGCGACGGCACGGCAGCGGGAGTTCACCGCTTCCTGTTCCGGATCGCTCACGCTACGGAAGGTCTCGCGCCAATCCGGCTCGGCCAGTTCCGAGGGCGGTACGGATGCGCTTTGCGATACGGGGCGCTTTCCGGGGTTGCCCTCTCTGATCACTTGCAGGGCAGGTTTCTTGCGCCGTGGGTCGGCCAAGGTCGCTTCCTTTCGATATGCGGGCAGCGTTGCGGGCCCGCGCAAATGGCTTTAGCTGCGGTGAGAGTCTTTTGCCTCACTGCCGTGCGGCTGCGTGAGGGAGGGGGAGTGCCCGCCTGGTCAGAACGGCGGGCGTTCGTTCGCCTCGCGCCGTGAGCGTACTTCCGCCGCGAATCCGCCTGGTTGATGCCTCGCGGTCTCGCGGCTATGGCATGACGCACACAGCGGACGCAGTCTCTCGAATGCGTCTGGATTCGAAACCCCTTGAGCCAGCAGCGCTCGCCGACTCTCGGGAAAGTGGTCCGCGACATTCGCTGTCCGTCCGCACAGTACGCACCATGGATGGGCATACAGATAAGCGGCCCGAATACGTGGCCATTGACGCCCGTACGAACTGCCGCCCGGCGTGACGCGCATACGGTTCGCCTCGCGTTCATGCTTGGCGCAACGTCCGCCACGGGGCGTCAGCTCGGGGCATCCGGGGACCGAACACGGGGGCCGGGGTCTACGCGGCACGGGGGTTACTCCGCTGCGTTCTGAATGCGGACGTGCGCCGCTTCGACGGGGAACCCGAAAGTGACGCGCATGGTTCCCTTGACGGCCACGCGGTCGCTCGTGAAGAACACGGACTTGTCAACGTCGAGTCGCGTTCCCGTGCGGACGATGGTCAGCAGATCGGCCCGGCTCACGCCGTACACCGTGTCCGGCTGCACGAACGGCGACACGAACACGGGACGGCCAAGAATCTGCCGACGCCCCTCCATCGTCATATCCGTGTTGAGCAGACTGCGGTTTGAGTTGCTCTGATCCTTCAGCTTGGCGATATCCAGCGCCGTAGAGGAAGTCATCACCCACGCGGTAATGTTCCCGCCCGCAGCTTCCGAGACGGATATAGCCTCCTCGAAGGGGTCGAGGTTCGCATAGACCACCGGGGCATTTACCTTGGAAATCCCCTTAAGGGAGCCGAGCCCAGCGGGGTTAGGGTCGGTCAGCGCGTTCAGGAATGCGTTATCCACACTGTTGGATATCTGACGCGCAATGGAACGGCCGACCTGTTCCCCGGCGGACGGGGAACTGTCCTCCGCCATTTCGCGGCTGATGACGGTAAGCCCGGCGAACTTGGCGGGGCGGACCTTCTGCTCATCGAACTTCACATCGGACGGGGTGATCTCAGCACCCTCGGCGACCGCGCCAACGGTCACGTCCTCAGCGAGGATCGGAATGCGATAGGTGGTGCTCGCCGTGTTGACTACGGTGCCGAGCTTCATTGCGAGGGAGAGTTCCTTTACCGGCTTCTCCACAAGCGCCCCGTACTCGTCGGGAAGAATTCCCTGCACCCCGGGCGTGTTGGTGTAGATGGACATGCGTTTCTCCGTTTCGGTTTATGTTCATCGGCGTGTCGCCGCGTGTGGGATCTGATTCGGCGTGTCAGCCGCGCAGAGCAGCGGACCAGCCGGGAGCGTCGTCCTCGCCGTCCGAACCTCCCGCACCCGCGCCTACATCGCCCCAACCCGTCGGGCGGCTCGCCAGATTGGGCCGGTCGTTCAGCAGCGCTTCAACGGCGGACGTGACCTTTTCCGTATTCACGTCTCCGTCATCCGTGAGCAGATCGGAAAGCTGATGCTTGCCGAGGTCGAACAGGTCGGAGGGAACTTCCAGGCGCTGGGATGCCTGGTGGTTGATCTCTCGCAGCAGCATGGCGTCAATTCGCTTCTGTGCGGCTTCCAGTCGGCTGTTAGCTTCTTCCAGGGCCCGAGTTTCCGCCGTGCCTGTATCGGCGCTCTCGGTGTCGTGGGAAAGCTGTTCGGTGGTGTTCTCGTCGCTCATGTGTATGGGTCGCCACCCCTCGCCGGCTCACGGCCGGTAGATCGGGGGGCATTCCTTCCGTCATTGCATTCGGGCATGAAAAAGCCCCCGCGTATGGCACGTCAGGGGTTCATGGGTGGAGCTGTGAAGTTGTGGGCGAGGGGTGCGTTACGCGGTGACCCTTTCCGGGGACTTGATCAGCGCACGCGCGGCCATCTGCGTTGCCTGGTAAACGTCCGTGCGGCAGTCCGCCGAGCAGTACAGGGGACGACGCCCCCGCCCGACGTAGTGCAGTTCGTTCGAGCAGTCCGGATGAGCGCAGATGCCAGAACCTGTGTCCTCGGCGCGCTGCCGTGCGTCGGCCACGAGGTTGAGCGTTGTGCGCGCGGCGGCCTGATCGCCGTTCACGGCGTCCCGTGCGGCGCTCTCAGCGCGTCGCAGCAGCGCGCAGACCTCTATGTGTCGTGTGGTGTCCATCGTGCCTCTCAGGTGGGTTCAGGGGTCATGAAGCCGATTCGGTCTCTACGGGAGAGCGGCAGTCCCGCAGTGCTCCCGGCAGCGGTGGACCCCTTCGCTGGTTGATGCCCCTTCGGGCTTGCCATCAGTAGGGACCGAAGGTGTTCCGAAAAACTGTTCAGCAAGGATGAAATGCGAATTGGATACGCCCCACGAGACGGCGGGGGCAGAGGAAGGGAGGGTGTCGGGGTGACGACAGAGACCCCGTTCTCTCTTCTCTCTAGGTTTTTCTTGGCTACCCCGAAAAGTGTCGAAGTTCGACACCCTCAACACCTTTTCGCCTCCCGCTGTCCAGCGGCCCCACCTGTGGGCGATCCGGCGAGGGCTCCGCGCGCCCGCGTACGGGCAGCAGAAAGCCCCGGCGGTCCGCGAGGACTACCGGGGCGCTCTGAGGGCTGTTCGGGCGCTACGCGGCGACCAGTACGCGGACGGGCTCGGCGACCGTGGCGGGCTCGACCAGGCGCACGCTCGCGTCCTCGGTCGGCTCGTCTCCGCGCGTCTCGGATTCCAGCGCCGATGCCTCACCCGCGAGGGCTTCCGCGGCAGGGTCCAGCTCGCCGGACATGGTGAACGTGACGCGCCGTACGTCGAGCTTGCGCCACCCGCCGGGGGTGCCTCGCCGCACGTCCAGCCGCACACCCGCTTCAATGAGCATCGCGCGCCGTCCCGCCGTGTCCTTCTCGGCCCACTCGTCCGCGAACGTCCTTCCCGTGTTCGTCACGATGCGCTGCGGCTCGGTCTTCTCCCGGGTCTCCAGCTCGGCTATCCGGTTGTCGAGTGCGTCCGCGCGCTTCTGCCACTCGGCCGCAGCGTGCTTGGACTTCTGGCGGCCCTTCTGTTCCTGGTGCTCGGCGAACTCGGCGATAGTGGCGCGCAGCTCGGGCCCGGGGTCGTACCCGGGGATCGTCACGACGTGCGTTGTCTGTACGGACCCCATCAGCCGCAGGAACTCGGCGGTCACGTACTCGTCGGCCCAATCGCCCCGGATGTTGGCGGACTTCTCGCACTTGAACCCGCGCGAGTACGGGTTGCACTTGTACGTAGGGTGCTGGTTCTTCTTGCTGTCCTGCTTGTTCAGGTACATGCGCCCGCCGCACGAGTCGCAGTGAATGACCCGCAACAGCAGCGCGTCCGTGTCCTTCCGGTCCCCGTTGTCAATGCTCCGCTCGTCCAGAACCGCGCCGATGCGGTCGAACTCCTCGCGGGTCATGATCGGCTGTGTGGTCGCCATGATCGGGTTGCCCTCGGCGTCCCGGACGGGCTTGCCCTTGTGCATCTTCCAGCCGAGCAATGATTCGTTACGCAGCATCCGCGTAATGACCGCCGGGTTCCACAGGAACGCGTCCTTAACGAGCCCCTTGACTCCGCCGGTCTTCCCGCCCTTCTTGCGGCCCTTCTTCACGGCCCAGTGATCGCGCGGGCTCGGGATGCTGTCGGCGTTGAGACCCACGGCGATAGCCGAAACGGTCGCCCCCTCCAACAGCTCACGGACGATCCGTTCAATGACCTTGACCGCGTCGGGGTCCGGTACGAGCGTCCAGCCGATCCCGCCGAACTCTGCGGGCATGGGGGCGGGCATGTAGCCGTACGGGGGGCGACCGCCACCGCGCCACCGCAGCGCCATATTCCGGATGGCAGCCATGACCCCGGTAACACGGTCGCTGATGCTCTGCGCCTCCACCTGAGCGGCGAAGGCGAACATGGTCATCTGCAATTCCGCCATCGGGTCCATCGGATCGCGGAAATCAAAGACCAGCTTGCCCCCGCCGATGCCCTCGGCGAACACGAGCACCTTTCGGTGCTTGCGGGCCCACTCGGCCAGCTTGTGCATGTCCGCCATGGACCGGATAGCGCGATCGAACCTCCACCAAACAAGAGCCTCGAATTCATCGGGGCGGGCAAGCCACTGACCTAGGGCGGGACGGTCAAAGGGGCTGATCTTGGAAGCGGAAACGTCAAGGTCCACCGCTTCGCGGAGCTGATCACCCTCGCCGAAGCTGATGTTGTGCGCGGCTGCCGCTAGGTCGTCGGCTTCGCGCTGCCGCTCGGGGCTGGTGGTCTCGTCGGTGAGCACGGACAGGCGGACACACCGCACGCCCCGAAGGGTCTCGGTGTAGACCGTGCCCGCGAGGGGGTTCCGGGGTGCATGGGTCATGCCCCCTGTAGGGACCGAAGGGGTTCCGGTCTCGGTACCGGGCTTGACCAGCGTCGATGCACCCACGACAACACTCCAGAACTACTAGTTCCGTGTGTTGGGAGATCACGACGTCATCGACGACTGGAACACCAGCGCCGCCTGGCAGGAGCGGATTCGCGCCACCCCCTGGTGGCACGAGCGGATCATCAGCGGGCTCATGTCGTACTGGGTCCACCAGCATCTGGGCAACCTCTCCCCCGCCGAACTGGCCACCGACCCCGTGTACGCGGCGGTGCGGGCCTCGCCCGACGGCACCGAGGCACTGCGCCGCTTCGCGGCCGAGACCGACGCCGACCCCACCCGCACCCGCTGGAGCTACCAGCGTGTTTTCGGCCGAGTACGGCTGCTGATGGTGGACACCCGCGCGGCCCGCGTCCTGGCCGAGCAGGAGCGCGCGATGCTCGACCCCGAAGCGGACCGCTGGCTGCGGGACGAGGTTCTGGGCGACCCGGCTTCATACGATCACCTCCTGATCGGCAGCTCCCTGCCGTGGCTTCTGCCCCCGCTCGTCCACGAGACGGAACGCTGGAGCGCCGCCCTGTGCGCGGGCGTGCGCGGGAAGCGCTGGGCCCGGTTCGGCGAGAAGCTGCGCCGGGCGTCCGACCTGGAGCATTGGGCCGCCTTCCCGGATTCCTTCGACCGGTTCACGGAACTGCTGCGGGAGGCCGGAAGCGGGCCGGACGCCCCGGCGACGGTATGCGTGCTCTCGGGTGATGTGCACCACGCCTACATCGCCGAGCCCCGATGGTCCGCCACCGGCGCCACGAGCGCACCGCGGGCCCGCGTCCTTCAGCTGACCTGCTCCCCGACGCACAACGCGGTCCCCCGCCCGCTCCGCACCGCCTTCCGCTTCGGCTGGAGCCGGACGGGTCGGCACCTCGGCCGTCTGCTGGCACGCCACGGCCGTACGCAAGCGTCACCGGTGACCTGGGGCAGAGCCGGTGGCCCCTGGTTCGGTAACCAGCTCATGACGCTGACGTTGCGTGGCCGGAAGTCTGCGCTGACGTTGGCGCAGGCCACAGCAACCAGACGAGGAGCGCAGCTGGAGACGGTTCTTGAGCGTTCACTCACCCCTGAGGATGAGTCGACTTTCAGCCACTCGCCACAATGTTGAACTTGCAAGTACTAGTGAGGTTTCCCTAACCTGAGGCACCCAGTCGGTTCCCGTCCCCACCTCGACCGAAGGAGCCCGCCCCCCATGCTCATCCGCCTGAACCATGCCCAGCCCTACGCGCTCAGCCTCTTCCGCTTCGTGATCGGCCTGCTCTTCGCCTGCCACGGCGTCTCCTCACTCTTCGGAGTGCTCGGCGGCAACCAGGTGGAGACCGGCGCCTGGCCCGGCTGGTACGCCGCCCTGATCCAGCTGGTCTGCGGCGTTCTCGTCGCCCTCGGCCTCGGCACCCGCGCCGCCGCCTTCCTCGCCTCGGGCTCGATGGCCTACGCCTACTTCAAGGTGCATCAGCCCGACGGGCTGATGCCGATCGAGAACGGCGGCGGACTGTCGGCGCTGTTCTGCTGGGCGTTCCTGCTCCTGGTCTTCACCGGACCGGGCGCCGTGGCGCTGGATCGCCTCTTCGGCGCGCGGAGCGCCGAGAATCCGACCGGGGACGCGTCCCGACGCGAAGACGCCTCGGCCGTCGCGGCCTGACCCGCCGCCAGGCCCGACCGCACGCCTGACGGCCCGATACGACGGGTGGCCCTCACCTCTTGCCCCGGAGGACGAGGGCCATCGACGTACGGCAGGCAGACCAGGCACAGCAGCACGGGCGGGCCCCTCCTCAGCCCCGCCCCGCCCCCATCAGCCCCGCCCCGCCCCCATGGGACCGAACGGCACCGTGAAGCAGGCCGCCCGCTCCCCCGCACCACCCTGCCGGTCGTGAATGATCACCGACCCCGCTCCGCCCTCGCGGAATCCCCAGCGGTGCCGGGCCTCGGCCCGCCCGGCACCGTCCGCGTCGGTCCGGAAGTCCAGCCACACCTCGTTGACCGGGTCCGCCGTCGCCGACGGACGGTGCTGGTAGTGCGGCCCGGCCGCGGCGGGATCGGCGCCGCACGGGGAGGTGTGCACGTGCATCCCGTACGCACGGTTCGGCACGAGCCCCCGCAGCCGGGCGGTGACCCGGGTACCGGCCCCGCCCGCGTACTCCGTGACCTCGATCCGCGCGCCCGCCGGCACCAGAGCGGTGTCGTACGTCAGAGCCTCGGACGGGACGAAGGAGCCGGGCGGCGAGAACACTCCCGCGGCCCGCATCCAGAAGCCGCCGCCCCGCGTGACGGCCTCGTCGGAGGGACCCGGGCCGCCGCCCGCCGGGACCACGGCCGCGGACCCCACCCCATGGGCGCCATGCGCGCCGGACGCTCCGTCATCCCCCGCACCGTGGGCGACGCCGAACCCACCGGCCAGCGCCAGCAGGGCCAACGCCCCGGCCAGCACGGCGGGGGCCCGCAGAACGCCCCGAGCCCCCGGCGCCCCCGGCAACGCACCGCCCGCCCGCGATGCCGTCCGCCACGCACCCGAATTCGAGTGCGCCGCCCCGCTCCCCGTCCGTACGATCCATGCCGTCGTGTGCTCCGACTGCTTCATGTGCTTCGTGTGCTTCATGTGCTGTACTGCTCCTCGCTCGCGTCGGCCGCTCCCCCCCCCCCCCCCCGCCTAACGGCACAAGGCCCGCCAGGTGTACGTGAGGTGCACAACATCACCCGCCCTGGTCGATGGCCGGAGAACCCCCACGCGTACGCTGTACAGCTGAACCTGCCGCCCCTGCCGCTCCCCTGCGACGTCGCGGCGTTGACACGACCGGGGAGTAGTAGACGGTGCTAGAGAGTGTGGGCGCGCTGACCAGCAGCCCATGGATCTACGCGGTGGTCGCCCTCTCCGTACTCCTGGACGTTTTCCTCCCCCTCCTGCCCAGCGGCGTACTCGTGATCACGGCCGCCACGGCGGCGGCCGCGGGCTCCACCACCGTCAGCGGCGCCGGGGAGGGCACCTCCGGGCAGGTGCCCTCGCTGATCGCGCTGATCCTGTGCGCGACCACCGCTTCGGTGCTCGGTGACCTCGTCGCGTACCGGCTCGCCTGGCGCGGGGGCGACCGGCTGGACCGGGCCATCGCCCGCTCGCGACGCCTCACCACCGCGCAGGAACGTCTCGGCGCAGCGCTGAGCCGGGGCGGCGGGGCACTGGTCGTCATCGCCCGGTTCGCTCCGGCGGGCCGGTCCGTGGTCTCCCTGGGCGCGGGAGCGGCGCGCCGCAGGGTGCGGGACTTCCTGCCCTGGTCCGCACTGGCAGGCCTGGCCTGGGCCTGCTACAGCGTGGGCCTGGGCTACTTCGGCGGCCGGTGGCTGGGCTCGACCTGGTTCGGCACGGCGGTTTCCGTGCTGGCCCTGTTCATGGCGGGCGCGCTGGCCGCGTTCGTGGTCAAGCGCCCGACGGTGGCGCGGGCCACCGCGGAGGCGGCGACGGGGGCAGCGGGGGCCGTGAAGTACCTGACGGCCGAGGGGACGGTTCCACCACCGTCACCGAAGGCGGCGGACGCGGCGAACGCTTCGAAGGCAGCGGACTCGGCGAAGGCAACGAAGACAGCAGAATCACCGGAGGCAGTGCTAGCGCCGAACGCCCCCGCCCCGAAGGCAACTCCCGCTGCGGTCGTGCCCGCGCCCAACCCGTCCCAGGTCTCGGTACCGACGCCCGCGTCCGCCCCGGGCCCCGGCCCCGTGACCGTACCGGCCCAGCTACCGGCACCGACGCCCGTCACCCCCTGAGCGGCGGCCGCCCGGCCCCGGACTGCGTCTCTCAGCGGCGGGCCGCCGCCCCGCGTATCTCCAAACCATCGAGCAGCTTCATCGTCGCTGCGGTGATCTCGTCGACGGCGCGGTCGAAGACCTCCCGGTTGTGCGCGGCGGGCGCGCGGAATCCGGAGACCTTGCGTACGTACTGAAGGGCGGCGGCCCGCACGTCCTCCTCGGTGGCCTCTTCGGGGAGGGCGGGCGGGCGGAGCGTCTTGATGCTGCGGCACATGTCTCCAGTGTGGACCGCACCACTGACAACGGACACCGGACACTGAACGTCCGGGCACCGGCCGCTGAACGCCCGGGACGCCGGACGCCCGCCGCCCCGCCCACCGGGCCCCCGCCCGGACGGGTTCAGCCGTTCCGGACCGAGTCACTCGGATTCGACCGGTCCGTGCACAGGGCCCAGATGACGAAGACGTCGATGGCGATGGTGACGAGGGCCCAGACCGGCGTGTACGGGAGCCACATGAAGTTGGCGATCAGGTTCAGCGCGGCGAGCGCGATACCCACGCCCCGGGCCCAGGTGGCGCCCGAAAGGATGCCCCAGCCCACGAAGATGAGGATCACGCCGAGGACGAGGTGGATCCAGCCCCACGAAGTCACGTTGAACTTGAAGACGTAGTCGTTGATCCGCGTGTACACGTCGTTGGAGGCGATCCCCGCGATGCCCTTCAGCACTCCGAGGATGCCGTCCACGAAGAGGAGGACACCGGCGAACACCGTTCCCCCCGCCGCCCACGCACTGCCGGACCCTCCACCCGGGCGCGGGTCGGCGGGGCGCGGGGTGCCGGGGGTGGGCTCACTGGGCTGCGACATGAGGACTCCTTAGCCGGAACAGGCGCGGGCGCCTGCTGTCCTGACCTGCCCTGGTGGTGCGTGCAGATCAGCTCCGACATTCCTCCCGGCCCCAGGGGGCAGCCACCTGGACACACCCGTACGGGTGATACGTCACGGCGCATTGACCTGGACGACGCGCCCCTGGGCGTCGACGGTGAGGGCCACGCGCTCCACACGGTTGACCAGGGACACCCCGGCCCAGACAAGCCCCCAGACCAGGCACGAGAAGACGGTGAGGATGGCGTGCAGCACATGGTTCACCGGCTGCCCGCGCACCAGCACCACCTGGCTCCCGGACCGCGACTCGACCCGCCACCCGCCGGCGATGCGCCGGCTCACCACCCAGTCCAGGATCAGCGCACGCTGCGCGGCATCGGGGGGCTCACCCGCGGCGGTGTAATAGCCGGGAGGCGGCTCGATCGATGCGCTCTCGGGCGCCGTTCGACGACGCTTCACGGGATCACCGCCATGTGTCGCCTCACGGGACCACCCCTATGTGTCGCCTCACGGGACCACCCCACATGACGCACCGCATCCCACGTGTCGCGCGTCAGGGGATCATCCCCACGTATCGAGGTCGCCGCCGCGCCATTCGATCAGCTCGGGCCGGTCCAGCTCGACGACGGCCTCGTCCGGCCCCGGAGCGAGCCCCGCGGCCCGCAGCATTGCGGCCACCTCACCCCGTCCGTGCGCCAGCCCCACGATCTGCCCGTGCACAGTCACCCGCCGCCCCCCGGTCGTGGACGGCGGGTGAACGATGACAGGCGGGTGCTCGGCCATGCCTCCACGGTGCCCCGGCCGCTGCGCGCGCGCATCCCGGGAGGCGGAAACGCGTACGGAACCGGGCTGGCACAACCCGGCGTCCGCTCTTTCGTACGATCATGAAATCCGACGCCCGACGGAGGACGCGCCGATGACGGCAACGGCTGCCCGCTACCTGTACATCACGCGCCACGGTGAGGCGTCGTCGGACGAGAGCGCGTTGACGGCGAACGGCCGCCGCCAGGCCGCGCTGCTCGGGGAGCGGCTCGGCACGGTGCCCCTCACGGCAGTCCACCACGGCCCGCTTGCCCGCGCGGAGCAGACGGCACGGCTGATCGGCGAGCAGCTCACCAACGTACCGCTGCTGCGGTCCGAACCGGCCGGCGACTACATTCCTTACCTACCCCGCCGCGAGGAGTTGCCCCCGGAGTCGGCGGACGCGACGCTCGCACGTCTGGCAGGTTTCCCGGCGGAGGAACGCGAGAAGGGCCCGGAGCTGGCCGAGGAGGCCCTGGCACGGTTCACCGGCCCAGTGGAGGGGGACGAGCCCCGCCACCATCTCCTCGTCACCCACAACTTCCTGGTCGGCTGGCTCGTACGGGCAGCGCTCGACGCCCCGAAGTGGCGATGGCTGAGCATCAACCACGCCAACGCGGCACTGACCGTCATCCGTTACGCCCCCGACCGCCCCGCGTCCGTCCTCCTGTTCAACGACACCGGCCACCTCCCGAGGGACCTGCGCTGGACCGGCTTCCCGCCCGAACTGCACGTCTGAGAACGGCACTGGTCAGCTACGCATCATCGACAGGAGCGACGCATGCGTCTCGGCGTCCGCAGCGGCGACGAGACCGCGGCCCGCCGGCCCGAGCGGAGCCCCGTCGACTCCGGTGACGACGCATCCAGCAGCCCGGCAGAGGGCGATGCCCGCGGCGAAGTGCACGCTCTCGCGCAGGTCACCGCCATCGGTGACGTACGCGGCACGCTTGCCCGCCGCGACCCAGGCGAGCGCGAGGGTGGTGGACACGACCCGGGGACGGAAGCGCTCGACAAAGGCGGGGTGGGCGAGGAGGTCCACGGCCCTGAACCCCGGCGCGCCAGGAAAGGGCGGGTCCAGGTTCACATCCACAAGCCGGTTGTCCGAGGCAGGGACCAAGACCTCACCGCCATCGCCCGCCCCCTCATCCCTCTGCCGCCGAAGGCGGGCGGCCGTCCCATCAGTGAAGAAGACCTCACCCCCGAACGGATCGGCCACCGCGGCCGGACCGTCGCGCAGGGCCACGTTGACGGCGACGAGCAGGGAGCCGACGGCGTAGTTGAGCGTGCCGCACAGGGGGTCCACCAACCACTCGCGCCCCGCACCGACCGCGCCCCGCCGACCGCCCTCCTCCCCGTGCACCGCGTCCTCGGGCCGGGCGGCACGGATGACGGCGAGGATCGCTTCCTCGGCCGCGAGGTCCGCGTCGGTGGCGAAGTCCCCAGCGCCCTTGTCGATACGGGTGAGGCGGCGTCCGTACCGGGCACGCACAGCCTCCGCACCGGCGAGCGCGGCGGCGACGGCAACGTCGGAATCGGCGCAGGCAGGACTGACGACTGACTCGATCATGACACGCAGAGTAGAGGACGGCGCTTCCTTCACAGTGCCGAATCTCCATGCCGAAGGATCCATGTGCCGAAGGAGCCAGGCCGAAGCGCCAGGCCCTGAGCAGCAGGCCCCGAGCGCCGGGCCTGAGCGCCAGGTCCTGAGCAGTACGGCCTGACCACTACGGCCTGTATCTCGGCCAGGCTCTGCCCCATGAAGTGCCCTTTCGCTGCACGTCATCCGCTCCCATCATCGCGGGCCCAGCCCGGCCCTCCCGCCCCCTTACCTCGGGAGTAATCGACGCGCCGCCCCTCCCCCGGCAGCATCGACCACACCGACGAGAGAGACCCCACGACAAGAGGCACACCAACAGCAGGAAGGCCCGCATGCCCACCACATCCCCCGCCGACGCCACCCGGGCGGTCGTCCAGAAGTTCCTCGCCGCCCGACTGGCCGGAGACACCGAGGCGTTCACCGCGCTCTTCGCCGACAAGGTCGACTGGCAGCTGGCCGACAATCCGACGGTCCCCTGGATTCGCCCACGCTCCACGCCCGCCGAATGCGCGGCCCAGTTCGGGGAGTTGATGGAGCATACGGTCCCCGAGGAGGCCCGGACCTCCGTCGACACCTTCCTCGTGGACGGCGCCGACGCCGTACTGATGGGGCACTTGTCGGGGACCGTACGCGCGACGGGCAGGTCCTTCGAGGGCCCGTTCGCGCTGCGGCTCACCGTCGAGAACGGCCGGATCACCCGGCACCACCTCTACGAGAACAGCCTGTCGATCGCGGAGGCGGTGAGCGACCGGAGGGCCGCTTGATCACCGGTAGCCTCCGGAGAGTCGGCATGCCCGGATCAGGCTTCACCCTCGCCCAGGGCCGTATGCGGCCGGCCGAGGCGACCTTCTCATAGCCCTGCGCCTCGTACTCGACGCCCTGGAGCATGCGGGTGGACACCAAAGGCCCCCAACCATGATCAGTTGGGGGCCTTCGTGTCTGGTGGGCGCGGACGGTTTCGAACCGCCGACATCTGCTTTGTAAGAACCCGTAGACCGATGGCGAGAGAATCCGAGACGTTCCGAGAACTTCCGAGCATCGCTCTCACTTGCGGAAACAGGAACTTCCGAGAACTTCCGAGACCACCCGAGCGGGGTTTGTGGCATCCATGTGGCATCGATGCGGCATCCGCCCTCACGAAACAGCCCGTAGCGGGCGGCCCTTGACCAGGGCAGCACGCACTTCCTCCACCAACTCCGGCCCAGCGTGCTGGTACAACCACGTCACCCGACCCCCACGCTCGTGGCCCATGATGACCTGGACGTCCTTCTCCGGGACCCCGGCATCCTTCAACCTCGTGGCGAACGTGTGCCGCAAGTCGTGCACACGCGGCCAGTACTCCGTGCGGCCGGTCTCCTCGTTCTTCACCAGCCGGGCCAGGCCAGCGTCCTTGATGGCCGGGATCCAGTGCCGGCGGAAGTTCGGCCGGGTGAGCGGCCCGCCGTTCGGGCCGCGGAAGATGAGCTCTTCGCGGCGCAGGTCTTCACCATCGCCGATGGGCGTCTCGGTAGTGGCCGGCGACCACTTGTCGAGCATGGTCTGCACGGCGGCGACAGCAGCCGGGGTGAGTGGAACGGTGCGAAATCCGGCACGGGACTTCGGCGCCATCTTCCGCCGGATCTTCCCCCGGTCGTCGATGAGAACTTCCTTCACCTTCACCGTGGCGCTGCCGAGGTCCACGTTGCAGGCCCGCAGGCCCGTGTACTCACCCCATCGCATCCCGGTCTCCTCCGCGAACACTACAAGGGGGAGGTAGTACTCATCGAGCTGTTCGCGAATCAGGGCGCACTGCGCCGCGGTCGGCGGGATCAGCTCGTCGGGGTGCCGGGCCGGGGCCGGGGACACCTCGATGTCGGTGCAGGGGTTCACGCTGATGCGCCGGTCGCGGAGCGCGGCGACCATCATGTGCCGCAGCAGCTCCAGCACCTTCTTCTGCGTGGCGTGGCCCTTGACCTCGTTGCTGATCCAGTCCTGCACCTGGAGCCAGGTGATCGTGTTGAGCTTGCGCTTGCCCCACTTCGGCTGGACGTGCACGGTCCAGGCGCTGAGCTTGCGGTTCTTCGTGGTGACGGACTTGACCTTCACGGTCGGCCACCAGATCGCGTACCAGTCATCCACGGTGATCGCGCCGCGCTTCGGGTCCTGGTAGGTCCCCTCGCGCACCTGGGTGCGCACCTTGTCCAGGTGGGCCGTGGCTTCCTTCTGGGTGGGGAACACGGGACCGCACTGCTTGCCGTCGGGGTCCCGGTAGCGGGCCTGCCAGCTGCCGATGCAGTCGCGCCGACTCTTCCGCTCGCCGTACTTGTCGGCGGGGTAGTGCTCGATGCAGGCCTTGCAGCCGCAGCCCTTCTCTCGAAGCTGTCGCGGGTTGTTCGTGGCTCTACGCGCCATGAGGCGCCGCCTGAGTCCGCAGGAAAAGGACAGCGTCCGCGCGCGAGGGCAGCGTCTTCTGCTTCTGCACTCCCTCTGGCGTGCGGTACCTGGCCCGCCACCGGCCCAGACAACCATCCCGGCCCGGCCGATCTCCGTACTGTGCGGGCGGGTAGTCCTCGATGCAGTCGACGCATCCGCACGTACGGCTGCCGACTTGGTAGAGATCGCCTCTAGACATGCTTCATCACCTGCTCGTCACTCCTTCGCTGCTGGGGTACGCGGGGGCTCAGGTCGAGCGGCTCCCCGCAGAAACAGCGTGCACCGAACCGGGCCTGTGGCACTGCGAGTTCGGAGAGAATCGCCCGTGCGGCGGTGACCGTGTGTTCGCGGTCAAGGTCGGGAGGGAGGGCGATGGTCTGGGTTACGGCGTCGAACAGCGGAGCCGTGCCGATCTTGGCGAAACGAACGCGAATGCACATGCGGACCCCCGGATACGCAGGCGAGATGGGAACCTGCGGCCGAAGGGGGAGGGCGACGGCCGTGCGAACGACCGTACCCCTGAGTCGTTGAGAATGCGACCACTGTTACAGAAGCTGACGACCCGTTATGAGCAGGGAGTGACGGACTCCATTTAGAGGAGACTCACGACAGCGCGGAACGGTTGTACTCGTTCAGCGCGCGGAGCTCCAGCTCCTTGATCTCCTGCTGCTCTGCCGTGAGCCCCCGGAAAAGCTCAAGGAGGCGCTCCTCAGCGGTGCGGCTGAGCGGACCAGGGGTCTTCCGGCCGGCGGCGGCGAAGACCTGGTCCTCGGTGAACTTGGGGTACGCCGCGGCGAGGGCACGTAGGGCGTCCGGGCGGGGCTGCCGTTTCCGGTGGACCCAGGTGTTGACGGTGGAGACGGACACACCGATAGCCGTCGCGATCTGGCTGTCGTTCACGCCGTACTCGTCCTTCAGGCGCGCGAGCAGCTGAGCGAGGTCTTCGGTGGGGGTCGCGTCGTCTGTTGCCACGGCACTAAGGGTGCCCTTTGATCTCTACTTTTCGCAAGTAAAAGTAGAAGCATGGCGGGTTATCACACGGCGCGTGACCTCCCCGCCACGCCCCGGCGTGCTGACATATGACTCCACCATAGAACGCGCATTCGAATCACGTGACACGTCTCGGAAGTTCTCGGAAGTTCCCGTTGACACGACTGCGACAGCGACTGTAGAACTGTCGCAGCGCCTCGAAACGAGGAGCCCACCCGCACCGAACAGCCCGAGGTACCCATGCCCAAGGTGCTCCGCAACGACGAAGGCCAGCCACTCCGCGACGCACTGAAGCGGCAGCAGCTCACCCTCGACGAGCTCTCCGAGAAGACGAAGGCGGTCGACCCGGAGGGGCGAGGCGTCAGCCCGGCCACGATCGCCCGGCTCACCGGCCGCGGCACCACGGCCCGGGAGCGCACAGAGCTCCGCACGGCATGGCTCATCACCGAGGCCCTCGATGACCGCATGCACGCCTTGTTCAGTCGCATGCCCACACATTCGACAGTGACAGTAGAAAGGTCAAGCTCCGATGCCGAAGAAGAGTGAACGCGTCTCCACCCTCCCGGCCGGGCTCGTGCCCCTCCTGAACCAGCGCGCGATCGAGACGTACTACGGCGTCTCCGACTGGCAGGTCCTCCAGTGGATCAAGGCCGGTATGCCCACGGTCCCGTTCCCGGGCCGTCAGCGCCGGTTCGACCTCGCTGAGGTCCAGGCGTGGATGGCGGAGCAGGACGCGGACTCGTCCGCGCGGCTCGTCGCCGCGTCCGCCTGACCCACCACGTAAAGCGGGGCCGCCGGACGCGCATCCGAACGACCCCGACGACGCCTCACCAACGAGAGAGACGAGGACATCGTGTCTGTACAGAGTATCCGTCCGACGGATCTGCCTGCCGGTCACCGGCGAACGGTCCACGTGGACGTGACGATCCCCCGCCCGACGACGGTGCCCGCCGTTTTCCGGGCTGCGGCCCGGCTGCTCGCGGCGAACGGCCACTACCAGGGCGACTACCTGCCCGACCCGTTCGACCGGGAGATGTGCATCCCGCACTTCCTGCGTCCGCTGTCGATCGTGGCTGCGCTGCGGTGTGTGGTGTCGGGTGACCCGCACGAGACGTCGCTGCTGTCCGACAGGGCGATCAGCGTGTTGGCGCTGCGCCTGGAGGTGAACGGCGAGGGCCCGTTCTGGGGCGACATCTTCTCGCTGGAGTTCCACATCGCGGCGTGGGGTGACGTCGAGGGGCGTACGACGGAGTGCGCGGTCGCGGTTCTGTACGCGGCGGCTGACGCTACGGCGGTGTCCCTGTGAACGCGAAGCGGGTGAACGCGGCGGCCGGGGTGATCCTGGCGGCGCAGAAGCAGCGGCAGACGGCGGCGGGGATCGCGGCGGCGTTGGAGGCTGCGGGGCTGCTCCAGTCGCCGGAGTCGGCGGCCTCTCCGTGGGAGCGGGCGGTGGCCGGGCTGAACGCCCTGGTCGACGCGGACGTGATCTTCCACGTGGAGCCGGACGGGCACATCTCCGCGCCGTTCAGCGACGAGCACATCGAGTGGGACCTGAAGGCGAAGCGCTGGGTCCTCACCCACGACGAGGACGAGGAACTGCCCCCACTGCCCTCCGACGCGGCCGAGCGTGCGGCGGTGGACCGGTCGATCATCGACCAGTTCCCGGCGACCGCCGCCGACCGCTGGAACGCCCTGCACCCCGTGGGCACACCGGTCACGGCGTATCCCGGATGCCGTCCCGAGGACGACTCGAAGTGCACCCGGCTCGTGACCCGCACCCGCAGCGCGGCGTCCGTTCTCGGCGGGCACACGGCCGTCGTCTGGGTGGACGGGCACAGCTCCTGCATCAGCCTCACTCACGTCGACCCGCGCCCGGGCGGTGCCTCGTGAGCGGCTGGCAGATCGTCGCTGGTTCCACCGTCGCGTACGCCCTGTGCGCCATCGCCCTCGTGGTCGTGATCGACGGCCACCACCCCCTGACTCATCTCGCTGAGCTGCTGCACCGCCTCGGAGGCCACCGGTGAACGACGACCTGACGCCCGAGGACGGGCCGACCCCCGACGAACTGGCGATGGCGGAGGACGGTTTCACGTCCGCTGCCCGGTGGATGCCGTCGCAGATGCGACACCCCTCGTACGCCGCGACCCGCGCGTACCTCGCCACCAACCCGATGCCGAGGCAGACCCGGAGGACGGCATGACCGGCTCCTGCCCGACCTGCCGCCGCACGTTCGAAGACTGCACCTGCACCGGAGGCACCCGATGACTGGACCCGAGCACTACCGCGAGGCCGAGCGCCTCCTGAAGGACGAGTACCGCACGGCACAGAGCATCGCCGACGCGCAGGTGCACGCCACCCTCGCGCTCGCCGCCGCGACCGCGATGAACGACGCCCAGGAGGGCCTGCCCGTATCTGAGTGGAACGACTGGCGGGCCACTGTCGGGCGGGAGGCCTCCCGTGGGTGACACGTTCGGCGGCGAGTACCGCCGCCCCCGCGCCGACGGTGTCGGCCGCAACCAGCGCGAACTCCAGGACCGGGCGTCCTACGACTGCGACGGCCCCGTCGGCGTCGGCTGCGTCATCGCCCTCCCCATCAGCGCCGCCATGTGGTGGGGCCTGTACGAGGCCGCGCAGGCGATCGGGGTGATCGCGTGACGAACACCGCGCTGGCCGGGGCTTCGGCCCCGGCCGCCGGCCGCCGTGTCACCCCGACCGGCCGCCTCATCCTCCCCGCCGACGCCGACCACGCCGCCTGGCTCACCGCCCGCCGCAACGGTCTCGGCTCCTCCGACATGGCCGCCGTCCTCGGCATCAGCCGCTATGGCAACGCCCTCTCCGTCTACCACGACAAAACTGGCGGTCTCCCCCTCGAAGGCGACGACTCGGAGCCCGCCCTGTGGGGTCGGGCCATCGAGGACACCGTCGCCCGGGAGTGGGCCCGCCGTAACCGGTCCGTCGTGCGCCGTGTCGGGCTCGTCGCGAACGTCGACCGCCCGTGGCAGATGTGCACCCTTGACCGGCGTGTCCTCGAATGCCCGCTCGCCGACGGCCGCGAAAGGTGCGCCGTCGAGATCAAGTGCCGGGCCGCGTTCAAGGCCGGGCAGTGGCGCACCGGGTGCCCGGACGACGTCCTCGCCCAGACCCTGTGGCAGGCCGACGTCTGCGGCTACGACCACATCCACGTCGGTGTCCTCATCGGCGGTAACGACTACCGGCAGTTCGTCGTCCGGACGTCCGAGCACGAGCAGCTCATCGCGGACCTGCGGGCCGCCGGGGCGCGGGCGTGGCAGCAGATCACCGACCGCCGCCCGCCGATCCTCCCGCACGACGCCGACCCCGACGTCCTCCTGGACTTGTACGAGCAGCTGCACCACGACCGGGCAGGTGTCGTCGCGATCGACCGTGACGGTGACGCCCAGGACGCCCTGTCCGACTACCTCGACGCCGCGAACGACGAGCGCGAGGCAAAGGCCCGGAAGAAGACGGCACTGGCCGGTCTCGTCGGCGCCCTCGGCGCGGGCGACACCGCCGTGCAGGGCGACCGGGTGGCGTTCTCCTACGACCTGACGACCCGCGAGCACGTCGACCGCGAGCGGCTACGCGAGGAGTTCCCCAACGCCTACGCGGCGTGCGTGGAGGACCGGCCGTCGCGCCGCATCAACATCCCGAAGACCGTCCGAGAGGCGCACCAGGCATGACGACTCTTGCTGAGCGGGCGGCGGCTGCGGCCGGCCGACCCGACACCACCACCGTCCCGGCGCCCGAGGAGTACACGCTCCCCGAGGTCACCGAGCAGGCCCCGGCCGTCGACCCGATGGCCAACTACGAGCCGGGCGACGACGACCCGGACATGATCCCCGTCCACCTCGCCTGGCTCCGTGTCCGGAAGGACATCCGCGGCATCGCGAAGGGCGAGGAGTACAACGACGGATACACCCGCTACAACTTCCGCGGGGTGGACGCTACCGTCATGGCCTTCGCCCCTGTCACCATGCGCCACGGCGTCAACGTCATCCCTCACCAGGTCAACGCCACGTACCGGGACACGAAGACCGCCAAGGGCAAGGCCACCCGCGAGTGCACCGCCACGATCACGTGGCACATCATCGGGCCGCGCGGCGACGTCCTCGTCGCCCAGTCACAGGGGGAGGCGCTCGACTCCGGCGACAAGGGGTCGGCCAAGGCTCAGTCCGTGGCGCTTCGGGTGCTTCTCCTCAACGGTGGTCTGGTGCCGACCGGCGACCCGGACCCCGGGCACACGGACATCGACCGCGGCGAGTCGTCCGTCCGGTCCGCCGTCTCCTACCTCGACGAGGTTTGCAACCCGTCGACCAGTGCCGGACGGCTGCGGCAGATCCACTTCGAGTTGAAGCAGAGCCAGCAGCTGGGCGCGCTCGTCACCAACGAGGTCGGTGATGAGGAGGCCATCGGCGAGATGGTCGTCCGCATCGGCAAGGAGCGCGCGGGCGGTGAGGCGTGATGCCCGTGTCCCGCAGGAAGTACAACGCCCTGGCCGCCGACTACGAGCGGATCCGTGAGCAGCGCGACGAAGCCCAGCGCAACGTCCGTGCCATGCAGTCCGCGACCCGCACCGCCGCTGGCCAGTTCACCGCCGCCGACGACACCCTGAACCGGGTCCGGCTCGCCCGCCTCGCGGACGCGATCCGGTACACGCGGCGCATTGCCCGCCTGGTCCGCATCGTGGCCCGGCTCCGCACGGAGGTGACCGCCGCCGAGCGCCGGGCCGCGCGGGTGCAGGCCGCGTACGACAACGCCGTCGGCCTCGACAACCCCACGTTGGACCTCGGCGCGCACTGGCAGACCAGGCGCAGCGACAAGCCCCGAGCGGAGGTGACGTCATGAGCACGACCCTGTTCAAGGTCACCCGGTCCCACATCGCCCCCAACACCCTCGACCAGACCACGAGCTGGCAGGACCGGGCCGTGTGCCGTACGGCGCCGAACGACGACCTGTGGTTCGCCGAGCCCAGCGACAAGGCCACCATCCGCGAGGCCATCACCGCCTGCCTCTCCTGCCCCGTCCTCCTGCTCTGCCGACAGGCAGCCGCCGACGAGGAGCGCGGCCAGGGCAAGGCCTCCAGGTACGGCATCCGTGGCGGTCTCACCCCGAAGCAGCGGTGGGAGGCAGACCGGGGCGTCCGCGGGCCGCTCGCCCCTTGCGGCACCAGGACCGCCTACAACCGGCACGTGCGCCGGGGTGAGCCGATCGACGAGGCATGCCGGGAGGCGAGCGCCAAGAGCAGCCGGGTTCAGCGGGAGCGTGCCCGCCAGCGTGGTTCGGCCGTGACGGAGTGTGGCACCCGCGGCGGCTACCAGAAGCACCGGCGTATCGGCGAGCAGCCGTGCGACCCGTGCCGGGCCGCGAACTCCGCTGCTGACCGCCGCCTCCGCAACACCGGCACCACCACCGAACGGAGCGTTGCCTGATGGCCTTCATCACCGCCCACGACCTGCACCGCATGATCAAGCAGGTCACCCCGCACCTGAGCGACGACGAAACCCTCCCCCTCCTCACGGTCATCCACCTCGAAGCCCGGAACCACGACCTCACGGCCGTCGCCACCGACCGCTACACGATGGGCGTCGCCCGCACGGGAATCAACGAGGGCGACCGGTGGACAGCCGTCATCCCGTCCGAGGACCTGCCCACCGTCACGGCCTGGCTGAAGACCGCTGAGACCACCACCATCAGCGTCGTCCCCGGAACCAACGACGACGGCGACAACACCCTGACCCTCAACGGGAACGGCGCGAGCCTGCGGATCGCCTACCCGGCCGGTCGCTACGGGCAGTTCCCGAACTGGCGGAACCTCGTCCGCAGCACGCTCGACAGCGAACCGCAGGCCGTGCCCCTCAGCGGAGTCACCACCAAGTTCCTCGACCGGTGGCAGCACGCCGGGAACGTGCTGGCGTTCTTCCAGGCCGGGCCCAAGAAGCCGCTCGTCTTCATCGAGGACGCTGGCGAGTTCATCGGCATGCAGATGCCCACCACCATCGAGCACACCACCCGCACCCAGCTCACCGACCGGTGGACGAGCGCCCTGACCCGCTTCGCGTACTTCGAGGGCGAGGGCTACAACCTCGACATCCAGTGGGCCGACAAGCAGGGCGACCCCTGGGAGTACACCGGCAGCGACCGGATGGGCGAGCCCCTAATGCGGCTGGTCGGGATCGATGACGACGACCACACCCTCGCTGAAGTCGTCGCCCTGTTCGGACCGCTGACGCCCGCGGCCTGACCTCTTCGGCCCGGGGCTGCCGCGCCCCGGGCCACCACCCGCACCACCGCAACCCCGTACGGAAGAAGCCGCACATGCCCTGGGTCAAGCTCGACGACCGGTTCCCGACGCACCGCAAGGTCGCGCTCCTCTCCGACCGAGCGTTCCGGCTGTACGTCTCCGGCCTCTGCTGGTCCTCCGAGAACCTCACCGAGGGCCGCATCCTCACCCGCGAACTCCCCTTCATCGCCCGCGTCCGCGGGCTGAAGTCCGTCGCGAAGGAGCTGGAGGACGCTGGCCTGTGGGACCCGGCGGACGGCGGCTGGACGATCCACGACTACCTCGAATACAACCCGGACCGGGCCAAGGTCCAGGCCGAGCGGAAGAGCAACGCCGAGCGGCAGAAGGCGTGGCGCGAGCGAAGGAAGGAGGAGCGGGAGGCCGCCCGTAACGCCAACCGTAACGGCGTTACGGAAGGGGCCTCTTCGCAGGGAAACAGCACGACGACGACACGAACGCAGCACGACGGCGACACGACGACGCTTCGAAACGGTGCCGAGAATCGATCGTCATCGCAGGTCAACGCGTTTCGTAACGGCGTTAGTAACGCTGCCCCGTCCCCTACCCCTACCCCGGTTCTTCCTACGGAAGAACCACCCCCCTACCCCCCGCGCACCGGAGACCACCTCCCGGCCGTCTACGGCCAGGCACCAGCGGCGGCAGCGGTAGGCCCCGACTGGCTCCAGCCCCTCACCGCCGCCATGGGCACCGCCGGCATGCACGTCCCCTGGAAGTTCAAGGGCGACGACCTCATCCGGCTCCACAACGACATCCAGCGCCTCGGCGTACCGCTGATGGTCGAACAGGCCTCACGCAGCTGGCAGTCCGCCCGCACGCCCGTCGTCTCCAGCCGCTTCTTCTACGACAGCTGGCACGCCCTGCCCACCCCCGCGCCCACTCCGGACGGACGGCCCAGCCTCCGATCCGTGACCGGCCCCAGCAAGACCACCGAGTACCTCGAAGACATGGCGGCCATCGCTGAAGAGCTCCGCCAGCGGAAGACCGGAGGCGCCTGATGGAGCCCGAGCAGATCCCCCAACTCATCGCCGAGATCGCCCTTGCCGACCCCCGTGTCCGGCGCGAGGACAAGACCGAGCGGCGCGCACAGATCCTCATGTGGGCGGGCATCCTCGCCGACGTCCCCCTCGACTACGCCGTCCGCGCAGTGCAGAAGCACTACGCCCGCAGCACGTGGCCGATCCTCCCCGCCGACATCGCCACCCAGTGGGCCGCGACCGTCCGCGACCGCATGCAGCGCGACGTCGACCCCGCCCCGCCCGTCGACCCCGACGACGAGGCCGCCTACCGGCAGCAGCTCGCCGCCCACCGGCGGGCCGTCGCCACCGGCCAACAGCCCCCCGTCGAGCACAAGGCCCTCACCTCCGGGCCCGCCGCGGCCGAAGCCGAGCAGCGGCTGAAGGCGTTCGGCCGGTACATCCCGCAGTCCGTCGACGACGTCCTCGCCGCCTACCGGCCCCGCCGCGCCGCCCGCATCGCCACCATCCGCGAAGGCCGCCCCGACGCCCTCGCCGTCGCCTGCCCCGTCGAGACCTGCCGCGCCGCCGTCGCCATGCCGTGCACCCGCCCGGGCAAGGGCCAGACCCGGCACCGGCTGGCCGGCCCGCACCCGTCCCGTGTCGACGCTGCTGCCGCGAGCGCCGCGTGACGGCCGCCCTGGCCCGGGCCCGCGTCCTCCTCGACCTCCGGAGCACCCACATGGACCACCTCCCGCCCCGCGTCCCGAACGGGCTCACCGTCCTCGACGCCTGCTGCGGCGCCGGTGGCCTATCCATGGGCTACTACCTCGCCGGATACGACGTCGTCGGCGTCGACATCAACCCGATGCCGAACTACCCCTTCACCTTCCACCAGGCCGACGCCGTCCAGTACGTCACCGAGCACGGTGCCGACTTCGACCTCATCCACGGGTCTTGGCCCTGCCAGTACTTCGCCCGCGTCACCGCCTGGCGCGGCAACCGCGACGACCACGAGAACCTCATCCCGGCCGGCCGCGAAGCGATGCAGTCCACCGGCCGCCCCTGGGTCATCGAGAACGTCCCCGAGGCGTCGTGGTGCGGCGCGCTCCGCCCCGACTACCTGCTGTGCGGTTCCCAGTTCGGGCTGAACGTGCGCCGCCACCGGGTCTTCGAGACCTCGTGGGGCGGCGGCGGTGACCTGCTCTCGCCTTGCTGGCACCACAAGGGGTTGCTGCCGTTCGAGCACAAGGGCGAGCGGGCCTACGCGGACGCCATGGGCTGCACCTGGATGAACAAGACCGAGGCCCGCCAGGCCGTGCCCCCGGCGTACACGGAGTGGATCGGCCGGCAGTACCTCGACCACCACCACACCCCGGCTACCGCCATATGACCACGTGTTCGCCCGGGCCGGCTGCTACCTGGCCCGGGCGCCCCACCACCGTACCGACCACCTGGAGTCCTTGATGCCCACCACCCCTGACCGCCCCGCCGACCAGCTGCGCGCCGCCGCCGTGCGTGCCCCCGGCCCGGAGTTGGCCCGGCTGCTGACCGTCCTGGCCGACGCGTCAGACCATCACAGGCCCAGCGAGGGCGGCATGGTTGCCACCCTGGTGCACCCGGCTCTGGCGGTGGCCCGGCAGCTCCTCGGCACCACCACGGGCGAGGACACGGCCGCTGACCCGTTCAGCTACGAGGAGCGGGAGCGCACAGGCCGCAACGGAGGACTCGCCCTGGAAGCCCCCGCCGTTCCGCCTGCGCCTGCCGACCGGGCCGCCGCGCTGCGGGCCGAGGCCGACCGCATCGACGCCATGGACGAGGCCACCAGCCCACGCCTCGCCCCCGGCATCACGTGGGCCACGTCGGAGCTGCGCCGTCTGGCCGGTGAGGCTGCCGCCGGGGCACACCAGACCGAGCAGGCGGACCACAGCGTGGTTCACGCCTGCCCGCCCGACGGATCCGGGCTCACCCCCTGCTGCCACCGGCCCCCGTTCGAGATGCAGACCGACCGCATGACCACCGACCCGACCGCCGTCACCTGCCCCGGCCCGCCCGCTGTCCCTGCCGCGCCCGAGGAGACCCGGTGACCACGCCCGCGCGCACCGAGTACGTCTGGGGCATCGACAGCACCGTCGACGACGACTCCACCCGCTACCGCCCGCCCCACGCCGTCAGCTTCCCCGTCGTGAAGAAGACCCCCAAGCGCGTCTACTACGAGTTCCGGGGGATGACCCGCTTCGTCGACCGGCAGCGCCTCGAAGCCGACGGCCAGGTCCACCGCCTCTCCAGTGGCTGGTGGGAAGCCGACTCCACGGTCTACCTCACCGAGCCCGCCGTGTACCGGCACACGCCGCCGTCCGCGCCTTCCCTGGCCGAGCTGAAGCAGGCCATGGCGGACGCCCATCCGGACCGGGGCGGCTCCGACGCCGAGTTCATTGCCGCCCGAGCCCGGTACGAGCGCGCCCGCACCACCGCCCCCGCCCCTGCTGTCGGGTGATCCCGGCCCAACCACGGAGGACCCACATGACGTTCGCCGACACCTGCGCCCCGGCCGCAAACGCCGCCCGAAACGTGCCTAACAACCCGAACCCGCTCTGCCGCGACTTCACCCCCCAGCCCGAACCCGCCGCGTTCTGGTGCGCCAACTGCCACTGGAACGAGCCGATGCACGACTCCGAGGAGGCGCGCGCAGCCATCGCCGCCGAACTGGACCGCCCCGCCGCCTGACCCCTGTCTGCTGTGTGGCCGCCCCACCACAAGCGGCCACCCCCGAACCGTAAGGACCCTGCTGTGCCCGTACAGACCGGCTTCCCCACCGTCCAAGGCCACTGCCCCGCCTGCGGCAGCACCAGCCTCTTCCTCGGCTCCGGCGGCTACGTCACCTGCGCCCGCCTCGACTGCCCCGAACCCGACGCCGCCAGCACCCTCCTGGAGCAGCACACCACCGAGGGGGCCCGGTGACCACCCAGCCCGAGCGCCTCCACCACCTCCTCGACCGGGCCCGACGCGGCGTCATCCTCCCCGCCGAAGGTGAACAGCTCGCCGAGATGGTCTGCCACCTCGTCGCCGGGCAGTGCACCGACCAGCTCGCCGTGTGCAACGCCCACCACCTGCCACCGGTGACCGGCTGCCCGTACCCCCGCTGCCGGGCCGCACGCAACCGCGACCAGCGCGCAGCCACCGCCTGACCACCACCCGCACCAGCCCAACCCGCACGAGGAGCCCGCCGCGATGGACACCACCTGCACCCACTGCGAGACGCCCGACCCCACCGGCAGTGCTCTCTGCATCCCCTGCACCCAGCGGCTCACCGACCAACTCCAGCAGCTGCCCCGGCTCTACGAAGCGCTCGCCGCCCACCTCGCCCCGCGCATGGCCACCGGACAGGGACGCGGCGGCAAGGGCGGACCCGCCCCCCTGCCCGTCAACGAGCACGTCCTCGGCCTCCGAGCCCCCGGCGGCATGGCAGACGTCGCCAGCGACTGGCTGACGGCCGTACACCGCGACCGGCACCTCCGGGCCCCACGGCTGGCCGGGGACGCCCTCACACGGCTCCACACGGCCGTCGCGGGGCTCCTCGCCCACATGCCGTGGATCGTGTCCGGCTGGCCTGCCGCTGGTGACCTCGCGGGCGAGATCGCCGAGCTCCACCGCTCGGCGTCCTCGGTCGTCGACCCCGACCCCCGGCCCCGCGGTCGGCGCATCGGCCACTGCCCCGCCGCCCACACCGACGGCACCCACTGCGGGGCCGTGCTCACCCTCCAGCCCGGCGAGACAGTCGTGAGCTGCCCGTGGTGCTCGGCGAGCTACCCGCCCGCGTTGTGGGCCGGGCTCAAGCAGCTGATCGACGCCGACACGGCTGCCGCCTGACTCACCCCTGGCTCGGCTGAGCTACCCCACTAGCTCAGCCCTCACAAACCGTGACTAACCATCAACTACCGTGCTATAGTCCCGCGTTAGAACACAAAAAAGCGGCCCCCGCCCAGTGCTACCAACACCGGACGAAGGCCTCACCACCGAGAGACCTGGAGATCTCGCCGTGGCTATCCGTGATCGTATCTCGCGCCTCCTGCACCGTGACCACCCCGGTACAGCAGTTGCTCAGCCCCTTGCTCGCACCCCCTGGTGGGTCCGCGCCTTCACTGCCGCCGGCCGCCCCATCGTCGCCGTCGTCGTCCTCATCATGTGCGCCCCCGGCGAACACCATCTCGCCGTCCTCGCCGGATGGGACGACCGTCTCGCGTGGGGCATGGCCGGGGTCCTCGCCGCCTACGCCGGGATCGCCGCCGCCGTCGCCAGCGCACGCCCCAAGGGTGCCCCCGGGCAGCGCTCCGCCGTCGCCGGAGCGATCCTCTCGCTCGGCGCCGCGATGGCCGCCCAGCCCGTGAGCCACATGTTCGTCACCGGGCATCTCAGCAGCGAGCCCCGCACACCCCTGTGGCTCGTCGTCGCCGTCTCATGCGTCCCGCCCCTCGTGCTCGGCCACCTGCTCCATCTCGCCGCCACCCCCATCAAGACCGCGGCCCCGCCCCCCGCCGAGCAGGCCCCCGAGCAGCCCGCCGCCGAACCCGAGCAGGGCGAGCAGCCGACCAAGACGGCCAACGAGCCCGGTGAGCCGGAGCCCGAGCCGACCGAGCAGCCGGACGAGACACCCGAGCCGCCCCGCTTCCTCACCACCGGCGAAGTCGCCGCCCACTACCGCGTCAGCCCCAGCACCGTCGGCACCTGGAAGCAGCGCGGCAAGATCCGCCCCGCCCTCGTCGACCCCTCGCTGGGCAACCTCTACGACCCCGAGACGCTCCCCGCCGCAGGCTGAGACACCCACCCGTCTCATGGCCCTCTTCGGCCTGCTCTGCGCGCTCGCAGCTGTCCTCGCGCTGCTCGGTCTGGCCTACGTGGCCGCCGACGCCGTCCCACCTGTCACCGGGACCGTCGCCCTCGTGCTCACCATCGCCGCGTTCGGCGCGGCCATCCTCCGCTGAGGACCACCGTGAACATCGTCACCATCGGCGGCGTCACCGTCGGAATCTGCATCCTCCTCGCCACCCTCGTCACCTGGTGGCCCGGCCTCAAAACGCTTCAGAAGCAGCCCCTGCCCCACATCGCCCGCCTCGCCCCGTTCCTCGCCGCCTGGGCCTACGGCGTCCTCGCCATCCTCACCGTCGGCGGCATCATCGGCTGGATTGCCGACACCACCCTCTGGATCACCAACTGGCTCGGAGACGCAGCCCTCGTCTGGGGCGTCGGCGGCGAGCCCGGCCGATCCGCCGGCACCCCCTCATACCTCCCGCTCACCCAGACCGGAACCGCAATTGTCCTCATCCTCACCGTCGTGATGATCGCCGCCGCGAAAAAGTCGAAGCACGGCAGAAACCTCAAGATGGGCACCTGGTGCGGCATCACCCTCGGCACCTCGGCCGGGGTCGCAGGGTTCGCCGCCGTACCCCTCGCGCAAGCCGTCAACTGGGCCGGGAACGCGGTCTACGGGGTCATCGCATGAGCCGGAAGGAGCCGGAGGAGGGCAGCCCGGCCGCCGGTGGGTGCGTCCTCGCCGTCGTCCTCGGGACGCCGCTCGCCGGGGTATACGCCGCCTCCACGACCGCCGGAATCCTCACCACATGGGCGGTCGGCATCGTCGCCCTGTGGCGCGCCGCACGGTCCGTGCCTAGTGCAGCTAACCCCGCTCCCCCACCGGTCCCAGAAGGGGCTGACGACACAACACCGCAGTTCAGCGTCACGGAAGACAAGCCCGGCCACTGCACCATCACCTGGCAGAAGGAGGGGTCCTGATGGCCCTGGAGAAGCAGATCAGCATCCGCGACCTCGCCCGCCGCAACGAGCAGTCCCAGCAGAAGCGGGCCGCCGAGAAGGCCGCCAAGAAGAAGTAGCCCCCGCTGTCACACCCCCGCAGTAGCCTGACCGCATCACACCCGCAGGATCGCGAGCTGGCTGCCGCGCTGCTACGGACCGAGGCCCCACCGCCATCCCCCCGACGGTGGGGCCTCACCACGAGAGGATGACCCCATGGACGACCTCGTACAGTTCCTCCGCAACCGCCTCGACGACGACGAGCGGATCGCGCGTGCCGCTGGCAGGGTGACTGGTGGCGACGCCCCCGACGCTGAGTCGACTATCCACACGCAGTCGGACGACGAAGAAGCGGTGGCCGAGCACATCGCCCGCCACGACCCGGCCCGCGTCCTGCGCGACGTCGACGCCAAGCGACGGATGATCGAGACCTTCATGCGCCGGTACGAGACCAAGCTGGCCAGCACTACCTCCACAACCCTGGGGCTCGAATGGGCAGTGCGCGCCGACGTGCTGCGCCTCCTCGCTCTGCCGTACGCCGACCACCCCGACTACCGGGACGACTGGCGGCCGTAGAGCACACTGGGCGCATGACCCTCGTCGACCTCTACGCCGCCCAGACCGCCACCGGGAAGAGCCCCGCCACGCTCCGCACCTGGATCCACCGCGGCGAGCTGGCACGGCGCGGATACGACCCCCGCGGCCGCGCCCTCGTCGACCTCCAAGAAGTTGAAGCCCTCATCGCGCTCAAGGCCGGTCTCGTGTCGGCTTGACCACCGCCCTGAGCTGCTGCAACACTGCCCCCAGCAGTTCACGCATGCCCAGACGCCCCCGCAGCGGCCCCACGGCCCCGGGGGCTTCGTCGTACCCCGGGAGGTGACATGGCCCTCCCCGACGGCACCCCCACAATCACGATCACCGACAACCGCACACACCCCGACGGCGGCCCCATGCGCGGCCGCATCGTCCTCCGCCCCGCACCCACACTCGTGGCCAACCCCACCCTCGGCCACACCGTCCAGGGCGACGCCGAGGCCCGCTGGGTCGACGGAGAGCTGACCATCACCGTCCTCACCGCCGACGCAGACGGATACGACCCCACCGGCTACACCCACACCGTGATGGAGTACCCGGAAGACGCCCCCGGCCGCGTCTACCCCGTCCTCCTGACAACGGACCTCGGGCCCACCATCGACCTCGCCACCCTCGCCCCCACCGAGCCCTACACAGGGGACTACGTCCTCGTACCCGGCCCGCCCGGAGCCGACGGCAACAACGCCGACGCCGAGGCATACACCGACGACGCCATCGCCACCGCCGAAGCCACCGCCGCCACCCTGTACCTCCCGAACGCCATCCAGACCGTCGACGAGATCATCGGCGCAGCCACACCGTCCAGCCCGGTGTTCTTCGGCCACAGGGGTGGCGGCATGGTCCGCCCCGAGCACACCCTCGTCGGCTACCGGGCTTGTGCTGCCATGGGGTTCCCGCTTGAGGTGTCCGTGAACGTGGATGCCAGCGGTGAGCTGTGGTGCCTCCACGACCTCACCCTCGACCGCACCACCTACTCCACCGGTGCCCTGACCACGTACACCACGGAGGAGGTCGGCCAGGCCGTCCTCACCAACGGGCGGACCCTCCTCGGCCCCGGGTGGACCGACCAGCCGATGGTGTCGTTGCGACAGGTCCTCGACGAGTTCCTCGGGAAGATCCCGATCCTGCTGGAGCCCAAGGGCAACGATGCCGTCGTGCCCACCGAGACGCTCCTCGACACGTACTACCCGCACGCCCCGCGGTCGGTGATCTGGAAAGCCCACATCGGGACCCTGTCCCTGCCCTGGGCCAAGGGCCGCGGATACCGCACCTGGGTGTACCTCGACTCCGGGACCAGCGACGCAACCATGGACGCTGTGGACAGCATGGTCGACTACTGGGGAGTCCAGACGACGTTCACCGACCTGCGGATCAGCCAGGTCGTCGACAGGGGCAAGCCCGTCTTCGCCTGGCCCGTCTACCGGCGCAGCCAGGTCGCACGGCTGACCGGGCTCGGCGTCGTCGGCATCATGTCGTCCGACCCCCGATACGTATCCACGAACCTGCCGCAGCGGACGTTCAGCCGCTGGGACCTCGGCATCAAAGAGCCCGGCGGCACACCGACCCTGGACTATGACCCGGTGTACGCCCTGAAGTTCGGCGACGGTGATGATCTTGGGTGGGTCAGCATCAACGTCCTCCCGAACCAGTCCTACGGGCTCGGCACCTACAGCCCCATCCAGGGCAGCGCAGCCGGGTACCGCATCGCGTTCGACATGAAGCACGTGGTCCTGCCTGCCTCGTCACTCCACAGCGGCTGGTACTTCGGCAAGGTTTCGGACGACGTGTACCGGTTCTCCAACGCCAACGACACCGGCGGCTACCACATGGTGTTCCGCGGCAACGGCGACATGCAGCTCTACCGGCACACCGCCGGAGTCACCTCCGGCACACAGATCGGGTCCACCGTCAACACCGACACCCCCGTCGCGGACACGGCCATGTCGTTCGAGATCGACGTCACCCCCACCACCGTCGAACTCCGCCGCACCGACAGCACCGGATGGACCACCGGGCCCATCGCCGACACCACCTACCGGGGCGGCTACCACGGGCTGTCCAACGGGTCGATCACCGACCTCGACACCAGACCCCACTGGCGGAACCTCGCCATCACCCAACTCTGATTGGCCGAACAGCCAGACACCGAGCCGAGGCCCGGCCGATGATGGCCCCCACCGCACACCATCCCTGGGGGGACCATGCGCACCCGCACCACCACCGCCACGCTCATCGCGGCCGGCCTGCTCCTGACACTCACCGCCTGCGGTTCCGGCGACGGCAAACCGCTCGACGAGAGCGCCGCAGTCATGTGCGAGGGCTTCGTCAAGGACCGCCTCAAGTCACCCGGCACCGCCAAGTTCCCCGGCGTCATGGACGACGACTACGCCAAGACCACCGTCCTCAGCGACACCAAGCCCTGGAAGTACAAGGTCACCGGAGTCGTCGACAGCCAGAACGGATTCGGGGCCACCGTCCGCAGCAACTGGACATGCACCACGTCCACCGAGGACGACGACACGTGGACGGCCCACGAGGTAAAGCTCATCCAGCGCTGAACCCATCCACCCAGGCCCGGCCGCGCATACCGTGCCGCCGGGCCGACCCACGCCAGGAGGCAGCCATGGAGCACGTCCCCAACGTGCAGGCCGAGACGCGCGACCTGCCCCCCGAGAACGGATGGGCCCCAGTCGAACGCACAGGCCAAGCACGCACCACATGCCCATGCGGCCTCGACACAGGGCTCATCCCCACAGCCCAGGCATGGGACACAGCACGCACGCACAGCAGTAGGTACGCGCATGCGTAAGGCCATGCAGGTCTGCCCAACACCAGGCTGCCCCACCCTCACCCCCCAAGGCAGATGCCCCCCCTGCCAAGCCCAGGCCACCCAGGCCCGCCCCGCACACCGCAACGCAGGCCGAGGCACCGCATGGCGCAACGCCAGCCCCCGCTACCTCGAAGACCACCCGTACTGCGAATGCGACGAGTGCGCCGCCCTGCCCCCACTGCAACGCGACCGAGCGACCGAGGTCGACCACATCGACGGCCTCGGACCACTCGGCCCCCGAGGCTTCGACCCCACCAACTGGCAGGCCATGAGCAAGCGTCATCACAGCCGCAAGACCGCGATCGAGACCTTCGGGCACTGACCAGGCTCGTCACGCTCAGCAACCCCCACCCAGGGGGGTACCCCCGGCCGACCTGGGGGGCCCAGACGCGGGGGAGGGCGCTCGGGGGTGCGCCGGGTTCAGAGGGTCCCCGCTGTCACGCAAGGTGACGGCATCGGTGCCGCGCAATGCGGCGTTGAAGGAGTGATCGTTATGCCCCGTGGTGGAGCGCGTGCTGTGTCCGGGCCGCCGCCGGACCCGCGGTCGTTGAAGAGTGCGGCGTCGATGGAGAAGGGCGGGTGGCGGACTCTGCCGGCCGAGGGCCGCGCGGGCAGTCCGCCGGAGTGGCCGCTGACCGAGGGCGCGGACCGTGAGCTGGATCTGTGGGAGGACCTGTGGGCGAAGCCTCAGGCAGTGGCGTGGGAGGACATGGGTCAGGAGCTGGAGGTGGCCCTGTTCGTCCGGACTCTGGCCGAGGCTGAGCGTGCGGACGCCCGTGTCGACGTGAAGAAGATGGTGCGCGGCTACCTCGATTCGCTCGGGCTGAGCGTGGCTGGCATGAACCGCAACCGGTGGAAGATCGCCCCGGTGGCGGATGAGTCGGTTGCCGTCGGCTCGGTGGCTGCGGAGCCCGTGCGGCGCGCGTCTGCCCGGGACCGGCTGAAGGTCGTGCCCAGTGGCGAAGGCGGCTGAGGCCGCCGCCGAGTTCGTCGTCGACTTCCCCACCCTCTGGATCGTGCCGGACTGGATCGAGCGGCACTGTCCGATCCCGGACGGGTTCCGTGCTGGTGAGGACATGGAGCTGTACCCGTGGCAGCTGTGGTGCACGGTCAACCACTACCGGATCAAGCCGACCGCGGTGGTCGGCCAGCTGGCGCCCGCGTTCCGCTACCGGCGGTCGCAGGTGGTGGCGCCGCAGAAGACGGGCAAGGGCCCCTGGAGCGCAACCATCGTCCTGGCGGAGGCGGCCGGGCCGGTCGTCTTCAACGGGTGGGCGTGCGGCGGCGAGCGGTACCGGTGCTCGGAGCATGGGTGCGGCTGCGGGTGGTGGTACGACTACGAGCCGGGCGAGCCGATGGGCACCCCGTGGCCGACGCCCCAGATCCAGCTGACCGCGACGTCCGAGGACCAGGTGGCGAACGTCTACCGGCCGCTCCAGTCGATGGTGCGCCGGGGCCCGCTGTCCGAGCAGCTGCGTGTGGGCGAGGAGTTCACCCGGGTCGGCGAGCAGGGCCGCATCGACGTGGTCACGTCGTCCGCGCTGTCCCGCCTGGGTAACCCGATCATCTTCGCGATGCAGGACGAGACCGGCCTGTACACCACGGCGAACAAGCTGCGCCGGGTGGCTGAGACCCAGCGCCGCGGTACGGCCGGCATGGGCGGCCGGTCGATGGAGACGACGAACGGGTGGGACCCCTCGGAGGACTCCGTCGCGCAGTCGACGTCCGAGGCGAAGGCGACGGACATCTTCCGCTATCACCCGCAGGCTCCGAAGACGCTGTCCTACGCGAACAAGCGGGACCGCCGGAAGATCCACGCCGTGGTCTACGCCGGGTCAGCGCACGTCGACCTGGACGCGATCGAGGCTGAGGCCGCCGAGATCATGGAGAAGGATCCGGCGCAGGCTGAACGGTTCTTCGGGAACCGGTGTGTCGCCGGGTCGGCGGCGTGGCTGGATCCGGCGAAGTGGGCGGCGAAGGCGGACCCGCGACGGGTGCGGCCGATGACTCGGATCGTCCTCGGGTTCGACGGGTCCGACTCGGACGACTGGACGGCGATCCGCGCCGAGACGATGGACGGCTACCAGTTCACCCCGCTGTACGGGCCGGATGACGCCCCGACGATCTGGAACCCGGCGGACACCGGAGGGCAGGTGCCGCGCGCGGAGGTGCGGGCGGCGGTGGACCAGCTGATGAACCGGTACGACGTGGTGCGGCTGTACGCGGACCCGCCGTACTGGGACACGGAGATCGATGAGTGGGTGGATCTGTACGGGGAGGAGCGGGTGATTCGGTGGCACACCCGCCGCATCGTGCAGATGTACTCAGCGGCCGAGCGGCTGAAGACGGACGTGGTCAAGCGCAACTCGGAGGGGGCGGTGTTCACGCATGACGGGTGCGAGATCACCGCGTCGCATATCGCGAACACCCGCGCGGCCGCGCGCCCGTCGGATCGGTACGTGCTCCGAAAGGCGTCGCCCGCTCAGAAGATCGACGCCACGATCCCGAGCATCCTCGCCCACGAGGCGCTCGGCGACGTCATCGCGGCTGGCCTGGCCGAGCTGGAGACGTCCTACTACTACGGCGGATGAGGAGGGCCCATGGCTACGGAGGGGCAGGCCCTTCAGTTGGTCGGGCTGCTGGAGAACGAGTTGATCCGGCGGCGCGGCGATATCGACCGGCACAACGACTACTACCGGGGGCAGCAGAGGCTGAAGTTCGCGTCGGCTGAGTTCGCGAAGTTCCACGGCGACCGCTACCGGGATTTCAGCGACAACTGGGTTCAGGTGGTGGCGGACTCCCCGGTGGAGCGGCTGACGGTCACCGGGTTCCAGGCGTCCGGGGAGATCACGGCGGACACGGATCTGTGGGAGGTGTGGCAGGTCAACGGCCTGGACGCCGATTCCCAGCTGGGTTTCCTCGGTGCGGTGACCGGGGCCAGGTGCTTCGTGCTGGTGTGGGGCGACCCCGACGACCCGGACATGCCCGTCGTGACGTTCGAGGACGCCTCGCAGTGCATCGTGGCCTACGAGCCCGGGTCACGGCGGCACCGGCGGGCGGCCCTGAAACGGTGGCAGGACGGCAACCAGGACTTCGCGACCCTGTACCTGAAGGACGAGGTGTGGAAGTTCTCCCGGCCGCTGGCGAAGCAGGACAAGTCCCCGCAGATGGCGGACGTGGACGAGGAGCTGGAGCGGTGGACGCCGCGGGAGCTTGGCGACGAGCCGAACCCGCAGCCGAACCCCATGGGCGTGGTGCCGATGGTGGAATTGCCGAACAAGCCGATGCTGGTGGACGAGCCGATCAGCGACGTGCACGGCGTGATCGCGATGCAGGACGCAATCAACCTGCTGTGGGCCCAGCTGTTCACCGCCTCGGACTACGCCAGCTTCCCGCAGCGGGTCGTCATGGGCGCCGAGCGGCCGATGATCCCGAAGCTCAACGCGGCCGGGGAGATCATCGGGAAGCAGCCCGTTGACCTGGACAAATTCCAGATCGACCGGGTCGCGTGGATCACCGGCAAGGACGCGAAGATTGCCGAGTGGCAGGCCGCGAACCTGGCCGCATACACCGGGATCATCGAGGTTGCCGTGGGTCACCTCGCCGCCCAGACCCGCACCCCCCAGCACTATCTGATCGGGAAGATGGCGAACCTGTCGGCCGACGCTCTGCTGGCTGCGGAGACCGGGCTGGTGCAGCGGGTCGACGAGAAGAAATTGTGGTTCGGGCAGGGGCTGCGGGAGGTGGCCCGGCTGATTGCTCTGGCGCGCGGGCAGGACGGGCTGGCGCGCGCGCTGCGCTCAGGCCGGGTGCTGTGGGCGGACTCGGAGTCCCGGTCGCATGCGCAGATGGCGGACGCGCTGCTGAAGCTGAAGCAGCTCGGGTTCCCGTTCGAGTGGCTGGCCCTGCGGTACGGGCTGACGCCGACGGAGGTGGCCGACGTGGTCGCGATGCGGGAGCGGGAACTGGAGATGGATCCGGTCTCGGAGATCACCCGGCAGCTCACAGGGTCGGCTGCGCCGGAGCCTCCGGCGCCCGAGGAGGAAGAGGCCGAGGAGGTGGCGGCGTGAGCCCGTCCCCGATGGCGGTGGCGCACGTGCTCGCGCGCCTGCGCCTGGCGGCCGCCGCGTCCCGGGCGGCCCGGTCCGCGTGGCGGGGCGTCGACCGTGACGCCCCGGGCCTGTCGTGGGTGGCGGCGCTCGGCCCGGTCGTCGCGGCAGTGGCCGGTGCACAGCTGGCCGCCGCGCGCGGCACCGAGCCCTGGCTCCTCGCCCTGCTCGGCGAGGACCCGGAACAAGCCCAGTCGGACCGGCTTGTGCCGGAGTCCCTGGCCGGGGTGACCGGGGATGGTGTTCCGCTCGCGCAGGCGTTGCAGATCCCGGTGTTCACCGCGCTGCGTCTCGTCACCCAGGGCGTGCCGATCGTGCAGGCGCTCGCCCGCGGGCAGCTGCTTCTGGATCTGATGGTGCGCACTGCCGTCGCCGACGCCGCGCGGGCCGCGGACCAGGTTGGTATGACCGCCCGCCCGGGGGTGACGTCGTACATCCGTGTCGTGGAGGCCGGGGCGTGTTCCCGGTGCATCGTCCTGGCCGGGCGGGAGTACGGCGTCTCCAGCGGTTTCCTGCGGCACCCTCGATGTCACTGCGGGATGGAGCCGGTCACCCGGGAACACCGGCCCACCGCGCAGGACCCCCGCAAGGTGTTCGACGCCATGTCGGCCAAGGAGAAGCGGCGGGTTTTCGGGCAGGCCGGTGCGCGTGCCCTGGACGAGGGCGCCGACCTCGGGCAGGTCGTGAACGCCCGCCGGGGCATGGCCACCGCCACCGTGTTCGGGCGCACGGTTCAGACAACGACCGAGGGCACGACCCGCCGCGGCCTCGCCGGGAACCGGCTCCAGAACTTCGCGAAGGTCGAAGGGCAGCGGTACCGGGTGTCACGGACTCCCCGCCTGATGCCCGAAGAGATCTTCCGCCTGGCCGACGGCCGCGCACACGCCATGCGTCTGCTGCGGCTGCACGGCTACCTCTACTGACCCCCTGCCCTCGCGCAACGCCCGGGCCCTTCACCCGCAACGGGAGAACCCATGAACCGCCGCACCCTGCCCCGTCACGCCCGCGCGCACGCACCCGGCTGGACCCACCCCTACACCGACCCGTTCACCCTGTACGCCGACGGCGACGAGCAGGAAGAGCAGCCTGGCGACGGCGGTGAAGAGCAGCCCGAGGGCGACGAGCAGGAAGAGCAGCCCGACGAGGGCGACGAGCCGGACCCGGACGGCGCCGACGAGCTCGGCGACAAGGGCAAGCGCGCTCTGGCGTCGATGAAGGGCAAGTGGCGGGCCGAGCGAGACCGGGCGCGGGAGCTGGAGCAACGCCTGGCGGACAAGGACGGCGTCGACGAGGCCGAGAAGGCCCGCCGGCAGGCCGAGGCCGCAGCGCTGGAGAAGGCCAATGCCCGCATCGTCCGTGCCGAGGTGAAGGCTGCCGCCAAGGGTGTGCTGGCCGACCCCGCGGACGCCTACAGGTTCCTCGACCTCGACCAGTTCGAGGTCGACGAGAACGGTGACCTCGACTCCGACGAGGTCACCGAAGCCATCAACGAGCTCATCAAGTCCAAGCCCTACCTTGCCGCAACGGTGAAGAGGTTCCAGGGCACCGGCGACGGCGGAGCGGCAGCGCGCAAGGCGGGCCGGCCGAAGCAGCTCACCCGAGCAGACCTCAAGTCCATGTCCCCTGAGGCGATCGACAAGGCCCGTGAAGACGGCCGACTCGATGACCTCATGGGCGGCAAGTAACCAGGGAGATCCCTATGTCCGTGCGGAACTTCGTTCCCGAAATCTGGTCGTCGCGGCTCCTCGTCGCGGTCCGGAAGCAGCTCATCTACGCGGGCCCGACGGTCGTGAACCGCGACTACGAGGGCGAGATCAGCGAGGCGGGCGACACCGTCCGCATCACCTCGGTGTCCCGCCCGGCGGTCGGCACCTACGTACCCGGCTCCACCGTCATCACCCCGGAGAAGCTGACCACCGGGCAGCGCACCCTCGTCGTCGACCAGTCGAAGTACTGGGCGTTCAGCATCGACGACGTCGACAAGCGGCAGGCCAAGGGCGGGCTTGTCCCGCAGGCGATGTCCGAGGCGGCCTACGCCCTGGCGGACACCGTCGACCAGTACGTGGCCGGGCTGTACACGCAGATCCAGACGGCGAACTTCCTGAACGTGCAGGGCTCGCCGATCGACACGTACACCACCCCGACGGACGCCTATGACAAGGTGCTGGTGCCGCTGCGGACCCGCCTGACGAAGGCGAACGTGCCTACCGCAGGCCGGTACGCGATCGTGTCCGCCGAGTTCTATGCCTCGCTGCTGCTCGACTCCCGGTTCATCAAGGTCAACGAGTCGGGCACGGACGCCGGTCTGCGCAACGGCATGGTCGGCCGGGCCGCCGGGTTCGACATCTACGAGTCGAACAACATCCCCAACCCGACGGGGGACACGCAGGTCGTCACCGCGGGGACGAACGGGGCGATCACGTTCGCCGAGCAGATCAACAAGACCGAGGCCTACCGTCCCGAGTCCTCGTTCTCCGACGCGGTCAAGGGCCTGGCCCTGTACGGGGCGAAGGTCGTGCGCCCCGACCACCTGGCCGCCGCGTTCATCAACCCCGCCGCCTGAGGAGCCTGACCCATGGCAACCACACAGCTCACCTACGCCAACCTCGTGCCGAACGGGAACCTGGCGCAGCCCGCCGGGACGACGCTCGTCGCGGCGCCGACGAACGACATGCAGTTGGCCGACTCCTTCCCGGAGCTGACCGTGCTGCGTGTCTCGAACACCGACGACGACACCGCCCTGACGATCACGGTCAAGGCCGGGGACCACCCGCCTGCCCTGGCCGCCGGGCAGGGCGACCTGGAGGTGTCGGTGGCGTTCGGCACCACCCAGTTCATCGGCCCGTTCGAGTCCGGGCGGTTCGTCCAGAACGACGGGTCGATGCTCATCGAGTCGACGACGACCACGGGCACGATCACCGCGCTCCGAGTGCCGAGGAACACCTGACATGGCCGAGACGATCCACCTGCGGGGCGAGGGCGGGGCCATCTTCACGATGGACCTGCCCCTGCCCGAGGGCATCGCCGACCGGTACGAGCGCGGCCTCCTCGTCCGCGTCGACTCGGACGGCTCCCCCCAGCCCACCGCGCCTGCCCCGACGTCCGCGCCCGCTGCCCGGCCTGACGAGCCGCCCGCCACCGACCCGGTGCCTGAGCCGGTGGTCGGCGGACAGAACCGCCCGGCCCTGAACGCGCCGAAGTCCGAGTGGATCGCGTGCGTCGTCGCCCGCGGTCTGCTGTCCGCCGAGGACGCCGAGAACTACACGAAGGCCGACCTGATCGACATGGTCAGCTGACGACCGGGAGGTCACCGTGGCTCTGCAACTCCTTGCGACGGTGGGCGACCTGGAGGCCCTCGGTATGACCGTGGGTTCCGAGGAGGCCGCCGTCGCCGAGCGGTACCTCGCGGTGGCCTCGGCCGCTGTGCGGGACGCGGCCGGGGCGCCGATCTCCATGACGACGTCCACGGTCACTGTGGAGGGCGAGGCGGACCAGCGGCTACGGCTGCCCGGCCCGCCCGTCACCGACGTCACCACGGTCCTCCTGGACGACGTAGCGGTAACTGACTGGCGGCTCCGCTCGGACCGGCTCTGGCGCTTCGGTGGCTGGACCGCGTCCGACGGTCCGTCCGAGGTGACGGTCACCTACACCCACGGCCTGCCCGCCGTGCCGCCGGACATCGTCGACCTCGTGTGCCGGATGGTCGCGGCCGCGCTGGTGGCGTACCGGGCGGACGACGGCGGGGAAGGGCTGGCCGCAGGGAACGTCACCTCGGAGCGGCTCGGGGACTGGGCGGTCACTTACGGTAGCGACGGCCTGATCACCGAGATGGAACTGCCCTCCTACCTGCACGAGCGGCTGGCCGCCCGGTTCGGTGGCGGCGCTTCCCTGCTGAGGTCGCGGTGAGGGGCCCGGGGCGGCATCTGAACCGGCGGCTGGAGGTGTGGCGGCCGACCACCGTGGACGACGGGTACGGCGGCCAGGAGACCGTGTTTGTACAGCAGCCGGGCACGGTACGGGCGAAGGTCGACCAGCCCAGCAACGCGGACCGGATGCTGGCCGCCCAGGCCCAGTCGACGCACGACCACACCGTGTTCCTCCTGCCCCGGGCGGATGTCCGCCGCGGCGACGAGCTGCGCGGCACCGACGCCCTGGGCCAGGAGCAGGTGCTCCGGGTGCTGGCCGTCGTCCAGCCCTCCACCCCCGTGTACTCCAAGGCCCCGTGCCAACTGATCCAGAAAGCAGGTGGCTGACATGGCCGCGCTCGCAGTAACCCCGGTCCCGGTCAACGGCGGCCTGCCCGACCTCGAAGGCGCCGCAGTCGCTGCGGCGGCGCTCGGGGACACTGCTCCGTGCGGGCCGGGCCGTTTCCTCGTCATGGTGAACGGCGACGCCTCGCCCCACACCGCGACGGTCGCCACCCCGGGCACCGTGTCCGGCCTCGCTGTCCCCGACGCAACACTGGTCGTCGCTGCTGGGGAGACCGGGGTGCTTCCCCTCGCCCCTCTGTTCCGCGGTACGTCGGGCCGGGCGGCAATCACCTACGATGCGGTCACCTCGGTGACGGTCGCGGTGCTGGAGCTCGGCCAGTGACCGCCCGCCCGCCGCTGCCCACCGATCCGCTGGAGTGCCGGCAGAACGCCGAGCGGCTCCTCGCGAACAACGAGGGCGGGGACGATCCGGCAGCCGCCCTCGCCTGGGCGCTGCTTGCCGTGGCGTCCGAGCTGGCCACGATCCGCCGGACCTTGGCGAAGTAGCTGTGGCGCGGCGACGAGGACGGTCCGGCGGCCGCGGCGGCGGGACCAGGAGCACCGGAATCACCGTGCAGATCGAGGGCCTGGACCGGCTTCGGGATCAGCTCGCAGATCTCACCCCGACGATCCGGGCCGCCGGTTTCAAGGCGCTGAAGGACTCGGCCGAGGCCATCCGCGCTGATGCGGCCAGGGGCGTGCGGGTCGACTCGGGGAACCTGCGGAACAGCGCGAGAGCCCGGTTCCACAACAGCCAGCTGCGCGCCGAGATCGGCTGGTGGGACCGGGACGACTTCTACGCGATCCTCCACGAGTTCGGCACCCGCAAGATTCCCGCCCGGCCCGCGCTCGGACCGGCGATCGAGGCCGAACGCACCAGGATTGCCGCCCGCATCCAGGCCGAGGTGAGGAGGGCTCTGGGATGAGCACCGCCCCGTCCCCGATGCTCCCCGTCCAGGGGGCCCTGCACAGCGTCCTGTCCGGTGACAGCACGCTCGGGGCGCTGATCGAGGGCATCTACGACTACCTGCCTGAAACCGTCCCCTATCCGTTCGTCCAGATCGGCGAGGCGATCGAGACACCGGACAACCGGCACGGCGGGTTCGGCCGGCAGACCGTGCCGACCCTCCACGTGTGGGACCAGTACCGCGGGTACGCCCGGGTGCTGCGGATCGGGGCCCGAATCACCGAGCTCCTGGACCACCAGCCGCTGACCATTCCCGGACAGGAGTGGATCGCGACGCGGTTCGAGTTCTCCCAGACGCTCACCGACCCGGAGCCGCCGGGCAACATCCGGCACCTGGTGCTGCGGTACCGGATCGTCACCGAGCAGCACTGACCCTCCCCCTTCCCTTTCCGCCCCGCGCCACCGGCCGGGGCCTTCTTCATGCCCAGGAGGCACCTCATGGCCGGTATGGACGGCTTCGGAGTACAGCTCAAGCGCGGCGACGGCGAGGACCCTGAGGTGTTCACCGCCATCGCCGACATCACGAACCTGTCGGGCCCGGGCCTGTCCAGGGAGACCCTCGACGTCACGTCGCACGGGTCGCCGGACGGGTGGATGGAGTTCCTGGGCGGGCTCAAGGACCCGGGTGAGGTGTCTGCGGACATCAACTACCAGCCCGTCCTGCACGACACGCTCGTCGCGGACTTCGACGACACCGCCCCCCGCAACTACCAGATCGTGTTCCCCGACACCGGGGCCACGACGTGGTCGTTCCCGGCGATCATCACCGGGTTCGAGCCGGAAGCTCCCTACGACGACAAGGCCGCCGCGTCCCTCACCTTCAAGGTGTCCGGGAAGCCGGTCATCAGCTGATGCCCGCGGAGCGCATCACTGTCGTCCGCGAGGGCATGCTCGCCCGCATTGTCGTCGACGGCGTAGAGATCCCGGCAGGCGCGATCCTGCGGGACTCCGTGGACGTCCCCGTCAACCCCGACGATGCCCCCGCCGTTCATCTGACGCTTATCGGCGCCCGCGTCGACGTACTGAACACCCTGAAGGAAGGCGCCCCCAATGGCACTGCTGAGTAAGGACCAGATCACCGCGGTCGACGACCGGCAGTGGGAGGACGTCGACGTGCCCGAGTGGGGCGGCACCGTCCGCGTCCTCGGCATGTCCGGCACCGAACGCAACGCCTACCAGAGCTCGCTTGTCGTCCTCGGCTCCAACGGGTCCGTGCAGCGGATGAACATGGCCGACCAGCTCGCGAAACTCTGCGCCAAGTCCATGGTCGGCGAGGACTTCGAACGCCTCTTCACCGACAAGGAAGTCGCCGCCCTCGGCAAGAAGAACGGGGCCGTCCTCGAACGCATCGGGCAGGTCGCTCAACGCCTGTCCGGGCTCCGCAAGGAGGACGTGGAGGCGAAGGCGGGAAACTCCGAAGCGCCCCAGAGCGGCGCTTCTACCACCGCCTAGCCCTCGAACTCCGGTGCACCGTGCCCGAACTCCTGGCGCGCTGCACCTCGGACGAGCTCGCCGAGTGGATGGCCTACGAGCACGTGGCCGGACCCATCGGCCCGGAACGCCAGGACATCCTGCACGGCATCCTTGCCGCGACCGTCGCCAATGCCGCCCGAGGCAAGGGCGGCAAGAAGGCCGAGCCCAAGGACTTCGTGCCCACGTGGGACAAGGCGGCGAAGCGCCAGCCCGGCGACTGGCAGCAGATGCTGGCCAAGGTCCAGGCGATGAACGCCCGGTTCGGCGGTGCTGATCTCAGAGAAGGGAGACCGTGATGGCCACGCTCGAAGAGCTCCTTGTCTCGATCGGGATCAACACCGACGACCTCACCGGCGGGGCCCAGGGTGCCGCCGACGACGTGGGTGCGAGCCTGGGAGGAATTCAGGCAGCTGCGGCTGGTGCCGCGGTGGGCGGACTGTTCGTGGCCGGGCTCACCGCAGCCATGGACCTGCAGAACGTGGAGACCCGTCTGCAGAACCAGCTGGGCCTCACCGAGGACGAGGCCGCGCGCGCCGGGGAAGCGGCTGGGCGGGTGTACGCGGCCGGATGGGGCGAGTCGATGCAGGAGGTCGGCGACGCCCTCGGCACCGTGGCCCAGGCCATGGGCGGTGTCGGCGACCTGTCCGATGCCGAGATGGACGACCTCACCAAGAAGGCGCTCATGCTCGGCGAGACGTTCGAGCTGGACGTCGCCGAGTCCGCGAACGCCGCCGGAAAAATGATCAAGCTGGGGATGGCGAAGGACGGCGAGGAGGCGTTCGACATCCTCACCGCGGCCGCGCAGGAGCTCCCCGCGATGATGCGCGACGACATCCCGAAGGTCATCGAGGAGTACGGCAAGCACTTCGAGAGGATGGGGGTCGACGGCAAGACCGCGTTCGGGATGATGTCGCAGTACGTGCAGGCTGGCGGCCGCGACATCGACCAGGCCGCCGACGTCATCCACGAGTTCGCCCGCATCACGTCCGAGGAGACGGAGAGGGCCGGTGACGCGTTCAAGGAACTGGGCCTGCCGGCCAAGGAAATGTTCGCCGACATCGGCAAGGGCGGCGACGACGCCGAAGCTGCCCTCGGCAAGACCCTCCAAGCGCTCCGCGGGGTGAAGGACCCGGCCAAGCAGGCAGCCCTCGGCATCGAACTGTTCGGCGACATGGCGGGCGAAGGCGCGGACGCCCTGTGGGCGATGGACCCGGCCACCGCCGCCGCCGCCGGAGGCATGGACGACGTGGCCGGGGCCGCCGACAAGGCCACCGCGTCGGCAGAGGCGTCAAAGTCGCTGGATGCGATCTGGCGGACCATGGCGGTAACGCTCGGGGAGACGTTGCAGCCCGCCCTTGAGTTCCTGGCCGGATTCATGCAGGAGAACCCGGGCCTGGTGAAGGTTCTCGCCGTCGGGCTGATCGCGCTGGCCCTGGCAATCGGCATCGCGGTGATCGCCCAGTGGGCATGGAACACCGCCCTGTGGGCGTTCCCCGGGACGTGGATCATCGCCGGGATCATCGCCCTGATCGCGATCATCGTGCTGATCGTCGTCTACTGGGACGAGATCGCCGCCGCCACCGGCCGGGTATGGGACTGGATCGTCGGGAAGCTCGGCACCGCCTGGCAGTGGGTCAAGGACGCGGTCGCCGCGACATGGAACTGGGTGGTCCAGAAGACGACGGCGGCATGGGACTGGGTCGTCGCCGACATCAGCAAGGCGATCTCGGACGTCATGGCGATCGTGAACTGGCTGGCTGCGATCCCCGGGAAGGTGGCCGGATGGTTCGGTCAGGTCGTGTCCTGGATCGGCGGCCTGCCCGGGAAGATCCGGTCCGCCGCGTCGGGCATGTGGGACGGCATCAGCTCCAGCTTCCGCAGCATGGTCAACCAGTTGATCAGCGGCTGGAACAACCTGTCCTTCACGATCGGCGGCGGCTCCATCATGGGCGTGTCTATTCCGTCGCTGACCCTGCACACCCCGAACATCCCGATGCTGGCCGAGGGCGGCATCACCACCGGCGCCACGCTCGCGATGATCGGCGAAGGGGCCGAGCAGGAAGCCGTCCTGCCGCTGTCGAAGCTCGACAGCCTGTTGAACTCGCCGCGGGGGCCCCGGCACGCCGGTGAGGGGGGCGGGACGACCATCCGCTTCGTCTACGACGCGTCCGGCGGCAGCAGCGCGCTGCGCACCGCATTGCAGGAGATCGTCCGCATCGAGGCGGGCGGCGACGTCCAAGAGGCCTTCGGCCAGTAGAGGGGGTGGCCGTGTTCCCTCTGGACCGGCGCACAGAGTTCCAGATCGGCGGCACGTGGACGAACGTCACCAGCGCCGTCCGCGAGAGCGAGCCGATCCTCATCGAGCGCGGGGCGAAGAGCGAGTCCGCGAAGGTCGGCCCGTCCAAGTGCACCCTCAAGCTCAACAACCGGGACGGCCGCTTCTCCCCGCGTAACCCGATGTCGCCGTACTACGGGCTGATCGGCCGCAATACCCCGATCAGGGTGTCGGTGCAGGGCCCGGAGTCCTACCTCCGGCTGGAGGGCATCACCTCGTCCTACGTGACGACGCCGGATGCGGCAGCGCTGGACATTACCGGGGACCTGGACGTGCGGGTGGAAGTGACCACCGACTGGCGGCGCGTCGCCCCGCAGATCCTGCTCGGGAAATGGGACTCATCCATCGCCCAGCGCAGCTACATGCTCACCATCGAGAACGGGGTCCTGCGCTTTCAGGTCACCGTTGATGGCGTCTACGGGTACACCGTCAACGCGGCCCTGCCAGCACTGCCTCGGCGGGCTGCCGTCCGGGCCACGATGGACGTGAACAACGGGGCCGGCGGCTGGACCATGAACATGTACTGGGCCGATTCCCTGGACGGGCCGTGGATCCCGATCATGGCTCCGTTCTCCTACGATGCTGACGGGCCGATCAGTATTTTCAACAGCACAGCTCCGCTGAGCCTGGCGCCTGCCTCGTTCACGATCACGCCACCCTGGCTGCCTGTGGAGGGCCGGGTGCACCGTGCGGAGGTGCGTGATGGTATCGGCGGGACCGTGGTCGCGGACCTCGACGTGCGTGATCTGCCGGAGGGGACCACCGGGTGGACGGACTCCGTGGGCCGCACGTGGACGCTCGGGCCCGACGCACAGGTCACGGACCGGCAGTTCCGGTTCCACGGGGAGATCTCCGCCTGGCCGTCCCGGTGGGACGTGTCCGGTGCCGACGTGTGGGTCCCCATCGAGGCGGCCGGTATCCGGCGGCGGCTCGGACAGGGGCAGAAGGCGCTCGACAGCACACTGAGGCGGCGGATTCCCGCCTTTTCCCCGCTGGCGTACTGGCCGTGCGAGGACGAGGACGGTGCCACCCAGGCGTACTCCCCGATCGAAGGGGTCGCCCCGCTGACCGTGACCGGGTTCCGGTTCGGGCAGGACTCCACTCTGGCTGGGTCGTCCGCGCTCCCGGCGGTGGACGCCGGAGGCCGTATGACTGGCACGGTCCTTGCCCCATCGGGCACGGCCACCGAGTGGTCGGTGCACATGGTGTACGCGGTCGACTCCCCGCCCGCCACGAACGCCGAGTTCCTGTCCTGGCAGACCACGGGGACTGTGCGCCGGTGGCGGATCGTGCAGCGCGAGGACCTGGCCACAATCGAGGGGCTCGACGAGGACGGGGTTGCTGTCGTCACCAAGTTCGCCGCGATCGGCGACGACGTGTTCGAGGGGTGGCAGCGCTTCTACTTCTGGGTGTCCCAGTCCGGCGGCACGGTCACCTGGCGGCTCGACTGGTACAACATCGGCGGTCCGGCTGGCGGCATCGGTGACACGTACAGCGGGACGACCGGGCGCGTCACCCAGATTGAGACGCAGTTCGGTGCGTCGGTCAGCGGCCTGAAGGTCGGGCACCTGGCGGTCATGCCCGTCGCGTCGACCGCGGCCTACACGTCCGCCGATCACGGGTTCTCCCGGGAGTCGGCGATCGCGAGGATGCGGCGTCTCGCGAACGAGGAGTCGGCGCAGATCGACCTGTCGTGGATCGACGGCGACACGGCGGCGGACACCGAACGCCTCGGCCCGCAACGGCCCAACACCCTCCTGACTCTCATTCAGGAGGCTGCGGACACTGACGGCGGGGTCCTGTACGAACCGGCGGACCGGCTCGGCCTCGTGTACCGGGACCGGTCATCCCTGTACAACCAGCCGGTGCGCCTGTCCCTCGACTACACAGCGCCCGGGGAGGTACCACCGCCGTTGGAGCCGATCGAGGACGATCAGCGGCTCCGCAACGACGTCACCGTCACACGGTCCGGCGGGTCCTCGGGGCGCGCGGTCGCCGAGACGGGCCCGCTTTCCGTGCTGCCGCCTCCGGACGGGGTCGGAATCTACGACGAGTCGCTGACGCTGAGCCTGGCCACCGACGACCAGCCCGACCGGATCGCCCAGTGGCGGCTCCACTTGGGCACGTGGGACGAGGCCCGCTACCCGACGATCACTGTGTGGCTGCATGCCGCCCCGCACCTGATCCCCGCCGTTCTCGGCATGGACATCGGTGACCGCCTCCAGATCAGCAACCCGCCGCCGTGGCTGCCCCCAGGGGTGATCGACCAGCACATGCACGGGTACACCGAGCGCCTCGGCCTGTACGACTGGGCCCTGACGATGAACTGTGCCCCGGCTGGTCCGTGGCAGGTGGGTGTGGTGGAGGATCCGGTGCTGGGCCGCCCGGACACTGAGGGATCGGAACTGGAGTCGAGTGTGACGGACTCGGCGACGCTGCTGTCGATCTCTACGACTGCTGGCCCCCCGTGGGTTACTGACCCACAGGAGTATCCGTTCGACCTGACGGTCAGTGGTGAGGTTGTTACTGCGGTCGCTGCTGGGAGCGTGCTCACCTCGAACCCGTTGCTGCTCACCGGGGCGTCGGGGTGGGTTCCGTTGTCGGCGCAGGTTGACTACTCAACTGCTGTGGTTCACACGGATCGGGGGGCGGCTGCGTCGTTGGTGGTGACGCCGACCGGCGCGTCCTCGGCATCGGTGGCGTCCTCGCCGAACACCCCCGTGGGCAGTATTACGCCGGGGGCCAGCTACACGATGTCGGGGTGGGTTTACTCGCCTGCTGGGTGGTCGGACATGCGGGTGGTGACCGACTGGTATACCGCTGCTGACACGTTGATTTCCACGAGTCCGTCGGTTGCCGTTCCGGTGGCGGCCGGGGTGTGGACGTTCATCACGGTGACTGCGACGGCGCCGGCTGACGCGTCCCGGGCGCGGGTTCGGGGTCGTGTTGGGGCGACGCCTGGGTTGACGGACATCAGTTACTGGTGGGCTGTCCAGCTGGTGGCCACCGCCACCGTGTCGACGACCAGCCCTCAGACGATGACTGTTGTCCGGTCCGTCAACGGCATCACTAAATCTCATGCGGCCGGGACGGTGCTGTCTCTCACCCATCCGATGCGCGCCGCACTCTAGAAAGGGGGCAGCACCTTGCCGATCCTTGCGGGTCAGAATGTCACTGCCGGGCAGCTCAACCGGCTCCAGCCCACTACGTACGAGGCGGCTGCCACCGGGACCCTCACAGGGCCTGAGACCGGCGTGGACGTCCCGGGGGCCACGGTGACGTTCACCACCACGACGGACAATGCCGTCGCCGTGGTGAACACGACCTTCGACTTCGATTTCACGGCGGCGACAACAACGTTGGGGTCCGGCCGCCTGGTCGTAGACGGCGTTGCCACTTCACGGTTTGCCCTTTTCCAACAGGGCCCGGGAGCCAGCGCTGACCGCAGCACCCCCGGGCAGGACTACCGGGTCGATCTTGGGGCGGCGGGCTCGCACACGCTGAAACTCAGCGCAACGGTGCCCACGGGCATGACGCTGAATCAGTACACCGCGCTGGTCGTCACCGTGTACGAGGTCGTCTGACCCTCGCCCCCGCCCACCCCTGCCCCGCGCCGATCGGCCCGGGGCTTCGTCACGTCTGGAGGCCTGATGGCCTGGTACCCCGGTGCCAAGAAGCTGGAGCTGCAACCGGAGTCGGATGCGCAGCCTGCGATCCGGCCGACGCAGCTGATCATGCACAGCATCGTCGCGAACTGGACCGCCCGCCGGACCTACGAGTTCTGGCGGGACTCCACCAACCTCGAATCGCACTTCGGGATCGGGTACGGGGAGCGGGACATCGCTCAGTACATCGGCACCGAGACCCGGGCCGATGCGAACGCGGGGGCGAACCGGCGGTCGGACGGGACCGGGGCGATCTCGGTGGAGACCGCGTCGAACAGCACGGCGACGGACCCGTGGAACGCTGCGCAGGTCGAGGAGCTGATCGCCCTCGGAGTCTGGGCGCACCAGCACCACGGGATCCCGCTGCGGATCTGCCGCAGCCACGGCGACCCCGGGTTCGGCTACCACAGCATGTTCCCGCAGTGGTCCACCTCGGGCACGGCGTGCCCGGGGCCCGCCCGCATCCGCCAGTTCCGCGAGGTGGTGTTCCCCGGGATCGTCGCCCGCGCCAACGGCAAGACCAACCCACCGAAGGAGGCCGACGTGCCGCTGAGCACTGACGACGTCAAGAAGATCTGGAAGACGGACGGGATCCTGCCGTCGCCGTCGACTGCCGCGCCCGGCAACGAGTTCTGGACCCCCGACAGCTACGTCCGCGACATCCACGCCCGCATCCGGGCGGTGCAGGGAGAGCTGGCGGCAACCCACGCCACGGTCCGCACGCTCGCCGAGGCGCTCGCCTCGCGGAACGACGCGGTCGACGTCGAGGCCCTGATCGCCCGGATCAAGGCCGCCATCGAGGGCGTCACCGTGCGCCTGGAAACGGAGAGCTGACCCATGGCTGACCGCCACCCCGGCACGACGAACCTGCTGAGGTACTTCGACCACGGGCACCTGCCCGGCCGCCTCCAGGACGTGGCCATGCCGTGCGCGCGCCTCGCCCAGGAGATGGTCTACGCGCTCCCGGATGGACCCGAACTGACGGCCGGGCTCCGGAAACTGCTGGAAGCGAAGGACTGTTTCGTCCGCGCTGCCCTCGACAACCCGAAGGACTGACCATGAAGATCTCTTCCGCCGCCAAGGCGTTCACGGCCGCTCTCGCCGCCGGTGCGAGTGTCGCGGTCACCGCCGTGCAGGACGGCGTCTTCACGACCGGTGAGGTCGTGACCACGGTCCTCGCCGTCCTCGGCGCTCTCGGCATCACCTACGCCGTGCCGAACCGGCAGCCGGATCGGGTGGTCCCGGGCCGGGGGGTGTAGGTGGTAACACCGCAGGACCCGGGGGTGTACATCTCCCCGGCGCAGATGTACCAGGAGGTGAGGGCGCTGGCTCAGGCGGTCGGCCGGATCGAGTCGAAGATCGACGGCATACTCGACGAGACGAAAGACATCCGCGGCGACCTCGGTGACCACGAGCAGCGGATCCGCACCCTGGAACGGGCGCGGTGGCCGCTGCCCACCATCGGTGTCCTGGCGGGTGTTGGTGGCGCTGCTACCGGCCTGCTCGCACTCCTCCGCTGACCAGACCTGGCCCCCACTGCTTCGGCGGTGGGGGCCTTTCGTCATGCCCGTGTGGCCCAGGTCACAAGCTGTGTGCGCCGTGGGAGCGGAGTGGCCGGGGTGCCTGCGCCATGCTCGCCCCATGAAGCCCAGCGACGTTCTCATCGCGATCTCTCGATCCTGCACGCCGGGCGTGCGGTTCCCGGCGTGGGCCGTACCCACCCGCAGCGGCCATCTGGTCGGGCTCATCAGCGAGGTGCCCGCCGATCTGTGGCGGCCCTGGCAGCTCCGGCAGACCATTCGCGCGCAGACCCTGATGGCACTGGTTGACGCGGGCCTGATCGAGCTCGGGGAGCTGGGGCCCGTGCCCGAGTACGAGGGGTCTCAGCGGGGGTTGGGCTGGGAGGAGGGGCGCACGGGGTGGCGGCTGTCGGTCACCGAGGCGGGGCGGGCCGCAGGAGGATCGTGACTCCCGCTCAACCTGCCCTGACCTGCGGGTGCCGCACTGCCCGCTTGACGGCCATCTCCAGCTCCAGCCGCGACACCCCGTCGGTGGCCGCGGCGTGCTCCCGGTACGCGGCCTGCACCGCGTCCGCCGTCTCGAAGGTCAGCGCGCCCTGCTGCTGCTCCGCCCACGCGGCCCGCTCCAGGGCGATCAGGTGCTCGGGGATGTCGATGTCAGCCATGGCCGGATCGTACGACCTCCCGGGCGCTGCACGTCCGTGCGCCTGGCTGGTGGCGTGTTTCTTGATCGCCGGGCTACGGTCGATCACACCCCGGCTGCCTGGCCGGGCCCATGACCGGGAGGGGACACACATGGCCCGCACACTGCGGATGCTCGGCACCAACTCGAAGACCGGCGAATGCCCCACGCTCTACGAGGACGTCGACACCAGGGAGATCCTCGTCCAGGGGTACACCGTCACCGACCCCGAGGTACTCGCACAGATGGTCAACCCTCTCAAGGGCGAGTCGCTCGTCGTCGTCGACCGCGAGCTCCTCATCAACTTCGCGCCGAAGGAGTGACGGTGGACGTCGTACCCGCCGCCCGGATACTCGACTTCTTCCGGGATGGCTTCGAGCACACTGCATGGCGGCTGGAGACCCGCCGGGAGTACGCCGCTGACCAAGGAACGGAGGAGTACCAGCAGTTCCTCCAGGGTGTCGCGCCGCCGCTCGACGACGACGGCCCGTGGTTCACCAACGCCCGGGCGCAGACGGCAGCCGGGCGGCGCATCGAGCGCGTCCGCCTGGTCGACGAGCCTGCGACGGACAACCAGCGGTACCTGCTGGCCACCACACCCAGCAATCTCGCGGCCGGGGAGGACATCCGCTACCTGTGTCGGTCGGAGGCCGACGCCCTCGGCCTCGCAGGCGCTGGCGACTTCTGGCTCTTCGACTCCCGGGCCCTCGCGTCCTTCAACTGGGAGGACGCGAACCGCCGGATGGAGCTGACAACCGACCCGGAGCAGGTTGTCCGGGCATGCCAGCTCCGCGACGCGGCATGGCACTACGCCGTCCCGTACGAGGAGTTCATCAGCCGGGTACCGTCCCCTATGTGAGCACCGACTTCCAGCGCGCCCGGGTCCTCCTCGGTGTGCGGCTCCGCGAGCTGCGCACCGAGGCCGGGCTGACCGTCCGCGACTTCGCCGCCCGCTGCGGGTGGGCCCCGTCAAAGGTCTCGAAGCTGGAGAACGGGAAGCAAACCGCTGCTGTCGCCGATCTCGACGCGTGGGCGGCGGCGGTCGGGCAGCCCGAGTGCGCCGCCGAGCTGCACGGCCGCCTTGCAGGGCTGGAGTCCACGTACCGGTCCTGGCGCCGCCAGCTCGCAGGCGGCCACCGCGCCGTGCAGGATGCGCTCGGCGCCCAGCACGAGAGGACCACCGTGTTCCGCGGATTCAGTGCAGCCGTCATCCCCGGCGTATTCCAGACCCCCGAGTACGCGCGCAGCGTCCTGACCCGGTACGCCGAACTCCACGGCGTGACCCGTGACATCGACGCGGCGGTCACTTCCCGGATGCGCCGGCAGGAGGGGCTCTACCGGTCGGGGCGCCGGTACCGCGTCCTCGTCGCCGAGGCTGCCCTCCACACGCGGATCTGTACGCGCGCCGTTCTCGCCGACCAGCTGGACCGCTTGATGTCCGTGAACGGACTGTCGACGGTGGAGCTGGGAGTCATCCCGCTCACCGCCGACGTGCGGATCGGTGTGGGCGATGACTTCTGGATCCACGACGACCGCCTCGTCATCGCCGAGACGTGGCACACGGAGATGTGGCTGGACTCGGCCGACGACATCGCCCTGTTCGCGAAGGTCTGGGACGGGCTCGCCACCGGGGCGGTGACCGGGCGGGCGGCGCACGCCGTCATCGCTCGCACGCGGGCCGCGATCGGCTTCTGAGAAACCCGGAGCAACACCGGGGCCCGCCGGAGAAACATCAAGAAACATCGCGGGTCCCGAGAAACAGCCTTCTCTACGGTCTGAGAACCACTTCGACGACCCGGGAGGCGGCCGTGTCTGTACGCCAGTTACCGCCGGTCAACGACACGCTCGAACAGCAGCAGCGTGGTTGGGCGTGCGTCTGGTGCAGGACCTGGTTGCCCGTCGGCCTGAGCACCGACCTGGGCCAGCAGCGCGTCGTCCCCGAGACAGGCGCCGCCTACCTCTGGTTCCCGCGCGAGTGCCTTGACGCGGCGACCTGCGCCGAACGAGAGGCCGCCGCACAGTGACTGCCGTCGACGGCCAGCGGACGAGGACGTACGGCTCCCCTGAGTGTCGGACCGCGGCCTATGCCGAATGGGACGAGGGGCACGACCTGTGCGCGGGGAACACGAACGTCATCGCAGCAGGGCGAATCGTCGAACGGCTGTATTGCGGCTGCATCTGCCACGAGCTCCCGCCCCGGCCGCCCACTCCCTGCCAGGACAGCGGCCGAGACGGGTCACCACCCACCCATGAGGACGGAGGCACCACCATGCGTACCACCGACACCCGCCCGACGACACCCCCCAGGCGGCGCCCATGACAACCGCCTTGTCCTCGACTGCGGTCACCACCTGCGAGGCCTGTTGGAAGGAGCCGGTGGAAGGCGTTCGCGTCACCGACTCCGGCACGGACCTCGTCTGCCGGCCGTGCGCGGTGGGCGGCTACCCGCGGCGCGTTGATCTGTTCCCGCCGTTCGGGATCTACGGGCTGACGGAGCGCCGGATCGAGATGGGTCGGCACGGGTCCGGGTCACCGCAGACGCCTCCGGACCAGGGGCCGCCACTGCCTCATCCGCCGCCGGCCCCGTCTCCGCCGGGCACCCCGCCGGTGTAGCTGCGGGTTCTACTCGACGAGTCCGGAGAGCGGGACGCCGATGGCGTCGGCGATACGGATAAGCGAGTCGATGAGTGCCGCCGCGTGGCCCTGCTCGATGCGGTTGTACGTGGCCCGGTCCATCCCGATGCGGAGCGCGATCTGCTCCTGGGTGTACCCGGCGGCCAGCCGGGCGGCGCGGATGCGGTCTCCGATCGCGCGGCGGCGGGCGATGACCCAGTCGGGCGGCGGTACGGAGCGTGGCACTCCACCACGTTCAGCGGATCAAGATCGAATGTATGTAGGGCAGAACCTACACTGAGCGGCCACGTCTGCGAGTTCGGATGTGGCACCGAAGCGGCGCAGAGGTGTTCGCGTGTCCGCCTCATTGCGCCGTTAGACGTCATGACTCAGTCAAGACGTCCCGCCCCGCACCCATCAGGGTGCGGGGCGGTCTACGTTGGACAGCAGAAGGCCCCCACCGAGCTGTGCGGTGGGGGCCTCGCTCCTGTGGGCCGGGCCTCCCCGCCCAGTCACCACAGGCATCCGGACGGCGCGTGTCAGGCGCGTGTGGGGAGTCACGCCTGCCCCGTCCGTGCCTGCACTCTACGTGCCAAGGCCACGCAGTCCACCCCTCGAACGGGTGACAGATCCAACGGCCGCCCATGGGGATGTGGCATCTATGTGGCATCGATCATGGAAACGGCCCCCCGATCCGTGTGGATCGAGGGGCCGAAACAGGCTCTCACCTGCTAGTTACTGCTGTGGGCGCGGACGGTTTCGAACCGCCGACATCTGCTTTGTAAGAGCAGCGCTCTACCCCTGAGCTACGCACCCGTGGATGAGACAACAGCGTACATGGACGGGGGGCCCTGCTCATAAACCGATTCGGCGGGAGCGGTCGGCGGCGGCTCCGGGCCGCCGGGACCGGGGGATAACCCCACCCCAGAGACGGTGGCCGCCCGGATCCCGTCGGGGGCTTCCGGTGCATACGGTTTGAGGGAACCGGGCGGGGCGTCCGGTGGCACCGTCCGGCCGTACTCACTGGGGGATCGATCACCGTGGACATCGTTACGAGCGCACCGAACCGTACCCGTCGCGGGGCGCGCGGTCGGGTTCTCGCCCTGGGGGGTGGGGTCGTGCTGCTGGCGCTGGGCATCACCGGGTGCGGGGGCACCAACGTGGATGACGTGCCTGTGGAGCGGAAGACGTTCGCGTTGGAGGGGAAGATGTTGACCATCGACGCCGAGAACAGCTCCGTGGAGCTCGTGCCCGCCGACGTCGAGCGGGTCGAGGTCGAGCGTCAGGTCGACGGATGGGTGATGTTCGGCAGTGGGCCCGATCCTGTGTGGGCTATGGACGCAGACACCCTGACATTGCACGTGAAGTGCAAGGCCATGATCAACAACTGCGAGGCCCGGCACCGGGTGAAGGTGCCGCGCGGGGTGAGCGTGACGGCGGAGGCGGACAACGGGAGAGTCAGCGCCACCGGGTTCGACCGGCCGCTGGAGCTGTCCTCCGCCAACGGCGAAGTCCACGTCCGGGACGTGAGCGGGACGCTCAAGCTGCAGAGCGACAACGGGCAGGTGCTGGCGGAGCGGATATCCTCCTCCTCCGTCGTCGCCAGGTCGGACAACGGCGAAGTCCGGTTGGACTTCGACACCGTGCCCGACCTCGTGGACACCGTGAGCGACAACGGCGGCGTCACCATCGACCTGCCTGCGGGCGGGAAGAAGTACGCCGTCAGCGCCTCCGCCGACAACGGCGACGTCTCGATCGGCGTGCCGCGCAGCGACGACAGTGCTCACGTGGTGAAGGCCCGCAGCGACAATGGTCAAGTCACCGTGCGAAGCGCGAACTAACCGACCCGTGTGTTCGTCCTTACCTGGTGGGAGAATGTACCGGGCAGGGGCGGAACAGCACGGGAGAGGGATGTGACGGCGACACACACGCGGCCAGAGGCACGAGCGGGTGGGAGTTCCGCCGTCAAGGGCGATCAGCGAGCCCGAGCCCGTGAAAGCCAGGGGGGCCGGGGCGCGCGCCGTGTCCAAGGGGGCCGTCCCAGGGGCCGTGGTCAAACGGGCCGTGGTCAAGGGGGGCGGGATCTGCTGGCGCTCGTGCTGCTGCCTGTGCCCCTCCTGCTTGCCGCACTGCCCGCCGCTTTCGCCGGGGGCGGTACGCGCCGGTGGTTCGGCGGGCGTGGTGAGAATCAGCGGGCCGAGGCGCAGGCCGCGAAGGACGCCGCCGCCGAGGCCTTCTACGAGCTCGACAGCGCCCAGCGCGATCTCAGGATCTCCATCGAGACCATCAACGCCGTGGACAGTTCCTCGCGCGGCCGCAAGGCCTCCGAGGACTTCGCCGCGCTGAGCCACCGTATCGACACGGTCAGCCACGCGTACATCACCGCCGTCGACTCCCATGACCTGGACCGGGACGATCTGGAGCCCTCCGTCGCCTCCCGGGCCCGCACCGAGCTCACCCGGGCCAAGGACGACCTCGTCCGGGTCAAGGGCGAGCTGGACCGGTTCGCGCACGGGCTCGGGCCCCTCCTGGGCACTGCGGAGACCCAGCTCGCCCGGCTCGCCCCCGCCGTGGAGCGGGCCCGGCAGGCGCTCCTGGCCGCCAGCAACGCCCTCGATGCCGTACGGGCCGCGGGGCTGCGGGCCGATGAGCTCGCCGCCCGGCTCGCCGCGCTCGCCCCGGAGCTGACCAAGCTGAACCAGGGTGCCGGAAAGCACGGGGTCGCCGAGACACTCCAGCGCGCCGACGTCGTACTGCGCGACGCCGAGGCCGTACGCACCGAAGCCGAGCGGCTGCCCGAGCGGGCCGCCGAGATCGACCGGCGCCTGGTCTCCCTTCGAACCCGCGCCCAGGCCCTCACCACTCGCGCCGGGTCGGTCGAGCCGGTCCTCAGTGAACTGCGGCGGCGCTTCTCCGCCGCCTGCTGGCAGGACCTCCAGCCCATCCCTGAGCAGGCCGCCGTAAACGTACGACAGGCCGAGGACAAGCTCGCCGAGGCCGCCAAGGCGCGTGATGAGCAGCGCTGGGCGGACGCCACCTCGCGGCTCTCCACCGTCCGGGCCCTCCTCAACTCCGTCGACGAGGCGGTCTCCGCCGCCGGAGACCGGTTGCAGCGGCTTGATGCCGTGGCGAAGGACCCGCAGCAGGAGATCGAGCGGACCCGGTTCGCGGTCCGGGACGCCCAGCGCCTCGCCATGGCCGGGCGGCACACCCCCGATCCCCGGCACGCGCGGCCGCTCGACGACTCCGTGGCCCGGCTGGAGCGCGCCATCAGCGGCCTGGAAGGGCGTCACCCCGATTACTGGCACTTCCTGACCGAGACCGAAGCCGTCCGGCGGACCGCCGCCCGCGTCGTCTCCGACATCCGCGAAGAGCGCGGCAGCGGGGCCGGGGCGTAGCTGCGCACGGCATAGCTGCGTACGGCATAGCCACGTGCGGCATGGCCACCGTGCCGTGCGTTGCAGGGCTGTCTGGTGTCGTACCTTGCCGTTCCCGGCTCGCGATACGGTGCGAGGTCCTCGGGCGCCGTGTCGGGCCGTGCCGGGCTCGCGACGCGGTGCCGGTCGCGCCGTGGCGTATGTCGCGATGCGCTGCACCTTCCGCCTGGCTCTGCGCCCGCCCGAGGCCCATAGCCCTCGTCGTAGCCGTGCGGGCGCGGATGGCTCTAGCCTTGGCCCATGCCTCGCTATGAATTCCGCTGCCGCACCTGCGGCGACACGTTCGAAGTCAGCCGCCCCATGGCCCAGTCCTCGGACCCCGCCTCCTGCCCCCTCGGCCACGACGACACCGTCAAGCTGCTGTCCGCCGTGGCCGTGGGCGGTGCCGCCGGGTCCGCGCCCGACTCGTCCGGCGGCGGAGGGGGCGGGGGCTGCTGCGGCGGTGGGTGCTGCGGCTGAGCCGTACCCCGCCCCACCCGAGCCTCACCACGCCGCCGCCCGCACCCGCACCCGCCACCCGCCACCCGCACCCCAACTGCGCCGCACCAGTGCCGGGCCTGAGCCGGGCGGCCTGGTGCGCGCTACTTCTTACGGGACAGTGTCAGGCCGTCCGCGACCGTCAGCAGCACGCTGTCCATCCGGTCGTCCGCGCTCACGTGGTCGTTGAACTCCTTGATCGCCGCTGTCGGGCCCGTCGCCTCCGGGTCCGTCACGCCGCCGTGGAAGAGCACGTTGTCCGTGGCGATGACCCCGCCCTGCCGCATCCGGGGCACCAGCTCCTCCCAGTACGCGATGTACCCGCCCTTGTCCGCGTCCAGATAGGCGAAGTCGATGTGCGGCTCGGCGGGCATCGCGCGCAGCGTGTCCAGGGCCGGGGCGATTCGCAGGTCGATGCGGTCCGCGACGCCCGCCTTCTCCCATGCCTCCCGGCCGTACGCCGTCCACTCCTCCGAGATGTCGCAGGCGATCAACCTGCCGTCGGCGGGCAGCGCCCGGGCCATCGCCAGGGCGCTGAAGCCGGTGAACGTCCCGACCTCCACCACGTGCCGGGCACCCACCAGCCGGACGAGGAACGCCAGCAGCGGGGCCTGCTCCTCGGCCGACACCATGCCCGCGTGGTCGGGGAACCGGGCGTACGTGGTGTCCACCAGCTCCCGCTGGACCGGGTCCAGCGGCGGGTTGTGGGCCAGCATGTACGCGTACAGCTCGTCCGTGATCGTGGTCTCGTTGCCCTTGGTCATCCGGGTGCGCTTCCCTCTGTCGTGTCGTCCGTGAAGAAGAGTGGCCGGGCTCCGCGCCCGTCAGCCGCTCTCCGCCCCAGCCTCGCGCAACCAGCGCCCCTACGCAGAGGAAGCGGAGGAATCAGAGGAAGCGGCAGAGGCGGCCGACTCGGCGGCGGAGGCGGCGGAGGCGGCGGAGGCGGCGGAGGCGGCGGAGGCGGCGGAGGCGGCGGAGGAGGAAGCCGTCAGGAAGCGGCGGAGGATCTCCTCCCCTGCTGCCCCTCCCTTCTCCTCCAGCGCCTCGACGTGCGGGGCCCGCCAGCCCTCGTCCGCGAGTTCACCGTGGCCGGGGCGCCAGCCCAGGTCGGCGGCGAGCAGCAGGTCGGCGTCGAGGAGCGAGTCCCCGGCGGCGAGCGTGCGGGTGACGCCGGAGCGGCGGGCCACCTCGCGCATCGCGGCGCTCTTGGTGAGCGGTGCCGGGACCGCGTAGATCTTGCGGCCCTGGAGGGAGACCGTCCAGCCGCGGGGCCGCGCCCAGGCCGCCAGCTCTTTCACCCACTCCTCGGGGAGGAGGGAGCGCTCGACGACGAGATACGCGAAGAGGTTCTCGGCCACGCGGTCCTTGAGGAGCCAGGCCGGGTCGGCGGTCGCGGCGAGATGAGCCCGGATCTCGGTGAGGGGGGCGCACTCGTCGGCGATGCGGGTCTCCACCCGCGTCTGCCAGTCCGGGTCGGAGACCCCGTCGACGAGGATGTGGCCGCCGTTGGCGCAGATCGCGTACCGGGGAGTGGGGCCGGGGAGGTGGATGCGGTGGTACTGCTCGCGGGTCCGGGTGGTGGTCGGGACGAACAGCGTCGAGGTCGCCACCTCGGTGAGCAGTGCGGCCGCCGTCTCCGTCATGTACGAGAGGGGCTTGTGGCCGTACACCTCCACGCACAGGAGCCGGGGGGCCTCCGCGTCCGGCATCGTCAGGTCGAGCGAGGCCGCCGAGTAGATGAGCGTACGGTCGAGGTCGCTCGCCACCAGGGTGACCGGTGAAGTCGCGCTCACGCTCATGCGCCCTGCACCGCCTTGCCGTCCGCGCCCGTCGCGCCGCGCGTGAACCGGGGGTGGATCAGGCCGACACAGCTGTACGGGAGGTCGTCGACCTCCTCGACCGGGACGCCCCGCTGCTCGGACAGCAGCCGGATGTGCTCCAGGTCCGTGCCTGCTCCGCGCTTCGCGAGGATCTTCCAGGGGACCCGGCGCAGCAGCACCCGGGTGGTCTCGCCGACACCGGGCTTGACCAGGTTCACGTCGTGGATGCCGTACTCCTCGCTGATCCGCTCGACGGCCGCCCAGCCCTCCCAGGTCGGGGCCCGGTCGGCGGCGAGCAGTTCCTTCGCCTCGGCGTCGACCTGGTCCGCCACCTCGTCGAAGCGCGCGGCCACCGCCGCCAGGAAGTCGCCGGAGACATCGGCCCCCGCCAGCTCGCGGTAGAACTTCGCGCCGTGGAAGTCGTCGGGGCCGACCAGGTCGGCGCGGAGCACCGTACGGGAGATGAGGCCGGAGACGGTGGAGTTGAGGCAGGCGGAAGGGATCAGGTAGTCCTCGCGGGTGCCGTACGTGCGGACGCAGCCGCCCGGGTCGGCGAGCACCGCGATCTCCGGGTCGAAGCCGGCGCGGCCGCCAGTACCCGTGGAGCCCCCAGCCCTCTCCTGCGCCTCGAACTCACCTATGGCCGCAGCCAGTTCGCGGGCGATCGCACCCTTCCCCGTCCAGCCGTCGACGAACACCACGTCGGCCGGGTCGTGGTGGGCGGCGAGCCAGCGCAGGGCGTTGGCGTCGATGCCCCGGCCCCGGACGATGGAGATGGCGTAGTGCGGGAGGTCCAGGCCGTGCCGGTGGCGGGCCCAGTGGCGCATCAGCACCCCGACGGGCGTTCCGGCGCGGGCGAGCGAGACGAGGACCGGGCGCGGGCCGCGTTCGGCGAGGACCGTCTCGGTGACGGTGCCCACCGCGCGGGCGATGCGGGCGGCGGAGGCATCCAGGGCGGCCGTGAACAGGGCCTGGTACTCGGGGCTCGGCTGGTACTCGACGGGCAGCGACTCCGCGTAGTGCGCGCCGCCGCTCTGGATCGCCTCCTCGCGCTCCTCGGTGGGCGCCTCCAGCTCGGTGTCCGAGAGGTCCTGGAGGAGCCAGCCGACGTCCTCCGGTGCGTAACTGGAGAAGTCGGGGCCTCGGAGGGGCTCGGGCAGCACGGGGGGCTCCTGCCGGTGGGGGACGGGTGCGGGGGCGGGGGCGGGGGTGTACGAGGGGATGACCGCGAGGAGTACGTGGCCGGTGTGCTCGGCGAGGCGGGCCAGCAGGCCGTCGGGGGCGTGCAGTTCGGGGGTGTCGGCGGCGGAGTCGACGACGGCGACCACCGCGTCGAAGCCCGCGCCCGCCACGTTGTACGCGTACCGGTCGCCGGGTCCGTCAGCCGGGTCGTCGTGGGCCGGGAAGACCAGGCGGGTGCGTATCGCGTAGCCGGGGTCGTCGACGGCTAGGACCGGGGAACGGGTGGTGGTGGAGTAGCGGACCTCGGTGTCGGCCGCGTCGGCTCCCAGCACCTCCTCCAGTGCGGTGCCCAGGCGCAGCGGCGCGTACATCAGCTCCTCGAAGCCGAGGACGAGGACCCGGCGGACGTCGCTTCCCAGGGCACCCGCAATCCGCTCCGCCAGGACCGGGAGCGCCGATTCGAGGGCCGCCCGGTGGGCCGGGGTGAAGCCGTGCCGGCCGCCGTCGGGGACTCCCGCGGGCCAGCCGAGATCGACGCGGGTGACGGAAGCGGGGGCCTGTGCGGAGGGCGGCGGGCAGGCGGGGGCCTCCGCCTCCTGTGCCGCCACCAGGGCCTGTCCGTGTTCCAGTACGCCGTCCGGCAGGGCGACCGTGCCGCTGCTGCGGGCCACCAGGTCCACCCGGGCCCCGATCTCGGCGGCGAAGGCCGCCAGCCGGTCGCGGTCCTCCGGTGAGCGCATGTCGACCAAGGCGACGATCACGTACCGTTCGCGCGGGTGCAGGTCGTGCAGGGTGCGGATGGTGTTCAGGACCGTGTTGCCGGTGGAGAACTCGTCGTCGACCAGGACCAGAACGGAAGCACCTGCCTCCGCACCGGCACCCGCACCGGTGTCCGCGCCCCCCGCCAGCAGCTCCCGGTCCTCCGGCAGCAGCAGGTGCGAGGTGGCGTGCGAGTGGGACTCCTCGAAGCCGCCCGCCTGCTCGACGCCCGGCACCGGGCGCCGGGTGGAGTGGAGGTACGGGGCGTCCCGCAGTCCGTCCGCGACGGCGTGGCCGAGGCCGGTGGCCGTCTCCGCGTACCCGAGGACGACCGCGCGGCGGGCCTCCTGCGCGCCGAGCAGCTCCCGCACCCGCTGGCCGAGCGCGAAGCCTTCTCCGTACACGACGGAGGGGCGCTGGGGCACGTGCTTGCCCAGCACGTTGGACACGAGCAGATGTGCCCGCTTGGGGTTACGGCGCAGGGCGAGGCCAAGCAGTTCCCGGAGCTCCCCGTCGCCTTCCAGGGCGACTCCCAGCCGCTCCGCCACCCAGCTGCCCGACCACACCACGTCCACGGCCTCTTCTCTGGTCTCTTGTCTCGCCGCGCGCTCGCTCATCGATACGCGCTCAGTTCGTCAGGCCCGCGGCCAGCAGGTCCACGAAGCCGACGTCTTCCCTGGCCACCCCGAAGACCTCGGCCCGCTGGAGTGTGCGCTCGGCCCAGGCCCGGTGGGGCTTCACTTCGTTCATCTTGTTCGTATACGCGGAGCGCAGCACGCCGCCGCCCCCGCGCTCGGGCCGCAGGATGTCCTGGGCGTCCGTGAACTCCTCGTGGCTGACCACGGACAGCGCGTGCACGGGCACCACGTGGGAGGGGTGGATGCAGGTCTTGCCGAGCAGGCCGTTGGCGCGGTCGAGCTCGATCTCCCGCAGCAGGCCGTCCAGGTCGTGCTCGATGAGTGCCGTCCGCAGCTCCTCGGCCCGGCCCTCAAGGAAGGGGCTGCGGCGCAGCTGGGGCTTGAACATGCGTTCCTGGCGGCGGAAGTACTCCCAGACGGGGCCGGTGATCGTGAAGCCGGTGCCGTCGGCGCGGCCCAGCACGTTGACCACGTCGGCGATCACGGAGCCGACGATCTGGACGTCGTACGCCGTCATGTCGGGCGCTCGGCGCAGTCCGTAGGCCGAGCAGAAGTCCGTGACGCCGAGCCGCAGGGCGAGCACCCGGTCCCGGTACTTGTCGACGCTGCGGGCGATGCCCTGGAGGATCTCGGCGCGGCTCTCCAGGTGGAGCAGCTCGGGCGATTCGAGGACCGGCATGGCGAAGAGCCGCTGTCCGCAGGCGGTCTCGGCCTCGGCGAGAGCCTCCAGGAACAGGACTCCACGCTCTTCGGTGAATTTGGGAAGTACGAAACCGGACAACATCCGGACCGCGTCGCCGAGGCGCTCCACGAGGTCGGTGATCTGGTCCGGTTCGCGGACCCGGATGAAGAGCAGCGGCACGTCGGGGACGGTGGGGTCCGGGGACTCGGACCGGGCGGCGAGGGCGGCGAACTGCCTGATCAGGTTGGCCTCGGCGTCGACCACCTCGGCGTCGTCGATCGAGTCCTCCAGGCAGAGCACCATGGAGACGACGCCGCGCCCGGCCTGCTTCAGCACGTCGTCGGCCAGGGCCGGGCGGGTGGCCGGGGAGTAGAGCGTGGCCCCGAGGGCGACCGAGAGCAGCCGCGCCGGGGAACGCGCGCTGAAGTCGCAGGGCTCCCGGAAGAACAGACCCTCCCGGGTCGCGGGCGCTATATGCCCGAAGTGACGCATGAGTTTCCCCCGAACTGCCTGACCGGCCGGACAACGTATGGCCGGTAATAGTACGTACGGACGGGTGTCAACAGTTCCGCAAGGACATGAATTTCCGGTTACCCGGCAGTCACCCGCCCTCCTCCCGCGGTACCGTCCCGCCCTGCCGGCACGGTCTCCGGGCACAGACGTGCCGCCCCCGCGTTGTCCGCACAAGCCCCCAGCAGGCAGGATGACGGTCATGACGCACACGATGCTGAAGGGCTCGAACGTCCCCGTCGATGCCGCGGCCGTACGGGCCGTGCTGCGCTGGACCCCGGGCGCCGGGGTTCCCGACGTGGACGCCTCCGCCCTGCTCCTCGGTGCGTCCGGCCGGGTGCGGTCCGACGAGGACTTCGTCTTCTACAACCAGCCCCGGCACCCCTCCGGCCTGGTCCGGCGGCTGCCGAAGCGCAGTGTGCCCGAAGGACTGACGGACACGGTCGAGGCGGATCTCGGCGCGCTCGACGCCTCCGTGGACCAGGTGGTCATCGCCGCCTCCTCGGACGGCGCCGCCTTTGAGCAGGTTCCTGACCTGCGGATACTTCTCTTCGATGCCGCGTCCGCCGGGGGCGAGCCGCTGGCCGTGTTCGACGTGCGGCCGGAGACCGGCGAAGAGACCGCGATCATCTGCGGCGAGCTGTACCGGCGCGGTGAGGGATGGAAGTTCCGTGCGGTCGGCCAGGGCTATCCCACCGGGCTGATCGGGCTGGCCACCGCCTTCGGGATCTCGGTCGACGATTCGGAGGCCGCCGGGGAGGACGAGAGCGCGGCCGCCGCGCAGGCGGGGACCCAGCCCTCCGCCGTCCGGCCCGAGGCCCCGCAGCCGTCGGCCCCGCAGCCTCAGCCGCAGGTCTCCCAGCCCCGGCCCGGGGCGCAGTCCGCTCAGCCTGCCCCGGCGGCCGTGCCCCCGGCGCCACCCGTGCCCCCGCCGCCCACTCCGATGCCCGCGGCCGCCGGGGCCGGTGGTCCGGACTCCCAGGCCACGGTCCTGCATCAGCAGCCCTCCTACGGCTACCCGCCTGCCGCCGCACATCCAGCGGCGGCCGCGGCGGCCCACCAGCCTGCGTACGGCTACCCTCAGCCCGCCGCCGCACCGCCCGCGTACGGCTATCCCCAGCCCGCGGCGGCCGCCGCGCACGCACCCGACCCGCATTTCGTGCTGCCCCCTCAAGGTCCGCAGTTCATCCGGGCCTGACGATCCGGGCGCCCGGGTCACGAAGCCCGCGTCCAACGGCCCGGTACGGAAGGCGCTCAGGTACGGGAGCGACTCAGGTACGGGACTTGTAGCCGCGGCCCCACTGCATGCCGTAGCCGTACAGCCGGTCCAGCTCCGACTGGAATCCGTAGACGAACTTCACCTCGCGGCGCACGATCAGCTCCCCCTTGGTGTTGTCCACGGTGAACACCGCGCAGGACCGGGCCTGCGGTGCGCGCTCGTCCAGGTCGATCTCGATGCGCGGCCCGTGCCCCGGGTACAGCGTGATCTTCGCGTGCGTACGGTCGAAGGCGGGCGTCTGGTCGTAGATGTAGACGAAGAACAGCAGCCGCTTGATCTGTTCGCGCTGATCGAGGTTGACGTAGACCGTCTCCCCCGAAGGCGCGCCGAACCGGTCGTCGCCGCTGAGCCGGATGTACGGCGGGGCGTTGAGGTCGCCGAGCAGGCCGCCCAGCGGCTGCACGACCCCCTTGGTGCCGTCCGTCAGCTCGTACATGCAGCCGAGGTCCAGGTCGACGTCGACGACGCCCTGGGTGTGAGCCTGGACCACCTCGGGCTGGAAGAGCTTGAGAGGGCGGCGCAGCCGGCCGCTCTGGCGGGAGCGTCCCTCGATGTCCGAGGTCCGCATCCGCCAGGACAGGTTGACCCGGAGATTGCCCGACAGGGCGCCCTGTTCGGTGAGCGAGATCGTCGCGTTCCGCTTGGTCAGCTCGATGGCGCTCGACGTGCCATTGCCCGAGTCGAACTGTGCCGCGCGCAGCGGTCGCAAGCCGTCGAAGAATCCCATTCCAACCCCCACCTGTTGGCGCGCCTGTCGGCGTGCTCGTTCTCGCGCCTGCTCTCGCGCCCGCACGCATGACAGCACCCGGACATCGCTGCGGGGCGGCCACTCGGGCCGGGTCCGGGAGATCCCGGAGAGCCGTCGCCGTGTGGCCGCCCCGCAGAGAGCGTTCCTCAATCCCTACCGGGTCACACCCCGGAGGTGACTTCGGCCTTGGCGCCGGAGCTGGGGCCGTCGCTCCCGCCGCCCCCGTCGGCAGCCGCGAGCGCCCTGTTGCGGCGCAGGGAGGACCAGAAGGACAGCCCGATCAGGACGACGCCGATCAGACCGGTGATGATCTCGCTGATCTCGTACTGGATGGTGATCAGCAGGATGACCGACAGGGCACCGATCGCGTAGTGCGCGCCGTGCTCCAGGTAGACATAGTCGTCCAGCGTGCCCTCGCGCACCAGGTAGACGGTGAGCGAACGGACGTACATGGCGCCGATGCCGAGGCCGAGGGCCATGAGCACGATCTCGTTGGTGATCGCGAAGGCGCCGATGACGCCGTCGAAGGAGAACGAGGCGTCCAGGACTTCCAGGTAGAGGAAGAGGAAGAACGCGGCCTTTCCGGCGAGGGCGACCCCGTTGACGGGCTTGCCCTTCCGCTTGGCCTCTTCCTCGGCCTCGTGCTCACGCTCCTCCTCCTCTTCGAGCTTGTTCTCGAAGAATCCGGAGAGCCCGCCGACGACGAGGTAGGTGATCAGACCGGCGATACCGGAGAGCATGACGGTCGACGCCTTGTCCACGTGCCCGCCACCGTGCTGGTGGGCGTTGGTCGCGAAGGTCATGGCGGTGATCAGCAGGATGATCAGAGCGACGCAGACCGACAGCATGTCGACCTTGCCGAGCTTGGCGAGCGGACGCTCGATCCAGCGCAGCCAGTGGATGTCCCGGTCCTCGTCGAAGATGAAGTCGAGGAAGATCATCAGCAGGAACATGCCACCGAAGGCGGCGATCGACGGATGGGCGTCCGTGACCAGTTCCTTGTATCTGTCCGGGTCGTTGAAGGACAGGTCGATGGCCTCGATCGGACCGAGCTGGGCACTCACGGCCACGATCACGACGGGGAACACCAGCCGCATACCGAAGACGGCGATGAGAATGCCGATGGTAAGGAAGATCTTCTGCCAGAAGGCATTCATCTTCTTCAGGATTCCGGCGTTGATCACCGCGTTGTCGAAGGACAGCGAGATCTCCAGGACCGACAGGATCGCGACGATACCGAAGGCCTGCCACCCCCCGTAGAAAAACGCCGCAACCAGGCCGAGCGCGGTGACCGCGAACGACCAGCCGAAGGTTTTCAGAACCACTGCCTACCCCATCGTGTTGTGTAAGGGTCTCCCCTGGTGTCTTTCGGGGGGCTCCCCCGCGCCGTGCGCGGCTATGAAACGTTGACGCCGAAGTCTAGAGCGATGCCGCGCAGGCCCGACGCGTACCCCTGACCGACCGCACGGAATTTCCACTCGCCGTTGTACCGGTAGAGCTCGCCGAAGATCATCGCGGTCTCCGTCGAGGCGTCCTCGCTCAGGTCGTAACGGGCCAGCTCCTGGCCGTCGGCCTGGTTGACCACCCGGATGAAGGCGTTGCTGACCTGGCCGAACGCCTGCCCCCGGTTCTCCGCCTCGTGGATCGAGACCGGGAAGACGATCTTGTCGCAGTGGGCGGGCACCTGGTCGAGGCGGACGATGACGGACTCGTCGTCGCCGTCGCCCTCACCCGTGAGGTTGTCGCCGGTGTGCTCGACGGAGCCGTCGGGGCTCGTGAGGTTGTTGTAGAAGACGAACCACTCGTCACCGAGCACCCGGCCCGACTGGCACAGCAGTGCGCTGGCGTCGAGGTCGAAGTCCGCTCCGGTGGTGGAGCGTGCGTCCCAGCCGAGCCCGACCAGCACCTGTGTGAGGTTGGGTGCGACCTTGGAGAGGGAGACATTGCCTCCCTTGGCGAGCGTGACGCCCATGTGTGTCCTCCCCTAGTCGTGTGAACGCTGCCGGGGGGCTTCCCGGACACCCCCCGAGCGCGTCCGGCGCCGCATGTGCATGCGGCGCCGGACACGGTGGTGCGGGAGCGCTGTGCGCGCTCCGTACTTCTGCTGCTGCGAGCCTCGGAGCTTCCACTGCTGCTCAGAGCCTCAGAGCTCCTGCTGCTTCTGCGAGCCTCGGAGCTCCTGCTGCTTCAGAACCTCAGACGTTGACGCCGAAGTCCTGCGCGATGCCGCGCAGACCCGAGGCGTAGCCCTGCCCGATGGCGCGGAACTTCCACTCGGCGCCGTTGCGGTAGAGCTCGCCGAAGACCATCGCGGTCTCCGTCGAGGCGTCCTCGCTCAGGTCGTAGCGGGCCAGCTCGGTGTTGTCGGCCTGGTTGACCACGCGGATGTACGCGTTTCGGACCTGGCCGAAGCTCTGCTGACGGGTCTCGGCCTCGTAGATCGAGACCGGGAAGACGATCTTGTCGACGTCGGCGGGGACACCGGCGAGGTTCACCTTGATGACCTCGTCGTCGCCCTCGCCCTCGCCGGTGAGGTTGTCACCGGTGTGCTCGACGGAGCCGTCGGGGCTCTTCAGGTTGTTGAAGAAGACGAAATTGCCGTCCGCCGCGACCTTGCCCTCGGCGTTCGCCAGCAGCGCGCTGGCGTCGAGGTCGAAGTCTCCGCCGGTGGTGGTGCGGGCGTCCCAGCCCAGACCGACGATGACCGCGGTCAGGTTGGGCGCGGCCTTGGTCAGCGAGACGTTGCCGCCCTTGCTGAGGCTGACTCCCACGAGTCCTCCAGTAGTTTTCTCAGGGGCCGGCAGACACCAGCGTCCCCGTCGTTCGTTGGCATCGGATCAACGATTGGATCCTAGTGACCGGTTCCCGGCCGAAACAGCTTATGGCCGGGCGCCGCCAGGAGATCGTCTCAGAGCGCTTCGAGCGCCCTGACGTAGTCCTTCAGGTCGCGTGCGTCCGGGAGGCCGTTGACGACGCTCCAGCGGACGACGCCCGCCTTGTCGATGACGAAGGTGCCGCGCACCGCGCAGCCCTTGCCCTCGTCGAAGACACCGTAGGCCCGCGAGGCCTCGCCGTGCGGCCAGAAGTCGGACAGCAGCGGGTACTCCAGGCCTTCCTGCTCGGCGAAGACGCGCAGGGTGTGGATGGAGTCGTTGGAGACGGCGAGCAACTGGGTGTCGTCGTTCTCGAAGCGCGGCAGCTCGTCGCGGAGCTCGCACAGCTCGCCCGTGCAGACGCCGGTGAAGGCGAACGGGTAGAACACCAGCACCACGTTCTTCTCACCGCGGAACTCCGAGAGCCGCACGGTCCGGCCGTGGTTGTCCTTGAGTTCAAAGTCCGGGGCCTCGGTGCCGACCTCGATCGTCATGGAAACACGCATCCCTTCGCCGCTTCTCCGCGTCCCGGGCGGGGGCCGTCCGGGTGACACCCACCCTACGCAGAGCCGCGGGCCGGTCTCCAAGCACCCGTGGCCGCAGCCCGCCGACCCGGGCCGCGGGCAATCCGAAGGCCCGGGGCGTACGAAGGCCCGGGGCGTACGGGGGCTTCCATGGCCGCAGGCGTGCGAAGGCCCCCACGAGCACAGTGTTGTGCGCCCGTGGGGGCCCCGGGGTGGTGCAGAGAGTGGTTCAGCGCTTGGCCTTGGCCCCCTTGGGGGTGACCAGACGGCTGCCCGTCCAGTCCTTGCCCGCGCTGATGCTCTTGGTCTGGGCGAGACCGGCTGTCTGGGCAGCCTCATTGATGTCGCTCGGTTCGACGTATCCGTCACGGCCGGTCTTCGGCGTCATCAGCCAGACCGTACCGCCGTCCTCGATCAGACCAATGGCATCCACCAGCGCGTCCGTAAGGTCGCCGTCCTCGTCACGGAACCAGAGCAGGACGACGTCTGCGACGTCGTCGTACTCCTCGTCGACGAGTTCCTGGCCGGTAGTGGCCTCAATGCCCTCACGGAGCTCCAGCTCGACGTCGTCGTCGTAGCCGATCTCCTGGACCACCTGTCCGGGCTCGAACCCCAGGCGTGCTGCCGGGTTGGTCCGCTCCTCCGCGTGGTCCGCGGTCGCGCTCACGGGTTGCCTCCTGATCATGTCTTCGGAAAATGCTGCCCACGCGCGTGCGCGGGGCGTAGGCCGTAGTCCACACGGGCCCGGCGAATCGCGCAAGTACCCAGCGTGCGAGACCGCCGAAACGGTGACGTTCCCTGCCACGTCACCGCAAGCTCCGGCATGTCTCTCCGGCGGCTCCCCCGGGTCGCCCCTGGGTCGCTCCATCCGTTTACGTCCTTCCTCAGCTTATGCCGTTTCGATCCGCCAATCGGAGTCGAACAGCCTTTGGGAACGCTTGGACGCCTTGGGCGTAAGGTTGCGGTTTGCCCGTACCCAGCCGCGTACTGCCCATACTCGTGCCCCGCGGACGAGTTTTCGCAACCCTCGGGGTTACCCAACGGTAGAGATGACGTTTGGGCCCTCGCGGTAGCACGATGGAGGCGGCGCGCACAGAGTTGACAGAGCTGTCCGGGGTTACATTCCCCGTAACAGGCCCCGTAGAGCACCACCGAACAGCGAAGGAACAGTGTGGCTTCCGGATCCGATCGCAACCCGATCATCATTGGCGGCCTTCCGAGCCAGGTCCCGGACTTTGATCCCGAGGAGACCCGGGAATGGCTCGACTCCCTCGACGCCGCCGTCGACGAGCGCGGCCGTGAGCGGGCCCGCTATCTGATGCTCCGGCTCATCGAGCGCGCGCGGGAGAAGCGCGTCGCGGTGCCCGAGATGCGCAGCACGGACTACGTGAACACGATCGCCACGAAGGACGAGCCGTTCTTCCCCGGCGACGAGGAGATCGAGCGCAAGGTCCTCAACGCGACCCGCTGGAACGCCGCCGTGATGGTCTCGCGGGCGCAGCGCCCCGGGATCGGCGTCGGCGGCCACATCGCCACCTTCGCGTCCTCCGCCTCGCTGTACGACGTGGGCTTCAACCACTTCTTCCGGGGCAAGGACGAGGGCGACGGCGGCGACCAGATCTTCTTCCAGGGGCACGCCTCCCCGGGGATCTACGCCCGCGCGTTCCTGCTGGACCGGCTGAGCGAGGCCCAGCTCGACGCGTTCCGCCAGGAGAAGTCGAAGGCCCCCAACGGCCTGTCCAGCTACCCGCACCCGCGGCTGATGCCGGACTTCTGGGAGTTCCCGACCGTCTCGATGGGTCTCGGCCCGCTCGGCGCGATCTACCAGGCGCGGATGAACCGCTACATGGAGGCGCGCGGCATCGCCGACACCTCCAAGTCGCATGTGTGGGCCTACCTCGGCGACGGCGAGATGGACGAGCCGGAGTCGCTGGGCCAGCTGTCCATCGCCGCCCGGGAGGGCCTGGACAACCTGACCTTCGTGGTCAACTGCAACCTCCAGCGGCTGGACGGCCCGGTACGCGGCAACGGCAAGATCATCCAGGAGCTGGAGTCGCAGTTCCGGGGTGCCGGCTGGAACGTCATCAAGCTGGTCTGGGACCGCTCCTGGGACCCGCTGCTGGCGCAGGACCGCACGGGCATCCTGGTCAACAAGCTGAACACCACGCCGGACGGCCAGTTCCAGACGTACGCCACGGAGACCGGCGCGTACATCCGCGACCACTTCTTCGGCGACGACCCGCGGCTGCGGGACATGGTCAAGGACATGACCGACCAGCAGATCCTGCACCTGGGCCGCGGCGGTCACGACCACCGCAAGGTCTACGCGGCCTACGCGGCGGCCAAGGCGCACAAGGGCCAGCCGACGGTGATCCTCGCCCAGACGGTCAAGGGCTGGACGCTGGGGCCGAACTTCGAGGGCCGCAACGCGACCCACCAGATGAAGAAGCTCACGGTCGAGGACCTCAAGCGGTTCCGCGACCGGCTGCACATCCCGATCACCGACAAGCAGCTGGACGAGGGCTACCCGCCCTACTACCACCCGGGCCGCGACTCGGAGGAGATCCAGTACATGCACGACCGCCGCCGGAGTCTGGGCGGTTACGTCCCGACCCGGGTCGTGCGGGCGAAGCCGCTGCCGCAGCCTGTGGAGAAGACGTACGCGGCTGCGAAGAAGGGCTCGGGTTCACAGTCGATCGCCACCACCATGGCGTTCGTCCGCATCCTGAAGGACCTCATGCGGGACAAGGAGATCGGCAAGCGTTTCGTGCTGATCGCGCCCGATGAGTACCGCACCTTCGGCATGGACGCGTTCTTCCCGAGCGCGAAGATCTACAACCCGCTCGGCCAGCAGTACGAGGCGGTCGACCGGGAGCTGCTGCTCGCGTACAAGGAGTCCCCGACCGGGCAGATGCTGCACGACGGCATCTCCGAGGCAGGCTGCACGGCCTCGCTGATCGCGGCCGGTTCGGCGTACGCCACGCACGGCGAGCCGCTGATCCCGGTGTACGTCTTCTACTCGATGTTCGGGTTCCAGCGCACCGGTGACCAGTTCTGGCAGATGGCCGACCAGCTCTCGCGCGGTTTCGTGCTGGGCGCGACGGCCGGGCGTACGACGCTGACCGGTGAGGGTCTCCAGCACGCGGACGGCCACTCGCAGCTGCTCGCCTCGACGAACCCGGGCTGCGTCGCGTACGACCCGGCCTTCGGGTACGAGATCGCGCACATCATGCAGGACGGGCTGCGCCGGATGTACGGCGAGGCCAACGAGGACGTCTTCTACTACCTGACCGTCTACAACGAGCCGATCCAGCACCCGGCCGAGCCCGAGAACGTGGACGTGGACGGCATCCTCAAGGGTGTCTACCGCTTCAAGCAGGGCGAGGCGGGCGAGATCCCGGCGCAGATCCTGGCGTCCGGCGTGGCGGTCCCGTGGGCCGTCGAGGCGCAGAAGATCCTCGCCGAGGAGTGGAACGTCAAGGCGGACGTCTGGTCGGCGACCTCCTGGAACGAGCTGCGCCGTGAGGCCGTGGACGTCGAGCGCTACAACCTCCTGCATCCGGAGGAGGAGCAGCGCGTCCCGTATGTGACCAAGAAGCTCGAAGGGGCCCAGGGCCCGTTCGTGGCCGTCTCGGACTGGATGCGTTCGGTGCCGGACCAGATCGCGCGCTGGGTGCCGGGGGCGTACCAGTCGCTGGGCGCCGACGGCTTCGGCTTCGCGGACACCCGTGGCGCGGCCCGCCGGTTCTTCCACATCGACGCGCAGTCGATCGTGCTGGCGGTGCTCACGGAGCTGGCCAAGGAGGGCAAGATCGACCGGTCGGCCCTGAAGACGGCGGTGGACCGCTACGAGCTCCTGGATGTGGCCGCGGCCGATCCGGGCGCGGCGGGTGGCGACGCGTAGCCGCGGGCTGCCGTTCGGATCCGAGGGGCGGTGACGCGTGTGCGTCGCCGCCCCTCGGCGTGTCCAGCCCGTGCGCTCAGTTCTCCCAGATCTTGAAGGCGCGTACCTGGTACGGCGAGCGCGGCAGCCAGGTCCCGCCGCCGGGGTACGTCTCGAACTCGCCGGTCTCCGCGCATTCGGCGGACTGGTAGGTCGTGACAGGCCGACCGGTGCGGTTGGCGAGGGACTGGGCGTCGCCGCCCTTCGGCAGCGGGGTGCAGCTCTCGATGTCCACGCCGGAGAGCTCGTAGGTCTGCCGGGCCCCGGTGAAGTCGGGCTTCTTCCAGAGGCAGAGGCTGCCTGCCTCGCAGCTCCCGAGGCTGATGTCGGACGACGGCCCGGGAGGGGCCGCGGCCCGGTCGTCGGCGAGAGCCTGGGGAACGAGTGCGGTGACGGCCAGGGCGGCCGCCGCGAGAACGGTCGTACGCATGGTGGATCAACCCCCGTGGTTGGTGCTGTTCTTCTGCCGCTCACTCTGAGTCACCGGGCGAGGTATGCGGAAGAGGAGGACGGCCCAGGCCACCCTGATAGGCGACAGCCCCGCCGAAAGGATTCGGCGGGGCTGTGGTGTGCGCCGGGTTGACGGCGTACGGGGGTGCTAGATGTGGCCGACTCCGGCGCCCGCCTCGGCGTTCGCACCGCGCTTGGTGAGCGTGGCGACCAGGGCGGCGACCACGGCGACAACGCCCGCGACGGTGAAGGCCAGGCCCATGCCGGACATGAACGTGTCGTGGATGACCCCGCCGATGCGGTCGACGAGGTCCGGCGTCATGCCCGGGGCCTTGGACAGTTCCTCCACCGGGACCATGCCGAACTCGGCGGCCTCCTCCAGCTTCGGGTCCGCCTCGCCGGGCAGGCCGGCCGCCGCCCAGTTCCCGGCGAAGTCGGCGCTGACCTTGGAGGACATGACCGCGCCGAGGACGGCGGTGCCGAGCGCCCCGCCGACCTGCATGGCAGCCTGCTGGAGACCGCCCGCCACACCGGAGAGCTCCAGCGGCGCGTTGCCGACGATGACCTCGGTGGCGCCGACCATGACCGGGGCGAGCCCGCAGCCGAGGAGCGCGAACCAGAGGGACATGGCGAAGGTGCCGGTGGAGTCGGTGAGCGTCGTCATGCCGAACATCGCGGTGGCCGTGCAGACCATGCCGCCGACCAGCGGGACGCGCGGGCCGAACTTGGTGATCAGCACACCGGCGACCGGCGAGGAGACGATCATCATGGCGGTGAGCGGCAGCAGATGCAGACCGCTGTCGACCGGGCTCAGGCCGTGGACGCCCTGGAGGAAGAACGTCACGAAGAACAGCCCGCCCATGAAGGCGAAGGCCATCAGCACCATGAGGATGGTCCCGGCCGTCAACGGGACGGAGCGGAACATCCCCAGCGGAACGAGCGGTTCCTTGACCCGGGCCTCCCAGAGGCCGAAGGCGACGAAGAGCAGGATCGCCAGGCCGAGCCATGCCCAGGTGCGGCCGTCGCCCCAGCCCCAGGCCTCACCGGCCTTGATGATGCCCCAGATGAGGGAGAACATCGCGCCCGAGAGCAGCACGATGCCGAGGATGTCGAAGGAGCGCGGCGCGTTGGCGGCACGGTGGTCCTTGAGGATCACCAGGCCGAAGGTGAGCGCGACGATGCCGACCGGCACGTTGATGAAGAAGACCGACTGCCAGCTGACGTGCTCGACGAGCAGACCGCCGACGATGGGACCGCCCGCGGTGGACGCGCCGATGACCATGCCCCAGATACCGATCGCCATGTTCAGCTTCTCGGCGGGGAAGGTGGCGCGCAGCAGACCGAGCGCGGCCGGCATCAGCAGGGCGCCGAAGAGGCCCTGGAGCACACGGAAGAGAACGACCAGGCCGATCTCCTTGGAGAAGCCGATCGCGGCGGAGGAGGCCGCGAAGCCCGCGATGCCGATCAGGAACGTCTGCCGGTGGCCGAAGCGGTCGCCGAGCTTGCCCGCAGTGATCAGGGCGACGGCGAGGGCGAGCAGATAGCCGTTGGTGATCCACTGGACGTCGGCGAGCGTGGCGCCGAGGTCCTTCTGGATGGCGGGGTTCGCGATGGCGACGATCGTGCCGTCGAGCGCGACCATCATCACGCCGATGGCGACGGCGAAGAGGGTCAGCCAGGGGTGGCCGCGGAGCCCCTTGGCCGGGGCGGGAACAGCGTTGCCCGCGGGCTCCCGCGGCGCCTTCTCGACGGTGGTCTGACTAGTCATACGCGGAGACTAATGACAGCCGCTGCCAGTTGACAAACGATTTCACAAGTCAGTAACTGTCACATAGCTCACAGGTAAGCTGAGCTGGACAAACACAGGGAAAGAGGGACCAGTACGTGACCGACGGGCAGGCAGTGGAGCCCCGAGCCGGACTACGCGAACGCAAGAAGCAGCGCACTCGCGACGCCTTGCTGCTCGCCGCCCTCGAACTGTTCACCACCCAGGGATACGAGCGCACCACCGTCGACGAGATCGTCGACGCCGTGGAGGTCTCCCAGCGCACCTTCTTCCGCTACTTCGCGAACAAGGAGGAGACGGCCTTCGCCATACAGGAGATGGTCGAGTCGCACTTCCTCGCGGAGCTGGGACGCCGCCCCGCCGACGAGACCCCCTTCGACGCGATGCGCCGGGCGGTGCTGTGCTCCTGGAACAGCATCGGCGAGGCGATCGAGGAGGTGGTCACGGTCGACCTTCATATGCGGACGTACCGGATGATCGAGTCGACGCCCTCCCTGCTCGCCGCCCATATGCGGCGCGGCGTCGCCATGGAGGAGCAGATCGCGCGGCTGATCGCCGAGCGTGAAGGGCTCGACGTGGACCGGGACCCCCGCCCGCGGGTCGCCGTCGCCGCGTTCTCCGGAGTGATCCGGGTGACCGGACAGCTCTGGGGCCAGGGGCAGGACGCGAGCGTGGAGGCCCTGCGGGAGCTGACCGAGACCTACCTTGACCAGCTCGGCCCGGCGCTCGCCCATGAGTGGCGACAGGACACACCCTGAGGACCGGCGCGCCTGCCGGATGGCCGGTGGCCCGGCCGAGGGGCAGATGACGCCACCGAGGGACAGGGGACTCTGCCGACGGACGGGGGACGCTACCGAAGGACAAGTGACCCTGCCGACGGACGGGTGACGCTGCGTGAGAAATCGCAGGTGAATCCTTCGTGTACGGGTGATGTACGTCACCTGGACCACGGTCCTCGTGACACGTCTCCTAGGGTGTGGCGCAGTGACTTCTTTCGACACCTCCCCCACCTTGACCGCCTGGCGCGCGCTGCTCGCCGTCGCGGTGGTGTTCGTGATGCTGGCGACGACCGGCTGGAGCGCCGTACACCGTCAGCGCTCCGACGAGGGACGGACACTCGCCCTCGCCTCCTGGGCGCGGGACCGGATAGGGGGCCGGGCGCTGCCGGACGTCGACGCGCCGGCCTACCGGCTGGCCCGCTTCTTCGCCACACTCACCTCCGGACAGCAGGTCGCGCTCGCGGGCAAGTACCCATCAGTGGTGGGAAATCTGAACGGGGCGCCGGTCACCCTGCGCTACCACGCCAACCGGCTGGCCCTGAAGCGGGCCGCCGCCGCGGAGAAGCGGCGCGTACACGGCGCGGCCCTTTCGGCGGACGGCCGCGACGAGGCGGTACGGCGTATCAACCGCTTCCGGTCACTGCTCGCGGGCGACCGCCAGATCCTGGCCTTCGACCCGTCCGGGAAGGGCCGCGCGGCCGAGGTGTTCGGGGATCTCGACCGGGCCGCCCGGGTCTCCGTGATCGTCCCCGGCGTCGACACCCATCTCCTGACCATGGAGCGCACCCGGGGCGCGAACGCCGCCCCCGTCGGCATGGCGAAGTCCCTGTACGGGGCGGAGCGCTCGGCCGCCCCGGGCACCCGTACCGCGGTCATCGCCTGGGCCGACTACACCGCCCCGGCCGGCCTCGGCATGGACGCGGCGCTCGGCCGGCTCGCGGCGGACGGCGCGGTGCGGCTCAACGCGATGGTCGGCGCGCTGCCCGGTACCTCCACGGTCTCGCTGTTCTGCCATAGTTACGGCTCCGTGGTCTGCGGGGTGGCGGCGGACGAGGCCCCGGGCCGGGTGGCCGACATCGCGGTCGCGGGCTCCCCCGGCATGCGGGCCGCGAACGCCGGGCAGTTGGACACCGACGCCCGGATCTGGGCGATGCGGGACCAGGACGACTGGATCGGGGACGTACCGCATCTGGAGTTCGGCGGCATCGGCCACGGGGCCGACCCGGTGGACCCGGACTTCGGCGCCCGGATCGTCTCGGCGGCCGGGGCCGCCGGGCACAGCGGCTACTTCGAACCGGGCACCGCGAGCCTGGACAACTTCGCCGCGATCGGCGTCGGGGCCTACGGATCGGTCCGCTGCGCGAGTGCCGACAGCGCATGTCACAGCGGTATTTACGGTGAACGGGACGGCCGACGCGCGTAGAAGGGCGTGACGGGCGGATTAACTGGGACTTACTCCGAGGGGGGACGTGCGGGCCTGTGCCGCATACGATGAGGCACATGGGTGATGTGCTGGCCGGAATTCATGCCACCTGGGAGTTCGACACCGACTCCGTGCTCATCCGCTTCGAACGGGGTATCCGCGCACCGAAGCTCTTCCAGAGCCTGCGGGAACGCCGCATCCCGTATGCGGCGCTGTCATCGGTGACGCTGACTCCGGGCAAGCGGGGCACGGTGGTTCTGCGTGCCGTGCCCCGACCAGGTGCCGACCCCCTGATGGAGGCTGCCGCGGGGCAGCTCAAGGAGGGGTCCGACCCCTACCGCCTGGTGCTTCCGGCGGAGCGGGAGGTGCTCGCGGAGTACTACGCCGACGAGCTGCGGGCGCTGCTCGGCGCCTCCTGCGACGAGCCCGCCGACCGCTTCCTGGTCACCGCCCCGGAGGCCCCGGTCAACTTCAAGGCGTACGACGGACGGGCCGGCTTCGACGGCGAGCGGGTCTCCTTCCGGTGGTCCTGGACCGGGGCGTCCAGCGCCAAGTGGAAGGCCGGCGACCAGACCTACCGGGTGAGCGAACTGGCGGGAATCGAGTGGCGCTCGCCCGAGGCGCTGGACGGCTATCTGCGGCTGGTGCCCCGCACGGCCGCCCCGGTGGCCCAGGCGGACCAGGACCCGGCAGCCGTGATCTTCGGCCTGGGCTACGGGCCGGTGCACGAGTCGCTGCCCTTCGCCGCCGCCGTACTGGAGTCCGTGCGACGCAGCCAGCCCGCGCCCGCCGAGCCCGCCTCGGTCCTGGTGTCCGCCGGTCGGCGGGACCCGGCGGACATCGCCGAGCGGATACATCACCTCGGTGAGCTGCATCAGGCGGGGCTGGTGACGGACGCCGAGTTCACCGCGAAGAAGGCCCAGCTGCTCGCGGAGCTGTGAGGCGGGCCCGGGCCCCGCCCACTCGCACAGGACCCACTCAGCACAGGACCCACTCCGTACCGGGCCAATCGGCACCGGACCCACTCCGCGCAGGACCCACCCAGTACCGGAGTATGAGGCGGCCCGTGGGTGGGTCGGAACCCCGGTATGACGCACGGACGGCCGTCGGCTGCCTAGGCTGACCGGGCCATGTCGACTTCCCCTTCCCCCTCCCCTTCCCCTTCCCCCTCACCCTCACCCGCCGGCCCCCCTGGCCCGCCGCCCGCCGACGGCCTGCTGAGCGCCGCCCGCCGCAATCTGCGTGACCTCGCCCACGGGCTGTCCCACGCGTCCCATCCGTCCACGCCGCTGCTGGCAGATGCCCCCAAGCGGTGGCAGCGGTTGCTGCCGTACGCGGTGGTCCTCGCCCTGGCCGCGACCTTCATCCCGGTCACCATCACCGTCCTGGCCACGCAGTACGGCGTGCCGGGCGCGTTGGCCGGGGCGCTCGGGGTGGCCCAGACGGCCCCCCTGCTGATGCTGGCCCATCGGCCCCTCCAGGCGTGGTGGATCATCTTCCCGGCCGACATCGTGGGCGCGCTGGTGCTGCTGGCGTACCCCGACGATCGGCACGACGTCTGGCCGTGGATTCCCCCGGTGCTGGTCGCGTACCTCTTCCTGCTGCTGGCCCTCGGTCTGCGCGAGACCCGGCGGACGGTGGTCGCCGTGTGGGTGGCGACGGGCGCGGCCGGGCTGGTGCTGCACCTGATCGCACCGGCGGACCGCAATACGGGCAGCGCCCTGCTGCTGCCTGTCCTCGGTGCGGTGGTCCTGGTGATCGGCGGGGCGGTACGGGAGCGCGGCGAGGCGACCCGGCGGCTGGCCGAGCAGGAGACCATCAGCGAGACGGAACGGGCCCAGCGCACGCTGCTGGAGGAGCGGACACGGATCGCCCGGGAGCTGCACGACGTGGTCGCGCACCACATGTCGGTGATCACGGTGCAGGCCGACTCCGCGCCGTACCGGATCAGCGGGCTGCCGAAGGCCGCCGAGGAGGAGTTCACGGCGATCGCGGCGGCGGCGCGGGAGTCACTGGGCGAGATGCGGCGGCTGCTGTCGGTGCTGCGCAGCGACGGCACCGAGGGCGACCGGGCCCCGCAGCCCGGCCTGGACCGGCTCCAGCAGCTGGTGGAGGCGACGGTACGGGCCGGGCTGCCCGTGGAACTGTCGCTCGCCGCGGACCTGGGCGAGGTACCGCCGGCGGTGGATCTGTCGGCGTACCGGATCGTGCAGGAGGCGCTGGCCAATGTGGTGCGGCACGCGCCCGGGGCCCGTACGCAGGTATCGGTCCGGGCGTCGATGAGCCATCTGAACGTGCTGGTGGTCAACGGGCCCGCCGCGAAGCCGGGTTCGCCGCTGGAGACGGCGGGGACCGGGCACGGGCTGGTCGGGATGCGGGAGCGCGTACGGTTGACCGGCGGCACGCTGGACACCGGGCCGCTGCCCGACGGCGGGTTCCGGGTGGCCGCCCGGATGCCGCTGCCGCCGGCCGACGCGCCGGCCGCCCACCCGACTCCGGAGGACCCGTGACCATCCGCGTGATCATCGTCGACGACCAGGCCATGGTGCGGGCCGGGTTCGCGGCGCTGCTGTCGGCGCAGAGCGACATCGACGTGGTGGGTGAGGCGGCGGACGGCCGCCAGGGCGTCGACGTCAGCCGCCACCGGCATCCCGACGTCGTCCTGATGGACGTCCGGATGCCGGAGATGGACGGACTGGCCGCCGCCCGCGAGCTGTTGAACCCGCCGGTGGGGGTCGTGCACCGGCCCAAGGTCCTGATGCTCACGACGTTCGACGTGGACGACTACGTCTACGAGGCGCTGCGCGCCGGGGCATCCGGGTTCCTGCTGAAGGACGCCCCGCCCGCCGATCTGATCGCGGCGGTACGGGTGGTGGCGGCCGGGGACGCGCTGCTGGCGCCCTCGGTGACCCGGCGGCTGATCGCGGACTTCGCGGCGCAGCGGCCGACGGGGGCGACGCGGGGCGGCCAGGCGCTGCGGCTGAACGGGCTCACCCCGCGTGAGACGGAGGTGCTGGAGCTGATCGCCCGGGGCCTGTCGAACCAGGAGATCGCGGGGCGGCTGGTGCTGGCCGAGCAGACCGTGAAGACGCACATCGGCCGGGTGCTGGCCAAGCTGGACCTGCGGGACCGGGCGCAGGCGGTGATCTTCGCGTACGAGTCGGGGCTGGTGACGCCGGGGGACGCGGGGGCGTAGCCCCTGGGCAAGGGTCTGACCCACCCCCTACCCCGGTATCACTGGGCGGTTGGCTCCCCGGTGTGACGCCGCGTCACCCGTCGTCTTCCTACCTTCCTCCCCTCCGCACCGACCGGTGCGGAGGGGACAAGGAGGGCAGGCACGATGCGCCGATACGCGAGGACCCTGGTCGCGCTCGCACTGGCTACCAGCGCGGTGACGGGTACCGCGGGATGGGTTTCGGGGGACGCGCAGCAGGCGCTGACCGGGCCGCCCCCGGGCAGTGCGCAGTGGCGGTCGGACCGGGCGCCGGGGGTGGAGCTGCCCGACCCCGAGCGGTCCACGCCCGCCGAAGTGGCGGCCTTCTTCGCCGGGTTGAGCGACAGGGAGCAGCAACTCCTGCTCCTGCGCCACCCGTCCGTCGTGGGCAACCTCGACGGTGCGCCGCTTGAGCTGCGTTACCGCGCCAACGCCCTCGTCCTCTCCGCGGACGACGACCCCCGCTACCGCTCGCTCGCCGCCCCCGGCCGGCAGATCCTGGCGTTCGATCCGCGCGGGCGCGGCCAGGTCGCCGAGGTCTTCGGGGACCTGCGCTCGGCGCACCGGGTCTCCGTGGTGGTGCCGGGCTCCGACAACGACGCCGGGACCTTCGACCGGAAGGCCGCCGCCCACGGGGCCCCGCCCGGTATGGCCAGGACCTTGCAGAGGGCGGCCGGCGCCCGGACCGCCGTCATCGCCTGGGCCGGGTACACCACCCCCGTCGGCTTCGGTATCGACGCCGCGACCGGGCGGCTCGCCGAGGCGGGCGCCGGGCGGCTGACCCGGTTCGCGGAGGGGCTGACCGCCGACGGGCTGCCCGAGCCCGCCGTCTTCTGCCACAGCTACGGCTCCGTCGTCTGCGGCCTCGCCGCACCCCGTCTCCCCGCCACCGACATGGTGGTCCTCGGCTCCCCCGGCATGCGGGCGGACCACGTGGACGCGCTGCGGACGAAGGCCCGGGTGTGGGCGGCGAAGGACCCGACCGACTGGATCGACGACGTGCCGAGCGTGCGGTTCGCGGGGTTGGGCCACGGCACCGACCCGACGGACCCGGCGTTCGGGGCCCGCCGGATTCCGGCCGACGACGCCCGGGGCCACAGCGGCTACTTCGAACCCGGCACGGACTCACTGCGCGCCTTCGCGGCGATCGCACGGGGGACGGCCGCGGAAGGTGCGGCCCGATGAACGCGATGCTCACGAAGACGCACCGGCTCGCCGCCCGTATCGACACCGCCACCCCCGCCCACCGGGACCGGGCCGTCGACGGCCTGCGGGCCCTGGCGCTGCTCGCCGTACCGCTCGGGCACTGGATGCTGGGCGGCTTCCGGCTCGACGCGGATGGCCTGCACAACGCGAGCCCGCTCTCGGTGTTCGGCGCCCTCGCCCCGCTCAGCTGGGTGCTCCAGATGCTGGGGATCTTCTTCCTGGTCGGCGGGTACGCCTCGGTCCTCTCCTACCGACGCCGGACGTCGACCACGGCCGCCTGGCTGCGCGGCCGGCTGGTCCGGCTCGGCAGGCCGGTGCTGGGGGTGGCGGCCGTGTGGGCAGTGCTGCTCGCGGCGCTGTCGGCGCTGGGCGTGCCCGGAGACACCCTGCGTACGGGGTCGACGCTGGTGATCCAGCCGCTCTGGTTCGTCGGGGTGTACACCGTGGTCACGGCCCTGACCCCGCTCTGCGTACGGCTGGCGCGACGGCTCGGCGGATGGGCGGCGCTGCCGCTGGTGGTCTCGGTCGCGGTGGTGGACTTCCTGCGCTACGGGCCCTTCGCGGAGGCGGTGCCGTCCTGGCTGAGCGTGCTGAACGTCCTGCCCGGCTGGCTCTTCGCGTATCAGCTCGGCGTCTCGTGGGGCGAGGGGCGGATCGGGAAGCGGGGTGCGCGGCTGCTGCTCGTCGGAGGCGGGGCCCTCTTCGCCGTACTGCTGCTGGCCTTCCACTACCCGCCGTCGATGGTCGGCGTGCCGGGCGAGGCGCGGACCAACTCGCATCCGCCGTCGCTGCTGGTGGTGGCGCTGGCGGCGGCGCAGAGCGGGGCGGCGATCCTGCTGCGCGACCGGATCGGGCGGTCGCTGCGCAGGCCGCTGCTGTGGGCTCCGGTCGTGGTGATCAACCTGTCGGCGATGACGATCCTGTGCTGGCACCAGAGCGCGATGCTGGCGGCCGCCGTACCGGCCTCGCTGCTGGGGGGCGGTACGGCGGCGGTGGCGGGGCTGACGACCGGGCCGGACACGGTCGGCTGGATTCTGGCCCGGATCGCCTGGCTGCCGCTGTTCGCTGGGCTGCTGGTGCTGATCGCCCGGTACGCGCGCCGCTTCGACGCCCCGTGGAAGGCGGGCACCCGCGCGGCGAACGCCCGCCGCGCGCTGGCGGGGCTGCTCGCGGCGGGGTTCGCGGTGTTCGCGCTGGGGCTGGCGTGAGGGGCGATGCCGCGGGGTCGTCATGGACCGCAGGAACCACGCGATCGCCCCGAAACGCCTCCCGGCTACTCCCGCGCCACCGACGTACTGCTCATGTCCGGGTACCGGTCCCCCGCCACCTGCCCGGCTATCGGCTCCAGCAGGGCCAGTTCGTCGGCCGTCAGGGTCAGCCGGGTCGCCGCCACGTTCTCCAGCAGGCGGCCGCGCCTGCGGGTGCCGGGGATCGGCACCACGGTCAGCCCGTGCACCTGCGCCCGTTGCTGCACCCAGGCCAGGGCCACCTGCGCGGCGGTCACCCCGTGCGCGGCGGCGATCTTGTGGACGGGCTCCAACAGGGCCGCGTTCGTAAGGGCGTTGTCACCGCTGAAGCGGGGCTGGTGCTTGCGGAAGTCGCCCTCGGGCAGGTCCTTGCCCGCGTCGGTGAAGGAGCCGGTGAGGAAGCCCCGGCCGAGCGGCGAGTACGGCACGAGGGTCACGCCCAGTTCGGCGGCCGCGCCGACGGCGCTCCTCTCCACGTCGCGGCTGAAGAGGGACCACTCCGACTGGAGGGCGGCGATGGGGTGCACGGCGTGCGCCTCGCGCAGCTCGGCTCCGGTGACCTCGCTCAGCCCCAGCTGCTTGACCTTGCCCTGCTGGACCAGTTCCGCCAGCGCGCCGACCGATTCGGCGAGCGGGACGGCGGGGTCGCGGCGGTGCATGTAGTAGAGGTCGATCACGTCGGTCCTCAGCCTGCGCAGGCTCGCCTCGACGGCGGTGCGGATGTACGCGGGGTCGTTGCGTACGCCCCGGTAGTGCGGGTCGTCCGTCCGCTCGATGGCGAACTTGGTGGCGAGGGTGATCTCGTCCCGGTGGGCCCCGACGAACGGGGCGAGGAACTCCTCGTTGGCGCCGCGCCCGTAGGCGTCGGCGGTGTCGAGGAGCGTGACGCCCGCTTCCAGCGCGGCATCCAGGGTGTCCCGGGCGGACAGCTCGTCCGTGTCGCCGTAGAACTCGCTGATACCCATGCAGCCGAGGCCCTGGACGCCGACCCTCGGTCCGCCGGTGCCCAGCTCCACCGTGGGGATTCTGTCAACAGTCATCAGGCGGTGTGCCTTTCCGGCGCCCGGCGGACGCCACCGTAGAAATCGATCTTGTAGTCGAGAACGGCGAGGGTGTCGTGGAGCTCCGCGATCCGCGCGATCACATCGCGGCGGGTGGCCTCCAGCAGCTCCTGCCGCTCCTCGAAGGTGGACTCACCTGCGCGCACCAGCTCCGCGTAGCGCACCATGTCGGCGACGGGCATCCCGGTCAGCCGCAGCTTGCCGACGAGGGCCAGCCAGTCGAGGTCGCGGTTGCTGAACCGGCGCTGCCCGGTGTGCGAACGGTCGACGTGCGGCATCAGCCCGATGCGTTCGTACCAGCGCAGGGTGTGCGCGGTGAGCCCGGTGAAGGCGGCGACCTCGCTGATCGTGTAGCTGTCCTGCCCCGAGGGGCGGGGGTGGGCCTTGGGAGGGGCCGCACAGGCGTTGCCCCCTGCGGAGGACTCCGGCTGAGGCTGTGGCTGTGGCTGTGTGCTGGTCGCGGGATTGCTTACGGGAGTTCCGCCGATCACCGTCATGGCCTCCACGCTAAATCCCTGGAGCGCACTCGAAGCAAGCGGAAACGGGAGGAGTTTCCCGGGCGGGGCGACTAATCTCCCCGCTCATGAGCACCACACGCCCGAACCCCGCACGCCGCGCCACCGCCGAGGACGCCGAGGAGCTGGTCCGCCTCCGCGCGGTCATGCTCGATTCACTCCCGAGCCGCCCCGGCGTGAACCCGGACACCACCTGGCGGCCGGTCGCCGTGGAGACGCTGCGCGGCAAGCTGGACGACCCCGTCGGCGACCTCACCGCGTTCGTCGTGGACAGCCCGGCGGGTACGGGCCTGGCGGCCTGCGCCGTCGGCACGATCGAGTACCGGCTCGGCGGCCCCGGCAACCCCGGCGGCACCACCGGTTACGTCTTCAGCGTGGCCACCGACCCCGACCAGCGCCGCCGGGGCCATGCCCGCGCCTGTACGGAGGCGCTGCTCGGCTGGTTCCGCGAGCGCGGGGTGCCGCAGGTCGACCTGCGCGCATCGGTCGAGGCCGAGCCGCTGTACGCCTCGCTCGGCTTCGCCCGCACTCCGGACCCGGCGATGAGGCTCCGCCTGTGAACGTTAGGCTCGGGTCCATGGAGAGCCTGCGGATCATCGACACCTGGCCGGTCCCGACTGCGGCTGCCGCCGTCGTACGGGCGGACGGCACCGTTCTCGGTACGCACGGACCGACCGCCCACCCCTTCCCCCTCGCCTCGGTCACCAAGCCTCTCGCGGCCTACGCGGCGCTGGTGGCGTACGAGGAAGGGGCGATCGAGCTGGACGAGCCGGCCGGCCCCGAGGGCTCCACGGTGCGCCACCTGCTCGCGCACACCAGCGGGCTGGCCTTCGACGAGCACCGGGTGACGGCCCCTCCCGGCGAGCGCCGCCTCTACTCCAACGCGGGCTTCGAGGTGCTGGGCGACCACATCGCCAAGGCGTCCGGCATCCCGTTCGCCGAGTACCTGCGCCAGGCGGTCCTGGAGCCGCTGGCCATGGCGTCGACCGCGCTGAACGGCTCGCCCGCCCGCGACGGCGTCTCCACCGTCGACGACCTGGTCCGCTTCGCCGCCGAGGTGCAGGCGCCCCGCCTCCTGGACCCGCGTACGGTCCTGGCGGCCCAGAGCGTCGTCCACCCGGGCCTCAAGGGCGTCCTGCCTGGCTACGGCCACCAGAACCCGAACGACTGGGGCCTCGGCTTCGAGATCCGGGACTCCAAGTCCCCCCACTGGACGGGCAACACGTCCTCCCCGGCGACCTTCGGCCACTTCGGCCAGTCGGGCACGTTCCTGTGGATCGACCCGGTGGCGGGGGCCGCCTGCGTCGCGCTGACGGACCGCGCGTTCGGGCCGTGGGCAGCGGAGGCCTGGACGCCGTTCACGGACGCGGTTCTGGCCGAACTGTCCTGAACCGGCTGCCGCGCATCGCCGGCGGTGTCAGGCACTCAAACCGACGGTCTTCCCGCTGCCGTCCCACCGCTTGACGATGCCCCAGTCGTCGGTGACGGCGATGACCAGGACGAGCCCCCGACCCCCGTCGTCCAGCGGGTCGCCCGTGGTGGCTAGGGGCAGGGCCGGGCTGCTGTCGGCGACTTCGACGCGTACGCCTTCGTGGCGCGGCGGACAACCGCATGCTCGCGAAGAACGCGGACGGCTCCACGACCGCGTACCTGCCCGGCGGCAACGAGCTGAACGTCACCTCGACCGGCACGAAGACCGCCACCCGCTACTACACACACGGCGGCGAAACTGTCGCGGTCCGCACCAGCAGCGGGTTCTCGTTCCTTTTCGGCGGCCAACGCTCCACCACCGGCCCCACCTCCTGGCCCGGCGACCGGGGCTTCGTCGGCGGCACCACCGACCCCACGGGATACACCCACCTCGGCGCCCGCGAATACGACCCGTCCCTGGGCCGCTTCCTGTCGGTGGACCCGCTTCTGCTCCCGGACGACCCGACACAGCTGACCCCGTATGTCTACGGCAACAACAACCCCGTCACCTTCTCCGACCCGACCGGAGAAGCATACGAGGAATGCGTCAGCGGCCAGTACAGCTGCACGTACGGGAAGAGCACCGGAGACGTCAAGAAGGTCAGCTTCGGCAAGAACTACAAGAAGGAGACCCGCGCCAGGGGTGGCACGATATCCAAGAACTACTACGCACAGCAGGTCACTGGCCGCAAGTACACCTACGCCAAGGGCAAGGGGACCACTCGTTACTCTGGCGCCGAGTGCCGACGGGCCGAAAAGCTGCGCCAGGAAAAGGAACTGAAGCACCGACAGTACCTGAGCAAGCGGGAAGCGGAACTCGAAGCGTTGCGGAACCCGCCATCCGAAGGAAATTTCATCGAGCGAGTCGGCGGCTGATTCGCCGACAAGGGCAAGACGCTGGCGCACAGCTTCAGTGGCGACATCACCGGAATGTGCCTGGGCGTATCCGCTGGAGTCGGATTCGGCGGGACCGCTTCAGTCTGCTTCGTCAGCACTAGACGTCCCGACGGGAAAAGCGACTATGGGTTCAGCCTGAGCAAGGGGAGCGAGACCCCCTCCGTGGGCGTCAATGCTGGACTGCCGTTCATCAGCAGCGACGCTACGGACTTCGAGCAGCTCCGAGGGGACGGTTGGGGCGGTACTGTGAGCGGCGCGTACGGCATTGGTGCAACAATTGGTCACGAACGTGCCATTGGTGCACGAAACAGTCACGGCGAACCCGTAGGAACAACCAGCGTCGACTTGCTCGCCGGCATCGGCGGCGAGGCAGGAATCACAACCTCCCACGGCACCCAGGTTGGCCGAATAGGCGACATTGCGAACTCGCTCAACCCATTCGACTGACAAGTGAGCGCACGATGAACTATGCAGAGATTTTCGAACTGGCCGGCCGCGGCCCGACCGAGATGAGCGTTGCAAGCCTTGTGCTTTTCGGAGTCATGCTTCCGATAGGCGTTCTCATAGGGGCCAATATCGCACATTCGGCAGATCGGGTGCACGAATTCCTGCTGGTTGTTCTTCCTGGCCCCGTGGATCGGGTGTCACCGAGGTCACTTCGCTTCCCCGGCTGGGTAATGGCATTCATATCTACCATCGGATTGGTGGTTGAGATTCGAACGGGATTGCAGTGAAGGTTTTAACCAGGCCTCTCGTGGCGCACTCGTGGCGCTGACGCTGATCACCGTACGGCAGGTCGCCGCCGTGACGGTCGGCGTGGCGTACACCGCCTCCGTCGTGCTGCGGGCGGTTACCTCGCGGGTGCAGGGGAAGGTCCACCAGGACGTGGCCCGGCATCGGCTCGTCACGATCGGCGTGCTGATCATGGCGGGCTCCGACCCCGACGACCCGTATATCGGTGTGCTGGCCAACGCCAATCTGGAACTCATCCACCACATGGCCGAGATCGCCCTGCTCCGCGATCTCTGGCGGGCCCGCCGCTCCGCTTGGTCGGGGTGGATTCTGGTCAAGGCGCCATGGTTGCAGTGACATGAACCACAGCAAGCCGTCGCGCGGTTTGCGCGGTGTGCCCGTTCTTACCGATGCGTTTGTGATCAAGTCGTGCTTGAATCCCCACGCTTGTGAACGTTCGCCTCTCGGGGCGGGGTTCGGAAGGCGGAAAGCTCGCGCTCTCCGTACGGCTCATTACCGACGCATACCAGTGGGGGAAAACGTCGTGTCACATTGGCGCAGTCGTAGATTCTGGACAGGCGGCGTCGCCGTCGCCGCGACCATGGCGGGAGGCCTTGTCACCTCGCCCGCCATGGCCTTGCAGGGGGCCCCGGCCGACGCCGCCTCCTTCGGCCACACCGCGAGGATCGTCATCGGTGAGTCCGACCGCTCCTGCACCGGAACGCTCGTGGACCCGCGGTGGGTCCTCTCGGCCGCGAGCTGCTTCGCGGACGCGACGGGCGTCGCCCAGCCCGGCAAGCCCAAGACCACGACCACCGTCACGGTCGGCCGCACCGATCTGTCCCAGACCACGGGCGGGGCCGTCCGTACCGCGATCGAGCTGGTCCCGCACCCGGACCGGGACCTGGTCATGGTGAAGCTGAACGTCGGCGTCGCCACCGTGAAGCCGGTGGCCCTGGCGGCCACCCCCACGGCGGCCGACGAGACCGTGAAGGCAGCCGGATTCGGCCGGACGAAGACGACCTGGGTGCCCGACCGGCTGCACACCGGCTCGTTCACCGCGAACGGCGACACCTCGGCGAACGTCTCCCTGACGGCCGTCGGCGACGCCGTCATCTGCCACGGGGACTCCGGCGGCCCGATCCTGCGCGAGACCGACGGGAAGCAGGAGCTGCTCGCCGTCGCCAGCAGGTCCTGGATGGGCGGCTGCTTCGGCATGCCGGACACGGAGACCCGTACGGGCGCCGTCGCGACCCGCGTGGACGACGTACGGTCGTGGATCACCGGCACCGCGTTCGCCGCCCCGGGCGACATGACCGGCGACAACAAGCCCGACCTCGTCGCGGTCGACGACACCGGCAAGCTGCGCCTGTACGCCGGCCGGGGCACGGGCGCGATCGACAACCACACCCTCATCGGTACCGGCGGCTGGACAGGGGCGTCCGTGACGCACCGCGGCGACTGGACCGGGGACGCCATGGAGGACGTCGTCGCCCGCGTCGGCAGCGAACTGCGCGTCTACCCCAACCGCGGTGACGGCACGCTCGGTTCCCCGATCAGGATCGGCACCGGCCTGCCCACCGACGCCCAGGTCGTGGGTGCCGGGGACGTCAACCGGGACGGTCACCCCGACCTCGTCGTCCAGCACAGCAACAAGCTGTACCTGTACAAGGGCAAGTCCGCCCCCACACCGTCCGTCGCAGCGCCCGTGCTCATCGGCACCAGCGGCTGGGACGTCATGAGCGTGACCGCACCGGGCGACGCCGACCGGGACGGACTGGTGGACCTGCTCGCCCGGGACACCCGCGACGGCGTCCTGTGGCTCTACCGCGGCCGGACCGACGGCACGTTCAGCGGCCGTACCCAGTACGGGAAGGCGTACACCGTCACCAACCGCCCCCTGATCGCCGGGGCTTCGGACGCCAACGGCGACGGCGTCGCCGACATGTGGGCCACGGCGGGCGACCGCACCCTGAAGTTCTACAAGGGCGCCACCTCGGCCAACGGCCCGGTCGACGGCCCGAGCACGCAGGTCGGCAGCGGCGGCTGGCACGGCATCAAGTCCATCAGCTGACCACTGGCCCCGCACTCCGCACCCCGCCCCGCGTCGCTACGCCCGACGCGGGGCGGGCGGGGGCGGGGCTTTCGCGGCAACCTGTTCCGGCCTCACGGCCCCACGGTCCGGAACCGGCTGCCGCCCTCCTCCGGCGGCGTCAGGCACTCGAACCAGACGGTCTTCCCGCTGCCGTCCCAGCGCTTCTCGATACCCCAGTCGTCGGTCACGGCGTTGACCAGGATCAGCCCCCGCCCCCCGTCGTCCAGCGGGTCGCCCGTGACGGCGAGGGGCACGACCGGACTGCTGTCCACCACCTCCACGCGTACGCCTTCGTGGCGCGGCAGCCGGTAGATGAAGGTCTGGCCGCGCCGGTCGGGCACATGCCGCACGACGTTGGAGACCAGCTCGGTGAGCGCCAGCTCCGCCGCGTCGGCCAGATACGGCAGCTCCCAGGCGACGAGGTAGAGCCGCAGGACGCGGCGCAGATGCCGGGCGGAGTGCTCGCCCAGGGCGAAGTCGGCGCGGTAGACGGGCTCCCCGGGGTCCCTCCGGGGGATGATTACGTGATTCATGTCACCAGGCTGCGATGCGGTGGCTACGCTCGGCTACGTACGGAAACGAACGCCGCGAGGCGTTGCACACCGGAGGTCCGTCCGTGGCCAACATCCAGACCCTCGATCCCGACGCCTCCCCACTCGCTTACTACGGCGGGGAGTTGCGCCGCCAGCGTGAGGCCCAGGGCCTGACACAGCCGCAGTTGGGCACCATCATCTTCTGCACCGGTTCGCTGATCGGCCAGATCGAGACGACGAAGAAGATCCCCACCCGCGACTTCTCGGAGCGCGTGGACGCGGCGCTGGGAACGGACGGAGTGTTCTCCCGCCTGGTGGGCCTGGTGCTGCGTAGCCAGCTGCCGACGTGGTTCCAGCCGTACGCGGACATGGAGGCCAAGGCCGCGTACATCTCCACGTACCAGGCGCAGGTGGTGTACGGGCTGTTGCAGACGGAGGAGTACGCGCGGGCGGTGCTGGCCACCGGCATGCCGAACGACCTGGAGGCGCTCGTCGCGGCCCGCGTGGAGCGCCAGCGCATCCTGGAGCGGGAGAAGCCGCCGCTGGCCTGGGCGGTCCTGGACGAGTCGGTGCTCTACCGGCCGATCGGCGGCCATGAGGTGATGCGGGCCCAACTCCAGAAGCTGTTGGACTGCTCGGCGCACCGCTGGATGCGGATTCAGGTGCTGCCCTTCGAGGCCGGCGAACACGCGAGCCTGGCGGGCTCGTTCACCGGCATGCGCTTCGATAGCGACCCAGAAGTTGTGTACACCGAAGACGTCATCTCCGGCCATATGACGGCCAACCCCGAAACGGTCAGGGAGGCTTCGCTCCGATACGCTCACCTCCAGGCCACCGCACTCTCCGTCGAGGAATCGGTGGCGCGGATCAGCCGCGTGATGGAGGAGCGTTATGGAGACCGGCCCTGACCTGACGAACGCGGAATGGCGCAAGTCCAGCTACAGCGGAACCACCGGCGGCGAGTGCGTCGAGTGCACCGTCATCGACGGGGCGGCCTGGAAGAAGTCCTCGTACAGCGGGAACACCGGCGGCGAGTGCGTCGAGGTCGCCGCCGCCTCCCCCTGCGGGTCCGTCCCCGTCCGCGACAGCAAGAACCCGACCGGTCCCGCCATCGTCCTCGGGGCCTCGGCCTGGCAGGCGTTCGTGGAGGGGCTGCGCTGACGCTTAACGTCGGGGTGACCGTGGAGAGGGCGTTCCGAGCCCAGGACCTGCGAAGGGCAGGACACCGTCCGATGCACATGACAGAGCCGGAAGAAGCCCGCGTCGAGGATGCGGGCAACGTCCTGGTCGCGCCTTCGATGCTGCAAGTCAAAGACACGATCAGGGACTTCTTCGGGTCCATAGTCACGCCGCAGGATCTGGCTTCCGGTTCGCCCGACCTCGCGCACAAGACCGTCTACCTGTGTGGCGACATATCCGGGATCAGCGAACGCCAACTGCGTTCGGCTGCCCGGGTATACGTCATCCGGGAGCTGTCACAGGTCGATCCCGAGGGCATCGCCGAACCGTGGGCCCTCGTCGGCCTCGGCCAAGTCCCTCTCCGCGTACACGGCGTGGGCGTGTACTACCGTCGCTTCTTCGAGCTGGATGCCGATCACTTCGGACGGATTCGTACGGAGCATGCGTTCCAGTCCCTGACGGAGTCCACCAAGCCGGGAACAGCTCATCGCAGCGGAATCTATCTGACGCCCGTCACGCGGGACGGTGACGAACTGCATTTCCGCCTGCTCCGGTGTTCGACGAACTTCTCGGGGCCGACCGAGACCTTCCGCCCGACCGACACACGCATCGTCGAGGCTCTGAACCGTGAGGCCGCCGCCGTCTTCCGGAACCAGGCACCGCTCAATCACGTTCTCGCCCAGATCTACCACAACACCCTTGCCACGCCTGAGCGCAAGCAGTCCAAGGCCAGGATCTCGTCCCATGCGGACAAGACCAAGGACATGCCCGTCAACGGCATCATGGCCTTCTGCACCTTCTATGAGGGGCTCGACAAGCTACAGCCCCTGACCGACGACGCCTTCGACTACGGCGTAAAGGGCGTCAGCGGGCTGACCCGACTCCACTTCCGCCTCAAGGAACCGGCCGGGGAAGGCAGCGGGCCCGCTCTTCCCTCCCGGTTCAGCGTGACTCTCCACCCCGGGTCGGTGTTCTTCATGCCGCTGTCCACCAACCGCCTGTACACACACGAGATCCGGCCATCGTCTCTGGACGCCGCATTGCTCCCGACCCGCCTGGGGTATGTGGTGCGCTGCTCGAACGCCGAAGCCGTTCACAAGAACGGCGACACGTTTCTCAAAGCGGCCGGGGGCCTGGTGAAGTTGGGGCCGCCCACACCCGACGGCATGGACGAGCTGCGCAGGCTGTACGCGGAGGAGAACAAGACGTCGTCCTTCATCGACTACGGCGATGATTTCCTCTTCAGCATGAACTCGGGAGACTATCTTGCCCCCCGCGCCTGAGATCTCGGACGAGATCCTTTCGTACGATCTGCCGGACCAGGAGAACCTCTTCGCGGAGCTGTCCGCATCGGCTCGCCTGGAAGACGTGGGGAAAGGCAGGAGGGGTGCCACGCTCACCAGGATCGGTGAAGCGGGCGGGGTGCCTCTCGTGCGTACCACCACTCGGTACAGCAACCCGGCGCAGCGTTTTCGTGCCGTGCATGAACGGCTGGCGCAGCAGATCCAAGAACGTGCGGCACTTCCCGTCGGCTTCAACAACGCTCTCATCGAGAGCTACACGAACGCCTACAGAACCATGGGGAGCCACTCCGACCAGGCCCTCGATCTGGCCGACGAGTCGTTTATCGCCGTCTTCTCCTGCTACCGGCGTCCCGAAGCAGGCCCGCCGAGGAAGCTGATCGTCGAGTCGAAGGAAGCGAATGGCGGGACGTTCGAGATCCCTCTCACCCACCACGGAATCGTCGCGTTCTCTGTCGAATCGAATCGGCGGCTCAAGCACAGAATCGTTCTGGACGCGCCCGCTCAGACGGCGGACAACCAGTGGCTGGGCGTCACGTTCCGCACGTCGAAGACCTTCGTCCGGTTTCGCGACGGCCATGCGTACCTCCCGCAGGGTGCGCGCCTCACGGCGGCCGACGATGAGCAGAGGCACGAGTTCTACCGACTGCGGCGCCACGAGAACACGGAAGTCGACTTCAGCTATCCCCTGCTGACGTACACCGTCAGCGAGAGCGACCTGATGCCGCCCGTCTGACCCCGCCCGTCGGTTTCGCCCGTCTGTTCGCGCCCGCCTCGCGGCCCCGGAAGAGACCCGGAAGCGACTCAGTCGAGGCAGAACTCGTTGCCCTCAATGTCCTGCATCACAATGCAGGACTCGTTCTCGCCGTCGGCACGCATCGTCCGCACATGTACCGCGCCGAGCGCGACCAGTCGTGCGCACTCGGCCTCAAGTGTGGCGAGCCGCTCCTCACCCACGAGCCCGATACCGGCCCGCACATCGAGATGCAGCCGGTTCTTGACGACCTTGCCTTCGGGAACTCGCTGGAAGAGAACGCGCGGACCCACACCGGAGGGATCAGTGCACGCGAAGTAGATCACCTCCTCCTCGGGCGGCAGCGAGCGGTGGTACTCCTCCCACGTGGCGAATCCCTCCGGGACCGCCGGTAGGACGTACCCCAGCACCTCACACCAGAAAGCGGCGAGGCGCGCAGGTTCAGCGCAGTCGAAAGTCACTTGAATCTGCTTGATCGTTGGCATCGGCGCACCCTACCAAGAGTGCTCCGCTGCCCCTTTCCCCAGGTGAAGCCCCATGCCGTCGAGATGCCGGCCCGCCCCCGCCGAAACCTGGTCCGGATCGGACACCAGGTGATCAAACCGAACAGGTCAGGCAAACGACGTATCCCTGGCGCGTAGTTGCGTGCCGAAGACCGGTTACAGGGAGCCCTGCGGGTCAGGCTGCTGCCCCGCGGAGCAGCAGCCTGACCGGTGGTCAGCTCGCCGTTTCCGTCAGCAGCTTCTCGTAGCCGACGAGGCGCACGCAGGCCGTGACGCCCGCGATGGCCTTTTCCAGCTCCTCGGGGGTGGGGTAGCTGGGCGCGATCCGGATCACCGCGTCGTCCGGGTCCTGGCCGTGGGGGTGGGTGGCGCCCGCGGGCGTGAGGACGATGCCCGCCTCGGCGGCCCGGCGCACCACCTCGCGGGCACAGCCGTCGAGGACCTTCAGGGTGATGAAGTAGCCGCCCTTGGGCTCGGTCCAGGTGGCGAGACCGGTGCCGCCCAGTTCGGCTTCGAGGAGGCGCAGGACGGCGTCGAACTTCGGGCGCAGCTTGGCGCGGTGGAGGTCCATGTGGGCGTGTACGCCCGCCTCGTCCTTGAGGAAGAGCGCGTGCCGCAGCTGGTTGACCTTGTCCGGGCCGATGGTGCGCTTGGCGAGGTTGCCGAGCAGCCAGGTGACGTTGTCCGGCGAGGCGCCGAAGAAGCCGACGCCGCTCCCGGCGAAGGTGATCTTGGAGGTGGAGCCGAAGACGAAGGCCCGGTCGGGGTGGCCCTGGCTCGCGCAGGCGGCGAGCAGGTCGGCGATCTCGACGCGCTCGTCGGTGAGGTGGTGCACCGCGTAGGCGTTGTCCCAGAAGATCCTGAAGTCCGCAGCGGCGGTGGGCATGGCGGCGAGCCGGGCGACGACCTCGTCGCTGTAGCTGATCCCGTCCGGGTTGCTGTACTTCGGAACGCACCAGATGCCCTTGACCGAGGCGTCCTCGGCCACGAGCCGCTCCACGGTGTCCATGTCCGGGCCCTGGTCGGTCATCGGGACCGGGATCATCTCGATACCGAGGCGTTCGCACACGCCGAAGTGCCGGTCGTACCCGGGTACGGGACAGAGGAAGGCGATGCGCTCCTCGTCCACCCAGCGGGAGGCGGCCCCCGGCATCACGCTCAGCATCGCGTGCACCAGGCTGTCGTGCATCAGCTCCAGGCTGGAGTTGCCCGCGGCCACCAGCTGCTCGACGGGGACCTGGAGCGGGCCGCTGAAGATCTCCCGCAGTTCGCGCAGGCCGTGGAGACCGCCGTAGTTGCGGGTGTCCACGGAATCGGCGCCGGTGTACGTGTCGCCCGGCAGGGAGAGCAGCGGTCCGGAAAGGTCGAGCTGGTCCGCGGCCGGCTTCCCGCGCGTGAGGTCGAGGGAGAGACCCCGCTTCACCAGCTCGGCATAGTCCTGCTGCGCGCGGTCTCGGTGGGCGGCCAGGGCGTCGGGGCTGGGCACGATGGGATTGATGGGGATCTCCTTCGCAGGCGAATACGCGGCGTACGGAAAGCGGCATACGAAAATATGACGTTGCCAGCACCTTACAAAGGTCCCACCGGCGGCCGGCTCCCCCGCCGGGTCGGCCCGCCTCGACTCCCCTTTCGCGGTGCCGAGTCGGCCCCTAAATCAGTTGTCCGGGATCAGGCCGTGACGTACTTTCCCGCTTGGCCCCAGGCGGTCTGGACCAATCCCGCCCGCGGTCCCCCGACGAGCTTGCCGATCTACCGCGACGGGAACCGATGACCGAGGAACAGACCCTCCGACCGCCGCGCGACACCCGGCCGGGGATCTTCTCCCTGCCGTACACGGCGGCGACGCTGACCTTCGCCGCCGTGATGTTCCTGACCGGCTTCGCGGCGCTGGCCGTGGTGCCCACCCTGCCCACGGCCGCCCGGGATCTGGCCGGGGTGTCCCTGTTCCCGCTGGTGGCTGGCAGCTTCGTGGCCGCCAGCCTGCTCGGTGGGGTACTGGGCGGGCACTGGGCTGACCGTTCCGGGGCCCGGCGTCCGCTGGCGCTGGGCATGATCCTCTCCGTGGTGACGCTGCTGGTGTCGGCGTCCAGCGGGTCGGTCTGGCAGCTGATCGTCGGCCGCTTCGTCGACGGTCTGGCGGCCGGGATGGTCGCGGTGTCGGTGACGACCGCCGTCGGCCAGTCGTATCCGGAGTATCTGCGGCCCAGGATGCTCGCGATGATGAGCGCGAGCTGGATCATCCCGTCCCTGGTCGGGCCACCGGTCGCCGGAGTCGTCGCCGAGGTGTGGTCCTGGCGTGCGGTCTTCTACGGCCTAGCCATGCTGACGGCCCTGCCCGCGATCGCCCTGGTGGCGGTCCTGCGCCGGGCCCCGGCGGACGACGGGGGTTCGGCTGCGGCGGACGACAGGGGGTCGGCCCCGGCGGACAAGAGGCATTCAGCACTGCCCGATGGCCTCCCACCCGCCGGGGAACGCGTCTCCCGGCCGCCGCTGCTGGTCGCGGCGATGCTCAGCCTCGGTGCGGCGCTCGGCCAGTACGGCGTCTCCGGGTGGGATGCGCGCCACCTGCTGTTCGTCGTCGCGGGCGTCGCGCTCCTGGTCGTCTTCGCGCCCCGCCTGCTGCCGCGGGGCACGTGGCGCAGCGCCCGCGGCCTGCCCACCGCGGTGCTGCTGCGCGGGCTGACCTCCGGTACGTACTTCACCGTCGAGGCGCTGGTACCCCTGATGCTGATCACCGAACGGCGGGTGGCCGCGGTGACGGTCGGTGTGGCCTTCACCGCCTCGGCGGTGCTGTGGGCGGGTGCGTCATGGGCGCAGGGGAAACTCCTCCAGCACATCGCCCGGCACCGTCTCGTCACGGTCGGCGCCCTGGTCATGGCGGCGTCCGTCGCCTTCGCCGTCGCGGGAAGCCTCGCCGGGCTGTCCCCGCTGCTCGCCCTGGTGGCCATGCCGCTGGCGGCGGTCGGTATGGGGATGCTCGACCCCTGCGTCACGGTGCTCTCGCTCTCCCACAGCGCCCCGGACCGGCTGGGCCACACCACCAGCGCCATGCAGACCAACATGAACCTCGGGCAGGTCGTCGTCCTGGCGTTCGCCACCGCCGCCCTCAACGCCGGACTGGCCGCCGGAACCGGTCGGCTCGGCGGCTACGCGATCACCTTCTCGCTCCTGCTCGTACCGACCCTGCTGGTCGCCGTCCTGGCGGTCCGCGCGCGCGACAACTGACGCGGAAGCTCAACGACCGACACGGAACCGGAGCCGCCCCCGGCGCCCCGCGGGCCCCCGTCGGACCGGTGACGCGGTCAGCCCGCCAACTCCCAGACCACCAGCTCCGCCGCCATCACGGCGACCGCTTCCAAGCCCGCCGCGTCCGTGATCCGGGCCGCGTCGCCGGGCCCCAGCTCCTCGCCGCCCAGGGCGACCCGGCCCCGCACCACGTGTACGTAACAGCGCACCGCGTCCGGGACGGCCGTGCGCTCGCCCCCGGTCAGGCGGCGGATGTGGAGCATCGCGCCCGCGGCGGGCAGCGCGTACGGAGTGGAGTCCGCGATACCGGGGACGACGGTGTACGAGGGTTCGCCGCCGGGCTCCAGGGGGGCCAGCCACATCTGGAGGAAGGTCAGCGGGTCCGTGCCGTCGTTGCGTTCGACGTGGCGGACCCCGGAGGCGGCGCTCAGGTGGGCCACGTCCCCGGCGCGGACGACCGTGGAGTGACCGGCCGAGTCGCGGTGGGTCAGCTCGCCCTCGACGACCCAGGTGACGATCTCCGTATGACTGTGCGGGTGCTCCTCGAAGCCCGCGCCCGGGGCGAGGCGCTCCTCGTTGCAGGCCAGAACCGGGCCGAAGCGGAGGTTGTCCGGGTCGTAGAAGGGGCCGAAGGAGAGGGCGTGCCGGGTGTCGATGCCGGCGGCCGCGTCGCCGCCCCGGTAGCGGTCCTCGGACCGGTGCACGGATATCACCCGGCCACGGTAGCCCGGGGAGCGCCCGCGCGGCTCCGGGCGGCGGGATCGGAAGGGCTGTGCGGTGCGGGGTGGGGCGGGGGGGGCGGGAGGTGCCGGGCACGGCGCGGGGACGGGACCACAGGGCACCGGCACCGGCACCGGCACCAGGCACGGGGCACGGGGCACGGAAACGGGACACAGGGCACAAGGCACTGGACACCGGGCATCGGGCACCGGGCATCGGGCACCGGGCACCGGCACAAGGCACCGGGCACCGGGCACCGGGCACCGGGCACCGGAGCACCCTCCCGGGATGCCCCGCCAGGTGTTCCCCTACCCACCGGTACGGAGCACCCTCGCCCCACCCCACCGATCCACCGGCCCGATAAGGCAGTCTTGTCCTCGTGCCCCGACCCGATCCTGAGCAGTCCGCCGCCCACGACGCCCACCTGCATGCCGCGACCCTGAAACGGCTGGAGCAGTCCTCCGGCCGGCTGGCCGCGAACGCGATTGCCCGTATGGACGAATCGCTGCCGTGGTACCGGGCGATGCCCCCGGAGAACCGGTCCTGGATCGGCCTGGTCGCCCAGGCCGGTATCGCCGCGTTCACCGAGTGGTTCCGGCATCCCGAGACTCCGCAGGCGATCTCGACCGATGTGTTCGGCACCGCCCCGCGCGAGCTGACCCGGGCGATCACGCTGCGGCAGACCGTGGAGATGGTGCGCACCACGATCGAGGTCATGGAGGCCGCGATCGAGGAGGTGGCCGCCCCCGGCGACGAGTCGGTGCTGCGGGAGGCGCTGCTCGTCTACGCGCGGGAGATCGCCTTCGCCACCGCCCAGGTCTACGCCCAGGCCGCCGAGGCCCGGGGTGCGTGGGACGCCCGGCTGGAGTCGCTCGTGGTGAACGCGGTGCTGTCCGGCGAGGCCGACGAGGGGGCCGTGTCCCGGGCCGCCGCGCTCGGCTGGAATTCGCCCGAGCACGTCTGCGTCGTCCTCGGCACCGCGCCCGACGGGGACAGCGAGCTGACCGTGGAGGCGATCCGGCGCGCCGCCCGGCACGCGAAGCTCCAGGTCCTCACCGGGGTCCTCGGCAACCGCCTGGTCGTCATCGCGGGCGGCAGCGACAACCCGCTCCAGGTCGCCAAGGGCCTGATCGGCCCGTACGCCGCCGGGCCGGTCGTCGCGGGGCCCGTCGTACCGGACCTGCTGGCGGCCACCCGGTCCGCGCAGGCCGCGGCCGCCGGGCTGAAGGCGTGCTCGGCGTGGCAGGACGCGCCGCGCCCGGTGCTGGCGGACGATCTTCTCCCCGAGCGCGCGATGGCCGGGGATCCGGCCGCACGGGACCAGTTGGTGGAGGAGATCTACAGACCGCTGGAGGAGGCCGGTTCTGCTCTTCTGGAAACGCTGAGTGTCTATCTGGAGCAGGCGAGCAGTCTGGAGGGGGCGGCACGGATGCTGTTCGTGCACCCCAACACCGTGCGCTACCGGCTGCGACGTGTGACCGACGTCACCGGATGGTCTCCTTCCGATGTGCGCTCCGCGTTCACGCTGCGGATCGCCCTGATCCTGGGGCGCTTGGCCGCTGCGGATCCCCAGTCCTAGACTTTTGTCGTACTCCAACAATTCCCCCGACGGTTCTTCGTCCCTGTCCCCACGGGCGTGCGGAGCCGTCCACAAGAGAGAGTGTGAGGGTGCTCGTACTCGTCGCTCCCGGCCAAGGCGCTCAGACGCCCGGCTTCCTGACTCCCTGGCTCGACCTCCCCGGTGCCGCCGACCGCATCGCGGCCTGGTCCGATGCCATCGGGCTCGACCTTGCCCACTACGGCACGCAGGCCGACGCGGACGAGATCCGCGACACGGCCGTGGCCCAGCCGCTCCTCGTGGCCGCCGGACTGCTCTCGGCAGCCGCCCTGGACGCCTCCCCGTCCGTCGTCGCGGGCCACAGCGTCGGTGAGATCACCGCCGCCTCGATCGCCGGCGTCATCGAGGACGAGGCCGCACTCCGCTTCGTCCGCACCCGGGGGCTCGGCATGGCCGAGGCCGCCGCGGTCACCGAGACCGGTATGGCGGCCCTCCTCGGCGGCGACCCCGCCGTGACCGTCCCGCACCTGGAGAAGCTCGGGCTGACCCCCGCCAACGTCAACGGCGGCGGCCAGATCGTCGCCGCGGGCACCGCGGCCCAGATCGCCGCCCTGGAGGCCGACAAGCCCGAGGGCGTGCGCCGGGTCGTCGCGCTGAAGGTGGCCGGTGCCTTCCACACGCACCACATGGCCCCGGCCGTGGAGAAGCTGCGCGCGGCCGTCGGCGACCTCACGGTCTCCGATCCGACCGTGACGTACGTCTCGAACGCCGACGGCCACACCGTGGCCACCGGCACCGAGGTCATCGCCCGGCTGGTCGGGCAGGTCGCCAACCCGGTCCGCTGGGACCTGTGCATGGAGACCTTCCAGGAGCTCGGCGTCACGGCGCTGGTCGAGCTGAGCCCCGGCGGCACCCTCACCGGGCTCGCCAAGCGGGCGCTGCCCGGTGTCAAGACGCTCGCGCTCAAGACCCCCGACGACCTCGACGCCGCCCGCGCGCTCATCTCCGAGCACGCAGGCGCCTAAGGAGCCCGAGCATGTCGAAGATCAAGCCCAGCAAGGGCGCCCCGTACGCGCGCATCCTCGGGGTCGGCGGCTACCGCCCGACCCGGGTCGTGCCGAACGAGGTGATCCTCGAAACGATCGACTCCTCCGACGAGTGGATCCGCTCCCGCTCCGGCATCGTCACCCGCCACTGGGCTTCCGAGGAGGAGACCGTGGCCGCGATGTCCATCGAGGCGTCGGGCAAGGCCATCGCCGACGCGGGCATCGATCCCGAGCAGATCGGCGCGGTCGTCGTCTCGACCGTCTCGCACTTCAAGCAGACCCCGGCCGTCGCCACGGAGATCGCCCACAGGATCGGCGCGGGCAAGCCCGCCGCCTTCGACATCTCGGCCGGCTGCGCGGGCTTCGGCTACGGCCTCACGCTCGCCAAGGGCATGGTCGTCGAGGGCTCGGCGGAGTACGTCCTCGTCATCGGCGTGGAGCGGCTCAGCGACCTGACCGACCTGGAGGACCGCGCGACGGCCTTCCTGTTCGGTGACGGCGCGGGCGCGGTCGTCGTCGGCCCCTCGCAGGAACCGGCCATCGGCCCGACCGTGTGGGGCTCCGAGGGCGACAAGTCCGAGACCATCAAGCAGACGGTGGGCTGGAACGACTTCCGCCTCGGCGATGTCTCCCAGCTGCCTCTCGACTCGAAGGGCGAGGTCAAGTTCCCGGCCATCACGCAGGAGGGCCAGGCGGTCTTCCGCTGGGCCGTCTACGAGATGGCGAAGGTCGCCCAGCAGGCGCTGGACGCGGCCGGGATCGCCCCGGAAGACCTGGACGTCTTCATTCCGCACCAGGCCAACATGCGGATCATCGACTCGATGGTGAAGACCCTGAAGCTGCCGGAACACGTCACGGTCGCGCGTGACATCGAGTCCACCGGCAACACGTCCGCCGCCTCGATCCCGCTCGCGATGGAGCGGCTCCTGGCGACCGGTCAGGCGAAGAGCGGCGACACCGCGCTCGTCATCGGCTTCGGGGCGGGTCTCGTCTACGCCGCGACGGTCGTTACCCTCCCCTAGGCACACCGGACCGTATCGGTCCGTATGCACGAACCCTGAAGAAACCCACCGAAGGAGCGCCAAGATGGCCGCCACGCAGGAAGAGATCGTCAACGGTCTCGCCGAGATCGTCAACGAGATCGCCGGTATCCCGGTCGAGGACGTCCAGCTGGACAAGTCCTTCACCGACGACCTGGACGTCGACTCGCTGTCCATGGTCGAGGTCGTCGTCGCCGCCGAGGAGCGCTTCGACGTGAAGATCCCCGACGAGGACGTCAAGAACCTCAAGACGGTCGGCGACGCCGCCGCCTACATCCTGAAGCACCAGGGCTGATCCCAGCCCGGCTGTGTCGCCACCCGGCGGTGGCGCCGCTGATTCACGACCCTCTACACGTGGAGAAGATTTTCCAGTGAACTCGACCAATCGCACCGTGGTCGTCACCGGTATCGGCGCAACCACTCCGCTGGGTGGCGACTCCGCATCGACCTGGGAAGGTCTGATGGCCGGCCGGTCCGGCGTCAAGCCTCTCGAAGGTGAGCGCTTCGCCGAACTGCCTGTCCGGATCGCCGCCCTCGCGGCCGTCGACCCGGGCGACGTACTTCCCCGTCCGCTGGCCCGCAAGCTGGACCGCTCGGCGCAGTTCGCGCTGATCGCGGCCCGCGAGGCATGGGCGGACGCGGGCTACACCGGCAAGGCCGGTGACGAGGACGAGACCATCCGCCCCGAGCGTCTCGGCTCGGTCATCGCCTCCGGCATCGGCGGCGTGACCACCCTGCTCGACCAGTACGACGTGCTCAAGGAGAAGGGCGTACGCCGCGTCTCCCCGCACACCGTTCCCATGCTCATGCCCAACAGCCCGGCGGCCAACGTCGGCCTGGAGGTCAACGCCCAGGCCGGTGTCCACACCCCGGTCTCCGCGTGCGCCTCGGGCGCCGAGGCCATCGGCTACGCCGTCGAGATGATCCGTACCGGCCGGGCCGACGTGGTCGTCGCCGGAGGTACCGAAGCGGCCATCCACCCGCTGCCGATCGCCGCGTTCGCCAACATGATGGCGATGTCCAAGAGCAACGACGAGCCCGAGAAGGCCTCGCGCCCGTACGACACCGGCCGGGACGGCTTCGTCCTCGGCGAGGGCGCGGGCGTCGTCGTCCTGGAGTCCGCCGAGCACGCGGCCAAGCGTGGCGCGCGGGTCTACTGCGAGGTGCTGGGCCAGGGCCTGTCGGCCGACGCCCACCACATCGCGCAGCCCGAGCCCACCGGGCGGGGCATCGCCGCCGCGATGCAGAACCTGCTGGACTCCAGCGACCTCAAGCCGTCCGAGGTGGTCCACCTCAATGCCCACGCCACGTCGACCCCGCAGGGTGACGTCGCGGAGATCAAGGCGCTGCGCAGGGTGCTGGGCGACGATCTCGACCATGTCGCCATCTCCGCGACGAAGTCGATGACGGGGCATCTGCTCGGCGGCGCGGGCGGCATCGAGACGGTGGCCACCGTACTCGCGCTGCACCACCGGGTCGCTCCGCCGACGATCAACGTCGACGAGCTGGACGAGGAGGTCGACGCGGACATCGTGCGCGGGGAGCCGCGGGCGCTGCCCGAGGGGCCGATCGCGGCGATCAACAACTCGTTCGGGTTCGGCGGTCACAACGTGGTACTGGCGTTCCGGTCCGTCTGAAGCCTTGCACAGTGAAGACAGAGTGAAGCCCGCTTCCCGGGGTCCCGGGAGGCGGGCTTCGTCGTTCTTCGGGGCTCCGGGAAACTAGACGACCTGGTGCAGCCAGCGGACCGGGGCTCCCTCGCCCGCGTGGCGGAAGGACTCCAGCTCGTCGTCCCACGGCTTGCCCAGGAGGGAGGCGATCTCCACCTCCAGGTCGCTCTCCCCGCGCGTCGAGCGGGCCAGGGCGGCGCGCAGCCGGTCCTCGGGGATCAGGATGTCGCCGTGCATGCCGGTGACGGCGTGGAAGATGCCGAGGCCGGGGGTGGAGCTGTAGCGCTCGCCCTCGGCGGTGGGGCAGGGCTCCGCGGTCACCTCGAAGCGCAGCAGATCCCAGCCGCGCAGGGCGGAGGCGAGCTGCGAGGCGGTGCCTGCCCGGCCCTTCCAGGAGAATTCGGACCGCCAGGTGCCGGGCGCGGCCGGCTGTCTGATCCAGTCCAGCTGGACCCGCACACCGAGGACGCCCGCCACTGCCCACTCGACATGTGGGCACAGCGCGCGCGGTGCGGAGTGAACGTACAGGACTCCACGTGTCGTCACCGGAACCTCCCGTGTGGGACGAGGTACGCCTTCCCCAGCGGCCTCGCGCCCGTACCGCCTCTTTCCGGCCGGCTCCCGAGGTTGTCATCAGTAAACAGCATCGGGAGTTAATCTCCTGAAAAGGGACAGTATGTGACGTGACGTAATGTACCGGAGCCACCCGTGTGTACGCGGGCGGGCGGAGCACCACTGGTTCGACGGGGAAAAGCTACCGTGCGCCGGGGCCGTCCGTGTGACGTACCGTCGGTCCTGGGCCCCTGATTCGCCCAGCTTCACCCGGCAGGGCGCGCACGCCTCCGACCTGGGGACGCGGAGCGTGCCGGGGGCATGTCCAGAGGCATAAGCCAGGGGTGACCGGAGGGGAAGTGCGAATGGCGGAGCGTGCGACACGCCCTCGGATGCGCAGGGCCGCCGCCGCGCTGACGGCGCTCTCGTGCGTCGGCGTGGCCGCGCTGGCCGGGTGCGGCGGTGGCGGCCAGGACCACGGTGTGTCACGGAACGCGCCCGCCGCCCCGCGCAGTGCCGCGCCGTCCCCCTCTCCCACGCCCACCACACCGGACTGGAATCCGCGGCCTGGGTCGGTCGCGGCCGTCGGGGACTCCATCACCCGGGGGTTCGACGCCTGTTCGGTGCTGGCGGACTGCCCCGAGGTGTCGTGGGCGACCGGGAGCGACAGTTCGGTGCGGAGTCTCGCGGTCCGGCTGCTCGGGGCGTCGAAGGCGGCGGACCGCAGCTGGAACCACGCCGTGTCGGGGGCCCGGATGGTGCAGCTGCCCGAGCAGATGGCGCTGGCGGCGAAGGAGCGGCCGGAGCTGGTCACGGTGATGATGGGCGCGAACGACGCCTGCCGGGAATCGGTGCGGCTGATGACACCCGTGGCGGACTTCCGGGCCTCGTTCGAGGCGTCGATGCGTCAGCTGCGGGCCGGGGCGCCGAAGGCGCAGGTGTACGTCTCCAGCGTGCCGGATCTGAAGCGGCTCTGGTCGACCGGGCGGACGAACGAGATGGGCCGGAAGATCTGGGACCTCGGGATCTGCCAGTCCATGCTGGCCGACGCGGACGACCTGGGGCCCGCGGCGGTGGCCCGGCGGAACGCGGTGCGGAAGCGGGTCGTGGCGTACAACGAGGTGCTGCGGGAGGTCTGCGCGAAGGACCGGTACTGCCGGTACGACGGCGGGGCGGTGTTCGGCTTCCGCTTCACGCGTACGCAGCTCAGCCCGTGGGACTGGTTCCACCCGAGCCGCGACGGTCAGGCCCGGCTGGCGGAGATGGCCTACCGCAACATCACGGCCGCGGAACCGCCCGCGTAGGGCCGGTCTCCCTGACCACCGGCACCGGAACAGCCGCCTCCGCCGAATCCTTCGGCGCTCTCGCGGACGGGTAGCCCGTGCGCCGGTGGACGCGGCCTCGGTGCCGACGGGGGCGCCCCGGCGGCCGGGACGACGAGCCGGGGCTCCAGCTCCACACGGCCGGCCACTTCGACGGGCGGCCGTCACGACGTACGGGTTCGGCGTGCGCCGACGACCGCGAGACGGCGCCGACCGGTGGCGCGAACCCGCACTCCGCCTTCACTATGGGTAGCGTGACGTGCCCGTCGGCGACCGAAGGTGGTTGATCATGGCCGTGGAGCGGAGGCCCGGCGATACGGCGGTGGACGCGGACCCTGCCCCGATCCGCAGGACGCCGCCCGCCCCGGGCCCGGCCACTCCCGTCTCACCGGTCAATTCCCACAACGAGTGGGACCCTCTGGAGGAGATCATCGTCGGGCGCCTCGACGATGCGACGATCCCTTCCAGCCATCCCGTGGTGTCCTGCAACATCCCGCCCTGGGCGGCCCGCCTCCAGGGGCTCGCCGCCGGCCGGAAGTATCCGCGCCGGCTGATCGAGCCGGCGCGGGAGGAGCTGGACGGGTTCGTCGAACTCCTTCGGACACTCGGCATCACCGTCGTCCGCCCCGACCCGGTCGACCACCGGCGGCGCTTCGCGACCCCCGACTGGTCCTCGCGCGGCTTCTGCAACACCTGCCCGCGCGACAGCATGCTGGTCGTCGGCGACGAGATCATCGAGACCCCGATGGCGTGGCCGTGCCGCTATTTCGAGACGCACTCCTATCGCCGGATCCTCAAGGACTACTTCCGGCGCGGGGCCCGCTGGACGGCCGCGCCGAAACCGGAGCTGACGGACGAGCTGTTCGAGAAGGAGTTCCGGACCCCTGCGGCCGACGAACCCATGCGCTACATCCTCACCGAGTTCGAGCCGGTCTTCGACGCGGCGGACTTCGTCCGGGCGGGGCGCGATCTGTTCGTGACGCGCAGCAATGTCACCAACGCCATGGGCATCGAGTGGCTGCGCCGCCACCTCGGTCCCGGCTACCGCATCCACGAGATCGAGAGCCGCTGCCGTACGCCCATGCACATCGACACGACGTTCCTCGTGCTCGCGCCCGGCAAGGCGCTGGTCAACCCGGAGTACATCGACGCCGACCGGCTGCCCGCCGTGCTGGACTCCTGGGACATCCTGGTGGCTCCCGAGCCCGATCCCATCGACGAGCGGCTGCTGAGGATGACCTCCCTGTGCGGCCGGTGGCTCAGCATGAACATGCTCATGGTCGACGAGACGCGGGTCATCGCGGAGCGGCACCACACCGGGATGCTGCGGGCGCTCGAAGGGTGGGGATTCGAGCCGATCCCCTGCGACCTGCTGCACTACGCGCCGTTCGGCGGCTCCTTCCACTGCGCGACGCTCGATGTGCGGCGGCGCGGGACGCTGGAGTGCTATTTCGACTGATCCGCCGTGATCTCGACCGTGGTGGTCGCACGGACGTCGGTGAGGGACCGGGCCGCCTGGAGCTCGTAGGTCCCCGGGACGGCCCTCCAGCCGTTCTCGGACTCCTCCCAGGTCTCGTACGCGCGGGGCTCGACGGGGATCGTGACCTCGACGCTCTCGCCGGGGGCGGCGGTGACCCGGGCGAACCCGGCCAGCCAGCGGGCGGGGCGTTCGGGGGCGTCGGCGGCGGTTCCGGGGGCCAGGTAGATCTGGACGGTGTCGCTGCCGGGGCGGGGGCCGGTGTTGCGGACGCGGACGGTGACCGCCTCGGGGGTGGCCGAGACGGCGTCGTACTCCCAGGTGGTGTAGCCGAGCCCGTGGCCGAAGGCGTACGCGGGGGCCGTGCCCGCCTTCTCCCAGGCGCGGTAGCCGATGAAGACACCCTCGGTGTACGGGAGTTCGCCGTTCACCGGGGTGGTGGCGGTGACCGGGGCGTCGGCCAGGGTGACGGGCCAGGTGGTGGGCAGGCGGCCGCCGGGCTCGTGCGCGCCGAGCAGCACGTCGGCGAGCGCGTGCCCCGCCTCCTGGCCGGGGAACCAGCTGAGCAGGACGGCGGCGACCTCGTTCCGCCAGGGCAGCTCCACCGGGGAACCGGAGTTGACGACGACGACCGTACGGGGGTTGGCGGCGGCGACCGCGTGGACGAGGGCGTCCTGGTGACCGGGGAGCTTCAGGTCGGTGCGGTCGAAGCCCTCGGACTCGACGTGCTCCGTGGTGCCGACGACCACGATCGCGGTGTCGGCGGCGCGGGCCGCCCCGACGGCCTCGGCGATCAGTTCGTCGGGGTCGCGCTGGGGGGAGAGGTGGACGAGGCAGCAGGAGACGCCCTTGAACGCGTGGCCGGGGACCGGGACCGGGTGGTGGGTCAGGGAGACCTCGACGGGCTCGCCGGCGCTCAGGGCGATGCGGCCGCGCTCGACGGGTCCGCTGAAGAACGCGCCCAGCGGGTCGGTGCCGGGGGCGCGGTCCTGGGTGCCGTCGTGGAGGGTGCGGCCCGCGACGGTGAGCGTGAACCCTCCGAAGCCCCGCGTGCCGAAGGCGTGCTCGCCGCTCTCACGCGGAGTGAACGTGCCGGTGACCTCGACGCTGTGCAGGGTCTCGTGGGTGACCCCGTCGGGCAGGTCGGCCCCGATCCACTGGATCTGCCCGGTGGGCAGGGGGACGGTGGCGAGGACGGCTCCGGAGGCGTCGCGGCAGACGGCTCCGAGGTCGAACCCGGCCCCGGCGATGGAGAGTTCGCTGCTGGGGTCGGCGCCGACGGCGTAGGTCAGGGCACCCTCGGGGAGGGCGGCGGTGAGTCCGTCGAGCGGGGAGACGACGTGGTCGGGGAAGACGAGCGCGGAACCGCCGCCGAGCACCCGGGCGTCCCGGGCCAGCGCCCCGATCAGCGCGACGGAGCCGCCGGGCGCGAGCGGCAGGGCCCCGGCCTCGTTGCGGGCGAGCACGAAGGAGCGGCGGGCGATCTCGCGGGCCAGCGCCGCGCCGTCGAGGGGCGCGGGCAGCTCGGCGGGGGCCACGGCGGGCGGGGCGGAGTCCAGGGCGCCGACGCGGGCGGCGAGCAGCAGGATGTTGCGTACGGCGAGGTCGACGATCTTCTCGTCCACCTCCCCGGCGTGTACGGCGGTGGCGAGCGCCTCGCCGTAGACCGTGCGCGGGCCGGGCATGGCCGCGTCCAGCCCGCCGGTGATGGCCCCGGCGGTGGAACGGGCGGCGAGCCAGTCGGAGACGATGAAGCCGTCGAAGCCCCATTCACCGCGCAGGACGGCGTTCTGGAGGTAGCGGTGCTCGGTCATGGTCGAGCCGTTGACCTGGTTGTAGGCGGCCATGACGCCCCAGGGGTGGGCGTTCCTGACGATCCGCTCGAAGGGAGCGAGGTAGAGCTCGCGCAGGGGGCGCGGGGCGACGATGTTGTTGACGGTGAAGCGGTCGGTCTCGGCGTCGTTGGCGACGAAGTGCTTGACGGTGGCGCCGACTCCGCCGTCCTGGACGCCCCGGACGTAACCGGTGCCGATCTCGCCGGTGAGGTACGGGTCCTCGCTGTACGCCTCGAAGTGGCGGCCGCCGAGCGGGCTGCGGTGCAGGTTGACGGTCGGGGCGAGCAGCACGTGGACGCCCTTGCGGCGGGCCTCCTGGGCGAGCAGCCGACCGGCGCGGCGGGCCAGCTCCGGGTCCCAGGCGGCGGCGAGCGCGGTGGGCGAGGGCAGCGCGACCGAGGGGTCGGCGGCGGTCCAGCGCACACCCCGGACCCCGATCGGGCCGTCCGACATCACCAGCGAGCTCAGGCCGATCGCGGGCAGGGCGGGCAGCGACCACAGGTCCTGACCGGCCAGGAGGCGGGCCTTGTCGTCGAGGGAGAGGGCAGCGAGCGCCGCATCGACGGCTTCCCGGCGGCGGGCATCGGAGTTGCTGGTGCTGGACGCGGCTGCCACGGCCGTACCTCCTGGTCGAGTCCGATGGTGGTCTCCATGGTGACTCGGCAACCGGTAGCCCAGTAGGTTTTGTTATGTTTTCGTTATGATGTCGCGTGTGGGGGCCCGGTGATGACGTACGGTCCTGCTGACGGGCTCCGGCGTGGGGCCTGGCAGCACGGAAGGGGCCAGCGATGGCACGGGCCAGGAGCGAGGAGCGGCGGGCCGGCATCCTGAACGCCACCCTCGAAGTGATCGCCGAGCGCGGCTACCGGGGTGCGACGCTGAGCGCGGTCGCCGAGCGGGTGGGCCTGAGCCAGCAGGGGCTGCTGCACTACTTCCCGACCAAGGAGGCGCTGCTGGTCGCGGTGCTGGCGGACCGGGACCGCTGGGACACCGGCGGCGGCCCCCGCGAGGAGGGTTCCTGGCGTCTGGACCTGCTGGGCTCACTGGTGGAGTACAACGCGATGCGCCCCGGGATCGTGCAGACCTTCTCGGCACTGCTGGGCGAGAGCGTGACGGAGGACCACCCGGCCCGGGACTTCTTCACCCGCCGCTACACCCAGGTCCGGGCCGCCATGGCGGCGACACTGCGCGCGGAGTACGGCGAGACGCTGCCGGGCGGGCTGAGCCCGGAGCGGGCGGCGGTGCTGCTGGTGGCCGTGATGGACGGGCTCCAGTACCAGTGGCTGCTGGACCCGGAGGCGGTGGACATGCCGGAGGCGTTCGCGGACTTCCTGGCACTGTTGCGCGCTCAGCCGCCCAAGTCACCCAAGTCGCCCAAGTCACCCGGGAAGAATGCCGACTTGAGCTGACCAGGGTACCGCAGAACCGCCAGATCAAGATCATCAAGTGCCCCCTGAGAGTGATTCATCGGGGTCCTGGCGCGTTCCATGCGACGGCACCGCCCGCTGGGGGTCAGGGTGATCACCATGCACTTCACCCCTGCCGAACCCTCCCCTGCCCTGCCGTCCCGCCGTTCGGTGATCGCCGGGACCGCCGCCGGCGCCGCTTCCCTCACCGCGGCCGCGGTGAGCGCCGCACCGGCCCGTGCGGCCGCGGCGACCCCCGCGCCCGCACCCGTCTCGGACTGGGACGCCTGTCTGGCTGTTGCCCGCGCCATCCTCGTGTACGACGACAACGACGAGCCGCTGGTGCCCGGTTACCGCGATGTCCTGCTCGGCTCGGGCCTGCCGCGCACCGGCAAGGACCGCAAGAAGGTCCTCGTCGTCGGAGCGGGTCCGGCCGGACTGACCGCCGCGCACCTGCTGCGCCGGGCCGGACACACGGTCACCGTCATCGAGGCCAACGGCAACCGGGTCGGCGGCCGGATCAAGACCTTCCGCAAGGGCGGCCACGAGAACGCCGAGGCCGCCTTCGCCGACCCGAAGCAGTACGCCGAGGCCGGCGCCATGCGCATCCCGGACAGCCATCCGCTGGTCACGGAGCTGATCGACAGCTTCGGCCTGAAGCGCCGCCGCTTCCACCTGGTCGATGTGGACGCCGACGGCAAGCCCGCGGGCCGCACCTGGATCCACGTCAACGGCGTCCGGGTCCGCCGCGCCGACTACGTGGAGAAGCCGCAGGCGGTCAACCGGTCCTTCGGCGTACCGGCGGAGTTCGAGGACAAGCCCGCCTCGCAGATCGTCCGGGAGGCCCTCGCCCCCGCGCGCGCGAAGATCACGGGCAAGGAGGGCTCCGAGCTGGTCAAGGGCTGGGCGGAGGTGATCCGGGACTACGGGCACTGGTCGATGTTCCGCTTCCTGACCGAGGAGGCCGGGCTCGACGAACGTACCGTCGACCTCATCGGCACGGTCGAGAACATGACCTCACGGCTCCATCTCGCCTTTGTGCACAGCTTCATCGGGGCCTCGCTGATCAGCCCCGACACCGCGTTCTTCGAGCTGCCCGACGGCACGGCCACCTTGGTGGACGCGATGTACGAGCGGGTCGAGGACCTGGTGCGGCTGGACCGCCGGGCCACCCGGATCAGCCACGGGCCGGACGGGGTCAGCATCGAGACCGTCTCCGAGGGGCGCGGCGCCCCAGTGGTGCGGGAGACGTTCACCGGGGACCGGGCCATCGTCACGGTCCCCTTCTCGGGGCTGCGCCACATCCCGGTCCTGCCCGCCATGTCGTACGGCAAGCGCCGGGCGGTCACCGAGATCCACTACGACGCGGCGACCAAGGTGCTGCTCGAATTCAGCCTGCGCTGGTGGGAGTTGTCCGAGGAGGAGTGGAAGGAGCAGCTCGACGCCGTACGCCCCGGGCTCTACGACGACTACCGGCTCGGCCGCGCCCCGGCGGACGGTTCGCTGCTCGGCTCGCACCCCTCCGTCCCGGACGGGCACATCCCGGCCGACCAGCGTGTGCACTACGCGGCCTGCCGGGCGACGGCCCGGGACCAGCCGGAGGCCGCCCGGGTCATCGGCGGCGGTTCGGTGACCGACAACGCCAACCGCTTCATGTTCCAGCCCTCCTACCCGGTCGAGGGCAGCACGGGCGGTGTCGTGCTCGCCTCGTACAGCTGGGCCGACGACGCGCTGAAGTGGGACTCCCTGGACGACGACGAGCGCTACCCGCGGGCTCTGGGCGGGATGCAGGACGTGTACGGGCAGCGCATCGAGGTCTTCTACACGGGTGTCGGGCGTACCCAGTCCTGGATGCGTGACCCGTACGCGTACGGCGAGGCGTCCGTTCTCCTGCCCGGTCAGCACACCGAGCTGTTCCGCGATGTCCGCACGGTCGAGGGGCCGTTGCACTTCGGGGGCTGCCACACCTCGATCAAGCCCGCCTGGATCGAGGGGGCGCTGGAGTCGGCGGTCCGTACCGCGCTGGAGGTCCACAGCGCCTGAGCGCGGGCCCGGTCCCGCCCGCTCACACCCGCTCACACCCGTCGCGGCGTCTCGGCGTGTCAGTGGGCGGGAACCGGCTCCGTCACCGGGTCGACCAGGTCGCGGGCGAGGAGGGTGGCCCCGGCGACGGCCCCCGGCATGAGGAACACCGCGACGAACGGGACCAGGAACGAGAGGGTGAGCGGGACCCCGAAGCCGAGGACCAGCAGCCGGCGGGTGCGCAGCAGCCCGAGCCGCTCCTTCAGGGCGAACCCCCGGCGCTGGAGTGCCACTCCGGTCAGCTCCTGGGCCAGGAAGTAGCCGGAGACGCAGAAGCCGATCGCGGGCACGACGGTCTGCCCGACGACCGGGATGAAACCGCAGGCGAAGAGGGCGATCCCGTACAGGGCGACGCGCAGCAGGATGCGGACGGAGTCACGGGCGGAGATCAACAGCTCGCGCCAGAGCGGCAGCCCGGACTCGGGGACCTCGCCGCCCTCGCTGCGGTCGACCTCCTCGGACAGCGAGTCGTAGAAGGGCTGGCCGAGCAGGAGCGTGACGGCGGTGAACGTGATCACCGCGAGGAACAGGCCGAGGACGAAGACGAGCGCGGTCAGCCCGGTGCGCAGCAGTCCCTGCCAGGGCGAGGACCAGGCGTCGGCGAACGGGGTGGCCCAGGCGACGAAGTCGTCGGCGCCGTGACCGAGTCCGATGAGGGCCCCGGCGTAGATGACCAGGGTGATGAGTCCGGGCAACAGGCCGAATCCGAGCCAACGCCCATTCTGAACAGCCCAGCGCTGCCCCTTCATCAGATAGCCGAAACCCGCCCCCAGATCACTCATGGGTGTCAGCGTACTGGCGTGCGGGAACGGGACGAGGACCGCTCCCCGGGACGGGGTGCGGTCCTCGTGCGAAGTTCTTGCCCGGTCAGGCGACCGCGAGCTCGACCTTGATGTTTCCGCGAGTGGCGGACGAGTAGGGGCAGACCTGGTGGGCCTTCTCCACGAGCGCCTGGGCGGTGGCCCGGTCGACGTTCGGGATGGAGGCGGCGATCGCGACCTCCAGGCCGAAGCCGCCCGCCTCGTTCTTGCCTATGCCGACCGAGGCGGTCACCGTCGAGCCGGAGATGTCGGCGTTCTCCTGGCGGGCGACGACACCCAGCGCTCCCTGGAAGCAGGCGCTGTAACCGGCCGCGAAGAGCTGCTCCGGGTTGGTGCCCGCACCGCTGCCGCCGAGGGCCTTCGGCGGGTTGACGACGACGTCGAGCTGACCGTCGTCCGAGGAGACGCGGCCGTCGCGGCCGTTCTCGGCGGTGGCGACGGCGGTGTAGGCGACGTCGATCTTCTGGATGGTCATGATGTGAGGATTCCTCCGGTTGGTGCGCCCCGACTCGCGCCCACGATCGCGACGGCCTGGGGATGAGCCTAACGGGTGACATCCCCGGGCCGGACGTGGGCCGGACCGCACCGGGCGTGGATCGGACCGCACGGGACGTGGGCCGGACCGCACCGGGCGTGGATCGGGCCGGACCGCGCCGACGTGGGTCAGGCGAGCGAGACGATCATCTTGCCGGTGTTCTCGCCGCGCAGCAGGCCGACGAAGGCGTCGTAGCCGTTCTCGATGCCCTCGACCGCCGTCTCGCGGTACTTCAGCTCGCCCGAGGCCAGCCAGCCCGCGACCTCCTGGACGAACCGCTCCTGGAGGTCGGCGTGGTCGCTGACGAGCAGGCCCTGGATGCGCAGCCGCTTGCCGATGATCAGCGCCATGTTGCGCGGGCCGGGGGTCGGCTCGGTGGCGTTGTACTGGGCGATCATGCCGCAGACGGCGGCGCGGCCGTGCACGTTGAGCGAGCCGATCGCGGCTTCGAGGTGGTCGCCGCCGACGTTGTCGAAGTAGACGTCGATGCCGTCGGGGGCGGCTTCCGCGAGCTGGTCGCGGACGGGCCCGTTCTTGTAGTTGAACGCGGCGTCGAAGCCGTACTCCTCGACGAGGAGCTTGACCTTCTCGTCGGAGCCCGCCGAGCCGATGACCCGGGAGGCGCCCTTGATCTTCGCGAGCTGGCCGACCTGGCTGCCGACGGCCCCGGCGGCGCCCGAGACGAAGACCGCGTCGCCCTCCTTGAAGGAGGCCACCTCGAACAGGCCCGCGTAGGCGGTGAGTCCGGGCATGCCGAGCACGCCGAGGTAGGCGGAGAGCGGGGCGAGGCCGGCGTCGACCTTCACCGCGTGCTTCGCGGGCAGGTCGGCGATCTCGCGCCAGCCGAGGCCGTGCAGGACGTGGTCGCCGACGGCGAAGCCCTCGGCGCTGGAGGCGATGACCTCGCCGACCGCGCCGCCGTCCATGGGGTGGTCGAGCTTGAAGGGCGGGGTGTACGACTTCACGTCGTTCATCCGGCCGCGCATGTACGGGTCGACCGAGAAGTGCTTGTTGCGGACGAGGATGCGCCCTTCGGCCGGAGCGGCGACCGCGGCCTCACGCAGCGCGAAGTCCTCGGCCTTGGGCCAGCCGTGCGGGCGGGCGACGAGGTGCCATTCGCGGCTGGTCGTGGGAAGTGCAGCAGACATGGGCTCGGGTTCTCCTCAATGTCCTACGGGGAAACTACGGGGAAGGTCTACCGGTACGGGGAACACCCACCGGAAAAGGTTCATTACCTGAAACAACCATGCTCCTGGATATTTCATGTTGTCAAGTAACTCGGTAGGCTGTTCTCCATGACCAACCGCACAGACACCGTGACCCTTGAGGTCGTCGAGCTCATCGGCACCGTCGTGGCGCGCTACCACGAGGAGTACGACCGGGCCGCCGCCGAGCACGCCCTCACGGGGGCGCAGGCACGGGTGCTCGGGCTGCTCTCGCTGGAGCCCCTGCCGATGCGGAAGATCGCCCTCAAGCTGAAGTGCGAACCGTCGAACGTGACCGGGATCATCGACCGGCTGGAGACCCGGGGACTGGTCGAGCGCAGGCCCGATCCGGCCGACCGTCGCGTGAAGCTGGCCGCCGCGACGGATCAGGGCAGGCGTACGGCCCGGGAGCTGCGGGACGCGCTGGACTTCGCCCGGGAGCCGCTGGCCGGGCTCTCCGGCACCGAGCGCACGGTACTGCGGGACCTGCTGCGCCGGATGCTGGGCGAGGAGCCGGGCCCCGGCGCCTGATCACTCCCGCCCGGCCCCGCCACCGGCTGTCGGCGCCTGGCGCCGCTACACGCACCACCAGAGGAAACGGGTGCAGGTCGGGGACGGCGTGGGGGCGGGTGTCGGCTCAGCCGGCGGAGGCGGCGGGGACGCGGGGGCCGTCGTCGGCTCCTCCGGGGCGCCGGGGGCGGGCGAGTCGGCGGGCGGGCTGTCGGACGGCTCGGGCGCACCGGACTCCTCGGGGTCCGGGGAGGCGGCGGGCGGAGTCGTCCCGGACGCTTCGGGGCTCGGCGGCTTCGCCGGGGCGTCACCGGGGGCGCCCGTCGGTGAGGCGTCCGCAGCGGGAGCCTCGGTCGTGCCCGTGCGGGTGCCGACCGGGCCGGGATCGCGGGGCTCTTCGGTGGCCGGGGGCTCGGGCACCGGCTCGGTGGGACCGCCCGGCGCCTCGCGTACGTAGTCGGCGGCGGTGTTGTCGTGCCCGGGCCCCCGGGCCAGTCCGGCCAGGCTCAGCACGCCCGCCGCGAGGAGCAGCCCGAGGGCGGCGAGCAGCACGGTCCGGCCGCGTCGGCGGTGGAGGCCCCCACTGCCCCGGCTCCCCCGACCGGACCCGGCGCGACGCTGCCCGCGCCGGTCCTCGCGGCGCCGTCCGCGTGCGGGGTCGGCAGGGCGGTGAGCGGCCCCGGCATGATCGGCCTCGTCGGTCCGGTGCCACGCGGTGGCGGCCGTCTCGCGCACGGACTCGCACTCGCGTCCCTGCCCGGTCTCGCGTCCGCGCGTACGGGGGCGTCTGCGGCGGCCGGCGGGCGCGGACGTCGGCGCAGCCGTTTCGTCCGGTACGTACGCGGTGGGCCCGGGCACGGCGTAGGGGCCCAGTGCCTCGGCGGGAGTCCCGCACCCGGCGCAGGCCAGGGCTCCGTTGAGATGCCGTCGGCACGGGTGGCAGTAATCCATGGCGCCCGCAGGTTAGACGTGCGCGGATCAACGAAGGAAGCCGAGCAGGTGAGGATCCTGTGAGGAAGACCGGATTCCGGGGCGGGGCGGTCCGATACGCCTGACACGCGGGAGGATGGGCCACATGACCGCTCCCACCCCCTTCGGCCCCCTCCAGTTCCAGCTGGTCCTGCTCCGCCGGATGGCCGATCACCAGCCCGGCCTGGTCGAGGACGCCCGGCAGGAGCTGAGCGCCTCGCTCGCCGAGATGCGGGAGGCCAACCGCCGCTGGCAGGCGATGGTGCGCGCACCGCGGGGGCGGGGCTCGCTGGGGCGCTACCGCTCGGCGCTCGGGGAGCCGGAACTGACGCTGCGGCGCCGGGTCGGGGACCTGGAATGCGAGGCGCTGCTGTGGCCGGTGCCGCTCTGGCCGGAGCTGCGGTTCGAGGTCATGGCCGGGCCGGGCGGAGCCGTGTGGAACGAGTGGCTGGTACGGGCCCCGGGCGCGGTGGGCCCGGAACTCACCTCCGTAACGGCACTGCGCCCCTGGTCGTGCACCGTGGACGAGGTGGCCCGGGCCTTCCCCCCGGCACGGCCGATGCAGGGCAGCGCGCCGACCCGGTGGGCGCTGGCCGTCACCGACCCGGGCAGCGGGGAGCGTTGCGTCGCCGAGTTCACCTGGGGCCTGTTCCAGCGGCTGCTTCCGGGCTGAGCCGACCGGCCCGCCCGAATCTGGCGGGCCGTCAGCCCCCGGACCTCTGACGGCGCATCCCAGCGCGCGCGACGGGCCGGACGGCGGGACCATGCAGGGAGAAGCCGGCGGCCGCCGGCACCCGTCCGCGCTCTCGGGAGAACTCGCCGTGACCGTCAGCCTTGAGCAGTTGCAGCGTTGCCATGTCGCCGTCGACCTCGGGGCCGCGAGGACCCGTGTGTACGTCAAGGGCCTCGGGCTCGTCGTCGATGAGCCGAGCGTCGCCGCTGTCAACACCCGTACCGGTTCGCTCATCGCCGTCGGCGCGCTCGCCGAGCAGATGACCGGCCGCACCCCCGAGTACATCCGGGTGGCCCGCCCGGTGTCCGGCGGGACCGTCATCGACATCGAGATGGCCCAGCGGATGCTGCGCCATCTGCTCGGCGACAAGCTCCGCCGCCAGCTGCGCCGCAAGCCCCGGCTGCGCGCCGCCGCCTGCACCCCGCACGACGCCGATCCGCTGGCCCAGCGCGCGACGGTGGAGACCCTGGTCGGGCTCGGCGCCCGCCGGGTCGAGCTGGTGGACACCCTGATCGCGGGGGCCGTGGGCTGCGGGCTCCCGGTCGAGCAGCCCACCGCCACCATGATCATGGTGTGCGGTGCGGCCACCACCCAGATCGCGGTGCTCTCGCTCGGCTCGATCGTGACCGCCGTCCGCATTCCGGTGGGCGGCAACGCGATCGACGAGGCGGTGATCCAGCATCTGCGCCAGCGCCACGCCCTGATCCTCCCGAGCCAGTCCGTGCGCCCGCTGCAACTGGCGCTGCACGGCAACGGCCTCCAGCTCACCGGCCCGGCCCTCGCCGACATCCACGGCCGCGATGTGGCGACCGGCCTCGCCCGCACGGTGCAGGTCGACACCGCCGCCGTACGGCAGGCCATCAACACCCCCCTCACCGCGATGCTCGACGGGGTCGGCAAGGTCCTCCGCGACTGCCCGCCCGACCTGGTCGCCGACCTGGCGGAGCGCGGGGTCATGATGGTCGGCGGCACCGCGCTGCTCCCGGGCCTCGACCAGATGCTGCGCGACGCGACCGGCATGCCGGTGCACATCGCGGAGCGCCCCGACGTCTGCTCGGTCCTCGGCCTCGGCGCGATGCTCGACGGCAAGATCCAGCCGATGGTCCTCAATCCGCTGGCAGGCTGAGCCCTTGGGCGGAAGCCGGGCGGTGGGACGGACGATGCGGATGACCGACGAGGCGGAACGGCCCGTAGCCGAAGAGGGCGGCCCGCCCGCGGCCGGTCGGCTGCCGATGCTTCTGGAGTCCGTCCTCAGCATCGGCAGCGACCTCGAACTGGGCGCCACCCTCCAGCAGATCGTGGACACCGCCACCGCCCTGACCGGGGCCCGGCAGGGGGCGCTCAGTGTGCTGGAGCCGGAGCGGGACGGGGTCGCCGAGCTGTACACCGCCGGGATGACGGCGGCGGAGCGGCAGCGCCTCGACCGCTTCCCGCTCGGTACGCCGGGCGCGCTGGGCGTCCTGGTCGAGGACCCGCGCCCGCTGCCCCGCGACGCCCTGCCCGCCACCGCCGGGGCCGGGGCCGCGCCGGGCCGTCCGCCGGTGCGCGGTTGCCTCCGGGCCCCGATCCGGGTGCACACCGAGGTGTTCGGCCATCTCCACCTCTCCGGGGCGCGGTCGGGGCCCTTCGCCGACACGGACATGGCCCTGCTGCGGGTCCTCGCCGCCCAGGCGGGCATCGCCATCGGCAACGCCCGGCTCTACGAGAGCGCCCGGCAGCGCGAACGCTGGATCGAGGGGGCGGCCGCCGTCACCACAGCCCTGCTGACCGGCACCGACGCCGCCGACGCGCTGCTGACGGTCGCCGAGCGGGCCCGGGTGCTCGCGGGCGCCTCGGCCGGGGTGATCCTCCAGCCGACGGAGGCGGGCGGGATGGAGATCGTCACCGCCTCGACCCCGGACGATCCGGCGGGCATCGTCGGTACGGTGATCGAGCCCGGCTCGCCCGTGCTGGTCCAGCTGCTCGGCGGCGAACCGGTCTTCATCGACGACTCCGCCACCGATCCCCGGATGACCACCGGCGTCCGCTCCCGCTTCGGGCCCAGCATGATGCTGCCGCTCCAGAGCGGCGGGCGGCTCATCGGCACCCTCGCCCTCCCCCGGCGGCGCGGTGACACCCCCTACACGGACGTGGACCGGCTGCTGGCGACCCAGTTCGCCTCGCAGGCCGCGCTGGCGCTGGTGCTGGCGGACGCGCAGTCGGACCGGGAGCAGCTCGCGGTGTACGAGGACCGTGACCGGATCGCCCGTGACCTGCACGATCTCGTGGTCCAGCGGCTCTTCGCCACCGAGATGATGCTGGAGTCGACCCGTCGGCGGACCACACCGGAGGAGACGGGCGACCCGGCGGCCGACAGGACGGGCGAGCTGCTGGGCCGGGCCGTGGACGAGCTGGACTCCACCATCCAGGAGGTCCGCACCGCGATCTTCGCCCTCCAGCAGCCGCCCGCCGAGGCCCCGAGCACCTTCCGGGGCCGGGTACTGCGGGAGACCGCAGGTGCGGCGGCGCTGCTGGGCTTTCCGCCGTCGGTGCAGTTCAGCGGGGCGGTGGACGCGCTGGTGGGCGAGGAGACGGGGCGGGAGCTGCTGGCGGCGCTGCGCGGGGCGCTGGCCGCCGCGCACCGCAGGCCCGGCGTCTCGGCCATCGAGGTGGAGGTGGACGCCACGGTCCGGCTGCCGGACGGGCGGAGCGGGGTACGGCTGGTGGTCGCGGACGACGGGCGCGGCGAGGACGGCGGCCGGTCGACGACGGTGACCTGGCAGGCGCCGCTCTGAGACGAGGAGCCCGGCGGTCAGTGCTTCGGGGCTGCCCGCAGCGCGATCCGGGTGGTGGAGTGGGCGACGCCCGCCTCCCGCTTCAGCCGGCGCAGCAGGGTGTCCAGCGCTCCGGGGTCGGCGGCGGTGGCCCGTACGAGGTAGTCGTGGCCGCCCGTCACATGCACCACTTCGGTGATCCCGGGCAGCATCAGCACCGAGCGTTCGAACTCCTCGTTCGTCGTGTCGAGGCGCAGCGTCACATCGATGAAGACCACCAGGCCCGATCGGGTGTCGGCGGCCGGGTCGACGATGACGGTGAAGCCGCGGATCACCCCGTCGCGGCGCATCCGGCGGACCCGGTCGCCCGCCGCGTTGGCGCTGAGCCCCACCCGTACGCCCAGATCCCGGTACGAGATCCGCGCGTCCTCCTGGAGAATGCCGAGGATTTCCCTGTCCAGCCGATCCATACCGCGATTGTCCCAGCTTGCGGCGATATCGGCCGAGGGAGCCTGGTGGACCCCGGTGGAATACCGGTGCCGACACCAGTGCCGGTGCCGGTGCCGGTCAAGTCGCTCGGCCGGACCCCGGCGGGCTCGCTGGCGGACGCGTACGGGACGAAGCCGATCTTCGTCCGCAGACAGCGGATGTGCAGGTGTACGGGCGTGTGTACGGGCGTGCGGGCACGCGACGACTGCGCCGACGCACGGGCTCACGGGTGCGCAGGCGCGGGCAGCTCCCCCTCCAGGGGGCGACTCAACTCCCTTGCGAAGCAGGCCTTTTGCGCGCCGACGACGCAGAACCAATGGTCCAGGCCGTGCCGCCACCGCGACTTCGGCGCCCCGTGCGGCAATGAGGCGAGCATCACCCGGCGGGCCCCGCCCCGAAGCCCTAGGCTTCCCGGCGTGACCCCCCTTCTTCCTGCACTCCAGTCCCCCACCGGCCCGGCGGCCTCCCGGGAGGCCGTCCGCTTCGGTGACCTCTCCCTGACGTACGGCCGACTGGCCGAGGCCTCCACCGCCCTCGCCGCCCGGATCGCGGACGCGGGCCGGGTCGCCGTCTGGGCCACGCCGACGCCGGAGACGGTGATCGCGGTGGTGGCGGCGCTGCGGGCCGGGGTACCGGCCGTTCCGCTCAACCCCCGTACGGGCGAGCGCGAGTTGGCGCACATCCTGGCCGACAGCGAGCCCACGGCGGTGCTGGCGGGACCGGACGACGAGCTGCCGCCCGCGCTGGAGAAGCCGCGACGGGTGACGGTCGACGCGCGGGCGTCCGAGCGGGCGTCCGAGGGCACGGACGAGAGCGCGGACGAGGGCGCGGACGGTTACGCGCCGGGTGAGGGCGCGCCCGAGGCCCCGGCCCTGATCGTGTACACCTCCGGGACCACCGGCCCGCCCAAGGGTGCCGTCCTCCCCCGGCGGGCGATCGCCGCGTCACTCGACGCGCTGGAGGACGCCTGGGGCTGGACCGACGACGACGTCCTGGTCCACGCGCTGCCGCTGTTCCACGTCCACGGGCTGGTCCTGGGCGTTCTGGGCCCGCTGCGGCGCGGCGGCTCCGTGCGCCACCTGGGGAAGTTCTCACCCGGCGGCGTGGCCCGTGAGCTGGGGTCCGGGGGCACGATGCTCTTCGGCGTACCGACGATGTACCACCGGCTCGCGGAGACGCTGGAGGCCCCGACGGGCAGCGGCGAGCGGGACGCGCTGGCCGAAGCCCTGTCGGGGGCGCGACTGCTGGTCTCCGGTTCGGCGGCGCTGCCCGTGCACGACCACGAACGCATCGCGGCGGCGACCGGGCGGCGGGTGATCGAGCGGTACGGCATGACGGAGACCCTGATGAACACGGGAATCCGGGCGGACGGCGCCCCGCGCCCCGGCACGGTCGGCCCGCCGCTCGCCGGGGTGGAGCTGCGCCTGGTGGAGGACGACGGCACGGTGCTGGAGAGGCCGGAGGCGATCGGCGAGATCCAGGTCCGGGGCCCGAACCTGTTCACCGGCTATCTGAACCGGCCCGACGCCACCGCCGCCGCGCACACGGCGGACGGCTGGTTCCGCACGGGTGACGTCGGCACGGTGGACGAGGACGGGTACGTGCGCATCGTCGGGCGCAGGGCCACCGACCTGATCAAGAGCGGCGGCTACAAGATCGGCGCGGGCGAGATCGAGAACGCGCTCCTCGCCCACCCCGGGGTCCGCGAGGCCGCCGTCACCGGCGAGGCGGACCCGGACCTCGGCGAGCGGGTCGTGGCGTGGGTCGTGACGACGAGCCCCGAATCCCCGCCCACCGCAGAGGAGTTGGCGGACCACGTGGCCGCCCAGCTGGCCCCGCACAAGCGCCCGCGAACCGTGCGCTACCTGGACGCCCTGCCCCGCAACGACCTGGGGAAGATCATGAAGAGGTCGCTCCATGTCCAGTGACTCCGCCGGCACCACCCCCTCCCCCGTCCGCATGACGGCCCGGGAGACAATCGCCCTGCTCACCGGCGCCACGGGCTTCACCGAGCACCACCCGGCGCCGCGTACCCTGCCCGCCGACGGACCGCTCGGCTGGGCGGGGTACGACGCGGCACGGGAGCGGGCGGCGGAGCGGACCGGCGAGAGCGAGTCCGTGGTGTACGGGACCGGGGCCGTCGGAGACCGGCCGTGCGTGCTCCTCTCCTTCGAGTTCGGCTTCCTGGGCGGCTCGTTGGGCCGGCTGACGGGAGACCGCCTGGAGGCCGCGTACGACCTGGCCCTGACCCGGCGCCTCCCGCTGGTCTCACTCGTCGCCACCGGGGGCAGCCGGATGCAGGAGGGCATGATCGCGCTCACCCAGCTCCAGCGGGTGGCCGCCGCCGCCACCCGGCTGCGCGCGTCCGGCCTCCCGCAGATCGCGGTGGTCCGCGACCCGACGACCGGCGGCGGCTGGGCCACCGTGGGAGCGGGCTCGGACGTGATCCTGGCACTGCCCGGCGCGCAGGTCGGCTTCGCGGGCTCCCGGGTACGGCCGCCGGACGCGGAGCCGTACGCGTACAGCGCCGAGGGGCAGTTCGCGGCGGGCCAGGTGGACGCGGTGGTCCCTGCCGGGGAGCTGGCGCGCACGGTGGCACAATGGCTGACCGCGCTGGGCCCGCACGGGACGCCCGGTCCGCTTCCATCACCCGGCACGCCCCGGCCGCCCGGCACCTCCGGCGCACCCGGCACACCCCGGCCGTCCAGCGCACCCCCGCCGTCCGGTACCGGCCCGCACGGGGCGCTGCCCGTCGCTCCGGTGCCCCGCGCGCTGTCGGCGACCTCCCTTCCGGAGACCGGCCGGGAGGCGGTGGAGCGGGCCCGCGCCCCACAACGCCCGCGAGCGGAGGCGTACTTGGCGGACTACTTCACCGTACGGCTCCCCCTGCACGGGGACCGGTGCGGCGGCAGCGACCCGGGGCTGCTGTGCGGCTTCGGGCTGCGCGCGGACGGGCAGCCGGTCGCGTACGTCGCCCAGTGCGGAACCCCGACCCGCCCGGCCGGATACCGTACGGCGGCCCGGACGATCCGGCTGGCGGACCGGCTCGGCGTCCCCGTCCTCACGCTGGTCGACACCCCGGGCGCCGCCAACGACGCGGAGGCGGAACGGGCGGGTGCGGGCGCGGCCATCGCGGAGACCTTCGCGGCGATCGCGGCGGCCGGGGTCCCGGTGACGACGCTGGTGATCGGCGAGGGCGGCTCGGGCGGGGCGCTGGCGCTCGCGGCGCCGGACAACACCCATGTCACGGCGGACAGTTACTTCTCCGTCATCGCCCCGGAGCTGGCGGCGGCGATCCTCAAGCGGCCGCCGTCGGAGACGGGCGCCACGGCCGACCAGCTGTGGCTGCGCCCGCAGGACCTGCTGGAGCTGGGGGTGGCCCGCTCGGTCGTCGGCTGAGGGAGAACCTCGGTCACGGCTTCGGGTCGCGGGCGTCGTAACGGGCGAAGGCGCGCCACTTCGACGCGAGCAGGGCCACGGCGACCACGCACGCGATGCCGCCGCCGGTGACGGCGACGGCGGGCGAGGCGAGGTCGGCGACCGAACCGGCCAGGAAGTCCCCGAGCCGGGGCCCGCCCGCGACGACCACGATGAACACGCCCTGGAGGCGGCCGCGCATCTCGTCGGGGACGGCCGCCTGGAGCATGGTGTTGCGGAAGACCATGGAGACGGTGTCGGCGCACCCGGCGAGCGCCAGGAAGAGCAACCCGAGCCAGAGGTTCCGGGTGAGGCCGAAGACGGCGATGGCGGTGCCCCAGGAGGCGACGGCCAGCAGGACCGCGAGCCCGTGCCGCCGGATGCGGCCGAGCCAGCCGGAGAACACCCCGGCGAGGAGCGCACCGAGGGCCGGGGCAGCGACGAGCATTCCGGTGGTCCGCGCGTCACCCCCGTACCAGAGAACGGCGATGACCGGGAAGAGGGCGCGGGGGTGGGCGAGGACCATGGCGCACAGGTCGGTGAAGAAGGTCATCCGCAGGTTCGGCCGGGTCCCGAGGAACCGCAGCCCGTCCAGTACGGAGGCCCGCCTGCCCGTCCCGCCCTCCTGCCGGTCGGGCAGCATCGAGGGCAGCCTCCACATGGCGTACAGGGAGGCGGTGAAGCAGACGGCTTCCACGGTGTACGCGGCGTGGTACCCCCACCAGCCGACGATGAGCCCGCCCAGCATCGGCCCGACGAGCGCGCCCGTCGTGCTGGTCATGGAGTTCAGCGCGTTGGCGGCGGGCAGCTGTTCGGCCGGGAGCAGCCGGGCGATCATCGAGGAGCGGGCGGGCGCGTTGAGCGCGAAGCACACGGCCTGGAGGGCGACCACCGCGTACAGCAGGCCGACGTTCTCGACCCCGGCGGCCGTGGCACCCACCAGCACGAGGGCCAGGACGAACGACCCGGCGGCACTGAGAAGACCCAGCTTGCGCCGGTCCACGGTGTCGGCGACGGCCCCGCCGTACAGCCCGAACACGATGAGCGGCACCAGCGAGCAGAACCCGATGAGCCCGACGGAGAACGCGGACCCGGTGATGTCGTAGACCTGGAGGGAGACCGCCAGCGCCGTCATGCCCTGCCCGACCCAGGAGACGGTGTTCCCGAACCAGAGCCGCCGGTAGTCCGGCGAGACCCGCAGCGGGGTGAGGTCGGCGAGTATCCGGGTGCGGCGTACAGGCGGTTCGGTTGTTTCGGTCACAGGGGATGGTAGCCGCGCCCCTCCCCTGACGCCCCGACCGGCCTCCCCGCCCCGCCCCCCGCGAACCGTCAGCCGCGAGACGTCCGTACCGCAGTCACCACGGCAGCCGGGCCACCGCGACCTCAGGGCCCTCGTCGTATCCAGGGCCACGCGGCTTCAGGGGCCTCAGCCCCCGACTTTCCCCGCGGTGATCTGTCGGCCTCGTGTGGTGTCGACCACGATGGCGATGCCATCGGGGACCCTCCCTTCGAGGTCGCTGAGCAGATTCTCGATCGGAGGCAGATCGCTGGGGCCCCGTACATGGACGTACAGAGTTCTGGACTGGGCATCGACGCTGGTGACCATCGCACCCGGGCTCTTCGACAGCCACCGCTCCGCGGATTCCTTGGTCCGGGCCGTCCAGGTGCTGAGCAGCACCGTGGTCACGGTGTTGGCTCCCAGGGGGAGCAGGACGGCCAGGAAGAGCAGCCCGAGCATGAGGTAGGCGCGGCGCGGCGCCCGCTCCGCGCGCTGCCCGGCCGCCCGGGCGTATCCGAGGGAAGCGAAGACGATCATGCCGGCGAAGACGAGGGCGAGAAGGTTGGACAGGAAGAGCACCAGTGCGCCCAGAGAGAGCCACCACTGCGCCTGGCCTGCGCAGACGCCGGTGACCACGAGGGGCGGAACGAGGGAGATGGCGATGGCCACTCCCGGCAGGACGGCGGCGACGTCCTTGCGGGACAGCGCCACGGCGCCGGCGAAGCCGGTTGCCACCGCGGCGATCAGGTCCAGGAGCCCTGGAGAAGTCCGGCCGGAGATCTGGCTGTTCGTCAGGAGGTCGTACGATTGGGGTACGACGAGCGAGGCCACCGCGCCTGTCAGGATCACCAGCAGACACCCGAGCGTGGTGAAGGTGACGGCGGTGGTACGACGGCGCTGCACGGCGCCGAGGGCGATCCCCATGATCGGCGTGGACAGCGGTGCGATGATCATCGCACCGATGACGGTGGCCGTGGAGTCCGTCAGAATCCCGCCCGCGGCGATGACGGACGACAGCGTGAGCATGGTCCAGAAGGCCGAACGTTTCGACTGGACGTCTCCCGACGACGGATCCAGGTCCTGCTGGAGGTCTTCCAGGCTGCGGAGCTGCCGGGTCGGCAGGACCCTGTCGCGGAGTTGGCTGGGCATGGGCCCAGTATCCGGACCCGCCCCTATGGGTACGGCAAGGACACGGCCCGGGGGGGCTGATATCGCTGCCTGCGGGTTCGGCGGCGGGCCGCGTGCAGCGGCACCGCCGGGAGCCTCCGTTCGGGATTCACGCCCACCGCGACGACGACACGCGGCCCTGTCGCCCACCGCGACCCCCGCTGCCCGCGTCCGCCTCCACCGGAGCGCAAGGGCGCCCAGTCCCTCCTGCCCACCGGGGTCAGGAGGGACTGGCGAACGGACCGGTCTCCGGGGCGGCGACGGGTCACAGCCGGTCCCCTGCGGGATCAGGCGGGAACGGGCGGCGCTGCGGGGCGATGCCGTCGCCCTTCAATGAGCCGCCGGTCCGCTCGCCGGGGCTGCCTCCGGCCCATCCGCCACTTCTCTTCGAACTGACCCGGGCACCCCGGCCGGAGGAGCCTTTCCACCCCGTCGGGCCGGTGCAGGCTCGCTCACTCGGCCGGGCGAGTACCGGGCGGCATCTGTTCCGGGGGCTCCGGGTGGCTCCTCAGCCGGAGGATGGCGGTGATCAGTCCACCCCAGACGATGAGCATGGCGATGACCATCATGACGATCGCGCTGGCAGACATCAGCGGTCCTTCCGGTCGGCGGGCGACTCCATGTCCAGGTCGATGTCCTCGCCACCGGCCGGCCACGGAATCAGAGAGAGGATCACCCCGACCAGCAGTGCTCCGATGGCGACGCTCCAGCCCGCGGTGAGCAGGAACCCGGTCGAATAGCCCTCGTAGTTCTCGTCGAACTCGGTCCGCAGGCTGTCGACCATCATCCAGCCGAGCACGAGCGGCGTGATGACACCGAGGCAGATGCGCCACCAGTGACCGAGCCGGATGGCGGAGGTGGCGTCGGCGTCCTGCTGCAGGCTGGGCAGCTGCCGCAGCACCCAGACGATCACGATCAGCCCGACCAGAGCTGCCAGCGCGATGCCGTACTGGTTGATGAAGTGGTCGGACGCGTCGAGCAGATAGATGCCGGACTCGGTCGGGAACAGCAGGATCGACACCAGCGCGACCAGACCGCCGATGCCCAGGACCGCGGGCATGCGCCGCATGCCGGTCCGGTCCTGCACGGCCGAGACGACCACCTGCACGATGGAGATCAGCGAGGAGAGTCCCGCGATCACCAGGGAGCTGAAGAACAGCACACCGAAGAGGCCGCCGAGCGGCATCTCCGAGATCACCGCGGGGAAGGCGACGAACGCCAGACCGATGCCCGCGCCGGCTACTTCGTCGACGCCGACCCCCGAGGCGGTCGCCAGATAGCCCAAGGTCGCGAAGACGCCGATGCCCGCAAGGATCTCGAACGAGCTGTTGGCGAAGCCCGCCACCATCGCGGAGCCCGTCAGGTCGGCCCGACGGCCCAGGTACGACGCGTACGTGACCATGATGCCGAAGCCGATGGACAGCGAGAAGAAGATCTGCCCGTACGCGGCGACCCAGACGGTGCCGCTGCCGAGTTCCGACCAGTTCGGCGAGAAGAGCGCGTCGAGCCCGGTGGCCGCACCGTCCAGCGTGAGCGCCCGGATCACCAGCGCGGCGAACAGGACGAACAGCAACGGGATGAAGATCTTGTTGGCGCGTTCGATACCTCGTCGGACACCGAACGCGAGGATGACCAGCACCACCACCCAAACGATGATCAGCGGCCAGAACACGCCCGGTACATAACCATCCAGGTATCCGGGTGAATCCGGTGCCCGCAGGAAGTCGCCGAAGAGGAATGCCTCCGGGTCGTCACCCCATTGCTGACCGGCGGAGAATCCCACATAGCGCACGGCCCAGGCGATGATGACGGCGTAGTAGGTGGCGATCACGAAGGAGATGACGACCTGCCACCACCCGATGACCTCGGCCGGCCGGGCCATCCTGCGCAGAGCGGCGGGGGGTGACATGCGGTACTTGCGCCCGATGGCGTACTCCATGATCAGCAGGGGGATGCCCGCCGAAAGGAGCGCGATGAGGTACGGCAGCAGAAAGGCGCCACCACCGTTCTCGTAGGCGATGGCGGGGAACCGCCAGATATTGCCGAGCCCGACGGCCGAACCAATGGCGGCCAGCAGGAAACCAGCGCGTGTGCCCCATTGCTCACGTGGCTGCTCTGCCATATGCAATTCCTCGGGTCTTCTCTTGGCGCTAAGAACGAAACTGATGGCACGTTAGCGTGAAGTGCTTCCGAAATCGCCGTGACAGGGCCCGGCAGATGACAGGCACAGCACACTGCTCTTCGGTCCAGCGGGACAGGATGAGCCCTGGGACAGGGGACCGGCCGGGCCTCGGCGGTGGTTCACCTCGTAGAGACGGTCGTCCATCCACCGAGACCGGCCCGGACCCCGTCCCCGGCCACTGGGCCGAGGTCCGACTGCCGCACGACCGCTACACCGACTGGTCGGCGTCCGGGGCGTCAGGGCGGTGATCGGGGAGAGCCGACCCCGACGTCGCCTCGTGGTGCAGCCGCAGGAACTCCAGATGCCGCTCGTACTGGTCGAGGGTGTCGCCGATGAGCTGCTCTCTGGTGTAGCCCATGACGTCGTACCCCTGATTGCCCTCGGCCAGCTGGACCTCGAAGCGCACGTAGTTGTCGTGAGTGCTGACGGACCGGGTGGCGAAGCCCGGTGTCGGCCGTTCGACGGGCCAGACCCGATAGACGAACTCGTCCTTAGGGCCGATCGGTACGGCGAGGCCGACGTGCGGGAGGCCGTTCTCCCCGTCGGTGCCGGAGAGGATTTCCGCCTCCACACCCTGCTCCCGCAGCTCCTGGGCGACTTCCTCGAACGCCGGCCGGCAGACGTCCTCCACGAATCTGGTGGCTGCCCGCCTGCCCGGGAACGACATCGCCCGCGACAGCCGCTGCCGCCAGTTCCGGGCCCCGGAAGGCCCCTGTTGCGTTGTCCGGCCGGAGAGGGACCCCGGCAGGGTGGTGGTCAGCGCCTCCTCGCGCATCCGGTCGGAACGTAGCGCGAGGTAGAGCCCCGCCATGATCAGGAACATCACGAACGAGAAGGGCAACCCCATGATGATCGTGGCGTCGGTGAGAGCCTGCACTCCGCCCACCAGGAGCATGGCGAGGGTGAGCAGGCCTGTCGTCACCGCCCAGAAGACGCGGAGCCAGGTCCGCGCGTCGGTCACCGGGGTGGGGAGGTGAGAGCTGAGGTTGCCCATGACGAGGGCTCCGGAGTCGGCGGAGGTGACGTAGAGAAGCAGCCCTACGAAGGTCGCGAGTCCCGCGCTGAACATCGCCCCGGGATACTGGTCCAGCAGTCCGTAGAAGGCCTGCTCGGGGGAGTTGAGTGCGGTCTCCCCGAAAGCGGAGTTGCCGTCGCTCACCACGAACAGTGCGCTGTTGCCGAAGACGGCCAGGAAGAGGCCGGTGAAGAGAAACGGGATGATCAGGGTCGCGGCGACGAACTGGCGCAGCGTGCGGCCTCGCGAGATCCGAGCGAGGAACAGCCCGACGAACGGCGCCCAGGCGATCCACCAGGCCCAGAAGAACAGCGTCCAGGCGTCCAGCCACTCGGTCGGCTGGTCGTAGGCGAAGGTGTTCAGCGTCATCGACGGAAATCCGCTGAGGTAGTCGCCGACGTTCTGAACCAGGGCATTGAGCAGCCGGAACGGTTCGCCGACCACCAGGATGTAGAACATCAGCAGTACGGCGAGGAGCACGTTGAGCTGCGACAGCCGGCGGATGCCCTTGTCGACCCCGGCGGCCGCTGAAACGGTGGCCATCACCACGGCGAGGGCGATGAGCCCGATCTGCGCGGGCAGCCCCTCCGGCACGCCGAAGAGGACCTTGAGCCCGTAGTTCAGCTGCACCACGCCGATACCGAGGGACACGGAGATTCCGAAGACGGTACCGATGATGGCCGCCAGGTCGACGGCGTCACCGATCCTCCCGTGGATCCGACGGCCGATGATCGGGTAGATCGCGGACCGGATGGCCAGCGGCAGCTTGTAACGGAAGGCGAAGTAGGCGAGCGCCATGCCCATCAGCGCGTACATGGCCCAGCCGGTGATGCCGTAGTGGAACAGCGTCCACACCACGGCCTGCCGGGCCGCCTCCAGTGACTCGGGGTCCCCTTCCGGCGGCACCAGGTAGTGGCTCACCGGTCCGGCGACGGAGAAGAACATCAGGTCGATGCCGATGCCCGCGGCGAACAGCATCGCCGCCCAGGCGAAAAGCCCGTAGTCGGGCTTGTAGTGCTTGGGGCCGAGCTTGATCGTGCCGTACTTCGACACCCCGATGAAGACGACGAACACGAGGTACAGGGTCGCGGCGAGGAAGTAGTACCAGCCGAACCAGCCGGAGATCTTGTCGACCACCACGCCGATGACCTTCTCGGCTCCGGAGGGGGTGACAATCGCCCAGATCGAGATGGCCAGGATGAGCGTCGCGGATCCGAAGAAGACCATCGGCTTGAGCGAGCCCGCCCCTTCCGTACCGGGCTCAACCTGCGGATCGTCCGTGTCGGGCACAGGGCCCTTGCCTCCTACGGCCGACATGGTCGGCTCCTTTCCTGCCAGGACGGTAACGGTGCGGCCTCCGGTGCGCCGGAGGCCGGGTCACTCTTCGATCAGGGCGGCGGTCCCACGGCGACCAGCCGCATGGTCACGCCGGGTCCGAGGGGTGGCGGCGCGTACGCCCGGGCGACGGCGGGACCCACGACCAGGGCCCGGCACTCCCCCGGCTGACTCGGTGCGGAGCGCCTCCTCCTGGTCGCTCAGCAGGAACGCGCACACGCGGAACGGGAGACGGACGCGGCACCGGGCGCGCCCGCCCGCTCCTCCTCGGCAAGGCCCGCCAGGCGCCGCACACAGCACGGTCACCCTCGGAGGCCGCCTCAACGGCGGCGTCACCGCAGGGGCCTGCCACCTCACGCCGCCGATGGCCACTCACCGCGGATGCACAGCCCACCCACCCATCGCGGGTCTCCTTCACCTCCAGCCGGTGCCGCGCGGATCGACTCGGTGTCAGCAACATGGCCGTACGGGGGCCGTCGGTCCACGGGGCGCACCGCCGCAGCGCCGAGCTCGTGCCCCAGGCACCCCGGGCGGGCTAACGACCAGCGCGTGACACCACCGCTGCGGTGCGGCGGCCGCGGTCCCGGGGACGGCGGGGTGCTGGAGGCCCGGGGCGGCATCGGCCGGCGCGCCTGGGGCAGGTCCGCGCATGGCAAAGCCGCCCCTGCCCGCGGTCCGTTGCCGGGGCGGTCAGGGGCGGCTTGTCGCTCTTCTCAGTGGCCGGCGGTGAGCTGGCCGGCGAGCTTGCCGTGCATCTCGGCGCTGGCCTTGTTCAGGCCGATGATCGTGACCTTCTTGCCGCGCTGGGCGTATTTGGTCTCGATGGCGTCGAGGGCTGCGACGGAGGAGGCGTCCCAGATGTGGGCATCGGTGAGGTCGATGATCACGTCGTCGGGGTCGTCCTTGTAGTTGAACTGGTAGACGAGGTCGTTGGAGGAGGCGAAGAACAGCTCGCCGGTGACCGCGTAGACGACCTGGTTGCCGTCCGGGTCGACGACCCCGGAGACCTCGGCGATATGGGCGACCCGCTTCGCGAAGATCACCATCGCGGTGATGCAGCCGAGAACGACGCCGATGGCGAGGTTGTGGGTGGCGACCACCGCGGCGACGGTGACGACCATCACGGTGGTCTCGCCGACCGGCATGCGCTGGAGCGTCCTGGGCTGGATGGAGTGCCAGTCGAAGGTGGCGAAGGAGACCAGGATCATCACCGCGACGAGAGCGGCCATCGGGATGTCCGAGACGACCGGGCCGAACACGATGCACAGGACCATCAGGAAGGCACCGGCGAGGAAGGTGGACAGGCGGGTCCGCGCTCCGGAGGTCTTCACGTTGATCATGGTCTGGCCGATCATGGCGCAGCCGCCCATCCCGCCGAAGAACCCGGTCACGACGTTGGCGATGCCCTGGCCGATGGACTCACGGGTCTTGTTCGAGTGGGTGTCGGTGATGTCGTCGACGAGCTTCGCGGTCATCAGCGACTCCATCAGCCCCACCAGCGCGAACGCGAAGGCGTAGGGGGCGATGGTGGTCAGGGTGTCCATGGTGAACGGCACGTCGGGCAGACCGGGGACCGGCAGCGAGGACGGGAGATCGCCCTTGTCGCCGACGTTGGGGACGGCGATGCCGGCGGCGACGGTGATCACGGTCAGTGTGACGATGGCGACCAGAGGTGCGGGAATCACCGTGGTGATCTTCGGGAAGAACACCATGAGGGCCAGGCCGCCGATGATCAGCGGGTAGACGGCCCACGGAACGTTACGCATCTCCGGGACCTGCGCCATGAAGATCAGGATGGCGAGGGCGTTGACGAAGCCGACCATCACGCTGCGCGGCACGAACCGCATCAGCTTGGCGACCCCGAGCGCGCCCAGAGCCACCTGCATCAGGCCGCCGAGGATGACGGCGGCGACCAGGTAACCGAGGCCGTACTGGTGGTTCAAGGGTGCGATGACCAAGGCTATGGCGCCGGTGGCGGCGGAGATCATGGCCTTGCGGCCGCCCACGATCGAGATGACCACGGCCATCGTGAACGAGGCGAAGAGGCCGACCGCCGGGTCGACACCCGCGATGATCGAGAAGGAGATCGCCTCGGGGATCAGCGCCAGAGCCACCACGAGGCCCGCCAGCACCTCGGTGCGGAAGACCTTCGGGGAGGCGAGCCAGTCCGGCTTGGACATACGCAGCTTGGGAGCCGCGGACAGCGGTGTAGACATGCAACCGTTTCTGTTCGGGCGCACACATCCACCAGTCTGGACACGCACGCATCGTTCTCGACTCCGCGCAGAGGGCGGAATCCCGGCAGCCCAGCATCGATGGGGCTCTGCCGGATCGGGTGGCAGCCTTCCTGGCTGACAGTCGGGCATCATTGCCCGATAAGCCTGTGAGGCCCTGGCCGGGGCTCAAGCGACAGCGAGGTCTGCCCAGCGGTCTCAGCTCTCTGCAAATCGTACCCTGACGTGAGGGCAGAGTGCGAGTTGCGGCTTGTGAAATGCAGGTAAATACGTCCGAGGATCATGTGATTCCGGACACGTATGCTGACTGCTCTTCGAACGTTCGAAGAGCAGTCGGTTCATAGAGGAGGCAGGCGCGGAGATGGCGGAGCGGCAGATGCAGATCGGCGAGGCGGCTGAGCGGACCGGCTTGTCGCTCCGCACGATCCGGCACTACGAGGAAGTCGGTCTGGTCATCCCCTCCGCCCGCAGCAAGGGAGGTTTCCGTCTGTACACCGAGACGGACGTCGACCGCCTGATGGTGATCCGCCGCATGAAGCCGCTGGACTTCTCACTGGAGGAGATGCGGGACCTCCTGGAGATCGTCGACCGCATCGCAGCGGACGACGCGCCTACGACCGAGGAGCGGGAGCGCCTGCACGAGCGGCTGGACTCGTACCGCAAGGTGGCCGACGCGCGCTGCGAGACGCTGCGCGCCCAGCTCATGGCCGCAGAGGACTTCGCCGCCACACTGCGCCGCAGGCTCGATGCACAGAGCTCCTGACGGTACGCCCCTCGGGGCGCGATGCAGCTCCCCGCGCTGCTTCCTGCCGTTCGCCCCGCTACGGGCATGCGACCGGCATCAATGACGACCCGTTCAATTCAAGGGCCCGTCCCGCGAGCTCCTGGAACGGACCTGCGCACATGACCATACTCTACCCTCTCGTAAGAGTAGATTCACGTCCGGCGTGGACGGCGCGCATGGACAGCAGTCGGCCGGGTAGCGATCGCCGGCCTGCGTTCGTCTCTGCTGAACAGCCGAGGCATCACCATGGTCAGCACCGTGCTCGCACACTCCCGAGCACGGTTCCCGTGGTACGCGCCCAGGGGATACGGATACGTGCTGTTGAGGTGGAGAAAGCCCGCTATCGGCTCAAGCCCCGCTACGTCCGTGGCCAGGCTCCGGTCGACACGTTGCGAGGTGCCGTCGCGCGGAGCTGACAGCGGGCGGTGGCGCGATCGACGTCGACCTGGACGCCGAGGGTCACGCGCCCGGGCCCGAGGGCTGAGGTCTGTCGTGATACCTCGGCCGAGCACGCCCCCAGCACCTCATCACCATCGGCTTCGACGAGGACGGCCCCGAGCCCCTCTTCCCCTCGCGTGGGCCGTAAGGAGGCCGGAGTCCCGGCCATAATGGATCATCGCCGTAACTCTCCGGTAGCGTCAGCGTATGAGCCATCCACATCCTGATCTGAAACCCGCCCCTCCTCTGGTCTCAGGAGGGCTGAGGGTCGTCGCCCTGGGCGGTCTGGGAGAGATCGGCCGCAACATGACCGTCTTCGAGTACGCCGGCAAGCTGCTGATCGTCGACTGCGGTGTGCTGTTCCCCGAGGAGACCCAGCCCGGCGTCGACGTGATCCTGCCCGACTTCACCTCGATCCGGGACCGTCTGGACGACATCGTCGGCGTGGTCCTCACCCACGGACACGAGGACCACATCGGGGGCGTGCCCTACCTGCTGCGAGAGCGCCGGGACATCCCCGTCATCGGCTCGAAGCTGACGCTCGCCTTCCTTGAGGCCAAGCTCAAGGAGCACCACATCAAGCCCACGACGGTGCGGGTGAAGGAAGGGGAGCGACGCGACTTCGGGCCCTTCGGCTGTGAGTTCGTGGCGGTCAACCACTCCATCCCCGACGGTCTCGCGGTCGCGATCCGCACCGGTGCGGGCATGGTCCTGCATACCGGTGACTTCAAGATGGACCAGTTCCCGCTGGACGACCGCATCACCGACCTGCGCGCGTTCGCCCGGCTCGGTGAGGAGGGTGTCGACCTGTTCCTCACCGACTCCACCAATGCCGAGGTGCCGGGTTTCACCACGTCCGAGCGTGAGCTGAACCCCGCGATCGAGCACGTCATGCGGACCGCCCCGCGCCGGGTCATCGTCTCCAGCTTCGCCAGCCACGTCCACCGTATCCAGCAGGTCCTCGACGCCGCCCATCAGCACGGGCGGAAGGTCGCCTTCGTGGGCCGGTCCATGGTCCGCAACATGGGCATCGCCCGCGAACTGGGCTATCTGAGGACGCCGCCGGGCCTCGTGGTCGAGGCAAGGGAGCTGGAGAAGCTGCCCGACCACAAGATCACCCTGGTCTGCACGGGCTCGCAGGGCGAGCCGATGGCCGCCCTCTCCCGCATGGCCAACCGCGACCACTCGATCCGCATCGGGCAGGGCGACACCGTCCTGCTCGCCAGCTCCCTCATCCCGGGCAACGAGAACGCCATCTACCGGGTGATCAACGGGCTGACCCGCTGGGGCGCCAACGTCGTACACAAGGGCAATGCCAAGGTGCACGTCTCCGGCCACGCCAGCGCGGGTGAACTGGTCTACTGCTACAACATCGTCAAGCCCCGCCATGTCATGCCCGTCCACGGCGAGTGGAAGCACATGCGGGCCAACGCCGACCTCGCCATCCGCACGGGCGTCGCACCGGACCGCGTGGTCATCGCCGAGGACGGCGTCGTCGTCGACCTCGTCGACGGGCGCGCCTCGATCACCGGAAAGGTCCCGGCCGGCTATGTGTACGTCGACGGCATGACGGTCGGCGGCGCGACCGAGGCGTCCCTGAAGGACCGCCGCGTCCTGGCGGAGGAGGGCGTGGTCACGATCGTGGCGATCGTCGACGCCGACACCGGGCGGCTCGCCGAGGCGCCCGACTTCCTCGCCCGCGGATTCGAGCACGACGACACCACCTTCGAGCCCGTGATCCCGCTCATCGAGAAGACCCTGGCCGCGGCGGCGCAAGAGGGCATCGGCGACCACCACCAGCTCGAACAGCGCATCGCTCGCGCCGTCGCCTCGTGGGCCTTCCGCAGCCACCGCCGCAAGCCCCTGATCATCCCCGTCGTCATCGACGCCTGACACCGCGTCGCCGACCGGAGGAGACCCCCGCCATGACCACCCGCTTCGAGGAACTCGACTGGAAGCCGACACCGATCGGCGACATCAGCCTGCGGCGCCGACGCGACCCCTCGTCGGGAGACGACGTGTACGAGGTGAAGCTCGGGGACGAGTTCCTGATGTCCAGCCTCTTCACCGAGGGCGAGATCGCCCTCGCCAGGCTGGGCCTCGCCCCGCTCGCGCACCGCTCCGGCCTCGATGTCGCCGTCGGCGGCCTCGGTCTCGGGTACACGGCACACGCCGCACTGGAGGAGCCGGGCGTCCGCTCGCTGATCGTCGTCGACACCCTCGGCGAGGTCATCGACTGGCACCGACGCGGTCTGGTGCCGCTCGGCCGCGCGCTCGGCTCGGACGACCGCTGCCGACTGGTGCACGGCGACTTCTTCGCCAAGGTGTTGGAGGGCCACGGTCTGGACCCGCAAGCGGAGGGACGACTCCTCCACGCCATCCTGCTGGACGTCGACCACTCCCCCCGCCATGTCCTGCACCCGAGCCACGCCGCTCTCTACCGGCCGGAGGGCCTGAGCGCCCTCTCCCGTTTCCTCCACCCCGGAGGCGTCTTCGCCCTGTGGTCCAACGACCCGCCCGACGACGACTTCACCTCCCTCCTCACCGACGTCTTCCAGAACACCGCCGCCCACGTGGTGGAGTTCCCCAACCCGCTGCAAGGCGGCACCTCGACCAACACCGTCTACGTGGCCGTCAAGGGCAGCACCCCGTAACCGAATGCCTGACCGCCCCGCATGGACCTGCGGAGCGGCGCACACCGCGCCGGGCCGGACCGCCCTCTTCCCCCTGCCCCGGCTCCCCGTCCCGTAGAACGCGACGTGCAACCGGAAGACCAGGGCCGGGGACCTGCGGTTGAGCAGGCCGACGGAGCAGCCCCTGCCTCCTCGCCGGTAGGGAGACAGGGGCTGCCGGCTTCCAGGAGCCGCGTGCGGCGGGGGCGGCCCCAGCCCCCGCCGGTCAGAGGTCTCCTCCGGTCAGGAGGAGGAAAGCCCCTCCGCCGAGCATGGCGAGGGCGAAGAGCGAGAAGAGGACGACACCCGTGATGCGTGATGCGTCGCTCGGCGGTTCGGACTCGGCGTAGGCGACGGTGTACGGGCGATCGGGCCGTTCGGAGTCGTAGGCCACCTCCACGGTGTCCCCCCCCTCGCCGCCCGAACTGCCGCGTCTGAGCGTGGAGGTGTAGCGCTTGTCGCCGAGCTCGTACCTGACCAGGGTGTCCGTCCGGGTGCCGCCGTTCGGTCCGCCGCCCTCGTTCACCACGCGTTTGCCGAAGACCACCGCGGTGACCCTTCCGTCCAGGGTCGCGCGGTGGTCCTCACCGATCTTGCCGACGAGGACGTAGGCCACCAGGGCGAGAGACGCGCCGACGAACAGGGTGACGAGACCCAACAGTGCCGTCAGCACACGATCGGCGGACGGCTTACGCATGCTGCTCCTCCAGGGCTTGTCCGGCTTGCGCACGATCTGCTTGCTGTTCGTCGTCGCGCCTTGGGGTTCCACGAGCCCGCTCGGGGACCTGGTCGCCGTGTTCGAGCGGCGCCTGGGCCACGCCACACCGTGGTGGCCGTCGAGAACGACAGCATCTGAACGCGGGGCGCCAGGGAGCCGGCCCGGCGGCGGCACGGCGATCGTCGTCCCGGCCGGAGCCAGAACGAAGGACCGGCGTCGTCGTCTCAACTGCCGGGCTCGGCCCGCTGCCTGTACGGGGGCCCGGCCACCGCACCGGCCGCATCGACGGCTCCACCTCCACGGAGCAGGAGATCGCCCCTTCGCGGACGCCACGTCGAAGACGCCCAGCAGGGCCGGTCCCGGGGCGCCGCGCCCCGGCACCTCCGGCGCGCACCTCCGGCGCACGTCCGGCGTGGCCGTCGGAGCGCTGCGGCGGAGCCCGCCCTGCACGCCGATGTCGTCAGCCCGCCGCCGCACCCCATCCGGGATCTCCTCGTCGGCCGTCCGGGGGCCGACACGTACGGTCATATCGCCCAGAGGTTGCTGTCATGCCTCGCAGCGTACGGTCGGCCCTTGTGCGAGAACACCCCTCCGAGTTCGTTCTCACGCAGCGCATTCCACCACGCCTGCGATGACCCAAGAGGTCCGTTCATCAGCTGATGTCCGTTTCTGACGGCCAGTCCATCAGGGGTCGGTGGCGGCCGATTCCTCTGCGCGCGGTGGAGTCGGCAGACTCGGGAACTGCGAGGTGGGCTGTGGCGTCCGACCTGCCATGAAGGAAGAAATCAAAGGTCTTGCTGGTTTCCTTGTCGCCGGTCTGGGTGCCTCAGCGGCGCTGCTGGCCTGGGCACCGCTGGCGAGGGTCAATGTGGAGGGCGGATTCGATGGGCGTCACCAGGACCTCAGCGTGCTCTACGTGGACCTGCCGCTCGTCGCCGCGGGGGGTGCCCTGGTGACGCTCGCCTTCTGGTCGCTCACCTTGCGCCGGTTCCATCGCCCGTGGCTCGCCGCCCTGGTCTCGGTCACCGCGATCGCCCTGGGGATCTGGGGTCTGACGAGCTGGTGGGCTCCCTATCAGGCACCTGATTTCGCCTACTGAGGCCGTGATTCATGTTCCTCTGTGTCTATTCTGACCTCGCCTGATGGTGTGGGATCGGGCGGATTCCGCCGGTCCGCGACAGATGGTCTGCCGGTGTGACGGGGTGAGTGAACGCAAGCCGTACCCGGGCGACTTGTCGGACGAGCAGTGAGCTCTGATCCAGCCGGTGATCACTGCGTGGAAAGACCGGCACCGGTCGGTCAGCCACGAGCTCCTGCGCTGCCAGGTCCGTGAACGAGCCCGCCGATCAGAGGACCCGACCCTGGCGGTCCTGGACACCCAGAGTGTCCACGCGGCTGTCGGGGTCCCCGCCTCCACGACCGGCCGGGGCGCGCCGGACCGGCGCGGCGCACATCAGGATGACGGCGATCGCGGCTGCCAGTGAGACGGCGACCTTCCCGGCGGGTTCGTCGCTGAGCCAGGTGTACAGGTGTAGGCGCCGAAGGCTCCGGCGTAGACGGGCCCCTTGACCGCGAACCCGTGCAGCAGGCAGCCGCAGAGCGTCCCCGCCCTGCGGTATCCGGAGGGGGTGTTACTCGTGGGCGGCGAGGAGGGTTTCCAGGCTGGCGCCGGGGAACTGCCGCTGGAAGGAGTTCGCCTGCCAGCGGTCGGGGAACAGTGCGAGCTGTGCCTTGTCGCGGCTCCTGGTCAGCGCCTCGCCCTTGACGAGCTGGGAGCGGTTGAGTGCGTCCGCTCCGGCCGCGTCGGTGGCCCGCGCCAGGTGGTAGGGCAGCACTTCCAGGCGTACGGGGGCGGAGAACTCCCCGGCCATGCGGGCGGAGACAACGTCGAACTGCATCGGCCCCACCGCCGCCAGGACCGGTGCCTGGTCCCCGCGTACGTCGCTGACGAGGACCTGCACGACGCCTTCCTCGTCGAACTGGGCGATGCCACGGCGGAACTGCTTGGAGCGGCTGATGTCGACCGGGCGGGCGACCGCGAAGTGTTCGGGGGCGAAGGTCGGCATGGGCGGGAACAAGGCCGGCGGACCCTCGTAGAGGGTGTCGCCGACGCGCAGGGCCGCTGCGTTGACCAGTCCGACGACGTCGCCCGGGTAGGCGGTGTCGACCATCGAGCGGTCCTGGCCGAAGACGCTGTGGGCGTACTTGGTCGCGAACGGCTTCCCGGACGCGGCGCGGGTGACGGTCGCGCCTCTCGCGAAGACGCCCGAACACACGCGCAGGAAGGCGATCCGGTCCCGGTGGGCCGGGTCCATGTTCGCCTGCACTTTGAACACCAGCCCGGAGAACGGAGCGTCGACGGGCCTGCTCCCACCGCCTTCGAGTTCTCGCGATCCCGGTGGCGGGGCGAGGTCGACGACGGCGTCCAGGAGCAGCCGTACGCCGATGTTGGAGACCGCGGCACCGAAGAACACCGGCGTGGAGCCGCCCGCCAGGAACGAGGCCCGGTCGAACTGGGCGCCGTCCGCCTCCAGCAACTGGAGTTCCTCCACGGCCTGTTCCCAGTCGGCGCCCTCCTCGAACGCCGCCCGCTCGGCGGGAACCACCTCTTCGGAGGCTTCGTGCGCGCCGCCGGGGGTGCGGGTGTAGCGCAGCATCCGCTCCGGCTCGCGTACGTCGACCAGACCGCGCAGGTATCCGGCGGTGCCGACCGGCCAGTTCACCGGGGTGGGCCTGAGCCGGAACTCGCGCTCGATCTCGTCCAGCAGTTCCAGGGCGCTGCGAGGTCGATCACGGCGCCGATGTGGCCCGCGAGCTGCCGGACGTCGATTCCGGCGGCCGGTGCTTCCGCCATACGGTTCTTCCCCTCCGTTTGCTCGGAGTGCCCGGTCAGGCCCACTGCAGAACGGTGCCGTCGGCGAGCGGGCCGGTGATCCACAGGGCCACGGTCCGGCGCGCGCCCTCGGTCCCGCTGGGTGCGACGGCATGCACGTTGCCACCGTCGAAGATGTACATGTCTCCGGCGTGGATCGGCAGCGTGATCTGTTCCACCCCGGCCAGCGCCTCCAGCGGGTAGCCGTAGCTGTCGGGCCGCATTCCCAGTGCCTGGCGGCCCTCCGGGCCGAACGAGGCGTTCCAGTACATGAGTTCGCCACCGGGGCCGTTCTCCAGGCAGACGAGCGCGTTGCAGACGCGCTTCACTCCTTCGATCTCGAAGCCGGCCAGGTGCGGCAGCATCCAGCTGTGCATGGCGTCGTCGTGCGGCAGCAGGCTGAAGGACTCACTGTCCGCGCGGGAGCGGATCTTGTAGGCCCCTGCCCGCCGGCCGTCGCGCTCGGCGAGCCGGAACGGGATGCCGCGCTCCGCCAGATGGGCCTGCCACTCTTCGAGAAGAGCGGGAAGGGTACGGCCGGGCCCGCCGCAGATGGCGGCGAGGCCGGTGCGCGTGCGCTCGGACTCGGTCAGATAGGCGTCGAGGGAGTCGGAGGCCAGCAGGAGGGGCCCGACCGCACGCTCGGTACTGCGAGTGGCGTTCGGGCTGGCCAGCAGGGGGCTGCTCCAGAAGTTGCGACAGGTACGTTCGCAGACCTCCGGCGTCAGAGCCCCCCGGAAGATGGCGCCGGCGATGCGGCCGCACATCACGTCCCACCAGGCGTCCCAGTCCACGCCTTCGCTCTCCGGGAAACGGAAGTACCCGGTGTCCTGGTGCGACTCCCGCAGGGGAACGGCGGGGTCCGGTGCGGTCATGGCTGCGGTCCTCCCGCGGTCGGGGTGGTCAGTACGCAATGCTCACCACGGTGTGCGGTGAGCCGTGCACCTTGCGGGCGTGCTCCTGCATGGCCAGGACAGCGACGAGACCCTCGGGGGTGTAGAAGCCGCTGAGCTTGGTGTACGCGTCGAAGGACACCGGGTCTCCGTCCCGGGTCGCACCCGAGGCCGGCTCCGGCAGCATCCGAGCCTCCTGCGCCACCCAGAGATGGCCTGCGGCGGTGTCGACCAGCACCCGGTCGAAAAGCGCGCGCAGCGCCGTCATGGAGAAGCTGCCTGAGTAGTAGACCGCCCGGCTGCCCCAGTTCAGGGTCGGGTGGTGGTGGCCGAACTTGATGTAGTGGCGACGTTTCCGGGCGCCCAGTTGGCAGTACTCCTCCAGGCCGATCCAGCGGCCGTCCGGCAGGTGGAATCCCTTGGGCGTGATGATCTCCGTGCGCGGGAAGATGCCGCGGATCGCGTCCGGGTAGTACTGACGGGTCTTCTCCCAGAACGGCCATGCCATGGTCACCTTGGCGTCGTAGAGCGGGGTCGGCGGGTGGTCGAAGAACAGCTCGCCACGCTCGCAGGCATCCATCCACTGGTCGAAGAAGCCGTTGTAGCGCAGGTCGTAGAACTCGTGGGCGCGGACCAGCCCGCAGTCCTTCCAGTGCACCTGGTCGAAGCCGAAGTGCCGGATGCCCTGTTCGCGCAGCCGCTGCACCGTGTACTGGACACCGTGCGGCCGGGAGGCGTTGCCGGTGAGGTGGTGCACGGCCAGGTCGTCGCCGAAGCGGGTGCGCAGAGACGTGGCGAGGCTGTCAATCGGCGCGCCGAGGTGCCGGACGGGAGGGCCGAAGTGTCCCGGGAAGGCCTGGTAGAGCGCGTGCACCTGGTCGACGATCTCCCAGCCGGAGGCCGGGCACTGCACTTCGGCGATCTGTCCGGGGGCCGGCTCGTCCGTACGGAAGTACCTGGGCAGAGCGAGCTGCCGTTCCGTCAGGTTCTTGTGGTAAGCGTGGTCGCGCTCGGGGGGCTGCCCGGCCAGGAGGGTGTCCGCGATGGCCGGGTCGGCCTCGCCGCGCACGCTGGCCAGGAAGACGTCACGGGTGATCCGCAGGTACTCGCGGATCAGGGCGTTGCGGTCGGCGAAGCCCCGGAAGGTGTCGTCGTCCATCGGGTAGGGGCGGTCGGCGATCAGGTTGGTGAAGCCGACGCTTGTCCGGGTCCTGCGTTCGATGTCGTCGTCGATGAAGCGGTACCAGGCGCTGGTCTGCTCCGCCATGCGGGCTCCTTCGCGGGTGGGCGGTCGGGTCACTCGGCGGTTGCGGCAGCCAGGGTGGCGAGGTCGAACCCGTACAGCCGGGCGCAGTTCTCGGCGGTCACGTGCTGCCGCGCCTCCGGTCCGGTGTCCTGGAAGCAGCGGTCCAGGACCTCCCGGGAGTGCGGCCAGCTCCCTTCGTAGTGCGGGTAGTCGCTACCCCAGAGGAAGTTGCCGGAGCCGATCAGGCGCATGGTGAGCACGCCGACCTCGTCCTCGGTGAACGTGGCGTGCACCTGACGGCGGAAGTAGGCGCTGGGGGCCATGGTGAGGTCGGTGCGCAGGGCCGGGCCGAGCTTGTCGTAGATCCGGTCGGCGTGCAGCAGGTGGTAGGCAACCCAGCCGATGTCGTTCTCCGCCAGGACGATCCGCAGGTCGGGGAAGCGCTGGAGGACTCCGGAGAAGATCAGGTCGGTGAGCGTGTGCTGGAGTTCCTCCGGGTAGCCCATGTTGCGCTGGATGCGACCCAGCGGGCTGTCGTAGTCGAAGAGCCTCGGACTGTCCCGGTAGCCGGTGAGGCAGTGCATCGCCACCGGCATGGCCAGCTCCTGGGCCTCCCGCCAGAACGGGTCGTTGGCCCGGCCGCCGAAGTCCCGCTCGGTGGGGGCGGAGGCCCAGACCGCGGCGCCCCGCAGACCCAGCTCCCGGCAGCGCCGCAGTTCTCGTACGGCCTCCTCGGCGTCCCACAGGGAGATCAGGCCGAGGCCGGCCAGACGCTCCGGGGCGTGGCGTACGTAGTCGGCGAGCCAGTCGTTGTAGGCGCGGAAGCAGGAGCGCTGGAAGTCCCCGTCCGAGAGCCAGAACAGGTGCAGGCCCAGGCTGGGGTAGAGCACCTCGGCGGCGACGCCGTCCAGAGCCATGTCCTTCAGTCGCGCCGCCGGGTCGCTGCCGCCCGCCCGGGCCGCCTCCAGGACCGTTCCCGCATCGGTCACGAAGCCCTCGGGGGTGGCGTCGGTGGCGTAGAGGCCGTTGACCAGGGCGGGGCGCAGGTCGTCGCAGGTGAAATACCAGCCGCGCCGTTCGGCGTCCCAGGTGACACGGGGCGCACGGTCGCGGTACCTGCGTTCCAGCCCTTCGTTCCACAGTCGCACGGGTTCGACGACATGCGAGTCGGCCGAGAGTACGGGAGCGGTCACGAGTGCACTCCTCACGGGGAAGCGGTCACGACGGCTTGCGTGGACAGCGTGCTGCGCGGGGCGGCGGCGGGGCAGCGGGACGCGGAACTCGCGGGGCCACCAAGGGGGTTGGCGAGGTGGCGGCAGCACGCTCCACATTGTTGTTGTCCCGCGCGTGCCCAGGTCAAGGGGTCGCGCCGCCGAGCGGGACAATCCGGCCACCGCGCATGAATACGCATGGTGGTGGAGCGGACCGACCTGTGCCAGCATCCCGAGCATGTCGGACCCGAACTCGGCGACACCCGGTCGGCAGGGCGTGGACCTGCTGCTGCTCAGCGCCTCGAACTACCCGGCACTGCCCATTTACCCCTACGCCTTCGTCCAGGTTTCGGCGGTGGCAGCGCGCCACGGCCTGACGACCGCGCGTCTGGACCTGCTACGCACGCCCAAGGCCGAGTGGGGTTCGGTGCTGGGCGCGGCCCTGGAGCGCACCGACCCCCGTCTCATCGGCATCCATCTGCGGCAACTCGACTCCATCTTCATCTGGAACTACGCCGATTCCGATCTGCCGGGCACCACGCCGGTCGGCCGCAACAGTTATTGGCCGATGCACGACTCCGAACAACTCATCGAACTCGTTAGGGAGTTGACGAATCGTCCGATCATGGTGGGCGGCTTCGGCTTCACCACCCGACCGCACGCCCTGCTGGATCGGCTGCGGCCGGACTTCGGGGTGGTCGGCGAGCCGGACGAGGTGCTGGGCCGCCTGGACGACGTCCTGGCGGGGCGCGGTCTGGACGGGATCGCCAACCTGGCCCACCGCCGCAGCGACGGCTTCACGGTCAACGAACGGGTTTTCCTGCCGCCCGCCGACCACCCCGAGTACACCGAGGAGGTTCTGCACGACCTGCTGGAGTTCTACGGAGCCGAGCACGTCCTCGGCCCGGAACCCGAGGTCCACGTCCCGGTGGAGGTGCAGCGCGGCTGCCCGTACCGCTGCTACTTCTGCACCGAGCCGATGGTCAAGGGCCGCCGGCACCAGGTGCGGGACCCGGACGTCGTCATGGCCGACATCCGGTTCCTGGCCGATCGCGGCGTCACCCGGATCTGGCTGGTCTGCTCCGAGATCAACATCGGCCGCAACGAGCTGCTGTTCGAGCTGGCGGAGAGGATGCGCCGGCTCAACCGCGGCCGGGCCCGACCGGTGCACTGGACGTGCTACCTGCTGCCCAACCCGGCGCTGGAGCGCGCCGACATCCGGCTGCTGCTGGAGTCGCACTTCGAACCGAGCTGGAACCAGTTCGGCTCGTACGACGACGCGAACCTCAAGCGCACCCGCGTACCGTACCGGGCCCGGCACGCGGTACAGGCGCAGGTCTCCTGGCTGGAGGAGGAACAGGCGTACCGCCGGGAGCAGGGTCTGCCCATCCCGCCGCGGCGGCTGGACATGTTCCTCGGCAACTCCTACGCCACCCCCGAGACCGTCGCGAACACCCTGCGCACGGTCAGCGACCTGCGGCTGGCCGAGCGCTTCGACGACTCCCTGATCACCCGCGCCACCCGGGTCTTCGACCTGGGCGAGGGACTCACCGGGGAGCCGGGCGACACGGCGTTCTCCGTCGGACCAGAGGGGCAGTTGGACACCGTCGACCTGCTGTACCCGACGTTCAGCTACCCGCCCGCGCTGGTGGCGGCGCTCGGGGACACCCGGGCGGTGGACGAGTTCTTCGCCCACGTCGAAGCGACGTACCTGTCCCGCGCCTACCGGGCGCGCCTCGACTGGCGGGCCTTCCTGGCGCGCCACACCGACCAGGCGGAACTGACCGCCTGGTGTGCGCGCCTCGTCAGCACGGGGGACCGCACGGGTGACAGCGCGAGCGGGGACGAGCGCTCCGTCCACTCGCTGCTCCGCGCCGACGGCGCCGCGGGCCTCGCCAAGCGCCTGCTGGACACCACCGCGGTACCGGAGCCCGAGGACCTCGACACGCTCGCCCGGACCCTGGTCGAGCTGATCGTGGCATCCGAACTCCCCGACGTACGCCGGGTTCTGGCACAGATCGGCCTGCCAGGCTACTGGGACGACCGGACCGTGCGGACGGCCTACGAGGTGTGTGCCGCACTGGCGGCCCGGTTCGCCACCACTGACGAGGTCCTCGCCGCCGCCCGCGGGACGGCGGGGCTCGGCGACCCCGCGGCGCCCCTGCTGGCCGTGCGCTACTGCCTGTACGACAACAACGTCGTACTGCGGCCGGACTACACGCGGGTGCTGTTCCCCTCCTGAGCCGGGGTGCGGGGCGGACGGCCACCCCGCACCCGCTCAGCGCTACCGCACCGACAGGTACCGGTCCGGCCCTCCCTCGCGCACGGTGTCCAGCGTGACGCAGTGGAAGGACCCGCCGAAGCTGTAGACGTGGCGGAAGTCGACCGGGACGCAGCGAAACCCCCACCCGGTCAGCGCTTCGATCAGCGGCTTCTCCTGGCGTTCCACCACCACCGTCTCGGGGTCCAGGGAGAGCACGTTCATGCTCACCCACGGGCTGCAGAAGTACATCGGCCAGTGCGCGGGCAGGGCCGGTGCCGGAGCGGGCAGGATCTCCCAGCCCTCGAACAGCTCGCTGTGCACGTAGCGCTCCGGGTTGACCAGCATTCTGCCCGGGGCGAGCGCGGAGATGGTGGCGTCGATGTGCATGGCATGGGGGTCGTCCATCTCCACGACGGAGACGGTGAACTCCCGACCGAGTGCGCTGCGCATCCATTGGATGCCGAACTCATTGGTGACATGGCTGCGCTGGACGATCAGATCCTGACCGAAGCGCAGGAAGTCGGCGGCGTCGAAGACCGGCTCGAACTCGGTGACCGCCCACTGCCCGGGCGCGTGCGGACTCCGGTACAGCTCGTCGGTCAGCTGCGGACGCGGCCCCGCCAGCCAACGGGCACCACGCCGGAAGTACGACTTGATCAGCGGGCGGAAGGCGTCGGCCTCGTGGTAGCGGCAGCGCCAGGACATCGGCGCCTCGATCAGGGCGTCACCCACCACCATCAGTGAGTCCCTGGGCATCGCGGCGTACAGGCCGCCGTCCGACTCCCAGTTCGGAGTGCGGAAGGAACGGTGGTGGGGCGCCGCCTCCGGCCGCCGAACCCGGATGCCCTCGGATGCCAATACCTCTGCCAACGCGTCGAGTTCGTCCTCGGCGGCCTTGAGGTGACGCTCCAACAACGGTGTCCCGCCGAACTCCTGGAAGACCGGCCAGGCGGACTCGGGCATGGTGTGCCTCATCGACTCGTGCCACGTGGGGAACACCGCGCCCGCCAGGCTCCCCACCACGACCTCGCGCAGGGGATCCCACTCGGTGTACGAGTTGACCGCCCGCCCTGCCGTCGCACGCGCCCCGTTCTCCGCCGGCTGTGCGGCCTCGCCCGTCATGCTCTCCCGCCCTCGACTCGGCCGGGAGCCGACGCCCCCGGCGCGTACCCTTCGCCGTCTTCCGTCCGGCGCGGAGCACTGGCCAGCCCGCCCGCCGTCTCGCCTCCGTCGATCACGAACGCCTGCCCGGTCACGAACGCCGCCTCCGGCGAGGCCAAGTACGCCACCAGGGCGGCGATCTCCTCCGGAGAACCGAGCCGCCTCAACGGCAGCAACTGCTCCTGATCGGCAAGTTGTCCCTCTGTGTACTCCGACCGCTGCATCGGGGTGAGCACATAGCCGGGGCAGACGGCGTTGACCCGGATGTGCGGGGCCAGCTCCAGCGCCATGGTCCGGGTCAGCTCGATCAGGCCCGCCTTGCTCACGTTGTAGGCCGCGTAGTCGGGCATGCCCACCATCCCGCTGACCGAGGCGGTGTTCACGATCACCCCGCCCTCGCCCGCCGTCATACGGCGGGCCACTTCCCGGGCCACCAGGAAGGCTCCGGTGATGTTCACCCGCAGTGTCCGCTCCCAGTCCGCGAGGGAGGTCTCCAGGAACGGTCTCCGCATGCTGATCCCGGCGTTGTTGCAGACCACGTCCAGTCCGCCCCAGGCCACATCCGCCTCGGCGAACGCCTCGTACACTTCGTCCTCCGTCCCGACGTCGGCCGCCAGCAGCAGCTCGGCCGCGGGCCCCTCGTCCCCGAATCGGGCGAGCGCGTCACGGTCGCGGTCCAGGACGGCCACCCGGTCACCGTCCGCCAGGAAACGTCGCGCGATGGCCGCACCGATCCCCGAGGCGCCGCCGGTGACCAGGACGCGGCGCGGTCGCCGCAGGCCTGGTCCGGTCGGCCCGGTCAGCTTGTTCAGCATGCGATCCCCTTCTGATGGGCATCTGGGTGGTCAGGCGTCTGCGCTCGGATCGTTGCCGCGGGAGAAGTCGCCGGTGCGTACCGCGTCGTAGAGCCGTTTTCCGGTGGATGCGGGGCTGAAGAAGAAGCGCGTCGACTCCTGTCGGCGCAGCAGCCCGCGGGTGACGAAGTCCCGGACGGTGGCCCGCCAGTAAGCGGGCCCGAGAACGCCGAGCAGCCGCAGGTAGTCCCCCAGCCCCAGCGGCTCACCGAACCAGTGGTTCACGGAGACGGACGGGGTATGCGCCCGGATGTCGTGCCACCAGCCGCGGGGGATGTACAGCAGGTCGCCAGGTCTCAGCCGCACGTGGTGCAGGACGGCCTGCCGCAGTCGCGGGAACCGCCGCAGGTCCGGTTCGGCCAGGTCGATCTGGCTGTTCACCAGGTTTTCCGGAAACGGGTACGCCGCCCTGCTGTCCCGCCAGTCCATCAGGATGGCGCTCTTCTCGCCCCAGACCTGGCAGAAGAAGTTGTCCTTGAGGTCGGAGTGCAGCATGGAACGTGTCCCGGCGGAACCGATCCACACCCGGGTGTCGGTGCTGTGGCCGTCGGCCGGGAGCAGGGATGTGAAGTCGTAGTCGTCCGGATCGAAGATCTCGTGGGCGCGCTGGTAGGCGAGGTAGCAGGGGGCGACGGGACCGGCGGCGGTCATCCTGCCCAGGAACTCGCCGAAGGGCAGCTCCCGCTCGTAGTACCGCTGTTCCTGCGGGAAGAGCACGCCGGTCGACGGGAGGTCTAGCAGGGCCGTCACCCGGCGCTCGCCGTGGCGCTCCGCCAGGTCTGCTGGTTTCCAGTGGGTTCGCGCAGGCCATTCCTCCAGGAGGCCGGAACAGACCAGCGGGCCGGAACGCGCGGCGACCCTCCGTCTCAGGGCGCCCGCGTCAGCCGCATCCGCGCGCTCGATCGGGCGCACCGCCAGCCCGGCCGCTCTCAGAAACGGGACGAGCTCGCCCGGCGGACCGGGCGACGCAGCCGCACCCTCGTGCCCAGCCGATGACCGTCCTGCTCCGGACCGTTCGAATGGGGTCATGACATCCCACTGTCCGACCGAGCCGCAGCGGTGCATAGACCCGTTCACGCCCTGATCCCGGACGGGCACCCGGTTTTCGGTCAGAGTGGGTGCGGGGTGACATTGCGGGTCCTCGGTCCGTCCGCCCCTGTCGCTCAGGGCTGCACGGGCAGCGCCCCGGCGCCGAGAGCTCTGGCCGCACGGACGGTACGGGCCGGCGCGGATGGGCGCGGACGGCACGCTGGGCGAGCGGCTGGCGGCGCTGGCGGCCGACGCCTCGTCCGTACACGACCCGGAGGACTGGACCGATGTGTACGGGGGCGGGGTCGGCGTTCCCCGTGCCCGCCCCGTTCGGTGGGGGGGCAGGGCCCCTGAAACGCGGAAGCGCCCCACCCTGGTCCGAACCAGTTGGGGCGCTCCGATGCTGGTGGGAACGTTCCTGCCAGCGACCGCTTGTGTGGGGCGGGTGGGACTCGAACCCACGGCCGACGGATTATGAGTCCGCTGCTCTAACCGGCTGAGCTACCGCCCCGTTTCGGCGTGGCGCGTACAAGTGTGCGCCCCGTCTGCCGCAGCATAGCCGGTCATACGATCTCTTGCTTCGGATGGCCGACTTCGCCTGATCTTGAGGACGGCGCTGCGTGCTGCCCGGTTCCGGGTGAGGGCGAGGTGACCCGAAAGTGTCATTCCGCGTGGCTCGGGGGTCGTCGACAGGCGGCGAGTGGGTACGCGAAAAAGGACCCCGAAGGGTCCTCTTCCGCATCGCTCCCCCGACTGGACTCGAACCAGTAACCCTCCGGTTAACAGCCGAATGCTCTGCCAATTGAGCTACAGGGGATCGCGCTCCCCCGACTGGACTCGAACCAGTAACCTGCCGGTTAACAGCCGGCTGCTCTGCCAATTGAGCTACAGGGGATTGCTGCGGTGCCTCGAATCGTACCTGCCTGGCGGCTGCCGGGCGGCGCGCGTTCGCTGCGACACATACATTAGCGCAAGCAGGGGGGTGCTCCGCCAATCGGTACCGCCCGGGATGATCTCGGGTGCTCACGGGTAGGCGGGCTGCACACGTCGCACCAAGCGCAGGAAGGGTGGCAGCCATGCGGTACCGGCTCACGTTCATCGCCGGAGTGGCGCTCGGATACGTGCTCGGCACGCGAGCCGGGCGCGAGCGTTACGAGCAGTTGAAGAAGTCGGTCCGGCAGTTCGCGGAGAACCCCGCCGTGCGCAACGCCGCCGAGAGTGCCGCGCACAGCGGCCGGGACATCGCGGGCAAGGCGTACCACTCGGTCAGCGACAAGGTCGGGGACAAGGTGCCCGCATCCGTCGCCGACCGGGTCCGGTCGCTGCGGGACCGCAGCAGCCAGAACGGTGAGGACGACTGGGGGACCACCAACACCTAGGCCCGGGACCAGGGGCCCGGCGCCCGCGGCGGTCGTTACGGGAAACTCGCGGCGTGCGGCAGAATCTCCCCATGGGCATAGTCGCGGGGCTGGACAGTTCTTCCGCCTTCACTCACATCGTCGTCTGCGACACGGACACGGGCGCCGTGCTGCGGCAGGGGTATGCCGCGCATCCGGTCGAGGCCAAGGCCGCCGAGGTCGATCCGCAGGCCTGGCTGCTCTCGCTCGGCGAGGCGGCCTCCGGCGGTCTGCTCGAAGGGGTGCAGGCCATCGGGGTCGCCGCCCAGCAGCACGGGCTCGTACCGCTGGACCAGCAGGGCAACCTCGTACGTCCCGCGCTGCTCGGCAACGACCGGCGGGCGCAGGTCGCCGCGGCCGATCTGGTCGACTCGCTGGGCGGGCGGCAGGCCTGGGCCGAGGCCGTCGGGGCCGTACCGCAGGCCGCGCAGCCCGTGGCGAAGCTGCGGTGGCTGGCGCGGACCGAGCCGGAGAACGCCCAGCGGGTGGCCGCCGTGCTCCAGCCCCACGACTGGCTCGTGTGGCAGCTGCTCGGGCGGCCCGCCCGCCGGACCACCGACCGGGGCGCCGCCTCGGGTACGGGGTACTGGTCGGCCGGGTCCGCGTCCTACCGGCCCGATCTGGTGGAGCTCGCCCTCGGGCATCCCGCCGCGCTGCCCGAGGTGCTCGGGCCCGCCGACTCCGCCGGGATGACGCCCGAAGGGCTGCTGATCTCCGCGGGCACCGGCGAGATCATGGCCGCGGCGTTCGGGCTCGGGGTCGCGGTGGGCGACGCGGTCGTGTCGCTGGGGGCCTCCGGGTCCGTGATGGCCGTGCACCACGAGGCGCTCGCCGATTCCAGCGGGATGATCACCTCGTTCGCCGACGCCACAGGGCTGCATCTGCCCGTCGTCCACACGTCCAACGCCGTACGTGCGCTGCGCGGGACCGCCGAGATGCTGGGGGTGGAGGGGCTGGACGAGCTGTCCGCGCTGGCGCTGAAGTCCACGCCCGGGGCCTCCGGGCTGGTGTTGCTGCCCTATCTGGAAGGCGAGCGCACCCCGCAGCTCCCCCACACCGCGGGCACCCTCAGCGGGCTGCGGCGCGAGTCGATGAAGCCCGAGCATCTGGCACGGGCCGCGTTCGAGGGGATGCTCTGCTCGCTGGCCGACGCCATGGACGTCCTGCGCGGGCGGGGCGTGGAGGTGCGGCGCGTGTTCCTGCTGGGGGCCGCCGCCGAGCTGCCCGCCGTACAGGCGCTGGCTCCCGCCGTGTTCGGCACGCAGGTCGTCGTGCCGCAGCCCGCCCAGTACGCGGCGATCGGCGCGGCCCGGCAGGCCGCCTGGGCGCTCGGTGTCTCGCAGGGCGCCCTCGACCCGCGTACGCCTCCGGCCTGGCAGGGCGCGGCCGCCCAGGTGCTGGAGCCGGGCGATGAGCTGGCGGTCGGCGGGGCCGTGCGCCAGCAGTACCGGGCCACCCGGGATCAGATCCACCCCGGGGCCTTCGGGGGCGCGCACCCGGAGTGAGGCCGACGTGGGCACGCGGCCGCCCGCCCCGGGTTTGACCCGGGTTTGAGGAAAACGGCTCGCTATCGGAGTACGGCGTACGCGAAACTGGGGCGGCCTCTGCCCTCCGCCGATTCCGAGAGACCCGCGTGCTCATAAAACTCCTGCGGGCCCATCTGGGGCCGTACAAGAAACCCATCGTGCTGCTGGTGCTCCTCCAGCTGCTCCAGACCTGCGCCACCCTGTATCTGCCCAGCCTCAACGCGGACATCATTGACAACGGTGTCGTCAAGGGCGATACCGGATACATCCTGGAATTCGGCGGTCTCATGATCGCCGTCAGCGTTCTTCAGGTCCTCGGCAACGTGGGGGCCGTGTACTACGGGGCCCGGACCGCCTCCGCCCTCGGGCGCGATGTGCGGGCCGCCGTCTTCGACCGGGTGCAGTCCTTCTCGGCGCGTGAGCTGGGGCGCTTCGGGGCGCCCTCGCTGATCACCCGGACCACCAACGACGTCCAGCAGGTCCAGATGCTGGTCCTGATGGCGTTCACCCTGATGGTGTCCGCGCCGATCATGTGCGTCGGCGGCATCGTCATGGCGCTCGGGCAGGACGTTCCGCTGTCGGCCGTCCTCCTGGCGGTCGTGCCGGTGCTCGGCGTCTCGGTGAGCCTCATCGTGAAGAAGATGCGGCCGCTGTTCCGCACGATGCAGGAGCGGCTCGACGGGGTGAACCGGGTGCTGCGTGAGCAGATCACGGGCAACCGGGTGATCCGCGCGTTCGTCCGTGACGGGTACGAGGAGAGGCGGTTCCGGGGGGCCAACACCGAACTGACCGATGTGTCGGTGGCGACCGGGCGGCTGATGGCACTGATGTTCCCGACGGTGATGACGGTGGTCAACGTGTCGTCCGTCGCGGTGGTGTGGTTCGGCGCGCACCGCATCGACAGCGGCGGGATGCAGATAGGTGCGCTGACCGCGTTCCTCGCCTATCTGATGCAGATCGTGATGGCTGTGATGATGGCCACCTTCATGTTCATGATGGTGCCGCGCGCCGAGGTGTGCGCCGAGCGCATCGAGGAGGTGCTCGGCACCGATTCGAGTGTGGTGCCGCCGCTCTCCCCCGTCACGGAGCTGCGGCGCCACGGGCATCTGGAGGTGCGCGGCGCCGAGTTCCGCTATCCGGGGGCGGAGGAGCCGGTGCTGCGGGCGGTGGATCTGGTGGCCCGGCCCGGGGAGACCACCGCGATCATCGGGTCGACCGGCAGCGGGAAGTCCACGCTGCTCGGTCTCGTACCCCGGCTGTTCGATGTGACGGGCGGCGAGGTGCTGGTCGACGGCGAGGATGTGCGCGGGATCGATCCGGTGCTGCTGGCGAAGACCGTGAGCCTGGTGCCGCAGAAGCCCTATCTGTTCTCGGGGACGGTGGCGACGAACCTGCGGTACGGGAATCCGGACGCCACCGACGAGGAGCTGTGGCACGCGCTGGAGGTGGCGCAGGCCAAGGGGTTCGTGGAGGGGCTGGAGCACGGGCTCGACGCTCCGATCGCGCAGGGCGGCACCAATGTGTCCGGCGGTCAGCGGCAGCGGCTCGCCATCGCGCGGACGCTGGTGCAGCGGCCGGAGATCTATCTGTTCGACGACTCGTTCTCGGCGCTGGACTACGCGACCGACGCCGCCCTGCGCGCCGCACTCGCGCGGGAGACCGCCGGGGCGACCGTGGTGATCGTGGCCCAGCGGGTCTCCACCATCCGCGAGGCGGACCGCATCCTGGTGCTGGACGAGGGGCGGGTCGTGGGCAGCGGTACCCATCACGAGCTGATGGACGGCAATGAGACGTACCGGGAGATCGTGCTCTCCCAGCTGACGGAAGCGGAGGCCGCGTGATGGCCGGTCCTGGCGGACGGATGATGGCCGGGGGCGCGCCCACCGAGCGGTCGATGGACTTCAAGGGGTCGACCAAGCGGCTGCTGAGACGCTTCGGCCGGGAGAAGGCCTCGCTGTGGCTGATGCTGGGCGCGGTGACGTTCAGCGTGGCGCTCTCGGTGGTGGGCCCGAAGATCCTCGGAAAAGCGACCGACCTGGTCTTCGCGGGGGTCGTCGGGCGCGGGATGCCGGAGGGCACCGGTAAGGAACAGGCGATCGAAGGGCTGCGCGAGGAGGGCAACGGCTCGATGGCCGACATGCTCTCGGGGGTGGACTTCACACCGGGCGAGGGCATCGACTTCGGCGCGGTGGCGGATGTCCTGCTGCTGGCGCTGGCGGTCTACGTCGGGGCCGGGCTGCTGATGCTGGTCTCGACGCGGCTGTCGATCCGCGTGATCAACCGGATCGTGTTCCAGCTGCGCGAGGACCTCCAGACGAAGCTGGCGCGGCTGCCGCTGTCGTACTTCGACCGGGCCAAGCGCGGTGAGGTGCTCAGCCGGGCGACGAACGACATCGACAACATCTCGCAGACGCTCCAGCAGACGATGGGCCAGCTCATCAACTCCCTGCTGACCATCGTCGGCGTACTGATCATGATGTTCTGGATCTCGCCGCTGCTGGCTCTGGTCGCCCTGGTGACCGTGCCGCTGTCGGTGGTCGTGGCCACGCAGGTCGGCAAGCGGTCGCAGCCGCAGTTCGTGCAGCAGTGGCGGGTGACGGGGAAGCTCAACGCCCACATCGAGGAGATGTACACCGGGCACAACCTCGTGAAGGTCTTCGGCCGGCAGGAGGAGTCCGCGCGGGACTTCGCCGAGCAGAACGACGCGCTGTACGAGGCCGGGTTCAAGGCCCAGTTCGCCAGCGGGCTCATGCAGCCGCTGATGTTCTTCATCTCGAACATCAACTACGTGCTGGTGGCCGTCGTCGGCGGTCTGCGGGTCGCCTCGGGCACCCTGTCGATCGGTGATGTGCAGGCGTTCATCCAGTACTCCCGGCAGTTCTCGATGCCGCTGACGCAGGTCGCCTCGATGGCCAACCTCGTGCAGTCCGGCGTCGCTTCGGCCGAGCGGGTCTTCGAGCTGCTGGACGCGGAGGAGCAGGGCCCGGACCCGGTGGAGGCGGAACGGCCCGAGGTGATGTCGGGGCGGGTCTCGCTGGAGAAGGTGTCCTTCCGCTACGAGCCGGACAAGCCGCTGATCGAGGACCTGTCGCTGACTGTGGAGCCGGGGCAGACGGTCGCGATCGTGGGCCCGACGGGTGCGGGCAAGACGACGCTGGTCAATCTGCTGATGCGGTTCTACGAGGTGACCGGCGGGCGGATCGCGCTCGACGGCGTCGACGTGGCGAGGATGTCCCGGGACGACCTGCGCTCCTCGATCGGCATGGTGCTCCAGGACACCTGGCTGTTCGGGGGGACGATCGCGGAGAACATCGCGTACGGCGCTGCGCGCGAGGTCAGCCGGGAGGAGATCGAGGAGGCGGCCCGGGCGGCCCATGCCGACCGCTTCATCCGGACGCTGCCCGACGGGTACGACTCGGTGATCGACGACGAGGGCACCGGGGTCAGCGCGGGCGAGAAGCAGCTGATCACCATCGCGCGGGCGTTCCTGGCCGAGCCGGTGATCCTCGTCCTGGACGAGGCGACCAGCTCGGTGGACACCCGGACCGAGGTGCTGATCCAGAAGGCGATGGCGCGCCTGGCCCACGGGCGTACGTCGTTCGTGATCGCGCACCGGCTGTCCACGATCCGGGACGCGGACGTGATCCTGGTGATGGAGAGCGGGTCCATCGTCGAACAGGGCACGCATGAAGAGCTGTTGGCGGCCGGGGGCGCCTATGCCCGGCTGTACGCCGCCCAGTTCGCGGATGCCCTGGCGGAGGTGGACTGAGGTGGCCGCGGAGGCCGGTCAGTCGAGGTAGCCGCGGAGTTGGTCGGCGAAGGCGTGGTCCCGCAGCCTGCTGAGGGTCTTGGACTCGATCTGGCGGATGCGTTCGCGCGTCACGCCGAAGATCCGGCCGATCTCCTCCAGGGTGCGGGGCCGCCCGTCGTCCAGGCCGTAGCGGAGTTGGACGACCTTGCGTTCGCGTTCGCCGAGGGTGGAGAGGACCGCTTCCAGGTGCTGGCGCAGCAGCAGGAAGGCGGCGGACTCGACGGGGGAGGCGGCGTCGCCGTCCTCGATGAGGTCGCCGAAGGAGACGTCGTCCTCCTCGCCGACGGGGGCGTGCAGCGAGACCGGTTCCTGGGCCAGTCGCAGGACTTCGGTGACCCGCTCCGGGGTCAGGTCGAGCTGGGCGGCGACGTCCTCGGCGGTCGGCTCGAAGCCGCGTTCCTGGAGTATCCGGCGCTGCACCCGGACGACGCGGTTGATCAGCTCCACGACGTGGACCGGGACGCGTATGGTGCGGGCCTGGTCGGCCAGCGCGCGGGACATCGCCTGGCGGATCCACCAGGTCGCGTACGTGGAGAACTTGTAGCCCCGGGCGTAGTCGAACTTCTCCACCGCCCGGATCAGGCCGAGGTTCCCCTCCTGGACCAGGTCGAGCATGGTCAGCCCGCGGCCGACGTAGCGTTTGGCGACGGAGACGACGAGGCGCAGGTTGGCCTCGATGAGGCGGCGTTTGGCCGTGCGGCCCATGACCACGAGGCGGTCCAGGTCCACGGCGAGCCGCGAGTCCAGGTCCGGGGTGGTGGCGAGGCGTTCCTCGGCGAAGAGCCCGGCCTCGACGCGGCGGGCCAGCTCGACCTCCTCGGCGGCGGTGAGCAGCGGAATGCGGCCGATCTCGCGCAGGTACTGCCGGAAGAGGTCGGAGGTGGGGCCGCCGGAGTCCGCCCGGCCACGGGGCTCCGGGGGGTCGGGGAGGTGCGCCGATTCCACCATGACTGCCTCGGGTGCGTCTCCGGGCGGGCGGGCCGCCGTCTCCGGATGGTGCAGGGCCCTGTGCTGCGCCGGGATGGCCGCGATGGGCTCGGTCGTGGTCGTCACGGTCCGGGTCTGCACGGGGGCGACCTCCAGGTGATCGCTGCCGGATGACGGGGTGGGGGCCGACCGGTCCGGGCCTCGGGGTCTCCCCCCGCGGACCGCGTGCTCCGGGTGGCTCGGACACCGCCGGGTGTCGGGCACCCTCCAGTGTGGGGTACGACACACGACCGCCACGAGGGGCGTGCGGTGACTTTTTGAGTCCGGTCGGTTACCGGGTGATGACCCGGCCGGGCGGGCGGTGCACCGGGTCAGAGCGCGGCGGCGCCGTGGGTGCGCAGGGACTGGGCGTACTGCTGGAGCACCCAGACCTCGTTCTGCGCGGCGGCCAGCTCCGGGGGGGCCACGTGGCTGCCGAGGCGGGCGAGGCTGCCCTGCACGTCGTTGATGCGGCGGTCCACGGCGCGCAGCCGGACGTGGACGAGCTGGACGCCCGCGTAGGTCTCGTCGATGGTCCGGCCGTGGAAGATCTCGACGGCCAGCTCGGTGACGAGGTTGCGGACGGTGTCGTCGGGGGCGGCGTCCAGGACGGCCCCCAGGTAGGCCCGGTCGTCGACGAGGCCCTGCTCGGCGCCGCCCGCCTCCTCGATGCACCGGCGCACGGCCGCGTAGGGCGGGGCGGTGAACTCGTCCACGCCGTACGCGTCGAAGGCCGGGGAGACCAGGGCGGGCTTCTGGAGGGCGAGCTTGAGCAGCTCGCGCTCGGTGCGGTGGGCGGGGCTGCGGAGGTTGAGGGCGGGGCCGGAGAAGCCGGCGGGGGCGGCCGGAGCGGTGTGCTGCGGTGCCCCGCCGCGTTGGCCCTGGGGCCCGCCGCGTACGCCCTGGGGGCCGCCGCGGCCGCCTCGGTCCCCGTGGTCGCCGCCCCGGTCGCGGGCCCAGCGGGCGAGCTGGGCGACGCGGTGGACGACGAACTCCTGGTCGAGGATGCCGACGAACCCGGCGAGCTGGACGGCCACCTCGCGCTGCACGCTGCTGGTCTTGATCTTGGCGACGACGGCGGCGGCCTCGTCGAGCGCGGCCGCGCGGCCCGCCGGGGTCTCCAGGTCGTAGCGGCCGACGATCTGGCGCAGGGCGAACTCGAAGAGCGGGGTGCGCGGCTCGACCAGGTCGCGCACGGCGTCGTCGCCCTTGGCGAGCCGCAGGTCGCAGGGGTCCATGCCGTCCGGGGCGATGGCGATGTAGGTCTCGGCGGCGAACTTCTGGTCGTCCTCGAAGGCGCGCAGGGCGGCCTTCTGGCCCGCCGAGTCACCGTCGAAGGTGAAGATCACCCGGGCGCTGCCGTTGTCCATGAGGAGGCGGCGCAGGATCTTGATGTGGTCGTTGCCGAAGGCGGTGCCGCAGGTGGCGATGGCGGTGGTGACCCCGGCCAGATGGCAGGCCATGACGTCGGTGTAGCCCTCGACGACGACGGCCCGGCTGGCCTTGGCGATGTCCTTCTTGGCCAGGTCGATGCCGTACAGCACCTGGGACTTCTTGTAGATCGGGGTCTCGGGGGTGTTCAGGTACTTCGGGCCGTTGTCGTCGTCGCGCAGCTTGCGGGCGCCGAAGCCGACGATCTCCCCCGCGGTGTCGCTGATCGGCCACATCAGCCGGCCGCGGAAGCGGTCGATGGGGCCGCGGCGGCCGTCCTGGGAGAGCCCGGAGGTGATCAGCTCCTTGTCGCTGAAGCCCTTGCCGCGCAGATAGCGGGTGAGGTGGTCCCAGCCGGCCGGGCTGTAGCCGACGCCGAAGTGGGCGGCGGCGGCCTGGTCGAAGCCGCGCTCGGCGAGGAACTTCCGGCCGATCTCGGCCTCGGGGCCGTCCAGCTGGGCGACGTAGAACTCGGCGGCCGCCTTGTGGGCCTCGATCAGCCTGATGCGTTCGCCGCGCTGGTGGGAGGGGTTGTAGCCGCCCTCCTCGTAGCGCAGGGTGATGCCCGCCTTGGCGGCGAGGCGCTCGACCGTCTCCGAGAAGGAGAGATGGTCGATCTTCATCACGAAGGCGATCGTGTCGCCGCCCTCCTGGCAGCCGAAGCAGTGGAACAGGCCCTTGCCGGGGCTGACCTGGAAGGAGGGGGACTTCTCGTCGTGGAAGGGGCAGAGGCCTTTGAGGTTTCCGCCGCCCGCGTTGCGCAGCTGGAGGTATTCGGACACGACGGAGTCGATCGGGACCGCGTCCCGTACCGCCTTCACGTCGTCGTCATTGATCCTGCCAGCCACGCGTGAAGTCTACGGGTGGGCTCGGACAGCCGGACGCACCCCGGGCGGGCCGCCCGGGGTGCGGGCTCGGGCCCGCACCCCGGGCGCCGTCCTCAGAGCAGGGAGCCCAGCGGGACCGACGGGTCGGCGAGGGCCTCCGGGTCGTGCTGCTGACGGGCCCGGACCAGCTCCTGGATCGTCTCCGTGACATCCCACACGTTGACGTTCATCCCGGCGAGGACGCGGCGGTCCTTCAGCCAGAACGCGATGAACTCCCGCTTCCCGGCGTCGCCCCGGATGATCACCTCGTCGTAGGAGCCGGGCGGGGCCCAGCCGGAGTACTCCAGGCCCACGTCGTACTGGTCGGAGAAGAAGTACGGCACGCGGTCGTACGTCACGTCCTGGCCGAGCATGGCGCGGGCGGCGGCCGGTCCGCCGTTCAGGGCGTTCGCCCAGTGCTCGACGCGCAGCCGGGTGCCCAGCAGCGGGTGGGCGGCCGCGGCGACGTCACCGGCGGCGTAGATGTGCGGGTCGGAGGTGCGCAGCGAGGCGTCCACCGCGATGCCGCCGCCGTGGGCGCGCTCGGCCATCTCCAGCCCGGCGGCCTCGGCGAGGGCGGAGCGCGGGGCGGCGCCGATCGCGGCGAGCACGTCGTGGGCGGGGTGCTCCTCGCCGTCGTCGGTGCGGGCCGCGAGGACCATGCCGTCCTGGCCGGTGATCTCGGTGAGGCGGACGCCGAAGTGGAAGCGGACGCCGTGCGCGCTGTGCAGTTCGGTGAAGATCTGGCCCACTTCGGGGCCGACGACCTGGTGCAGCGGGGTGGCTTCCGCCTCGATGACGGTGACCTCGGCCCCGTACCCCCGGGCGGCGGCGGCGACTTCCAGGCCGATCCAGCCCGCTCCGGCGATGACGAGGTGACCGTTGTCGCGGCCGAGGGCGGCCAGCACGTTGCGCAGCCGGTCGGCGTGGGCGAGGCGGCGCAGATGGTGGACGCCCGCCAGGTCGGTGCCGGGGATGTCGAGGCGGCGCGGTTCGGAGCCGGTGGCCAGCAGGAGCTTGTCGTAGTGGATGACGGTGTTGTCGCCCAGCTGCACCGTCTTCGCGTAGCGGTCGAGCGCGGTGACCGGCTGGCCGAGGTGCAGCTCGATGTCGGCGCCCGCGTACCAGGGGCGCTCGTGGGTGAAGACGCTGTCGCGTTCGGACTTGCCCTCCAGGTATCCCTTGGAGAGCGGCGGGCGTTCGTAGGGGTGGTCGCGCTCGTCACCGATGAGGATCACCCGGCCGGTGAATCCTTCGGCACGCAGTGTTTCGGCCGCCTTCGCCCCTGCGAGTCCTGCTCCGACGATGACGAACGTCCGATGTGCGTCGACCACTTGATGCCTCCTCAGTACTGTGCTGCGCTGCGCCCCCGGCTGCGAGCGTCCCGCACGCAGCGTGATGGCGAAAGAGGGTGTGCCCCGGACAGGTCACACCCAGTGGTCAGATGTCCGGCCCCTTCCAGTCTGCCGGTCAGCGGTGGCGTGTGGTGAGCGCGGCGTGCAGGGATCGTGCGGAGGCGTCGGTGAGCGCGGCGATCTGGTCGACGAGGACCCGCTTGCGGGCGTGGTCGTCGGGCGCCTGGTCGAACAGGGCGCGGAAGTGCGGCTCCAGGCCCTCCGGGGCGCGGGCGGTGAGGGCGGCGGCCAGCTCGGCGATGACGATGCGCTGGTCGGCGCGGATGGCTTCCTGTTCGGCGCGCTGCATGACGTACCGGTCGGCGACCGCCTTGAGCACCGCGCACTCGTGGCGGACGGTGCGCGGGACGACCAACTGCGCGCCGTACCGGCCGAGGCGGCCGGGGCCGTACACTGCGCGGGTAGCGGTCTCGGCCTCGGTGCAGAAGCGGCCGATGAGCTGGCTGGTGGCGTCCTTCAGGCGGGCCTGGGCCACGGCGGAGCCGTCGTAGCCGTGCGGCCACCACTCCTGGTCGATCAGCCGGTCCAGGGCCTCGGCCAGCTCCTGCGGGTCGGTGTCGGCGGGGACGTACCTGCCGATGGCGACGCCCCAGATCTCCTCGCGCTCCGGCTCCGCTTCGAGGCAGTTGGGGTCGATGTGCCCGGCGTGCAGGCCGTCCTCGAAGTCGTGCACCGAATACGCCACGTCGTCGGACCAGTCCATCACCTGGGCCTCGAAGCAGGTGCGGTCCTCGGGGGCGCCCTCGCGGGCCCAGGCGAAGACCGGGAGGTCGTCCTCGTAGACCCCGAACTTCGCCGAGTGCGGGGCGGTGGGGTGCGCGCCGCGCGGCCAGGGGTACTTGGTGGCGGCGTCCAGGGCGGCCCGGGTCAGGTTGAGGCCGACGCTGACCAGCTCGCCGGTGCGCGGGTCGCGGACGAAGCGCTTGGGCTCCAGGCGGGTCAGCAGGCGCAGCGACTGGGCGTTTCCCTCGAAGCCGCCGCAGTCGGACGCGAAGTCGTTCAGGGCCTGTTCGCCGTTGTGGCCGAACGGGGGGTGGCCCATGTCGTGGGCGAGGCAGGCCGTCTCGACGAGGTCGGGGTCGCAGCCGAGGACGGCCCCCAGCTCGCGGCCGACCTGGGCGCACTCCAGTGAGTGGGTGAGGCGGGTGCGGGGGCTGGCGTCCCAGGCGAGGGAGCGGGTGCCGGGCGTGACCACCTGGGTCTTCCCGGCGAGCCTGCGCAGCGCGGCGGAGTGCAGGACCCGGGCCCGGTCGCGCTGGAAGGCGGTGCGGCCGGGGCGCTTGTCCGGCTCGGTGTCGAAGCGCTCGGTGTCGGCGGGGCCGTAGGGGCTCGCCGAGCCGCCGCCCTGCGCCCCGCGCCCCCCGGATGCCCGGTGCGTTCCGTGTGTCTGATCTGCCCCGTGCGCGCCCTGTGTGCCGTCCATGGTCCCGACAGTAGCGACCGCGACCGACAACGGCGGGGGAGCGGGCCCGCAAGTCAGGCGGAAGCGAGCAACCTCACCGCGTCGGCGGGGGCGGTCGCCGACACCGCCTGGTCGTAGCGGTGCAGCAGCAGGCGGGCCATCGCGGGGTGGGCGCCGAGGGGAGCGGCGGCGATGCGGGGTGCGGCGTCCGTGGCGGCGGCGCTCGCGAAGCGGCCGGGGGCGGTGAAGTACGAGGCGACGGCGGTCCGGTGGCGGCCCCGGTCGGCCAGCGCGCGCAGCGCTGCGGGAACGGTGGGGGCGGCGGCGGAGGCGTACGCCGGGACGACCGGGACCCCGAGGCGTTCGGCGAGCATCCGGGCGGTGCGCCGGGTGTCCTGGGCTGAGTCGGGGTCACGGGACCCGGCGGCGGCGAGGACCACGGCGGCACCCCGGCCGCCCCGGTCCGCGGGGTCCCAGCCCGCCTCGACGAGCCGCCCGTACAGCGCCTCCACCAGCAGCGGGTGCGGCCCGAGGGGGGCGGCGACCCGGGTGCGTACGGCGGGGGCGGCGGCCGCCGCCGCGGGCAGGTCGTGCTTGACGTGGTGGCCGCGCCCCAGGAGCAGCGGTACGAGGACGGCGTCGGCCCCGCGCAGGCCGTTCAGGGTGTCCGGGAGCAGGGGCGCGTTGAGCTCGATGTGGCCGAGCCGGACGTCGAGGCCGGGGCGCAGCTCGCGGACCCGGTCCAGGAGGGCGAGCACGGTGCCCAGGGCCGCCGGGTCGCGGCTGCCGTGCGCGACGGCGACCAGGGCGGGGGCGGGCGAACCGCCGTGCTCGCCCGGGGCGGGGCGGTGGGGCTGCCGGGTGCGGTGCATGGGCCTGCGGGTTCCGTTCCGGGAGACGAGGCTGAGCTGGGTGCCGAGCTGGGCGGTGATACGGGTGAGGAGTTGCGCCGTGCTGTCGAGGACAGGCCCGGGGGGCGGGGAGGACTGGCGAGGCGGTTGCTTGGCCGGCTCCGTCATGGACCGATGGTGCCCGGCGGAGGTTGCCGGGCCGTTGCGCGAGGGTCACAGGGGTTTTCCGCCGCCTCACGGATGCGGCGGGAACGGTGTGCGGTGCCGGACGCCACAGATGGGGTTCCGGGCGAACCGTTGCGGCCCTCCGGTCGTCAGGTCAGGTGGGGACACGACGAACGGACGGACGAATGATCAGGGGGACGCTTGTGCGCGCGCAGGGACGGAAGAGGCTCGGCCGACGGGGCCGGCGGCGGCTCGTACAGGGGCTGATGGCCGCTTGCGTGCTCGCCCTCGTGCCCGCCACCTGGATGCGCCTCGGCGCCGGTGACCGGGTGGGGACGACGGCCGAGGCCCCGGAGCGGGAGGTCGCCGTGGTGTTCGGCGCCGGGCTGTGGAAGGGCCGCCCGACCCCGTACCTCGCCCACCGCCTGGACGCCGCGGCCGAGCTGTACCGGACGGGGAAGGTGAAGGTCGTCCTGGTCACCGGGGACAACAGCCGAGTGGAGTACGACGAGCCGGACGCCATGCGCACGTATCTCACCGAGCGCGGGGTGCCCGACGGGCGGATCGTGAGCGACTACGCCGGGTTCGACAGCTGGGACTCCTGTGTCCGGGCCCGGAAGATCTTCGGGGTGGACCGGGCGGTGCTGGTGACCCAGGGCTTCCACATCCACCGGGCGGTCACGCTGTGCCGTTTCGCCGGGATCGACGCGTACGGGGTCGCGGTCGACGAGCCACGGGACGCGACCTGGTATTACGGCGGGGCCCGGGAGCTGGCCGCTTCCGGCAAGGCGGCCCTGGACGCCCTGTTCCGGCCCGACCCGCGCTTCCTGGGGCCCGAGGAACCGGGCGTGGCGGAGGCGCTGGCCGCCGGGGGCGGGGGGACCGGGACCCGCTGACGGCGGAAGCGGGGGCGCGATGACGACGGGGGCCGGGGGCCGTTGACGGCGGAAGCCGGGACCCCCTGACGGCGGGCGGCGGTGCGCCCCGTTCCGCCGCCCGGGTGTCGTGCGCCGTCAGCGGGTGTCCGGGCCGCCCGGGGCTCGTCCGGTGATCCACCGCCCCTCGGGGATGAGGACGCCGCCGGTCCGCAGCGAGCGGGTGACGGCGGCCGCGGCGAGGTAGACCCAGGCCTGCACGGGCTCCCCGGCCCCGCCGGGCGGGCCGCCCGCACCGCCCGCCGCCGGGTCGGGCGCCGGCTCGACCTCACGGACGACCCGCTCGTACAGGTTGCGCGGGTGGCCCGGGCCGAGGAACTCCTCCAGGTGGTCCAGGAGCCCGAGCAGCTCCCCGTACACCCCGGGCGCGGCGACGAGCAGCGTGCCGTGGACCCGGCCGTGGCCGTCGATCGCGTACGGGTAGCCGGGCCCGTCGTAGAGCAGCGCCCGGGGCAGCACGGCCGGGCGCTCCCCCGTCGTACGGCCGCGGAGGAACAGGTCGTGGTTGGGTTCGCCGGGGAGCAGCGTCCCGTACACGAAGAAGGGCCGTTCGACGGCGGGCGGGGAGCCGGGGGCGGTAGCGCTCACGGCCGCCGTCACAGAGCGGCTTCGGGGGCCGTCTCCGCCGTCACCCAGCCGAGGTAGCGGGCGCTGCCTCGGATCACCGGCAGGGCGATGATCTCCGGCGTGTCGTAGTCGTGCTCCCGTTCGATGAGCGCTTCCAGTTCGTCGTAGCGCTCGGCGGTCGTCTTGAGGAACACCTGCCACTCCTCGGTCGACTCGATGGCGTTCTGCCACCGGTAGACCGAGGTGACGGGGGCGGAGATCTGCGCGCAGGCCGCCAGCCGGGCCTCCACCGCGGACCGGGCCAGCTGACGGGCCTTGTCCTCGCTGTCGGTCGTGGTCAGTACGGTCAGCCATGCCGGCGGCGCTGTCATCGTCGGTCTCCTCGGAGTACGGCGGGCCCCTGCCCCGGGGCCCTGACCCGATTGTCGGTCCCCCGCGGTTCAGCCGCCGTACGGACGGAGATTCCGGGCGTCCCGCAGCGCGGTTCCCCACCACACCAGCTGGTCCAGCATCGTCTTGGCCGCCGCGTCGGCGTCGGCCGGGTCCCGGTGGCGTCCCTCGTCGTCGAAGAGGGCGCCCGCGTTGTGGAAGGAGACGGTGTCGCGGACGGTGACGGTGTGCTGTTCGGCGAAGACCTGGCGGAGCTGCTCGACGGCCCGCAGGCCCCCCGAGACGCCTCCGTACGAAACGAAGGCGACGGGCTTGGCCTGCCACTCCTCGCGGTGCCAGTCGATCAGGTTCTTCAGCGGGGCGGGGAAGGAGTGGTTGTACTCGGGGGTGATCACGACGAAGGCGTCGGCCGCCGCCAACCGGGTGGAGACCGCGTCGAGCCGGGAGGCTTCCTCGGGGCCGGGGCTGAAGGAGAGGGCGGTGGGGAGGTCGGCCTCCGCGACGTCCACGAGGTCGGTCTCGATGCTTGGGTGGCGGGCCGCGCGGCCCAGGAACCAGTCGGCGATCACGGGACCGAAGCGGCCCGTGCGGTTGCTGCCGAGGATGACGGCCACCTTGAGGGGGGCCGGGGCGGATACGGGAGATACCGGTGTGGTGTTCATGGGGTCGAGCTTTCAGCCTCAACCATGGTTCAGGTCAAGCCCGTCGGTCGAACCCTGGCCGAAACGTTTTACCGTGGCCGGATGAGGACGCAACGATTCGCCGTCCATGTCGAGTTCGACGGGCACCCGGCCACCGAGGACGATCTGCTGATTCCCGCCCTCCAGGGTTTCGGCCACTTCACCGCCCTACAGGTGCGGGACGGCGGCGTGCGGGGGCTCGGGCTGCATCTCGCCCGGCTGGACGCCGCGAACCGGGAGCTGTTCGGCCGGCCCCTGGACGGCGGCCGGGTGCGGGAGCTGATCCGGCACGCCCTGGACGGAGCGGGGGCCGGGACGGGGGTGCGGGACGCCTCGGTGCGGGTGAACGGCTACCTGCCGCCCGGGGGCGGCCGTACGCGGGTGATGGTGACCGTTGACGAGCCCGCGCGGCCGTCGACCGGGGCACGGAGCCTGAGGTCGGTGCCGTACGCGCGCACCGCCCCGCACATCAAGCGGCCCGGCGACTTCGGGCAGGCGTACCACCGGCTGCTGGCCGGGCGGGCGGGCTTCGACGAGGCGCTGCTGACGCTGCCCGGCGGGGTGGTGGCCGAGGGCGCGACCACCAGCATCGGCTTCTGGGACGGGGCCTCGGTGGTGTGGCCCGACGCCCCGGCACTCACCGGCACCACGATGACGCTGCTGGACCAGGGGCTGGAGCGGGCCGGACGGCCGTCGGTGCGGCGCCCGGTGACACTGGAGGGCCCGGACGGCGTGGGCCGCTACCGGGCGGCCTTCGTCTGCAACGCTCGGGGCATCGCGCCGGTGGGGCGGATCGACGACCGGCGGTTCCCGGTCGACGAGGAGCTGCTGAGGCAGCTGGACCGGGCGTACGGGAGCACCCCGCCGGACGCCCTGTGACGCCCGTGCTCCCGGGGGGCGGAGCTGGGGTCCTGAGCGGTGCCGGACCATGGGGGCATGCAGATGCAGATCCATATCGAGGCGTCGGACCTTCCCGGCCGTGCCTGCGGCCCGGAGAGCGACTTCCCCGGGTTCGCGAACATCCACGTCGGCGTCCAGCGCAAGGACCGGCCCGGCGAGCTGCTCGGCCTGCACCCGGGGGACGCCCCGTCGGCCGCGTGGACGCTCGACTGCACGGCCACCCCGACGGCGGACGGGATCGAGGTGTCGGGACCGTACGTGCAGAACCGGCTGGGCGGGCGGTTCGTCTATCTGTCCTGGGGCACGGTGGACGACGCCGGGGTCTTCACCATGTTCCGGCGCGCCAAGCTGATGTTCGGCGACATCGGCCCGGACGTCCTCGAAGCCGCCGCGCGCACCGGGCATCTGACCGGGCGACTCGGACTCACCGACGCCAAGGGGCAGCCGCTGTGCGCCCGGGTGCGCCCGCCGCAGATCACCTGGAGCGCCACGGACGGGACGTGACCGCGCCGGTGGTCGGCCGGAGGCCGATCCGGTAGCGGCCGGAGGCCGATCCGGCACCGCCCCCCACCGGACCCCGGGGGCAGAGGGTCCGGTGGGTGCGGGTGCCGTGGGGGGCGGGGATGAGTCCCGTGGGGGACGGTTACTTGCGTGTGCCCGGCCCCCGCGAGGCCATACGTGTGAGCTACGTCACATCTCGCCCGCCCAGCCGGCCGCCCGGTCACCCGATCGGCACCCGGGCGGCCGGCACGGACCGAACGGCCCAGCCGCACCGCCACGACCTGCGGTGATCCATTCCGGCAAGGGTGCCGCGCCGGTCCGTACGAGTGAAAGCTGATTCAGCGTCAGAAGGCGCGGGCGGCCCTGCCCCCGTTGTCTCGGGGACAGGACACACCTGCTCGCGCCGTCTGCCCGGAGGATCCCCATGCGCAGTCCTGCCCGCCTTGTGACCGGCACCGTCGGTGCCGCGTTCACCGTCATCGCGCTCGGTCTCACCACCGCCGCCCCGTCCGCGTACGCAGGCGACGTCGGCCGACTGGAGATCACCCCGTCGACCGCGACCCCGGGGGCCACCGTCACCGTGAACACCACCCTCTGCGGCCCGAAGGGGGGTGACGGCGACGCCAGCGACCTGAACGCCGAGGACTTCAAGGTGCGTCCCGGCACCCACAAGGAGGACTCCGTCGGCCGGTTCACCGTGCCGCACGACACCAGGCCCGGCACCTACGAGGTCTTCGTCTTCTGCCACAACGGCAAGGACGCGGCAGGCAGCCTCAAGGTGATCGGCGGCGGCAGGCACGAGAAGCCGTCCGGCCATGTGCGGACCGGGGTGGGCGGCAGCGTCGAGCCGGACTCCACACAGGTCGCGCTCGGCGTCGGCGTGATCGGCCTGGCGGCCGTCGGAGGCCTGTGGCTGCTGCGTCGCCGCTCCGAGGGCACCGAAGGAAGCTGAACCACCGCTTCCCCACCGACCGGGCGGGGCGCGTCCCCGAGCGCGCTCCGCCCGCCCTCCTCGCGCCGCCCTCGTCACGAAGAACGACGAAGAAGACGAAGAAGACGAAGGACTACCCAGGCAGACGAAGGACGACGACGTGTCCCAGAGTGCGCAGAAGGCCAAGGGCTGGCTGGTGGGCATCGCCGTGCTGTGCGGCATCTGGCTCGTCCAGAACGGCTCCGGCGCCCAGCTGATCCCGCCGCAGCCCTCCAGCGCCCAGGCCTTCGCCGCCGGGCCCGAGCTCCAGCCCGGCTCCCCCGTCGCCGCACCGCTGCCCTCCTCCGAGCCGGTCCGCATCCGCATCCCGAGCATCGAGGTGGACGCGCCGATGACACGGCTGGGGCTGGCCGCCGACGGCAGCCTCGACGTGCCGCCGGACGAGGACCGCAACCTCGCGGGCTGGTACGGGGGCGGGGTGCCGCCCGGCGCGCAGGGCACCGCGATCGTGGCCGGGCACGTGGACAACGCCGAAGGGCCGTCCGTCTTCTACGCCCTGGGCGCCCTGACCAAGGGGGCCCGGGTCGAGGTGGTCCGCAGGGACGGGCGCGTCGCCGTCTTCTCGATCGACGCCATCGAGGTCTACGACAACGACGACTTCCCCGACCGGCGCGTCTACGGCGACTCGCCGCACGCCGCGCTGCGGCTGATCACCTGCGGCGGCGGCTTCTCCAAGGAGACCGGCTACCAGGGCAACGTGGTGGCGTACGCGCACCTGACCGACGTCCGCTGAACGCAACCCGCCCCCCCTACGCGTTCCACTGGTCGAAGCCGAGCTTGGCGACCAGCGAGAACACCACGGTCAGCAGCACCGCGCGAACGAAGCCGCTCCCCCGGCTCAACGCCATCCGGGCCCCGACCATCCCGCCCGCGAGGTTGAAGACGGCCATCACGGCCGCCAGCTGCCACAGCACCGTGCCCTGGTACGCGAACATCGCCAGCGCCCCGCCGTTGGTGCACACGTTGACGATCTTCGCGGTGGCCGACGCGGTCACCAGGTCCAGGTGGAGCACGGCGGTCAGCGCCAGCACCAGGAAGGTGCCGGTGCCCGGCCCGAACAGTCCGTCGTAGAAGCCGATCCCGCCGCCGACCAGCACGATCGCGGTGACGATCCGGGCTCGGCCGACCGGCCGTCCGGTGCCGTCGCCCGCCGCGGCCGTGCCGAACGAGGGGCGCAGCATGACGAATGCCGCGACCCCGAGCAGCACCACCATGATCACCGGGCGGAGCACCTCGCTGCTGATCCCGGCGGCGAAGAACGCCCCGGTCATCGACCCGGCGAGCGCCATCAACCCGACCCGTACCGCGAGCCCGACCCGTACCGGGGCCTTGCGGACGAACGTCACGGCCGCGCCCGTGGTCCCCACGATCGCGACGGCCTTGTTGGTCCCGAGGATGTGGGCCGCCGGTACGTTCGGCAGGCCGAGCAGGAGCGCGGGCAGGAGCAGCAGTCCGCCCCCGCCCACCACGGCGTCGACCCAGCCCGCGGCGGCCGCGGCCAGGCAGAGGAGAACGAGGACGGTCAGCGATATCTCGGGCACGGCCCGACACTAAGGGGTGTCCCGGACCGTCTTCGAAAAGGCCCCGCACCCCCCGCTGGCCCTCCGAAGGCCCCCACGCCCCCGGCCGGCCCTCCGAAGGCCCCTCACACACCCCCGGCGGCGACGCTGAGCGCAAGGTTCCGCCCGGGAAACCGGAGGGATGCGGCCGGGTAACACCTCCCGCCCAGGCTCATGGCATGAGGACAACCGACGGAGGCCACTGATGCCGGAGCCCACCACCCCGAACTCCCCGGCGCACACCGCCGTACCGACGATCGTGGTCGTCGGGCACGGCATGGTCGGCCAGCGGTTCCTGGAGGCCCTGGCCGGGCGCGGACTGACCCCGGCGGCCGGCGGGGCCCGGGTCGTCGTGCTCTGCGAGGAGCCCCGGCCCGCCTACGACCGGGTGCAGCTGACCTCGTACTTCACTGGGCGCAGCCCCGAGGACCTCTCCCTGGTGGAGCCGGGGTTCATGGAGCGGCACGGCTTCGAGCTGTACGTGGGCGACCCGGCGGAGAGCGTCGACCGGGCGGGGCGGACGGTGACCGCGCGGTCCGGGGCGGTGTTCCCGTACGACACGCTGGTGCTGGCGACGGGCTCGTACCCGTTCGTGCCGCCGGTGCCGGGGAAGGACGCCCGGGGCTGTTTCGTGTACCGGACCATCGAGGACCTCCTCGCGATCGAGGAGTACGCGAAGGGGGCGGCCACCGGTGCGGTGGTCGGCGGCGGACTGCTCGGCCTGGAGGCGGCGGGGGCGCTGAAGGGGCTCGGGCTGCGCACCCACGTGGTGGAGTTCGCGCCCCGGCTGATGCCGGTCCAGGTGGACGAGGGCGGGGGCGCGGCGCTGCTGCGGACGATCGAGGAGATGGGGCTGACCGTCCACACGGGGGTCGGTACGCAGGAGGTCCTCGCGGACGCGGGCGGGGCGGTGAGCGGGATGGCGCTGTCGGACGGGTCCTCGCTCGCCACCGATCTGGTGGTCTTCTCGGCGGGCGTACGGCCCCGGGACCAGCTGGCCCGCGACTGCGGTCTGGCGGTCGGCGAGCGCGGCGGGATCGTCGTGGACGAGCAGTGCCGGACGTCGGACCCGGCGGTGTTCGCGATCGGTGAGTGCGCGCTCGCCGCCGACGGCCGGGTGTACGGGCTGGTGGCGCCCGGCTACGAGATGGCCGAGACGGCGGCCGAGGCGCTGGTGGGCGGGCGGTCCGCGTTCACCGGGGCGGACCTGTCGACGAAGCTGAAGCTGCTCGGTGTGGACGTGGCCTCGTTCGGGGACGCGCACGGGGCGGCCGACGGCTCGCTGGACGTGGTGTACTCCGACGCCCGCTCGGGGGTGTACAAGAAGCTGGTGATCGCGCCGGACGGCACCCTGCTGGGCGGGGTGCTGGTCGGGGACGCGGACCAGTACGGCACCCTGCGGCCGATGACGGGCACGGTGCTGCCGGTCGCCCCCGAGCAGCTGGTGCTGCCCGCCGGGGCGGGCGGTCCGGTGATGCTCGGCCCGTCCGCGCTGCCGGACGAGGCGGTGATCTGCTCCTGCCACAACGTCACCAAGGGCGCGGTCTGCGAACACACCACGCTGCCCGAGGTGAAGAAGTGCACCAAGGCCGGTACGGGCTGCGGCGGCTGCCTCAAGGTGATCGGCCAGCTGCTGCCGCCGCCCGAGGACGCGGGGCTGTGCGGCTGCTTCCCGTACAGCCGCAGCGAGCTGTACGAGATCGTCCGCACCCTGCGGGTCACCTCCTTCGCCGAGCTGCTCGACTCGCACGGCCGCCAGGAGGCGCGGGGCGGGGACGGCTGCGAGGTCTGCAAGCCGACGGTCGGCTCGGTCATCGCCTCGCTGGCCCCGGCGGTCGGCGCGAGCGGCTATGTGCTGGACGGCGAGCAGGCCGCGCTCCAGGACACCAACGACCACTTCCTGGCCAACCTCCAGCGCAACGGGTCGTACTCGATCGTGCCGCGCATCCCGGGCGGTGAGATCACCCCGGAGAAGCTCATCGTGATCGGCGAGGTGGCCCGTGACTTCGGCCTCTACACGAAGATCACCGGGGGCCAGCGCATCGACCTCTTCGGCGCCCGGGTCGACCAGCTCCCGCTGATCTGGACCCGGCTGGTGGACGCGGGCTTCGAGTCGGGCCACGCGTACGGGAAGTCTCTGCGCACGGTCAAGTCCTGTGTGGGGCAGACCTGGTGCCGCTACGGCGTACAGGACTCGGTGAAGATGGCGATCGACCTGGAGCTGCGCTACCGGGGCCTGCGCTCCCCGCACAAGCTGAAGTCGGCGGTCTCCGGCTGCGCCCGCGAGTGCGCGGAGGCCCGGGGCAAGGACTTCGGGATCATCGCCACCGCCCAGGGCTGGAACCTGTACGTCGGCGGCAACGGCGGGGCCACCCCGCGCCACGCCGACCTGCTGGCCCAGGACCTCTCGGACGCCGAACTGGTGCGGCTGATCGACCGGTTCCTGATGTTCTACATCCGTACGGCGGACCGGCTGGAGCGCACCTCGGCCTGGCTGGAGCGGATCGACGGCGGTCTGGAGCACGTCCGGGACGTGGTCGTCCACGACTCGCTGGGGATCTGCGAGGAGCTGGAGCGGCTGATGGCCGGGCATGTGGCGGGCTACCGCGACGAGTGGGCCGAGACCATCAGCGACCCGGAGCGGCTGCGCCGCTTCGTCACCTTCGTCAACGCGCCCGAGGCCCCCGACCCCTCGGTGAAGTTCGTTCCGGAACGCGATCAGATCAAGCCGGATCTGGAGCTGCTGGCCGGTCCGGTGCTCGCCGTCCGCACCCTCGAAGGGACCGCATCCTGATGACCACGGAGACGATCACCACGAAGACGGCGGCCTCGGAGACGGCGGCCTCGGAAGCCACGGTCTCGGAGACGGCGGCCTCGGAGACGGTCCGGCTGTGCTGCGCGGACGCGTGGCTGCCGGTCTGCGACCGGTCGCTGCTCACCCCCGGGCGCGGCGTCGCGGTGCTGCTGCCGGACGGAGACCAGGCGGCCCTGTTCATGGACCGCTCCGGGCAGGTGTACGCGATCGGCAACCGGGACCCGTTCACCGGGGCGTACGTCCTCTCGCGCGGGCTGCTCGGCTCGGCCGACGGGCGGCCGTTCGTGGCCTCACCCCTGCTCAAGCAGCGCTTCGACCTGGCCACGGGGGCCTGTCTGGACGACGAGGCGGCGGCGGTGCCGGTGTTCGCGGTGCGGACGGACTGAGGGCGCGGGGCGGGTGCGTACCGGCCCGCACCCGCCCCTCCCCCGGACGTTCACCTGCTATTGACGGACAGTCAACTCCGTACTCCTACAGTCGCGATGCGCGACCCGCCGGTCCGTCCGGAGCGGGGGGCCCTCAGTCATGCGTGGAGTGATCGTGGAACGTCGGACCTTCTTACGCACCGCGGTGATCGGCAGCTCGGCGGCGGCCTTCGGCGGCACGCTGTGGCGAGGGGCCGCCTTCGCCGACCCCGCCCAGCCGGCCCCCGGCCCGTACGGCGCGCTCCAGCCGGCCGACAGCAACGGCATCCGGCTGCCGAGCGGCTTCACCAGCCGCATCGTGGCCCGTTCCGGGCAGACCGTGCCCGGCACCTCCTACCGCTGGCACAGCGCGCCCGACGGCGGGGCGGTGTACGCCGACGGCTCGGGCTGGATCTACGTCTCCAACGCCGAGGTGTCGTCGTGGAGAGGCGGCGGGGCGAGCGCGGTGCGTTTCGACTCCTCGGGGACCGTGACCTCCGCGTACCGCATCCTGTCCGGGACGAACAACAACTGCGCGGGCGGCGCGACCCCGTGGAACACCTGGCTGTCCTGCGAGGAGGTCACCCGCGGATACGTCTACGAGACCGACCCGTGGGGAGTGAACGCGGCGGTGCGGCGGCCCGCGCTGGGCCGTTTCAAGCACGAGGCGGCCGCATCGGACCCGGACCACGGTTACGTCTATCTCACCGAGGACGAGTCGGACGGCCGCTTCTACCGCTTCCGGCCCACGACCTGGGGCGACCTGTCGAGCGGGACCCTTCAGGTGCTGGTGGCGGGCTCGGGCACCTCGACTCCGGTGACCTGGGCGAACGTGCCGGACCCGGCCGCCTCCTCCACCCAGACCCGGCACCAGGTGCCGGGGGCGAAGGTCTTCAAGGGCGGGGAGGGCTGCTTCTACGCGGCGGGCACCTGCTGGTTCACCACCAAGGGCGACAACCGGGTGTGGGCGTACGACGCGGACAACCCGTCGATCTCGCTCGTCTACGACGACTCGCTGGTGACGGGCGGCTCGGCCCCGCTGACCGGGGTCGACAACGTCACCCGGTCCGACTCCGGCGACCTCTACGTGGCGGAGGACGGCGGCAACATGGAGATCTGCCTGATCACTCCGGACGACACGGTGGCACCGTTCCTGCGGATCACCGGCCAGTCCGGTTCGGAGATCACCGGGCCCGCGTTCTCGCCGGACGGCAGCCGGCTCTACTTCTCCTCGCAGCGCGGCACGAGCGGAAGCTCGTCGGGCGGCATCACCTACGAGGTGACGGGCCCGTTCCGGGGCTGACCGCACCACCCCGACCCCTCCGGGACCCGGAGGGGTCGGACCCCCTGGGCGGCCCGGGGTGTCAGGCGCCGCCCTCGACGGCCGACGGGTCCATCCACACGACCTCCCAGATGTGGTGGTCGGGGTCCTGGAACGAGCGGCCGTACATGAAGCCCATGTCCTGCGTCTCGCCCGCCGGGGAGCCGCCGGAGGCCAGGGCCGCCTCGGCGATCCGGTCCACCTCCTCGCGGCTGTCGGCGCTCAGGGCGAGGATGGCCTCGGTCGTCTTCGAGGCGTCGGCGATGTCCTTCTTGGTGAACTCCTTGAAGCGCGGCTCCGTCAGCAGCATGGCGAAGATCGTGTCGCTGATCACCACACACGCCGTCTTGTCGTCGGTGAACTGCGGGTTGGTCGTGAAGCCGAGCTTCTCGAAGAAGCCCTTCGTGGTCTCCAGGTTCTTCACCGGCAGGTTCACGAAGATCATCTGAGCCATGGTCGGTTCCTCTTCCCTCTGTCCCGTCGCGCCCCGGTCGGTCCGTCCGGCGCTTTCGATGGTTAGACGACGGTGCCGCGCGGAACTCATCGGTGTTCGGGGAAGCAGATTCCGCTCGCCTCCTCGCCCACGTCCGCACCGCCCCCTGGGGCCCTTCGCTCAGGGCAGGGCCAGCGGCGCGCCGCCGCGGAGGAGGGAGCCGCCCAGCGGGGTCAGGGTGTGCAGCACCGAGCTGCCGTGGCGCAGGGTCAGGACCAGGCCCGCCTCGCGCAGCACGGAGGCGTGCTGGCTCGCGGAGGCCAGGGACACCCCGGCCCGGCGGGCCAGTTCGCTCGTGGTGCAGCCGTTGCCGATGGACTGGAGGACGGCCGAGCGGGTGTGGCCGACGAGGCGGCCGAGCCAGGGGCCCGGCTCCGCGAACTCGGGGGCGCCGGGGTGCGTCACCGGGTAGACGAGCACCGGCGGGAGGGACGGGTCCCGGTAGACGACGGGTGTGCCCCGGCAGAAGAACGAGGGCTGGAGCAGCAGCCCTCGGCCGTCCAGATGCAGGTCGCGGTCGACCGGGTAGTCGGCCTCCAGCACGGGTGAGCGCCAGCGGATCATCGGCGGCAGGGTGGCCAGGAGCCCGTCCGCGCCGCCGTCCAGCAGTGCCCGGCCCCGGACGGCCCGGTCCGCCTCGATGCTGGCCCTGATGTGCGGCCAGTACGGCTCGACGGCGGCGTGGTGGTAGCTGCGGAGGGCCCCGATCAGCCGGCCGAGCGGCTCGGCCCGGCCCTCCAGGAGTGCGGCGGGCAGCGCCGCGCTCGCTCTCCCCGGGGGCCGCTGCCCGGCCGGGCGGCCCGCCCGCTGCCGCTGCCGCCCGGCGGCCAGCAGCTCCAGCTCCTCGCGGACGCGGTCGGCCGGGGTGTCGCGCAGGGCCTCCATACCGGTGTCGAGGCCGAAGGGCTCGGCCCCCTCCTGGGAGGGCGTCAGAAAATCCGGGAAATAACCGCGGGGCGGGACGACCGCCGCCAGCAGGTGTACTTCGCCATTCAACCGGGTCCGGGTTTCCGTACGCCATTTCCCGAAGATGGTCGAAGCACGCCGGTCCCTCAGCCGGTGAAAGCTGAGAATCGTTTCCCACAGCGCGTCCGGCCTCGTGGCCATCCGCACCCGCGAAAGGTCCAGCCTGGACACATGGATACGCAGCACTACTCCCCCACCTGTTGCATCCGCAATTGCCCCCACCGAAGGGTATGCGGGCCGTCACAGGAGGTCACCACGGGGTTTCGGCCAGAAGTGAAACGTCTCGCCCCGTTCCGCTTCACCCGAAAAGCTGTACGACGTCGGGTACGCATCCGGTGCCCACCGGATGAGCACGTGAAGGCCGTGGGGGGCTTTGTGTGTTCGGCGGCGGTGGGCGACGGTGCGGCTCCGTACCCGACGGGGGTAAGCCGGGTGCGGTCCATGGGTGGGGATCCATGGACCGCACCCCGGTCCATCCGGCCCCCCCGCCCTCGGAGGGTCGCCCGTCACCCGAATTTCTTTGCGCATTAAACGAAGCAATGTGCTCTGCGCCACATTCTCCGGGCGGTATTCCGTGCTCGCTTCTGACGACTCTCCCGTACCGCCGGTCACATCCGTGCACGCCGGTCCTCGTACCCGCCGATCATTTCCGGGCATCCCGGCCCCCGGAGCGCCGATCGCTCACGGGCGCCCGGACCACTTCCGCGGGGCAAGGCGAAGCGGGGGGACCCCCCCCCCCCCCCGCTTCTGTGTGGGCGCACCTACCCGCGCGGGTCGGAAGGGGTCACTGGAGGGTTGCCCTCCGTGGGCGAGGGGTAGTACCGGCTACGACCGATTTGCCCGCCCCGCACACCCCCGCGAGGTGATCCTCTGTGCTCTGGGAATCCTTCGGCTCCGCCGTGCTCGGACTGGCCCTGTCCTGGGTGGCGCTCCGATCACTGGCCGACCGGCTCCCGTCCGGCCGTGCGGTGTACCCCACCGGCGCGCTGGGCGCCCTCTTCGGCGCGTATCTGACGCATGCGGCGCTTGGCCCCGGCCATCTGGCGGTGACGCTGGCCGGAGCCGCGTCCGTCGGGGCGGTGACGCTGTCGCTCCTGATCCGTCCACGCGGCCGCCGCCTCACCCGGTCGGCGGCGGCCCAGTAGCGGGGCCGGGAGCACGGAGGCGTGTTACGCGGCCAGCCCCAGGGCGGCCATCCGCTTGGTGTGGGCCTCCGTGATCCGGGAGAACATCCGGCCCACCTCCGCCAGGTCGAAGCCGTCCGCGACACCGCCCACCAGCATCGTCGAGAGCGCGTCGCGGTCGGCGACCACCCGCTGGGCCTGCGACAGCGCCTCGCCCATCAGCCGACGGGCCCACAGCGCGAGCCGCCCACCGACCCGGGGGTCGGCCTCGATGGCGGCGCGCACCTTCTCCACGGCGAAGTTCCCGTGACCCGTGTCGTCGAGCACGGACAGCACCAGGGAGCGGGTGTCGCTGTCCAGCCGGGCCGCGACCTCCCGGTAGAAGTCGCTCGCGATCGAGTCGCCCACATACGCCTTGACCAGGCCCTCCAGCCAGTCGGACGGTGCCGTCTGGCGGTGGAAGTCGTCGAGCGCCTTGGCGAACGGCTCCATCGCGGCGGTCGGGTCCTCGTCCACCGCCGCGAGCCGCTCGGTCAGCCGCTCGAAGTGGTGGAACTCGGCGGCGGCCATCTTCGCCAGCTCCGCCTTGTCCCCGAGTGTCGGCGCGAGTTTCGCGTCCTCGGCCAGGCGTTCAAACGCCGCCAGCTCTCCGTAGGCGAGGGCGCCGAGCAGGTCCACGACCGCGGCGCGGTACTGCGGCTCGGCGGACGCGGTGGCCCAGTCCTGGGCGGCGATTCCGGTGGCTTCGGGGCCTTCGGCGGGGGTGTCAGTGGCGTGGTCAGGCGTCTCCATGAACCGAACGATAGCCCGCTCGACGGCGGGCGGAAGGGCCTGGTCAGAGGACGACGTCATACCGTTCCGATGAATTCGCCCAACACAGATGCGCGAATCCGGGGTACAGTGGTATTGCGCCTACTGAGCACTGCTGTGCCAGAGGCGCGCCCTTTGAATGAGGATGCCCGGTCGGTGGCCCGATCGGCTCCGACCCGACAGCCCTCCGCGCGGTGTGTACGACACGTACGACCTGCAGATGAGGGGCCCCCTCAGCGGCACGAGCGCTCGAGCGACGGCAGTGGTCCCGCGCCACCCGGCCCATCCACGGCCGGATGACCAACCCCGGCACGGTACGACCCCCAGCGTTCGCCTCGGACCGCGTCTCACAGAAGAGGCAGCACCCTGACTACGTTCCGCGACCTCGGTATTCTTCCCGAGACGGCCGAAGCCCTTGAGGCAGTCGGCATCACGTCCCCCTTCCCCATCCAGGAGCTGACGCTCCCCGTAGCCCTCTCCGGCTCCGACGTCATCGGCCAGGCCAAGACCGGCACCGGCAAGACGCTCGGCTTCGGTCTCCCGCTCCTGGAGCGCGTGACCGTCCCCGCCGACGTCGAGGCCGGGCGCGCCAAGCCCGAGCAGCTGACCGACGCGCCGCAGGCGCTCGTCGTCGTCCCCACCCGCGAGCTGTGCACCCAGGTCACCAACGACCTGCTCACCGCGGGCAAGGTCCGTAACGTCCGCGTTCTCGCGATCTACGGCGGCCGGGCCTACGAGCCCCAGGTCGAGGCCCTCAAGAAGGGCGTCGACGTGATCGTCGGCACCCCGGGCCGCCTGCTGGACCTGGCGGGCCAGCGCAAGCTCGATCTGTCCCACATCCGCGGGCTCGTCCTCGACGAGGCCGACGAGATGCTGGACCTGGGCTTCCTGCCCGACGTCGAGCGCATCATCACGATGCTGCCGGCCAAGCGCCAGACGATGCTGTTCTCGGCCACCATGCCCGGTGCCGTCATCAGCCTCGCCCGCCGCTACATGTCGCAGCCGACGCACATCAACGCCACGTCGCCCGACGACGAGGGCACGACCGTCAAGAACACCCAGCAGCACGTCTACCGCGCGCACTCGATGGACAAGCCCGAGATGGTCTCGCGGATCCTCCAGGCCGACGGCCGCGGACTCGCGATGATCTTCTGCCGGACCAAGCGCACGGCCGCCGACATCGCCGAGCAGCTGGAGAAGCGCGGCTTCGCCTCCGGCGCGGTCCACGGCGACCTCGGCCAGGGCGCCCGCGAGCAGGCGCTGCGCGCCTTCCGCAACGGCAAGGTCGACGTCCTGGTCTGCACCGACGTCGCCGCGCGCGGTATCGATGTCGAGGGTGTGACCCACGTCATCAACTACCAGTCGCCGGAGGACGAGAAGACCTACCTCCACCGCATCGGCCGCACGGGCCGCGCGGGTGCCAAGGGCATCGCGATCACGCTGGTCGACTGGGACGACATCCCGCGCTGGCAGCTGATCAACAAGGCGCTGGACCTGAAGTTCCCGGACCCGCCGGAGACGTACTCCACCTCTCCGCACCTCTTCGAGGAGCTCGGTATCCCGGCGGGCACCAAGGGTGTCCTGCCGCGTGGCGAGCGGACCCGTGCCGGGCTGCGCGCGGAGGAGGTCGAGGACCTCGGCGAGACCGGCGGCCGCGGCCGCAAGTCCGCCGCCCCCGCTCCGGCCCGCGAGGAGCGCGAGCCCCGTACGCGTACGCCGCGTCAGCGCCGCCGCACCCGTGGCGGGTCCTCCGTCGCGGAGGGGACGGCGACGGTGCCCGCACCGGCCAAGGAGGCCGCCCCGGCCGCCCCGGCCGGTGACGAGGCTCCCGACGCCCCGCGCACTCCGCGCCGCCGTCGCCGTACGCGGGTCAGCGCCGCCGAAGCCGTCACCGAGGCGGCTGTGGCGGTCGCCGAGGCCCCCGCGGTGCCCGCCCCGGTGGCCGAGGCCGCACCCGTGGCGGAGCCCGCCCCGGTGGCCGAAGCCGCACCCGTGGCCGAGCCGGTCGCGGAGCCCGCGGCGGAAGCGGTGACGGAGTCCAAGCCGCGCCGCCGTCGCAGCCGCGCCGCGAAGCCGGTGGCCGAGGAGACGGTGGCCGAGGAGACGGACCGGCCCGCCGCCCAGGCTCCGGCCGCCCCGGCCCCGGCCGAGTTCCAGACCGTGGCGGTCGCCGCGGGCATCGCGGAGCCGGTCGCCGAGCCGAAGGCCGTCAGGCCGCGCCGCCGCGCCCGGATCGTGAAGCCGGCCGACGAGGTCGACTTCCAGATCGCCCCGCCCGCCGAGCCGGAGCCGGAGCCGAGGACGCGCCGCCGCCCGGCCCGCACCACGAAGCCGAAGACCGAGTCGAAGCCCGAGACGGCGAAGGCGAAGGCGGAGGCCGCGAGCGAGTCGGAGCCCGTCGCCGGGACCAAGTCCACCAGGACCAGGGCCAAGGCGGCGAAGAGCGCCGAGACCCCGGAGGCCGCCGAGACCAAGGAGCCCAGGACCCGGGCGACGAGGTCCCGGAAGAAGGCCGACGCCCCGGCGAAGGCCGAGGCTCCGGCCGAGGCGGAGGCCCCCGCGAAGGCGAAGACTCCGGCGAAGTCCAAGGCCAGGGCCACCGCGAAGGCGGCCGTCGCCGAGGCGCCCGCCGAGCAGGCTCCGGCCGCCGAGGCGGAGGCCAAGCCCCGTCGCCGCCGCGCCACGCGGAGCGTCACCTCGACCGCGGCCCAGGAGGCCGCAGTGGTCTCCGAGGCCGAGGCCGTGGTGAGCGAGGCCGCCGCCGAGCCGAAGCCGCGCCGCCGCCGTGCCACCCGCCCGGCGGGCCAGGCAACGGCGACGACCGAGAGCTGACGCCCCGCCGCAGTACCGCTCGACCGACGGCCCCGGCCCCCGCACCCGCGGGGGCCGGGGCCGTTTCGGCCGCCCCGTGGAGCCAGGACCCGGGTGGCGGGGATAGCCTCGCCGTATGAGCCGCCCGCCCACCTTCACGCCTCCCGCCTGCACCACCGCCCGGGTCTTGCACACCGAGCGCGGGGACTTCGCCGTACTGGACGCCGTACCGACCACGCCCGCACGGGCCACCGCTCTGCTGCTGCCCGGGTACACCGGCAGCAAGGAGGACTTCATCGCGCTGCTCGAACCGCTGTCGGCGGCGGGCTACCGGGTGGTCGCCGTGGACGGCCGGGGGCAGTACGAGTCCGCGGGAGCGGACCGTCAGGAGCAGTACGCCCAGGGCGAGTTGGCCCGGGACGTACTGGCCCAGGCGGCCGCCCTGACCGACAGCGACAGCGACAGCGACGGAGGCGGCCGGGGCGAGGGCATCGGCGAGGGGGGGCTGCATCTGCTCGGGCACTCGCTCGGCGGGCAGATCGCCCGTGCCGCCGTCCTGCTGGACGCCACCCCGTTCCGCTCGCTGACGCTGATGTCCTCGGGCCCCGCCGAAGTGGTCGCGGCCCAGCGGGAGAAGGTGAAGATGCTGAGCGACGCGCTGTCCGTGCTGTCCATGGACGAGGTGTGGCAGGCGATGCAGGCGCTGGACCCGCCGCAGGACGCGGACACCGGCGACGGCGAGGACATGCGCCGACGCTGGATGCGACACGACCCGGCCCAGCTGATCGCCACCGGAGCACAGCTGGGCGTCGAACCGGACCGGGTGGACGAGCTGGCCGCCGTCGGGCTGCCCGTCCACGTCCTGTCCGGCGAGCGCGACGACGTGTGGCCGGTGGAGCTGTTCGACTCCATGGCGCGGCGTCTGGACGCCCGCCGCACCACGATCGCCGGGGCCGAGCACTCCCCCAACACCGCCCGGCCGCAGGAGACCGCGAAGGCGCTCGCCATGTTCTGGGACACCTTTCCGGCCACCTGACGCACCGCCCGCGGCCCCGTGACGGCGACCGCCGGTCAGTACTGCGACTGGAGGTGTTGCCAGAAGCCGTCGCGCAGCGCCCGCCGCAGGTGGGCGTGGCCGCGCAGCGAGTGCTGGAGCAGGCGTTCGGCCTCCACCAGGAGATCCTGGTCGACGGAGCCCGGCAGATACGGGTGGCCGGGCAGCAGGTCGGCGAGGGACTCGCGGCCCCGGGCGGCGAGCCAGGCGGCGGCAATCTGGGCGCCGACGAAACGGACGTCCTCCCGGGAGGGGGCCGGGGTGTCGTCCTCGTACGTCGTGACCGGGCGCCGGGTGACATACGGGCGGCAGAAGTCCAGGTCGAAGGTGCGCTGGCTGTCCACCTCCCACAGCAGCGGTTCCGCCTGGTTGCGCCCCTCAGCGGCCTCGATGCCCCACAGGTGCACCCGGGCTCCGTAGCCCTGGGCCGCCTCGACCGCCGAGACCAGATCCTCGTCGCCGCCGACGAGCGCCGCGTCACTGATGGCCCGGTGCCGGGCGAGGGATTCGAGGTCGGTGCGGATGAGGGAGTCGACGCCCTTCTGCTGGTTGTTGGCGTTGAGGTTGCCCAGCCTGACCTTGACGTCGGGGAGTTCGGCGATGGCCTGCTGCTCGGTGGTGTGGATACGGCGTCTGGCCCCGTCGTACCAGTAGACGCGCAGCAGCCTGCTGTCCGCGAAGATCGTGCGGGCCTTGTCGATGAAGGCCTCGATCAGCCCCTCGGCGTCGAGGTCGAAGGAGCGCCGGTCCTCGGTGCCGGTGACGAGGAGGCCGGCCGCGGCGTACACATAGCCCGCGTCCACGAAGATGGCGTGCGTCGACGGAGTCTTGGAGACCTCGATGAGCATGCGCTGGAGCAGGTCGTTGGTGCGGTCCAGACGGTCGGCGATATCAGCCGGGTACTTAGACATCCAAAAAATTTCCTTAGCGTAGGGAATGTTTGTACCAGGCAAGCCGTTGTCACATGCAAGGAACCGACGAGACGAAGGGAAGCCCCTGTGCGCTTCGAGATCATGCGACTCGACGACGTCGACGGTACCGCCGTCGACAGCACCGTCGTGGACGCCGCCTCCGTCGACCGGATCGTGCAGCAGGCCGCAGCCGTGGGCCGGCGCATCTACATCCGGCCGGCCGACGGCGCGGCTTCGTAACGCCTGGCCGACGACGAGGCGCCCCCGCACGGAAGGACCGTGCGGGGGCGCTGTGACGTGCGGGCGGGTCTCAGGAGTTCTGGATGACCTGGGTGACGCCGTTGATGATCTGCTGGACCGCGATGGCGGAGAGCATCATGCCCGCGAGCCGGGTCACCAGCACCACACCCCCGTCCTTGATCACGCGGATGATCACCAGCGAGTAGCGCATCGTCAGCCAGAGCACGACGTGCATGGCGACGATCGCGGACCACACCGAGAGCTGCCCGCCCAGGCCGTCGGCGTGCTGCACCGCCAGGATGACCGAGACGATGGCGCCGGGGCCGGCCAGCAGCGGCATGCCCAGCGGCACGAGGGCGACGTTGACGTCCTTGGTCTGCGTCGGCTCGTCCGTCTTGCCGGTGAGCAGGTCGAGCGCGATGAGCAGCAGGAGGAGACCGCCCGCGATCATCAGGGCGGGCACGGAGACATGCAGATAGTCGAGGATCTGCTGACCGAGCAGACCGAAGACGGCGATCACACCGAAGGCGACCGTGACCGCCTGGAGCGCCATCTTCCGCTGCACCTTGGCGGGGCGGCCCGCGGTGAGCGCGAGGAAGATCGGCGTGATTCCGGGCGGGTCCATAATCACAAAAAGGGTGAGAAAAAGGGATCCGAAGACAGCGACGTCGAACACAGTGAGCCTTGCGAGAGATGAGCGGGAGTTACGGGGGGCACGGGCCCGGGCGGCCTGCCGTCGGCGCACGACGGCAGGGGAAAGGGCGCGCGAGGTGGGACGTGGTGCGTGGTGCGGTGGAAGCAGGTGGGTCCTGGGGCCGGTCGTCAGACTGCCGTCGTTGCCCGAAGGGCGCCGCCCGGCAGGCGGCGGTCCGACAACAGGCCCTAGATACGGCCGGGTCCGCCGGCGCCCGGCACCGGGAAGGCTCCCGTGGCGCGCCGGGTGATCTCGCCGTAGATCTCGGGGTCGGTGGTGTATTCGCCGAGCCGTACGGACTTGCGGCTGCCGTGGTAGTCGCTGGAGCCGGTCGTCAGCAGCCCCAGTTCGCGGGCGAGGCCGCGCAGCCGGGCCCGGGTGGGCTCGTCGTGGTCCATGTGGTCGACCTCTATGCCGTCGAGGCCCGCGGCGGCGAGCGCGGCGATCGTGGCCTCGGGGACCACCTCGCCCCGTTTCACGGCGGCGGGGTGGGCGAAGACGGTGACCCCGCCCGCCGCCTTCACCAGACGGACGGCCTCGAACGGGTCGAGCTCGTGCTTCTCGGCGTAGGCCCGTCCGCCATTGCCCAGCCAGTCGGGCGTGAAGGCGTCGGAGACGGTATCCACGACGCCCAGTTCGACGAGGGCCGCGGCGACGTGCGGGCGGCCGACCGAGCCGTCCCCGGCGATACGGGCGACCTGCTCCCAGGTGACCGGGACGTCGAGGGCGCGGAGCTTGCGGACCATCTCCTGGGCGCGCGGCACCCGGTCGTCGCGGACGAGCTCGCGCTCGCGCTCCAGCTCGGGTTCGGCGGGGTCGAAGAGGTACGCCAGCATGTGCACGCCCACGCCGTCGACGCGGCAGGAGAGCTCGGCACCGGTGACGAGGGTGAGGCCCTCGGGCAGCGCGTCGATGGCCTGCTTGTGACCGCCCACGGTGTCGTGGTCGGTGAGCGCGACGACGTCCAGGCCCGCGGCGGCCGCGTTCGCGACCAGCTCGGCGGGGGTGTCCGTGCCGTCCGACGCGGTGGAGTGGGTGTGCAGGTCGATACGCACGACGGCTGGCTCCAGAGCTCGTGGGCGGACGGGGGACCGCTCAAGGATAACCGCCGACCGCCTCCCCTCCGGCCGCGCGGAACGCGCCTGGGCCGGGCGGGGCCGCCGGAGCGCCGCGCCGGGTCCCGCCCCCTACCGCTCGCCCGCCTGCCGGGGCGGGGCCTCGGGCGCACTGAGCAGTCGGGGGGTGAGCGCTCCGCACGGGAGGAGGTCCACCTCTCCCCCGGCGTCCCGCAGATCGGTCAGCACCAGCTCGTCGTACATCAGCAGCCCCGACTGCTCGGGCCACAGGATCGCCCACAGCCACAGCCCCCGCGCCTCGCCCGCGAAGACGGCACGGTCCTCCGGGGCGTTCCTGACGTGCCAGAGCGGGGTGGGGCGGCCCGCGGCGTGCACCTTGGCGTCGGGGGCGGAGTCGACGTTCAGATGGAGGCCGGGGTCCGGTCCGTCGATGCCCGCGTACCGCGCGCCGAGCCCGACGCCCAGCTCCTCGGCGACGAGCAGCAGCTCACCCATCCCGCCGAGCGGCCCCGGCCCCGAGCAGGCCACGGCGCTCGCGCGGCCGCCGCTGCGGTCGTCGCCCGCGCTGGCCACACCGGTGAAGAGCCAGCCCACGGGAAGCGGCCAGGGCATCCAGACGGGAACCTGCGCCCGGTGCACCACGACGCCGAGCGCCTCGACGCTCGGCGGGATGACCGGCTGCATCGGATGGACCTGGCCGTGCACGGAGCACTGCCAGGCGTCGGCGAAGAGGCCGGGCGCCCTGACCCGGCCACCGCACTTCGGGCAACTGGGTTCGCCCCTCATAGGGACCCACGGTCCTCTCCGCCGGTCCTCGCGTCAAGGACGATCACCCGATCGCAGGTGAGGAGCGAGAACCACGCAGCCCTCACCCCGGAGGCAAGCGGACCGGGGCCTGTCGTTCGGATCACCCCGCGAGCCCGGCGTGGTCCGAGCGACAGGCCCTAGTCCAGGGCCACCGACGTACGCAGCGGGTCCCGCAGGTCCGTCCCGTGCGCGAGCCACCGCTCCTGGAGCTCCTGCGCACCGCGCACCCGCTTCCAGGCGGCCTCGTTGTGCGTCATCGGCAGCAGCGGCAGGAAGCGCACCGGGTCCATCGGCTCGTCCAGCTCCAGGTCCTCCACCAGCCCGCCGGACTCCGCCACGAGCACCGAGGTGAACGGCGCCCCGGGCCACAGCGGCTCGCCCAGGTCCAGTGAGGCGCCCGCGGCCACGATCAGCCCCTCGACCTGCGGGGAGGCGGCCAGCACGGCGAGCGGGCGCAGCACCTGGTCGGTGTCGGCCAGTCCGCCGCGTACCGACAGGATCAGCTCGGCGCGGGGGCCCTTGACCGGGTCGGCGAGCGGTGATGTGGGGTCGGCCATCGGCTGCCCGGACATGCCGAGCGTCGCGTAGCGCACCACATCGCCGTCGAGGAAGCGCAGCACCTCGATGCGGTCCGTGCCGAGGAACGTCACATCGGCACGGGCGTCCGGTTCCCCGAGGGCGGAACGGAGCCGGGCCTCGACCAGAGCGAGAATTTCTGCCATGCCGCGAGCATAGATCGCGTACGGAACGGGCAAAGTACGGGATTGCCCCTTGGACGGCTGATAGCCTGGGCGCCGGTCGGGACAGCACGCAGAAGCGTTGTTCTCTTTGTCCCGACGACACGTCGTCCCCCACGGGGGACCGGCCGGAGGAGGTGGGGACTGCCATGGATCCAAGTCGACCGTGCAGTACCAACCGCTCTTCCGCGCCTCGCCTCTCTCACTGATCCGACACCTCGTCAGCCTGTCCGGTCCGCCATCGCCGCCGTGCCCGGATGGCGCCCCGTCAGTGGTTCGCACGACCCCGTCAGTGGTTCGCGTGACGGAAGAGCCCTTCGTTTTTGCCTGTCTGTAGCGAACGCCGTCATCGCGCCCGCGCGGTGCCGCCCGCTTTGCGGACGTGAGCCCACGTCCCCATTCCGGGCTGTTCCACGCCCTCGCCGACGGCCCTCCGTGAAGGAGCCAGCCATGTCGATGATCCGTGACCTGCGCGCCGCCGTGCGCCCGTCCCTGCGCCCGTCCCTCCGTAAGAACAGCGCCCCTTACAGCGGGTACGACACCACCCGCGACCCGTCCGCCTCCAGCGCCGTCGTCGACTGCGCGGTCTACCGCGACGGGCGCCGTCTGGAGACGCCCGCGATCCCGACGCCGCACGAGGCGATGCTTCAGGTGCGGGAGGAGGGCGGCTTCGCGTGGATCGGCCTGCACGAGCCGACGGAGGCCGAATTCGCGGGCATCGCCCGGGAGTTCGGCCTGCACCCGCTGGCCGTCGAGGACGCCGTCCACGCCCACCAGCGGCCCAAGCTGGAGCGGTACGACGACACGCTGTTCACCGTCTTCAAGACCATCCACTACGTGGAGCACGCCGAACTGACCGCGACCAGCGAGGTCGTGGAGACCGGCGAGGTGATGTGCTTCACCGGCCGGGACTTCGTCATCACCGTCCGGCACGGCGGCCAGGGCTCCCTGCGCGCCCTGCGCCACCGGCTCCAGGACGACCCCGAACTGCTGGCCAAGGGCCCGTCCGCCGTACTGCACGCCATCGCCGACCACGTCGTCGACGGGTACATCGCGGTGGCCGAAGCGGTGCAGGACGACATCGACGAGGTGGAGATCGACGTCTTCTCCACCCCGGCCAAGGGCTCCCCGCGCGGTTCGGACGCGGGCCGGATCTACCAGCTCAAGCGCGAGGTACTGGAGTTCAAGCGGGCCGTGTCCCCGCTGCTGCGCCCGATGCAGCTGCTGAGCGAGCGTCCGATGCGGCTGATCGACCCCGACATCCAGAAGTACTTCCGCGACGTCGCCGACCACCTCGCCCGCGTCCAGGAAGAGGTCCTGGGCTTTGACGAACTGCTGAACTCGATCCTCCAGGCGAATCTGGCGCAGGCGACCGTCACGCAGAACGAGGACATGCGCAAGATCACGTCCTGGGCGGCGATCATCGCCGTGCCGACGATGATCTGCGGTGTCTACGGCATGAACTTCGACTACATGCCCGAGGTGGGGTGGAAGTACGGCTATCCGATGGTGCTGGGCGTCATCGGGGTGGTGTGTTTCTCCATCCACCGCATCCTCAAGCGCAACGGCTGGCTCTGAACCGTGCCGGTGGGTGGGTCTAAGCTCGCGCCATGACTGACGCCGCCGCGCCCGATGCCGCCGCCGACCTGCTGGAGAGGACCCTCGTCGAGGAGGCCACGAAGAAGTCCTCTCTCGTCTGGGTCCGGGGCACCGGGCCGGCCCGGGCCGTCTGGCACGTCTGGCACGAGGGCGCGGCGCATCTGGTCGGCGGCGGGCCCGGCGAGCAGCCGCTGCCCGAGGGCCTGGCCGACGGCGGCCGCGCCGAGGTGACCGTACGCAGCAAGGACAAGGGCGGCCGGATCGTCGCCTGGACCGCGACCGTACGTGTGCTCTCCCCGCGCTCCGAGGAGTGGGAAGCGGCGGTCGCCGAGCTGAAGGGCAAGCGGCTGAACGCACCGGACGCCGAGGTGATGACGGAACGCTGGGCGAAGGAGTGCACGGTGGTGCGGCTGACGCCCGACACCGTCGGCACCGAGCTGCCGGACGGCTCGCTGGCGGCCGCCCCGCTGCCGACCTCCGCCACCACACGGCAGCCGGTCCCGGCAGCGCTCCCCCGGCTGCTGCTCAAACGCCGCCGCAAGCGCTGACGCGGAGTTCGGGGAGGGCTCAGCCGGAGGACTTGGGGAGCTGGCCGCCGTAGTCGACGGTGTCGTCCTCGTCCGGCGCCTCCAGGGGGAAGGACCGCCCCCAGTCGGCCAGCGAGACCGTGCCCCCGCCGCCGCCCCGGGCCACCCGTACCGGGTACGGCTTGTCCTCCAGCGAGACGTCGAACGCCCCGCCCTCGCCCTTGCCGCCCAGGATCTGGACGGTGCGGTGCCCGGCGACCGTGTCCCGGCCGCCCTTGTTGAGCTCTCCGTGCAGCGCGAGCAGCCCGTCGAGCAGGACTTTCTTGTCGGTGAAGCCGCGCAGCTGCCGGTAGCTGGGATCGCCCTCGGGGACCTTCACGTACTTGCCGCCCAGCTTGTCGGCGGCCGCCGCGTCGGCGGCCGCCGCGTCGGCGGCCCCGCTCTCGCCCTTGCCGTCCTCGTGGGTCCAGAACGCGGCCGGTGCCTTGAGGAACAGCTCGTCCTCGATCCGCAGCAGGGCGAAGCTCTGCTTCTTCGAGCTCACCGAGCCCATGCCGCCCTTGGCGCTGAGCTTCATGTCGAGCCGGTAGGTGCCGCCCTTGCTGACGAGCGTCCCCGACAGGCGTACCGAGGTCGCGGCGTCGGCCGCCGCTCTGGCCTTCGTGTCGATCTCGGACGCGGTGAGTTTCGCGATGCCGTTGGTCCCCTTGTCCGGGTCCTCGTCCGTGCCGCAGGCGGTGAGAGCCACAGCGAGCCCCCCGCACAGCACCAGAGCTAGGGCGGTCCGGCGATGGTTCCGCACGGCCGGGGCGAAAGAGGTCACGGGCGAACTGCCTCTCAACGGCGATCGGGGGTGGCAGACGGCAGCGTACCCGGGAGTCACGCACCCCCGGCCGACCAGCCGTACGGACGGGTCCGCCAGGGCACGGCACGGCGGCACGGGCTAGCCTGATCCCGCGTACCGCCGAAATCCGCTGGTCGGGGTGGCCGGGCCGGCAGACCGGACGTACGACGGTTTACGACGGCCACCGGTGGCGGACGCCGGTCCGGACAGTCACGGAACCGGACGGTCACGGACACGGAAGGAGGCGGAGGCATGGCGGCAGGCGCCCCCCGGGTCTTCGTCTCCCACCTGTCCGGAGTGCCGGTGTTCGACCCCAACGGGGACCAGGTCGGCCGGGTCCGTGATCTGGTGGCGATGCTGCGGGTCGGCGGTCGGCCGCCACGCATCCTGGGCCTGGTGGTCGAGGTGATCAGCCGCCGGCGGATCTTCCTGCCGATGACCCGGGTCACCGGGATCGAGTCGGGCCAGGTCATCACCCCCGGTGTGGTCAACATGCGGCGCTTCGAGCAGCGGCCCACCGAGCGCCTCGTCCTCGGCGAGTTCCTGGACCGGCGGGTGCGGCTGGTGGAGAGCGACGAGGAGGTCACCGTCCTGGACGTGGCCATCCAGCAGCTGCCCGCGCGCCGCGACTGGGAGATCGACAAGTACTTCGTCCGCAAGGGGCGCGGCGGGGCGCTGCGCCGCAAGGGCGAGACGTTGACGGTGGAGTGGTCGGCGGTCAGCGGTTTCTCGCTGGAGGAGCACGGCCAGGGGGCGGAGAGCCTGGTCGCCACGTTCGAACGGCTGCGGCCCACCGATGTCGCCAACGCCCTGCACCACCTCTCCCCCAAGCGCCGGGTGGAGGTCGCCGCTGCCCTGGACGACGACCGGCTCGCCGATGTCCTGGAGGAGCTGCCCGAGGACGACCAGGTGGAGATCATCGGCAAGCTCGCCGAGGAGCGGGCCGCCGACGTCCTGGAGGCGATGGACCCGGACGACGCGGCCGACCTGCTCTCCGAGCTGCCCGAGGAGGACAAGGAGCGGCTGCTGGCGCTGATGCGGCCGGACGACGCGGCCGACGTGCGCCGTCTGCTGTCGTACGAGGAGCGGACGGCGGGCGGTCTGATGACGACCGAGCCGATCGTGCTGCGGCCGGACGCGACGGTGGCCGACGCGCTCGCCCGGGTCCGGCAGGCGGACCTGTCGCCGGCGCTGGCCGCGCAGGTCTACGTGTGCCGCTCGCCCGACGAGACGCCGACCGGGAAGTACCTGGGCACGGTGCACTTCCAGCGGCTGCTGCGCGACCCGCCGTTCACCCTGGTCAGCTCGCTGGTGGACAGCGATCTGGTGCCGCTGTCCCCGGACACCCCGCTGCCGACGGTGACCGCCTATCTGGCCGCGTACAACATGGTCTCGGCGCCCGTCGTGGACGAGAGCGGTTCGCTGCTGGGCGCGGTGACCGTGGACGACGTCCTGGACCACCTGCTCCCCGACGACTGGCGCGAGACGGATCTGCACGGGGAGGAGGGGATCGGTCATGGCGGGCGATGAGCGGGCGAAGGCGGCGTCGACCGGCGCCTCGGGCCTGGTGCGGCCCCCCCGGGCCCGGATCGACCAGCCGAGGGCCCCCCGGCGGCGGCTGCTGCCGGAGTACGACCCGGAGGCGTTCGGCCGGTTCTCGGAGCGGATCGCCCGCTTCCTGGGGACGGGGCGGTTCATCGTCTGGATGACGCTCACCATCATCGTCTGGGTGGTGTGGAACATCTTCGCGCCGGAGAACCTGCGCTTCGACGAGTACCCGTTCATCTTCCTGACCCTGGCCCTGTCCCTCCAGGCCTCCTACGCGGCGCCGCTGATCCTCCTCGCGCAGAACCGGCAGGACGACCGAGACCGGGTCACGCACGAGCAGGACCGCAAGCAGAACGAGCGCTCCATCGCGGACACGGAGTACCTGACACGGGAGATCGCGGCGCTGCGGATGGGCCTCGGCGAGGTCGCCACCCGGGACTGGATCCGCTCGGAGCTCCAGGACATGGTGAGGGACATGGAGGACCGGCGGATGCTGATCCCGGCCGAGAGTGACGAAGGCGACCGCTGAGGGGCTACCCGCGCGTAGGGCTCAGCGCCGTAACATCGTCGGTATGGCTACGGAAGACGCGGTGCTTGAGGCACTGTCGACAGTGAACGACCCGGAGATCCACCGCCCGATCACCGAGCTGGGCATGGTGAAATCGGTCGAGATCGATCCTGACGGTGTAGTCGCTGTCACGGTGTATCTCACGGTCTCCGGCTGCCCGATGCGCGAGACGATCACCCGCAACGTGACCGAGGCGGTCGCCCGGGTCGAAGGCGTCTCGCGGGTCGAGGTCACCCTCGACGTCATGAGCGACGAACAGCGCAAGGAGCTGGCGAGCGCGCTGCGCGGCAACAACGCCGAGCGCGAGGTGCCGTTCGCCAAGCCCGGCTCGCTGACCCGGGTGTACGCGGTCGCCTCCGGCAAGGGGGGCGTCGGCAAGTCCTCGGTGACGGTGAACCTGGCGGCGGCGATGGCGGCCGACGGGCTGAAGGTCGGTGTCGTGGACGCGGACATCTACGGGCACAGCGTGCCCCGGATGCTCGGCGCTGACGGCAAGCCCACCCAGGTCGAGAACATGATCATGCCGCCGTCCTCGCACGGGGTGAAGGTCATCTCCATCGGCATGTTCACCCCGGGCAACGCGCCCGTGGTGTGGCGCGGTCCGATGCTGCACCGGGCGCTCCAGCAGTTCCTCGCCGATGTGTACTGGGGCGATCTGGACGTCCTGCTGCTCGACCTGCCGCCGGGCACCGGTGACATCGCGATCTCGGTGGCGCAGCTCGTACCGAACGCGGAGATCTTGGTCGTCACGACCCCGCAGCAGGCGGCGGCCGAGGTGGCCGAGCGCGCCGGTTCGATCGCCGTGCAGACCCACCAGAAGATCGTCGGCGTCGTGGAGAACATGTCGGGCATGCCGTGCCCGCACTGCGACGAGATGGTCGACGTGTTCGGCTCGGGCGGCGGCGCCCGGGTCGCGGAGGGCCTGACGAAGACGGTCGGCGCCGAGGTGCCGGTGCTCGGCTCGATCCCGATCGACGTACGGCTGCGCGAGGGCGGCGACGAGGGCAAGCCGGTCGTCCTGTCCGACCCGGACTCCCCCGCCGGGAGCGCGCTGCGCTCGATCGCCGGGAAGCTGGGCGGCCGTCAGCGCGGCCTGTCGGGCATGTCGCTGGGCATCACGCCGCGCAACAAGTTCTGACACCCGTTCACGGCACACGGGCGGGGCCGGTGCCCCGGCCCGTGTGCCGTGAACGGGTCGGGGCACCGGCCCCGCCACGCGTGAGGTGACCGGGCGGGCCGGTGGTCAGCCGGCCCGCCCGGTGACGCTGCTACGCGTATGTCCCGATGTCCTTGACGACCGAGAAGCCCAGCCCGTACGCGCTCATCCCCCGCCCGTACGCACCGATGTGCACGCCCGTGTGCGCCGACCCGGCGAGCACCCAGCCGAACTCGGACTCGCGGTAGTGGAACTCCACGGGTACGCCGTCCACCGGCAGTGACAGGGTCGACCAGGGCGCGCTGCCGAGGTCGTCGGCGAGGGTGAACGCCGTCTCGGTCTGCTGGTCCAGCCAGTCGTCGCGCAGCGAGTGGTCCATCAGCGGCGGCCAGGTGTACGCCAGCAGTCCGGAGCCCGCGAGCCAGGCCGCCGAGGACACCGTGGTGGCGTCCAGCACGCCCGTACCGTCACCACTGCGCCGCACCGGGCTCGCGGCCACGGTGATGACCACCGCGAACCGCTCCTTCTCGGCGGCGGCCCCGTCGGTCTTCACCGACGGCTCGTCGCCGTGCCCGACCGACCCATGCTGGACCGTGCCGTCCGCCGCCGTACCGACCTGCATCAGCCAGCGCGGGCCGGTGAACGCCTCGTCCAGCCCGTACCAGGGGAAGGGCGCTTCCAGGTAGCCGTCGACGGTCCGCCGGGCCGCCGGCACGCCCTCCGCCGTGACCGTGCCCGGGGCACCGTCCGTATCCACCCGACTCGTCGTCTCCATCTGAGCGGCCGCCTCCTCGATCAGTCAAGATCCGGAGCGGCCCGCCCCCCGCGGGCGTGGGCGTCCTCGCAACCGGACAGATGGAGAATAGCCATACCGTCCGGACGAGTCGGGATTGACCGGGGTCAGGTGGCGTCTGCGTCGAACGGCGGACGCTCGGGCCGGTCGGCGGCGGGGACCTTCTTCAGCAGGTCAGGTGTGGTGGCATCGGTCTTGGTGAGGCTGGTCGAGGTGCCTGCCCCGTTCGCACCAGCAGAGCCGTTCGCCGCACTCCTGGCGGAATCGGCCGCGGCGTCCGGGGCGGTCGAGCGGCCGTTGACCGCGTCGGTGACGTCCGCCATCTCCTTGCGCAGGTCGAAGCTCTCGCGGATCTCCTTCAGCCCCAGGTCGTCGTTGCCGTCCATCAGCTGCTTGCGGACGAACGTCTTGGGGTTGAGGTCCTCGAACTCGAAGTCCTTGAACTGCGGACCCAGCTCCGAGCGGATGTCTTCCTTCGCGCTGTCCGAGAACTCACGGATCTTGCGGATGGTGCGCGTGACGTCCTGGATCAGCTTGGGCAGCTTGTCGGGGCCGAAGACCAGCACGGCCAGCACTCCGAGCGTCAACAGCTCCAGTGCGCCTATGTCATTGAACACCTAGCTGCTCCTCGTGTTCTCCGCGTGTTCTCCGTGCGATCCCGACCGGGCCTCTCCGGTCTCCGGACCGCTCAACGGTACCTGTCGAACGTGTCCGGGCGGTACCTTGCGATGGCCGTCACGTGCCGCTCGCCGAACCGAGGGTCAGCGTCACGGTCTGCTCCTCGCCGCCCCGGGTCAGGACGAGGTCCAGATCGTCACCCGGACGGTGGGCCCGGATCTTCACGATCAGCTCCTCCCCGCTGTGCACCCGCTGGCCCTCGACCTCGGTGATGACATCGCCGGACCGGATGCCCGCCTTGTCCGCCGGACCGTCCTTCGCGACGGCCGGTCCGCCGTCGGCGCCCTCCGTGCCGACCTTGGCCCCGTCGCCGGTGAACTTCATGTCGAGCGTCACGCCGATGACCGGGTGGGTCGCCCGACCGGTGTTGATCAGCTCCTCGGCGACGCGCTTGCCCTGGTTGATGGGTATCGCGAAGCCGAGGCCGATGGAACCCGACTGGCCGCCGGACTCGGGGCCCTTGCCGCTGTCGGCCGCACGGATCGCGCTGTTGATACCGATGACGTGGGCCTTGGTGTCGACCAGGGGGCCACCGGAATTGCCCGGGTTGATGGGGGCGTCGGTCTGGAGGGCGTCGACGTAGCTGATGTCGCTGCCGTCGCCCTTCTCGCCGCCCGCGGTGATCGGCCGCTGCTTGGCGCTGATGATGCCCGAGGTCACCGTGTTGGACAGGTCGAAGGGGGCGCCGATGGCCACCACCGGGTCGCCGACCCGCACATTGTCGGAGTTGCCGAGGGGCAGGGGCTTGAGTCCGGAGACCCCGCGGACCTTGACGACCGCGAGGTCGTAGCCGCTGTCCTTGCCGACCAGCTCGGCGGAGGCCGTCTCACCGCTGCTGAACGTCACGGTGATGTCCCCACTGGATCCGGCCGGGGCGACGACGTGGTTGTTGGTGAGGATGTGGCCCTGGCCGTCGAGGACGAAGCCGGTACCGGTGCCGGACTCAGCGGTACCGCTGACGTGCAGGGTGACCACGCTGGGCAGGGCGCTGGCGGCGATGCCCGCGACACTCTCGGGCGCCCGGTCGCCGCTGTCCCGGCCCGCCTGCGGCAGTTCCACGGTGGTCAGCCCGCCGTTGCGCTCGATGTACGCGCCGACTCCGCCGCCGATGCCGCTCGCGACCAGGGTCAGCAGGAGCACGCCCGCGAACGCCCCGCCCCGGCGGCGCTTCTTCCGCCCCGGCTCGGCGCCTTCGGGCGGCCCGCCCCGGGTCAGCGGCTGCCCCGGGGCGCCCCAGGGGTCGTACTGGAGCCACTGCGTGTGCTGCTGCGGTGCGTGTGCGTCGGGCCCGGGGTGCGTCGCGTGCGCGGGGTTCGCCGGGGGGCCGGGGTTCGCCGGAGGTTGCGGGTGCTGGGCTTGCAGGGGTGCGAAGCCGTCGCTCGGCTGCGGGGGCGGGGCTGCGAAGCTGTCCTCGGGCGCGGACCGCGGTGCCGGGCCGGGGGCGGGGGCCGGGATGCCCGCCCCGTTCGTCGCGGCGTACTGCGGGGACGGGCCGCCGGCCTGCGGCGGTACGGCGGTGCCGTGCGGCGGCGTCGGCCGCTGCACCGGGGGCGCGGGCGCCCAGGGGCCGGGGCCGCCGTAGGGCGGGGTGCTGTACTCGTCGGTCTGGTGCAGCGGCTGACCTGCGGGGCGGGAGGGCGGACCCGGGTGGCCGTACGCGTCCGACGAGGAGCCGGAAGCATCGAGTCCGCCGGCCGCTCCGGGCACCGGGGCATCCGGTGCCGGGCCGTCCTGAGCCGGGGCGCCCGGAGCCGCGGCATCCGGGGTACGGCGGGTGTCCACCGGGTCGGGGGTGCCGGGTACGGCCGGGGCGGCCGCCTCCGGGGCTCCCTGCGTGCCGGCCGAGGCGTCCTCGGTGACGGCCGGGGACGCCGTAGCGGCCTCCGACTCGCTCTTCGGCCCCGTGGGGCGACTCCACCACTTCGCCTGCGGCCCGGTGGGCTTCCCGTCGTCCATGCTCTCCCCGCAACTGGCCTCTGCACGCCCCACAGAGGCGTCCCTCACCGGAATTCAACCAGGTTCGCGAATCCCCGCGCAGGGTCCGGTCAACGGCGCGGGGAAAGGGGGCTCGCCAGATCGTCGGCGGGCGCGGACGGGGACGGTCCCGAGGGGACTGCCGCCGGGGGCGGCTTCGGCAGCGCACCGCCGCCGAGGGCCGCCGCGAGCAGCGGGGTACCGGAGGCGGTCGGGCGTATCAGCGGCGGCACGGACACGTTCAGCGCGGGAAGCGCGAAGGGGTGTCCGGTCGGCGCGGAAAGGCCGAAAAGCAGCGGTGCGGCCGTCGCCGCCTGCCGGTTCGCCGGCGGGGTCGCGGCCGGATCCGCCGGAGTCGCCGTGCCCGTGAGCGACGGGGGCACCCCGTTCGTCCCGGAGGCCGTCGTGCCGCTCGCGGGCTGTCCCGCCGCCGCGTCGTCGCCGGTCACCGCGAGGGCGCCGCCGCCCCGGCGGCCGGCCGCGTCGGTGCCGTTCTCGGCGCGGGTCTCGGCGTCGAGGGGGGTCACGTTGTTCCCGCTGCCCTCGGCGCGAAGCGGGGATTCGGCGCCGGACTCCAGCGGGAGGGTGCCGCCGAGCGCGATGGCTGCGAGGGAGACGGCACTGGCCGCGGCGAACGCGAAACGCCGCCCGCGCCACGGCGAACGGTCCGCGTCGCGGGACACCTCGTGTATGCGGAAGACCGAACCGGAACCGGAGGCGCCGGGCAGCACGGCGGTGGAGCCGTGCGCGGCGGGGAGGTAGCCGAAGCCGTCCAGGGGGGAGCGGGCGGCGTCGGTGCGGGCGCCGCCGGTGGAAGGCCGCAGCCCGGGGTAGAACTCGTCGGCGAAGGGCCCCCGGCCGCCGAAGGGTGAACCGGAGCCGGTGTCGTCGCCGCCGGGCCCCCCGGGAAGGCCCTGCAAGCGGGCCAGGAACCCCTCGGAGGGCGAAGGTGAGGCGGACATGGCGAAGGCGCTCTTGAGGCGGCGCTGGGCGTCGGCCTCGGCCTTGCACTTGGCGCAGGTCGCCAGGTGGGCCAGGACCCGCTCACGGGCGTCATGATTCAGCTCGCCGTCGACCAGCGCGGCGAGCCGGTCCCCCAGGTGCGCTTCGGCAGGGGTCGGACCTGTACCACTCACGCCGTTCCGCCCTCCCCCGCCAGGACCGCGTCCGCCAGGGAGCGCTGCTCGGCGCGGGCCTCGGGCGAACGGTGCTTGAGCGCCTTGCGCAGATGCGAGCGGCCCCGGTGGATGCGGCTGCGGACGGTGCCGAGCTTCACCCCGAGGGTCGCGGCGATCTCCTCGTAGCTGAGGCCCTCGATGTCGCAGAGGACCACGGCCGCACGGAATTCGGGCGCGAGGGTGTCCAGCGCCTGCTGCACATCGGCGTCGAAGTGGGTGTCGTTGAAGACCTGCTGCGGGGACGGCTCACGGCTCGGCAGCCGCTCGGCCGCGTCGTCGCCCAGCGAGTCGAACCGGATGCGCTGCTTGCGGCGGACCATGTCGAGGAAGAGATTGGTCGTGATGCGGTGCAGCCAGCCCTCGAAGGTGCCCGGGGTGTACGTCGACAGCGAGCGGAACACCCGGACGAAGACCTCCTGGGTGAGGTCCTCGGCGTCGTGCTGGTTTCCTGTCAGCCGGTAGGCGAGGCGGTACACGCGACCGCTGTGCGTGCTGACGATCTCTTCCCATGAGGGCGGGGTCCACGCCTGAGAATCCGCATCAGAGGCGAAGGTCGCGGTCGGTGCGGAGTCTTCGGAAGAACGGTCAGCAATGTTGGTCACGGATTTCGGCTCACCGGCCGACCTGAGAAGGCGCCTCAGCACCCCTCCCCGATCCACAGGCGCAGCCGCACCTCCCCTATCGGCTCTGGTGGTGTCCAGTGGAGCCCCTACCATAGCCACCTCGCCCGTTAGCTCCGGATAAGCCTTTTCCCTGCTGGGGCCGGGCACGGCCCGGAACTTCCCCGCAGCCCACCGGTCCGATCCGCGGCCCGGGTCACTGCGCTCTCCCCACTCCTTGCACAACGCCCGGTCCCATCTGCGGGTTCCCGGGTCCAGCGGATACAGTCACCGTTGCGCCAACTACGGGGACAGGAGAGGGTCATTACCGCCAACCGGCAGACGAGCTGGGCGTTCGCCGACGCCTTTGTCGCCGAGGACGAAGCCCTGCACCGGGCCCGGGAACGGGCCCGCGAGCTGGGGCTCCGCTCGGTGTCACCGGGCACCGGCGCCGCGCTGCGCCTGCTGGCCGCCGCCGCGGACGCGAAGGCGGTGGCGGAGATCGGCACGGGCACGGGTGTGTCCGGCATCTATCTGCTGCACGGCATGCGGCCGGACGGCGTCCTGACCACCGTGGACCCCGAGCCCGAGCGCCAGCAGTTCGCCCGGGAGGCGTTCCGCGAGGCGGGCTTCGCCACCAACCGGTCGCGGTTCATCCCCGGCCGCGCCCTGGACGTCCTGCCCCGGCTCGCGGACGGCGGTTACGACCTCGTCTTCTGCGACGGCGACCGGTTGGAGAGCCTCGATGTGCTCGCTGAATCGTTGCGCCTGCTGCGGCCCGGCGGCCTGGTCTGCTTCGAGGGCGTCTTCGCGGACGGCCGCACGGTCGACTCCGCCGCCCAGCCCGCCGAGGTGCTGCGGCTGCGGGACCTGCTGCGGGCGGTGCGGGAGAGCCAGGAGCTGATGTCGACCCTGCTGCCGGTCGGCGACGGCCTGCTCTGCGCGGTCCGGCGCGGCTGACCCCGTACGCCCGGGTGTTCCCTGTCGGTCCCCGACGTTCCCGTACGGCCCCGGAACGCACTGCTGCCCCGGTACGGCATCCGCGGATGCCGTACCGGGGCAGCAGTGAAGGTGATGGGCGTTCCGCGTCAGCCGACGACCTTCTTCAGCGCGTCGCCGAGGGCATCGGCCTCGTCCGGAGTCAGCTCGACAACGAGCCGACCGCCGCCTTCGAGCGGAACGCGCATGACGATGCCCCGCCCCTCCTTTGTCACCTCGAGCGGGCCGTCGCCCGTCCGCGGCTTCATGGCCGCCATGCTCGTTCCCCTTCCTGAAACCAGCTCATCGCAACCGGCGGCCCCATGACAGGCGCTGCCTCACCGGCATCGAACACATTGCTTCTTCGCCATTATCCCGCATCAGGGACCCCGATGACCAACATCGGTCTGCATCGCTTGCGCAACGCGCTCACGCAAAACCCCCCAATTCGGCGATCCGGCTGCGATACTGCGCCGCCCCGGCCCCCCAGGTGAGAGCCAATTGTTAGACGCAGGTCACATCTCTGCCCCGGTCGGCGTCGGCCATGCTTGCCTCCAGTGGCAACGATGCCCGAGCAGCGAGGGGATACCGGAATGGCCGACGAGCAGGCGAACACCGTTCTGTACGACGTGAGCGAGGGGCTCGCGACGATCACGATCAACCGACCCGACGCGATGAACGCGATGAACACCGCGGCGAAGGTCGCGCTCCGGGACGCGCTGGTGGAGGCCTCGGCGGACGCGGACGTCCGGGCCGTTCTGCTCACGGCCACCGGACGCGCCTTCTGCGTCGGCCAGGACCTCAAGGAGCACGTCGCCTCGCTCGCGGCGACCCGTGAGTCGGGCAGCGGGAACGCGCTGAGCACGGTACGGGAGCACTACAACCCGATCGTGCGGGCGATCACCGAGATGCCGAAGCCGGTCGTCGCCGGGGTGAACGGCGTCGCGGCCGGGGCCGGGTTCGGTTTCGCCCTGGCGGCCGACTACCGGGTGGTCGCCGACACCGCCTCCTTCAACACCTCGTTCGCGGGCGTCGCGCTGACCGCCGACTCCGGCGTGTCCTGGACGCTGCCCCGGCTGATCGGGCAGAGCCGCGCCGCCGATCTGCTGTTCTTCCCGCGTTCGATCTCCGCCCAGGACGCGTACGAGCTGGGCATCGTCAACCGCGTCGTCCCGGCAGCCGAGCTGGCCGAGCAGGCCGCCTCGGTGGCCCGAACCCTGGCCGAAGGGCCCACGGTGGCGTACGCGGCGCTGAAGGAGTCGATGGCCTACGGCGCGGGGCACACGCTCGCCGAGTCGCTGGAGAAGGAGGACGTACTCCAGACCCGGGCGGGCGCGTCGGCGGACCACACCATCGCGGTCGAGGCGTTCCTCGCCAAGGAGAAGCCGGTCTACCTCGGGAAGTAGCCCTTTCCGCCCCGGGGTCAGTGACCCTTCAGCGAGCCGTGCTGCCGCCGCCGCGCGCCACGCAGTCCGCGAGGTGGTCGTCGACCAGCCCGCAGGCCTGCATCAGGGCGTAGGCAGTGGTGGGGCCGACGAAGCGGATCGAGCGCTTCTTCAGCGCCTTGGCCAGCGCGGTGGACTCGGGGGTGACGGCCGGCACGTCCGACAGCGTGCGCGGGGCGGGCCGGCCGGCCGGGTCGGGAGCGTAGGACCAGATCAGCTCGTCCAGCTCCCCGGCCGGCCAGTCGGCGAGCACCTTCGCATTGGCGAGGGTCGCGTCGACCTTGGCCCGGTTGCGGATGATCCCCGGGTCGGCGAGGAGCCGCTCCCGGTCGGCGTCGGTGAACTTCGCGACCGCCCCGATCCGGAATCCCTCGAAGGCGGTACGGAAGGTCTCGCGGCGGCGCAGGATCGTGATCCAGGACAGCCCGGACTGGAAGGCCTCCAGGCAGAGCCGCTCGAACAGGGCGTCGTCGCCGTGGACCGGGCGGCCCCACTCGGTGTCGTGGTAGTCGAGGTAGTCCTCGGCGGACAGGCCCCACGGGCAGCGCAGGCCTCCGTCGGGGGCCGCCACGGCTCCGCCGCTCATCGCTCGTCCCCCTCGGCCGGGTCCGCGCCGCCGTTCTCCCGGCCGCGCGGCTCGGCGGGCCGGTCCCCCGGCTGCTTGAACAGGTCGGTGCCCGTCGACACCGCGGCCGCCTGCACACCGGCCAGGGCGGATTCCAGCTCCGCGATCCGGGAGTCCCGCTCGGCCAGCTCGGCGCCGAGCCGGGACAGCGCCTCGTCGACGTCCGCCATGCGATAGCCGCGCGCGGCCATCGGGAGGCGCAGCCCCTCGATGTCGGCCCGGCCGACCGGGCGGGTCGTGGGCAGCGGATCGGTGAACCGCTCGGGCTCCACGTCCTGGAGCACCGGGCTCCCGCCGCCGCCGACCACCGCGAGGGTGACCGCCGTGACTACCACGACCATCGTGAGCAGCAAGAACCAGAACACGCGTATCTCCCCGGGGGCGGAAACCTCGTCCGGCACCGATCGTGCCACGAGGCACTGACAGCATGCGGCACTGACCGATCGGGCCGACCGTTAGGGTCGCAGGCGGGCTACTGAGGAGGAGACAGGGGATGCGAAGCGGTGCACTCAGGCTGGGGCGGCGGGAATTCGGTCCGCACGAGCCGGTGATCATGGCGATCGTGAACCGGACCCCGGACTCCTTCTACGACCAGGGCGCCACGTTCCAGGACGAGCCCGCGCTCGCCCGGGTGGAGCAGGCGGTGGCCGAGGGCGCCGCGATCATCGACATCGGCGGGGTGAAGGCGGGCCCCGGCGAGGAGGTGAGCGCGGAGGAGGAGGCGCGCCGCACGGTGGGGTTCGTCGCCGAGGTCCGCCGCCGCCACCCGGACGTGGTGATCAGCGTCGACACCTGGCGGCACGAGGTGGGCGAGGCGGTCTGCGAGGCCGGGGCGGACGTGCTGAACGACGCGTGGGGCGGGGTGGACCCGAAGCTCGCGGAGGTCGCGGCGCGGTACGGGGCGGGGCTGGTGTGCACGCACGCGGGCGGCGCGGAACCGCGGACCCGGCCGCACCGGATCGCGTACGACGATGTGATGGCGGACATCCTGCGGGTGACCGTGGGGCTTGCCGAGCGGGCGGTGGAGCTCGGGGTGCGGCCGGACGGGATCATGATCGACCCGGGTCACGACTTCGGGAAGAACACCCGGCACTCGCTGGAGGCGACGCGGCGGCTCGGGGAGATGGCGGAGACGGGGTGGCCGGTGCTGGTGTCCCTGTCCAACAAGGACTTCGTCGGCGAGACGCTGGACCGGCCGGTGAAGGAGCGGGTCGTCGGCACGCTGGCGACGACGGCGGTCTCGGCGTGGCTGGGGGCGCAGGTGTACCGGGTGCATGAGGTGGCGGAGACGCGGCAGGTGCTGGACATGGTGGCGTCGATTGCCGGGCACCGGCCTCCGGCCGTGGCACGGAGGGGGCTGGCGTAGGGCCTGGTGCCTGCCCGGCGGGCGGGGCCCGGGGCGCTGCCCCTGGACCCCGCTCCTCAAGCGCCGGACGGGCTTGGTTTCGCCGGAGGGGCTCGGTTCTGCCGGCACCAGCACGGTTCTGCCGAACGCGCTTGGTTCTACCGGGCGGGCACCGGTTCTGCCGGGCGGGCTCAGCCGTTCACCGCCCGACCTCCTTCGTCACCAGCATGACCGCCTCCTCCACGTCGTCCGTCACGTGGAAGAGCATCAGGTCCTTGTCCGATGCCTTGCCCTGGGCGACCACCGTGTCGCGGAGCCAGTCGATCAGGCCGCCCCAGTACTCGGTGCCGAAGAGGACGATCGGGAAGCGGGTGACCTTGCCGGTCTGGACGAGGGTCAGCGCCTCGAAGAGCTCGTCCAGAGTGCCGAGGCCGCCGGGGAGGACAACGAAGCCCTGGGCGTACTTCACGAACATCGTCTTGCGGACGAAGAAGTAGCGGAAGTTGACGCCGATGTCGACGTGGGGGTTCAGCCCCGACTCGAAGGGCAGCTCGATGCCGAGGCCGACCGAGACGCCCCTGGCCTCCCGGGCGCCCTTGTTGGCGGCCTCCATCGCGCCCGGGCCGCCGCCGGTGATCACCGCGAAGCCCGCGTCGACCAGGGCCTTGCCGATCGCCACCCCGGCCTCGTACTCCGCCGATCCGGCGGGCGTGCGGGCCGAGCCGAAGACGCTGATCGCGCTCGGCAGTTCGGCGAGCGCGCCGAAGCCCTCGACGAACTCCGACTGGATGCGCATCACCCGCCAGGGGTCGGTGTGCACCCACTCGGAATCGCCCTCGGAGTCCAGCAGCCGCTGATCGGTCGTGCCGGGCTGGACCTGCTCCCTGCGGCGCAGTACCGGACCCAGCCACTGTTCCCCGGGGGCCACCGCGCCCTCGGGGACCTCCGCACCTTCGGGAATCCGTGCGTCCTCGGCGTTGCCCATGTTCCGCTCCCTCCACCGACCTGCGTCGCGCTGGGTCGTACGTGTCGTGCTGCGTCCGGCCAGCGTAGATCCACGGAGGTTACGCGCGGGGGAATGCCGTGCGTCGGGCGGTCAGCCGGTCAGCCAGGAGCGGAGGCGGTCCTCGCAGTGGGTGATCTTCTCGACCGCCACGTGCTCGTCGCGCTTGTGGGCGTACATCGGGTCGCCGGGGCCGTAGTTCACCGCGGGGACGCCGAGGGCGCCGAAGCGGGAGACGTCGGTCCAGCCGAACTTGGGCCGTGCGGTGCCGCCGACAGCGGTCATGAACGCCTGGGCGGCGGGGTGGGAGAGCCCGGGCATGGCCGCGCCGGAGTGGTCGTCGACGACGAACTCGGCCACGCCGCAGTCCGCGAAGACCTGGCGGACGTGGGCGATCGCCTCCTCCTCGCTGCGGTCGGGGGCGTAGCGGTAGTTGACGACGACCGTGCAGGCGTCCGGGATGACGTTGGTGGCTACGCCGCCCTCGATGCCGACGGCGTTGAGGCCCTCGTGGTATTCGAGGCCGTCGATGACCGGGCGGCGGGGCTCGTACGCGGCCAGGGCCGCCAGGATCGGGGCGGCGGCGTGGACGGCGTTGGACCCCATCCAGCTGCGCGCGGAGTGCGCCCGCTCCCCCGTCGTACGCAGGTGGACCCGGAGCGTGCCCTGGCAGCCGCCCTCGACCTCGCCGTCGGAGGGCTCCAGGAGGACCGCGAAGTCTCCGGCGAGCCAGTCGGGGTGGGCTTCGGCGATGTGGCCGAGGCCGTTGAGGTGGGCGGCGACCTCTTCGTTGTCGTAGAAGATGAAGGTCAGATCGCGGTTGGGCTCGGGGACCGTCGCGGCGATCCGCAGCTGGACGGCGACGCCGGACTTCATGTCGGAGGTGCCGCAGCCCCAGAGGATGCCGTCCGCGTCGAGACGCGAGGGGACGTTGTCGGCGATCGGCACGGTGTCGATGTGCCCGGCGAGGACGACGCGCTCGGCGCGCCCCAGGTTCGTCCGGGCGACGACGTTGTTGCCGTGCCGGTCGACGGTCAGGTGGGGCAGGTCGCGCAGAGCCGATTCGATCGCGTCGGCGAGGGCCTTCTCCTCCCCGCTGACCGAGGGGAGATCGACGAGCCGGGCGGTGAGCGCGGGTCCGTCCAGAGTGAGGTCAAGCGTGCTGTCGGCCATGGCCCCGACCCTAAGGGACTTGGGTGGAGGCCCCGGCCGGGGCCTCCAGTACGGTGGGCCCGTGCCCAGGACAGCCAGCCCTCGCCGTCGCAGCCGCCCCCTCCGATACGCGGCCGCCTTCGCCGTGCTCGCGGCGCTGGGCGGATATCTGGCCGTGCAGTACGACTCCTCCGGCTCGAAGAACCAGCCCCGTTGCGTCGTGGAGGCGACGGACGAGGACGGGGGCACCCCGCACAGGTACGAGATGAGCCTCGCCCAGGCCGCGAACGCGGCGACGATCTCGGCGGTCGGCACCACCCGGGGGATGCCGGAGCGGGCGGTCACGATCGCGCTGGCCACCGCGCTCCAGGAGTCCACGCTCCGCAACATCGACTACGGCGACCGGGACTCGGTGGGGCTGTTCCAGCAGCGGCCCTCGCAGGGCTGGGGCACCGTGGAGCAGATCATGGACCCGGTCTACTCGGCCGGGAAGTTCTACGAGCATCTCGCCGAGGTCCCGGGCTATTCGCGCCTCCCGCTGACCGTGGCCGCGCAGCGCGTGCAGCGCAGCGGTTTCCCGCAGGCGTACGCGAAGCACGAGCCGGACGCCGCACTGCTGGCCGCCGCGCTGACCGGGCGCAAGCCCGCCGTGCTGAACTGCACCCCCTCGACGGCCACCGTGGACGGTCCGGGCGACGCCGCGCAGGTACGGGCCGAACTGGTGCGCGCCTTCGGGAAGAAGGTGCTGCCCACCGCGAAGGCGGCGGGCGCGTCCGCCTCGGCGACCGTTTCGGTGCCCGTCCCGGCGACGACGGACCGGGCCGGGAGCAAGGCCGCGCCGCGCCGCGGGTGGGAGCTGGCGCACTGGGCCGTGGCCCACTCCGAGGCGCTGCGGATCGAGCGGGTGAGCTACGCGGACCGGGTCTGGGACGCCTCGTCGGGCTGGCAGACAGAGCGTACGAAGGGTGAGGAACCGGGCACCGCGGCGGTCGCGATCCGGGTCGCCCAGTAGTACGACCTGTCACCCGTTCGGACCTTGGGGAACTTCGCCCCGGACCTTTCCCGCACACCTTTCGACGATGTGCTCACCCTGCCGTGATCCCCTTGCGCCGCAAGGGAAGTGACGGTTCGCCGGACCGCTGCGGAATGCATTGTTTGCCCGGATTCCTCCGCTGCGGATAATCGGACGCATTACTCAGTCTTTACCTTCGGCCACCGCAACTTTCCCCTCCCCCACGACGGTTGTCAGTGCGTCCGATCAACGGACAGACACATTCGTGCACACCCCGTCGAAGGAGCATCATGTCTCTCCCCCTGGCCCGTCGGATCGCTCGTACCGCGCTGCTGATCGCCGCAGGTGCAGCCCCCGTGGTCGGTGCGGCCGGTGCCGCAGGCGCCGCAGAGCTCCCGCAGACCCCGAACCTGGGCGGCCTGACCGCACTGGACGGCGCCGGCCTCGGCAACACCGTGGACAGCGCCGCCCAGCAGGGCACCCAGGCCGCCGGTGAGACCGGCGGCCGTCTCGTCGGCACCGCCCTGCCGGCCGCGGGCCAGACCGCGGGCAAGACCGCCAGGGTCGCCGCCCCCGCGGCCCAGGAGACCGCGGGCCAGGCTGCGGGCAACGCGGGCGAGGCCGTCGGCGGTGTGACCGACGCCGCCGGGGGCGGCCTGCCCACCGACGCTCTGGGCGGCGGCCTGCCCACTGACGCCCTCGGCGGCGGTCTGCCCACCGACGGCCTGACGGGCGGTCTGCCGGTCGGCTGACCCACCACTCCGTGAACGCGCGGGAGGGCCTGAGGGGTGCGCACCCCTCAGGCCCTCCCGCGTATACGCAGGTGCGTCCAGGCGCGTCAGGACAGCCGCTTGACCGCCGCCGCCACCCGCTCGTCGGTCGCCGTGAAGGCCACCCGGACGAAGTTCTCGCCCGCCGGCCCGTAGAAGTCCCCGGGCGCCACCAGGATGCCCAGCTCCGCGAGGTACGCCACGGTCTGCCAGCACGGCTCGTCGCGGGTGGCCCACAGGTAGAGGCTCGCCTCGCTGTGCTCGATCCGGAAGCCGTGCGCCTCCAGGGCGGCCCGCAGGGCGAGGCGGCGGTCCGCGTAGCGGGCGCGCTGCTCGGCCACGTGCACGTCGTCGCCGAGGGCGGCGACGGTGGCGGCCTGGACGGGGGCGGGAGCCATCATCCCGCCGTGCTTGCGGATCAGCAGCAGCTCTCCGAGGACGGCCGCGTCGCCCGCGATGAACGCGGCCCGGTATCCGGCGAGGTTGGAGCGCTTGGAGAGGGAGTGGACGGCGACCAGTCCCGCGTAGTCGCCGCCGCAGACGTCCGGGTGGAGCACCGAGACCGGCTCGGCGTCCCAGCCCAGCTCCAGGTAGCACTCGTCGCTGAAGACCAGGACGCCGTGCTCGCGCGCCCAGGCGACGATCCGGATCAGCTCGTCCTTGGCCAGCACCCGCCCGGTCGGATTGGAGGGCGAGTTGAGCCAGAGCAGCTTCAGCCCCGCCGGGTCCAGCTCGGTCGGGTCGTCGTAGACGACGGGCTCGGCACCGCAGAGCCGGGCGCCGACCTCGTACGTCGGGTAGGCGAGCCTCGGGTAGGCGACCCGGTCGCCCGCGCCGAGGCCGAGCTGCGTCGGCAGCCAGGCCACCAGCTCCTTGGAGCCGACGACCGGCAGCACGTTCGCATGGGTCACCCCGACCGCCCCGAGGCGGCGCTCCACCCAGCCGGTGAGCGCGTCACGCAGGGCCTCGGTGCCCCAGACCGTCGGATAGCCGGGGCTGTCCGACGCGGCGACGAGCGCCTGCCGGATCAGCTCGGGCACCGGGTCCACCGGGGTGCCGACGGACAGGTCCACCAGACCGTCGGGGTGGGCCTGAGCCGTCGACTTGTACGGCGCGAGCTTGTCCCAGGGGAATACCGGGAGGCGGGAGGAGACTGCGGACACAGGGCTCTGCTTTCTCGGGCTGTTCATGTACCGGCGGCTGCGTGCGCGGCGACGGCGGCGGCCGTACGGGGATACGCCTCGGTCCCGCACGGTGACGGGCCGTACGGGACCGGGCTGCGCACGTGGTGCCGCCGTTCTACTGGTTCTGCGGCGGCAGTCCGGCGACGAACGCGTGGTCGCGCTCGATGAGACCGAGCTTGGAAGCACCGCCCGGCGAGCCGAGGTCGTCGAAGAACTCGACGTTCGCCTTGTAGTAGTCCTTCCACTCCTCCGGAGTGTCGTCCTCGTAGAAGATGGCCTCGACCGGGCACACCGGCTCACAGGCTCCGCAGTCGACGCATTCGTCCGGGTGGATGTACAAGGACCGCTGGCCCTCGTAAATGCAGTCGACGGGGCACTCTTCGATGCAGGCCTTGTCCTTCACGTCGACACAAGGCTGCGCGATGACGTAGGTCACGCTGTCGTTCCTCCTCGGTAGGGCGTTGGCTCTCGCGCGGGAGCGCGGCGTCGTCGATGCCCGCCCCTAGTATCTCCGTTCTCGGGCACGATCCGAACAGGAGGGGCGGACAGAGCTGTGGAATTCACCATCGGCGGACGGCTGGAAGTCCGCATCACACCGGCTGACGTGGGCAAACGCGTGTCCGTGCGGCGCCGCACGGACAGTGCCGGCAAGGACCTGGAGTTCACCGACACGATCGGGGTTCTCACATCGTGGAACGACGGTGTGCTGTCGATCACACGAAAGAGCGGAGACTCCGTCCGCATCGCGGAATCGTCCCTGGTCGCGGGCAAGGCGGTGCCCGCAGCGCCGGCCCGCCGACGGGGTCCCGCCGCCTCCTTCGAGGAGCTGGCGGACGTCACCGCGCGCGCCTGGCAGCCGGTGGAGAGCGAGGCCCTGGGCGACTGGCGGATGCGCGCCGCCGGGGGCTTCACCCGGCGCGCCAACTCCGCGCTGCCGCTCGGCGATCCGGGTCTGCCGCTCGGCGAGGCGTTCGGACGGGTCGGAAGCTGGTACGAGGAGCGCGGCCTGCCCGCGTACATCCAGACGGCGACCGGGGCCGAGGGCACACAGGAGACGCTGTGCGCGGAGCTGGAGCGGCACGGCTGGCGGCGCGAGGTCTCGGCCGAGGTGCGGATCGCCGCGCTGGCACCGGTCGGCGACCTGGACGCGGACGTCTCGGCGGTGCGGCTGACGCGTGAGCCGGACGCGGCCTGGCTCGCCCGCTACCAGCGCTTCTCGACCCCCGGCCCGCATGTGCTGCGGGTCCTGGGCAGCGGCCCCTCGGTCTGGTTCGCCACGGTCCCGGGCGAGGCCGGCGCACCGGACGCGATCGGCCGGTGCGTCGTGGACGGGCGGTGGGCGGGCTTCATGGCCGTCGAGGTCGCCCCGGAGCAGCGGCGGCGGGGGCTGGCCACCACGGTGATGACCGCGCTCGCGCGCCGGGCCCTGGACGAGGGCGCCTCGGCGGCCTGGCTCCAGGTGGAGGAGGACAATGAAGGGGCACGGGCGCTGTACGACGGCATGGGCTTCGCGGCGCACCACCGCTATCACCACTTCCGGCCCGCGTAGCGGAGACCGGACCCCCTGGCCGGGCGGGGGAGCCAGCAGCAGGGACGAGCAGGGGCATGGGTCGCATATGAGCGCGCAGGATTCCGGTACGGCCGACCGCCGGCGGCAGTTCGCCGATGAGGCCCGGTCCGAGCGGCCGGATCTGGCGCTGCTCTGTCTGCTGGTGGGGGCGGAGGCGGGCCCGGTCGGCCCCGAGGAACCGCGCCCGGTCGACCCGGGGGAGACCTCCTTGGACCCGCACGGGATCGACGCGGCGCAGATCGAACTGGACCGGCTGGCCGGGCTGTTGCCCCACGGCGCCCGCTCCCCCGTCGCCTGGGCCTCGGCGCTGGCCGAACTGCTCGGCGAGCGGCATGAGTTCGGCGGGTCGCCGGCGGACTACCAGCGGCTGGAGTCCTCGCTCCTCCAGCAGGTGCTGCGCCGCCGCCGGGGGCTGCCGATCCTGCTCTCGGTCGTCTGGATCGAGGTCGCCCGGCGGGCCGGTGCCCCGGTGTTCGGGGTGGCTCTGCCCGGCCACTTCGTGGTCGGCTTCGGGGACCCGGCACAGCCGGTGCTCGTCGATCCGTTCACCGGGGGCGCGCCGCTGACCGGACAGGACGCGGACCTCCTGGTCACCGCGGCGACGGGGGCCCCGCTGGAGCCGTCCATGCTGACGCCCGCCCGGCCGCTGGAGATCGTCCTGCGGATCCTGAACAACATCAGGGCCTGGGCCGCCGCCCGCCCCGAGCGCACGGATGTGGCCCTCTGGGCGGTGGAGCTCTCGCTGCTGCTGCCCTCGCACCCGGCGCGGCTGCGCTACGAGCGGGCCCAGCTCCTGGTCCAGCGCGGGGAGTTCCAGCGCGGGGCGGCGGAGATGGAGGCGTACGCGGAGGTGCTCGACGCCATCGAGCCGACCACGGCCGAGGCGGTCCGGCAGAAGGCCCGAGCGGCTCGGGCCCTGCTGAACTGAGCCGGATCCAGCCGTTTCACCGCGCCGTGCGCTCCCGCTGTACATCCGAACGCCCCTGTCCGCGCCCATCAGGCACGGGAATCCGCCAATTCGTCGGCGTACCCGAATGCTCATGCGCTCCACTGGAGACCCGTCACTCGACGCGCACACGCCATCGCATTCCGCGATGCGCCTGTAGTGCGCGCCAGGAGAGAAATGCCGAGGGCAGCTTGATGACAACCGTTCTGCTGGTCCACACCGTGCCGCTGTGGCGTGCTTCGCTGGCCTCCCTGCTCGGCGCGGGGCAGGGAATAGACGTGACGACGGCTGACCGGGGCGCGATACGTTCGGCACTCGCCGGCACCGGGCCGGAACCAGGACCGGATGTGCTGCTCACCGACCTCGACTGTCCGAACGCGCTGGTCGTCCTGGAGGAGGTGAGGTCGCTGGCCGAACCGCACGGCAGGGGCTGTCCGCTGGCGGTCCTCACCCGCAGCGACCGGCCGCGGGGGTTGCGCCGGGCCTACGAGGCGGGCGCCCGCGGCTATATCGACAAGTACCGGCCGGTGGACGACCTCTCCGAAGTCATGCACAAACTGGCCGACGGCGGACGGCATATCGACGAGTCACTCGCGTTCAGCCTGTTGCAGGTGGCCGACATGCCCTTATCGCCCAGGGAATTGAGTGTGCTCTCCCTTGCCGAGGGCGGGGAGACCGTCTCCGGTATCGCGCAGCGGCTGCATCTGACCCCTGGCACGGTGCGCAACTACCTCGCCGCCGCCATTCGGAAGTCCGGGGCGCGCAATCGGGTCGACGCCATCAGACGGGCGAAGGAGGCGGGGTGGATATGAACCCGTTCCCGTGGGCCGGCTGTCCGGTTCGCCGTTGTTGCGGCGGGGCTCCTCGTCCGGTTCCCAGAGCCCGGCCAGGTCCCGGTAGAGGGCCGAGGTCCGCAGCAGTTCCGCGGAGGTCCCGCAGCGGGTGCGGGGGCCGTCCATCACGAGGATCCGGTCGGCGCGGCGGGCCGAGCTGAGGCGGTGGGCGACGACCACAAGGGCGCCCGGCAGCGCGGCGAAGGCGAGCTCGGCGCGGGTCTCGGCGGCCGGGTCGAGGCGGCTGGTCGCCTCGTCGAGCACGATCATGGGCGGGGCCGCCAGATACGCCCGTCCGAGGGCTACCAGCTGGCGCTCCCCCTGGGAGAGCCGGTCCGGTTCCAGGTCCGCGTCGAGTGATCCGAGCCGGGAGAGCAGGCAGTCCAGGCCGAGCGCGTCGATCATGGCGGCGATGGACCGGTCATCCGCGTCCGGGCGGAGGTAGCGGAGGTTGTCGCGCAGCGAGCCGGTGAACACGTAGGCGTGCTGGGGCAGCAGGACGCGTACGGAGGTGGCGTCGGCCCCTCGCGCCGGCCGCCCGTGCCACAGCACGGCGCCTCCGGTCGGCGCCTCCACGCCGGCCAGGACTGCGGCGAGCGTCGACTTGCCGCTGCCGCTCGGCCCGACGACGGCCAGGTGCTCGCCGGGGGCGACGCAGAGGGAGAGCCGGTCCAGCACGGGGTGCGCGGCGGGCCCGTACGCGAAGGTGGCGGCGCGGAGTTCGGCCACGGGGGCGTGGCCCTCCGGAAGCGGTCGGGGGTGGTCCGCCTCGTCCTCGGCCGGGGGCGGCGGCGCGTCCGTGAAGCGGTCCAGGACCACCAGCAGGCGGCCGCCGACCGTGGAGAGCATGGTCATCAGCGCCTGGACCGCCGGAGCCAGCGCCTGGGTGAGGTAGGTCAGTGCGCCCACCAGTGCGCCGGACGTAAGGCCGTTGCGGAGCAGCCAAGGAGCGCCGACAAGCAGCAGGAGGGGCGGGAAGCGGCCGCAGACCGCGAGCGCCACCACCCGTACACCGGACCAGCGGGCCAGTGAACGGGCCGCGCGGACCTGGTCCTCGGCCAGGTCCCGGGCCTCCGCCACCGTGCGGTCGGCGGCCCCGGCGGCGGCGATGTCCCGCAGGTCGCCGGCGGCCCGGCCCGCGTGGGCCGCGTACGCCTCGTCGGCGGTGAGGTAGTCGCGCTGGCGGGCGGCCATCGGCAGCAGGGTGGCCAGGAAGAGGGCGGCGCCCAGGATCAGCGGGGGCGCCACGATCAGCAGGAGCCTCGGCTCCAGGGCCAGCAGCCCCGCCACGGCCCCGGCCACCGTGAACACGAACGACCGCAGCGTCAGGACGAGTCCGGCCCAGCCGTCCCGGGCGATCTCACTCTGGTGGGTGACCTGGGAGAGGGAGCGGGCGGTGGTGCCCGCGGGGTGCGCGAGCGCACCGGAGAGCGCCCGGGACACCGCGCGCCGCACGAGTCCGTCGCGCAGCGGCTCCACCAGGTCCGCCAGGCGTGCGAAGACCCCGCGGGTGGCCAGCTGGGCGGGGAGCACGGCCGCGGCGGCGACGGCCAGCCAGAGGAGGCCGGTGAGCGGGCGTCCGGCGAGGAAGCCGTGGTCGAGGGCCCTGGCGACGCCGTATCCGCCGAGGAAGGTCTGGACGAACTCCAGCAGGGACCAGCCGGCCAGTCGCCAGGCGACTCCCGTGCGGGCGCGGAGGAAGGGGCGGGCGTCGTGCGTGACGCGGGTGAGGGCGCCGTCGCGGCGAGCGTCGCCCTGGGCCGGTCGGGGTCGTCGGGGTGGCCGAGGTGCCTTCACCGGGTCTCCGCTGCCTGCGTCGCTTCGGAGCGCGGCGGGCTCGGCGGCACCTCCGCCGGCTCCGTACGGAAGACCGCCCGGTACTCCGGATCGGCCCACAGCTCCTCGTGCGGGCCCGTCGCCCGGACGCGGCCGTCCTCCAGCCAGAGGACCCGGTCCGCGCGGGCGGCCGAGGAGAGCCGGTGGGCCACGATCACGCGGGTGCAGCGCCCGGCCCGCTCGTCGAGGGCGCGGCGGACGTGGTGCTCGGTGACGGTGTCGAGGCCGGAGAGGGCGTCGTCCAGGATCAGCAGCCGGCCGGGGTGGGCGAACGCGCGGGCCAGGCCGAGCCGTTGGCGTTCGCCGCCGGAGAGCGGGGCGTCGGTGAGCGGGGTGGCGTAGCCGTACGGGAGGAGCCCGACGAACCCGTCGGCGCGGGCGGCCCGGGCGGCGGCCCGTACCGCCTCGGGGGCCGCGGTCCACGGCCCGAGGGCGATCGTGTCCTCGACCGTGGTGCCGGGCAGGGCGGGGCGCGCGAAGGCGTAGGCGACCTCGGGGCGCAGGAGGGCGGGGTCCATGGCGGTGAGCGGGACGCCGTCGAGGAGCACGGTCCCGGTGTCCGGGTCCAGGAGTCGTCCGGCGACCGCCGCGAACACCGACTTGCCCGAGCCCGAGCGCCCGACGACGGCCAGCGACGTACCGCCGGGGACGCTCAGGTGTACGCCGGTGAGCAGCGGCTGCCCGTCCTGGACGACACCGACGTCCCGGAGTTCGAGGTGGCCCGGGCCGCCGGGGAGCGGGCCCAGCCCCTCGTGCGGCAGCGGGTCCAGGGTGAGGAGCGGGTCCAGGGTGCGGGCGGCGGCCCGGCTGCGGGCGAGAGCGCCGAGGGCTCCGGTGAGGGCGCCGATGCCGACGGCGAGAGCCGCGTACCGGGAGGCGGCGACCAGGTCGCCGACGCCGATCGCGCCCGCGCCGAGGCGGAGTCCGCCGACCGCGAGGACCAGCAGCATGAGGAGGGGCAGCAGGAGGGCGCTCTGGCCGGCGGCCCGCCCGTACACGGTCCAGGTGCGGCGGCCGTGGTCGGCCAGGGCGCCGAGCGGTTCGAGGATGCGGCGGTACTCGCGGGCTCCGGTGCGGGCGGCGCGGATGGTGTCGGCGCCGTCGAGGGCCTCGGTGAGGCGGTGGGCGATGACGGACTGAGCACGCTGGTAGTCGGCCCCGGCGTCGGCGGTGCGGCGGGTGAAGGTGTGCAGGAGGGCGACGAGGAGGGGTGCGCCGAGGAGGAAGGCGGCCGCCGTCCAGGGGTCGATGAGGAAGAGGCCGGCGACCGCGCCAAGGGGCAGCAGGACGCCTGCGACGGCTCCGGCGGCGGTGACGGGTGCGGCCGCCGCGTCGGCGGTGCGGGCGGTGAGCCGGGCGGTGAGGTCGCCGGTCGGTACGGCGAGGGCGGCGCGCGGTTCGGCGGCCAGGACCCGGGCGGCGGTGCGGGTGCGCAGGTGGGCGGTGAGCCGGGCGGTGGTGCTGGTGCCGAGCACGGCCGCGCCCGCGTCGAATCCGGTCTCGGCGAGGGTCAGTACGGCGCAGAGCAGCAGCCCGGACCAGGGCACGGGACCGCCGTCGATGAGCCCGTCGACCGTGTGGCCGAGGGCGGCGGGCAGGGCGAGGGCGGCGAGCGCGCCGCCGGTGGAGCAGAGGAACAGGGCCAGCAGGGCGGCGGGGTGGCGGCGGGCGAGCCCGCGGGGGCCGGATGCGGTCGCGGGGCGGGGTATCAGCCGCACGTATTCCTGCCTTCCGGCTCGCGGCGGTCGGTCGGCACGTGGTCTCCCTTTCCGGACCCGCGTCGATCGCGTACGGACGTGAGGACGCCGCCGGTCCCGGGCGGACGAACCGCACGGGACCGGCGGACGGGCCGCCCGGTCCGCCGCTACGTTCACCGGCGGAGCGGGCGGCGAGGCGTCACGGGGTGCAGAGGGTCACGCTCAGCGAGCTGTACTCGCAGACCAGGAGCGAGACCTGGCTGCCCGTCGCGAGCTCACCGAAGGAGTCCTCGGCCGGGGTCTCCATCGCCTGAAGGTCGAGAAGCGCCATGATGGTGTTTCCTTTCTGGGACGGCAACCGGAATCCGTTGCTCCGGCTGGGTGTTGAGCGGTGGTGTTGCTACGACCCCTGAAGGAGCCGGTCCGTGGGGCCGCTCGCGCGGCCGGGGTGGGCCGCCTGTGGAGCGGCGGCGAGGAAGGGAAGCGTGGCGGGCGGGCCCGGTGCGGTGTCCAGCGCACTGCCCAGGGCGAGCAGGCAGCCGGCGGTCCCGGTGGCCAGGTCCATCGACATCCGCATCAACTGTTCGCCGGCGAAGGCGAGTCCGCCCTCGTACGCGAGCGCCTGACCGGCCAGGAGGCGGGTGTGGAGGCGGATCGCCCGCTGCCGGGTCTCCTCGTCGCACAGGGGCGTGGCCGCCAGGTGCAGGAGGAGTCCGGCCGAGCCGCGCAGCAGTCCGGGCTGGACGTAGAAGGCGGAGAGGGCGGCCGGGACCAGGGCGCGGCCCGCGGCCTCCAGCTCCGGGTCGGGGCGGTGGGCCAGGTAGGCGTCGATGACGGCCGCGATGCCGGCGCTGCCCGCTCCGAGGTAGGGCATCAGCCGCTTGCCCTCGACGACGAGGAGTTCGCCGTCGTCGCCCGCCCGGCACCGGTCCAGGTCGCGCCGCAGCGCGGCGGCCGCCAGGTCGAGGAGGGCGGTGTCCCCGGTGGTCCCGTACCGGCGGACCAGCAGCAGGGCGACCCCGCTCGCGCCGTGCAGGAGCCCGGTCCGGGGTGAGGGCGGACCGTCGACCAGGGCGCGTACGGCGAGGTCGGTGCAGCGGTCGGCAGCGGCGGCGAGCGCCGGGCCTTCGACGGCGGAGGCGGTGCGGGCCAGGTCGTCGAGGGCGAGGCCGATACCGGCGTACCCGCTGTGCAGGCCCGGCGTCAGGCCTTCCAGGGGCTGCCCCAGGACGATCCGGATGAGGTCGGACGCCTCGGCGGGGCGGCCGATCCGGTCCAGGGTCCAGGCGATGCCGGTGAGACCGTCGTAGAAGCCGAGGGGGGAGCCGGAGGCCGGGTCCTTGGCCTGCCGCAGCAGCCATTCCTCGGCCGGCTCGACGCGCGGGGCGCCGGTCTCGTGCAGGGCGTAGAGCACTCCGGCCGCCCCGTACGCGAAGGACTGGCCGCCGGTCGCCGTGGCGAACTGGGCGATGTCGCCCGGGAAGCACCGGTCCTCGCGGTCGGGCGTACAGGAGGCCGCGATGGCCCGGGCCATCGCGGCGCGGCTCTCCGGCCAGTCACCGGGGGCCGGCGGCAGCGCGGCAGCCGGTTGCGTACCCCGCAGGATCTCCTCCACCGCCGGCCGCAGGCTCTCCTCCGCCACCGGGAACACACCTGCGATCTCGCGGGCGAGACCGGCGGCCTTCGTGCGGTCGACGCCGAAGAGCGTGGTGAGCGGCAGATACAGGGCGAGCCGCAGACAGGCCAGCGCGTACCGGTCGATCTCGGTGCCACGCCGGTCGGGCGGGGCCACGAAGGCCGGGTTGGCGACGATCTGGCGGCGCCGGTCACCGGCCGGGGAGGCGGCCTCGAAGTCCAGGAGGAAGATCCGGGAGGTCTCCTCGTCGACCATGACGTTGCTCATGTGCAGGTCGCTGATGACGATGCCCCGGGCGTGCACGGCCTCGACGGCGCGCTCGACCTTCCCGTACACCTCCTCGGCCCACGCCGCGTGTTCGGCGAGCTGCTCCGGGCCCGGGTTCTGCCGGGCGAGCGGGAAGCGGCGGGCGAAGACGGTGTTGAGGGTGGTGCCCGGCAGGTACTGGAGGACGAGGAAGTGGTGGTCACCGGCCTCGAACGCGTCGTGCACGGCCGGTGCGCAGTCCAGTCCGGCCAGTTGCTCCAGCGCGGCCCGCTCCCGCTCCAGCCGGGCGACGGCGTCCGCCCCGTCGGCGGCGAGCCCGGCGTAGGGGCGGGCCTCCTTGAGGACGACCTGCTCGCCGGTGCGGGTGTCGCGGCCGAGGTAGACGCCGCCGCCGTTGGAGAAATGGAGCGCCTTCTCGACGGTGTACGGCACATCGCCGAGGCCGACGGCGGCGCGGGCTTCGAGGTGCGGGCGCAGGAAGTCGGGCGGCGTCACCCAGGCGGGTATCCGGAAGGCGGGGCCCCGGTCGTCGGGGACCAGGCGGCCCTGCGGGTCGGCGACGGCGGGCACGGGCCGCCCGTCGGGGCCCGTACAGAAGCGGGCGGCGAACGACCCGTACCGGGTGTGCACCGGACCGTTCCCGCACCGCAGATCGCTGAGGATGTACGGGCCGTGCTCGCCCTCCAGCAGCTTCATCAGCGCGGCGCACACCTCGGGGAACGTGTCCTCGGAGTGCGGGTAGACGGTGATGAACTTGCCGCTCCCCGCCCGGTCCGCGTACTTGGCGTTCCGCAGGTTCAACAGGCCCGGCGACGGTACGCACTTGAAGGGCAGCCGGTGGGCCAGACAGTGTCCGGCGACCCGCTCCAGCACGGATGCGGCGTTGTCGGCGGCGGCCGATATGTGGATCTTCCAGCCCTGGGCCGGCAGCCGGAGCCCGTCCGGGCTGAAGGAGAGCCAGTCGCCGCGCCGGGAGCGGGTCCACCCCTGGGGTGCCGCGCCCCGGACCGGAGCGAAGAACGAGCGGTCCTCGTCCCCCTCTCCGAGGGATTCGGGGGAGCGGTGGGGGGCGTCGTAGAAGCGGCGGTCCGCCTGGCAGTACGCGGCGTACTCCGGATTCACGACATTCCCCTCGCTCGGTCGTTGCTGACGAGAGAGAAATTGTCACAACGATGAGCATCGCCAATAGTCACCGATGTCACGACTCATACATGCGCACGACCCATGCGGACCGCATCGCCTTCCGGTGACTTCCCAGCTGCGGACGGGGGCGCGCGGGGGGCGCGTTCAGCCCGCCACGCGCACCAGCCCGTCCCCCGCCGACGTACGGAAATAGAGCACGGACCGTCCGGCCCGGCGGCGGCGCACCAGCCCGGCGTCCAGCAGGACCCGCAGGTGGCGCCCGACGGACCCCAGCCCCTGCCCGGTCAGCGCGGTCAGCTGGGTCGTGGACAGCGGCGAGGCCAGCAGGACGAGAACTCCCGCCCGGGCGGGGCCGATCAGCGCTCCGAGCGCCTGCGGTACGGGGGTTCGCCCGGGGTCGGCGAGGGCGCCCGCGCACGGGTAGACGACGCCGTAGCGGTGCGGGATGTCCCAGCAGACCCAGCCCACGTCGGCGGTGACGGGCGTGAACACCAGTTGCGCCCCGTCCAGTTCGCGCGGCGGGTTGTCGTACGCGTTGATCTGGAGCCGGCTCTTCCCCAGCCAGCGCATCCCGGGCCGCATCCCGTCGATCGCCTCCGCCCAGCCTCCTCGGCTCAACCGGGCGGACCTGGCGATCACGTCGGCCTCCAGAACCCGGCGCCGGGCGGGCCACTCCGGCTCCACCGCGTGTGTCCACACCCACTCCAGGACGTCGGCACTGCGGGGGGCCAGGTCGTCCCGGTCCAGCGCGGCGGGGCGCTCACCCTGCTCTCGGCGGCGGACCGGGTGCCGCCGCGCGCCGCGCTGACCGCCCTGGCCCTGCTGTCCGCGCTCGGCGCGTGCGTCCAGGCGGTTCCGGGGCTGCCGCTGTGGGCCGCGTTCGCCGTGCTGCTGGCGTTGGGGGCGGCCGCGTCGCCGGGCGGCGGCGTACGGTACGGGCTGCTCAACGAGATCGTTCCGCGCGAGGGGTTCCTGCTCGGCCGCTCCGTGCTGACCATGACGGGCGGCGCGATGCAGATCTGCGGGTTCGCGGTGGGCGGGATGCTGGTGGCCGTGTTCTCCGCGCGCGGCACGCTGCTGGTCGGGGCGGCCCTGTACGTCGTCGCGGCGGCCGTGGCCCGGTTCGGGCTCAGCGCCCGGACGCCACGGGCCACCGGCCGGGCCTCGGTCGGCGAGACCCGGCGGACGAACGCGCGGCTCTGGTCGTCCGTGCCGCGCCGGTACGTGTTCCTCGCGCTGTGGGTGCCCAACGGGCTCGTCGTGGGCTGCGAGTCCCTGTACGTCGCCTACGCCCCCGGACACGCCGGGCTGCTCTTCGCCGGCGGGGCCCTGGGGATGCTGGCCGGGGACGCGCTGGTCGGGCGGTTCGTCACGGTGCGGTGGCGGGCGCGGCTCGGCAGCCCGCTCCGGCTGCTGCTGGCCGCGCCCTACCTCCTCTTCGTCCTGCGCCCGGGGCTGCCGATCGCGCTGGCGGCGGTGGCCCTGGCGAGCGTCGGCTTCGCCGCGAGCCTGCTGCTCCAGGAACGGCTGGTGGCCCTTACGCCGCCGGAACTGAGCGGTCAGGCCCTCGGGCTGGCCTCCTCGGGGATGCTCGCGATGCAGGGGGTGGGCGCCGCCGTGGCGGGGGCCATCGCCCAGCTGACCTCCCCCGCGACGGGTATGGCGGCGGTCGCGGCGCTCTCGGTGGCGGTGACCCTGGCGCTGGCGCCGGGGCTGCGCACCGCGGCGGGTGAGGACGGGGGCGGACTGCCCGGGGAAGAAGGATCACCGTACGGGCACGTCCCGTCCCCGCCGCCCCTACGAAAGGATCAAGCGGCCGGAGGTGTCACGCCGCCCGCCACGCATCCGTGACGCACGAGACCTCGAAGTGCCACCAGCCCTCGTCCCGGCCCCGGGCGAGCAGCGCCTTGACCCCCCGCAGGTCCGCCCCGCCCGGCACGGTCAGCGCGACCAGCGGGAACTCGGCGCTGAACACCTCACCCCGCAGCCCGAACCCCGCGAGCCGCTCGTGCACAGCGCGTGCGTCCGGCCCGAGCGGACCCTCCGGCACGGGGAGCACCCGTACGGTGCAGTTGCCCGAGTCCGCCACCCGGCCCATGGCCCAGTGCACGCCGTGCTCGTCCGTCCGGAACCGTACGGTCTCGCCCTCGGCGACCCCGTCCTGAAGGAAGGGCACATTGTCCACCCGTGCGGTGTCCGGACCCATCCGTGTCGCCCACAACCCCTCCGTGTCGTACGGCAACCAGCCCTCGCGAGGCACGAAGCGGAACCAGATCTTGATCTGGTCGGTTTCACGGGGCGGGCGTTCCGGTCCGGCAGGGGCACTCATGGCCCCATCGTCCCCCGTACGCCCCGCCCTCGCCTGTCCGGGGGCGGGCCGGCCGAGCCGGAATCGTCAATTCCCCGGCACGCGACACCAGTTGTTGGATTAATCAGCGCCTCATGGGGCTCCTCGATCACACCTCTTGATGTGTACGGCCGACCTGGGCAAGCGCACGCCGCCCCCGCCCGGAGCGGTCCGGGCGGGGGCGGCGGATGGCGCCCTCGGCGGCGCGCCCGTAGGACGTCAGCCCTGGCCCGTCAGGTCGATGGTGACCGTGCGCTCGGCCGGGGTCTTCCCGGTCAGGGCCGTCTTCATGGCCTGGGCCACGTCGTCCGCGCCGACCTGGCGCGCCTTGCCGTCGGCCTTGACCGCCGTGATGCCGTCGAAGACGCCCTCCAGGAGGGTGTCGATCGCCTTCTTGTCGTAGACGTCGACCAGCCGCCCCTCGACGGGCTTCATCGAGAGGATCTGCGGCAGGCTCCTGGCCGGGCCGAACTGGATCTGCTTGGGTCCGGCCTTGATCGTGATCAGGCCGGACATCGCGGGCTCCGCGAACTCCTTCATCGCCCGGTTCAGTTCGGCTTCGGTGATGGTGGGTTCGCTGGTGGTGACGGGCAGTTCGACCAGTTTGGCCTGCCCGGTCTGCACCTGGGCGCGGAAGGCATCACGGACCGAGATCAGCGACTGGCCGACGTCCAGCGTCTTGCCCGGCTTGCCCGGCACCGCCACGGCCTTGTTCGGCTCGAAGCGGATCGTGGCGTCGGCGGCGGACCCGGAGTCGCCCGCCAGGTCGGACAGGGCCACGCCGAGCTTCTCCTCGTCGACCGGGATCACCGGGTTGGCGGGGCGCTCCCTGCCGAACAGCGAACCGATCACCGAGACGGGGTTGTAGTCGCTGCCCGCCGCGCCGCGCACGGTCTCCTGGCTGTCCAGGGTGAGACCGGCCTTTGCGGGGTCGAGCTTCTCCTCCTTGCCGTCCACTGACAGCTGGAGCGGCGTCCGGGCCCGCTCGCCGAGTGCGGCTTCGAGCTTGGTGACCGCCTCCTCCTTGGTGCCGCCGCCGATGTCGACTCCGAGCACCGTGGTGCCCTTGGGGACCTCGGAGTGGTTCAGCAGGAGGCCCGCCCCGTAGGCGATCCCGAGCAGCACGACCGCGGCCACACCGAGGAGGACCAGCTTCGAGCGGCCCTTCTTCGCGGGGGCGGGAGCAGAGGCGGGAGCGGGGGCGGACTGCGCCGCCGGACGGGGTGCGGCGGGCCCGGGTGCGGGAACACCGGATTCCCCCGGCCCGCCGGGGCCGCCCGCCGCCGGGTCGCCGAGGCCGTCCGGCCGGTCCGGGAACGGCGAGCGGGGCCCGCTGGGTACGACCGGGATGCCACTGGTCAGCGTGTCGCCCGAGACATGGCCGCCGGGGCCGGGCTCGGGCACCGGTGCCTGCGGCGTGAGGATCGCAGTGTCGTCGGACATCCGGGGCGGTACGCCGCCGGGGACGCCCGGGACCATCGGGCCTGGGCCGCCGAGGCCCGGGATGCCGCTGAGGTTCGGGGTCAGCGATGAGGTGCCGGTGGCCGGGCCCGTGGTGGGGCCGGACGGGCCGGGCGTCCGCACACCGAGGTCGGGGGTGGACAGCGGACCGCCGCCGGAGGGCTCCGCGCCGTACCCGTCGAGCGCGCTGCGGCGGGGTGCGCCGGGGTCACCCGGACCACCGCCGGGCTGCGGGGCGTCCGAGAAATACGGCAGGTCGGGGCGCGAGGGACCCGGGCCGCCGCCGGGAGCGCCGGGACCGGACGGGCCGGGCCCGCCCGGACCGCCCGCACCCGGACCGGAGCCGAGGCCACCCGGGCCGGAACCGACCGGACCGCCCGGAGCGCCCCCCATGGCGGAAGAGCCGCCACCGGCAGCGCCGGGGCCCTGCGTGGCCACGCCCTGGGGCGGGGTCGGGGCCTTGCGCGGGGCGAACCAGTCGCTGCCGCTCTTCTCCCGGGCCGGCTTCTCCGCGGGCACCTGGTCGGCGGGCGCGCCGCCGTCCCGGGACCGGTCGGCCGTCGCGCTGCTGTCCGGAGCGGCCGGGCCGGACGGGCCGGACGCACGGTCCGCACCGCCCGCGCGGCCCGCCGGTGCGGCCGACGGCGTGCCGGGGCGCGGTGTGCTGCCGGTGCGCTCCGCGTCGGGGCCGCCCGTGGCGATGTCGCTCTCGGCCATCGGCGTACGCATCACGACCGGTGGGATGGGGCGCGACCCGGGGATGTTGATCCGGATCCGCGTCGTCAGCGTCGTCTCGGTCTTCGGTTCCTCGGGCCGGGGCGGATCCACGGATTCCGGGGTGCCGTCCGAGCCGTCCTGCGACGGGTGCAGCGACGGATACTGGCGGGATCCGTACGGCGGCGTACCCGATGGGTACGCGGCCCCACCGCGCCCCTGGGGCCCGGACGACGAACTGTCAGTTTCACGACTCAAAGCAGGTTCTCCCGATTGGCTCCGCCGCCCGTACTTCCCCCATGCCGCAGGCCAGGGGACGGCTCGGCGCGCGCACCACCATACTGGCCGCCGCCGTCGGACACTCCGCGACCGGGGGAAACCTCCACCCGTGCATCACACCTGTGGGGGTTGTTCCGGTCCCGGACTTGGCACTTCAGATGCCGGACCGGGCGTTGCGGGTGGCTGATTGCGGCACTTTTGACGTGGTGGCGCACATCACAGCGACGGCGGTGCCGCCGAGCATGAAGAGCACCAGGCCGAGTTCGTCGCCGAAGACGTAGTCGCCCTCCGGCCGCCCGCTCAGCAGAAGGAACACGGTGATGAACCAGCCGACCGCGGGCGCGAGCGCGCCGATCTGGGTGCCGGTCAGGATGCGGCCTCCGTAGAAGAGGCCCCCGGAGCCCGCCAGCGCGATGATCAACCCGCCCGGGAACCAGGCGGCTTGGACGAGCGTTCCGGCGAGCGCGACGAGGACGCCGAGCACGGCCAGGCCGAAGTAGCCCGCGATCCGGGCCGGGTTCGGCCGGGCGGTGAACGCGGAAGGCTCGGGGGCCCTCGGCGGGGCGTCGGTCCGCGGGGCACGGGAGGCGCCTGCGCGATCGCGGCCCTTGCCCGGGTTGCCGCCTGTTCCGCCACCCTTGCCGGGGTTCGCGCCCTTGCTCCCGCTCGCGCCGCCGCCCTTGCCCGGGCTGCCGCTCATGCCGCGCCCCCCGTGGTGTCCGGCAGGCCCGCGAACAGGTCGCTCTCGCGGGCTCCCGGGGGCGCCCCCGGGACTCCCCGCACCAGCTGGTACCACTCGGTCGTCAGCAGGGGCTGGCCCAGGTCGTTGGAGAGGGCGAAGAAGGGGCCGTCCACCACGATCTGGGTGGCATGGGCGCGCATCGCCGCCGACTTCGCCCCGGCGTACGCCGATCCGTCGATCTCCGCGGTGATCTCGTCGCCCGCGACCACTCCCGGGACGTCGTCCACGGCCGCGATGCCCGGGAAGGCGTCCGGCGCCGTGGTGCGCAGCCGGTCGAAGGCGGCCTCGGCCACGGGGCGCTCCACCCGGTTCCAGTAGATCTTCGCGACGGTGTGCGGGACGCCGGTGCCGTGCGCCGGGTCGGCGGCCAGGTCGGCGGCGCGCATCGCGACCCGGTGGGCCTGGATGTGGTCGGGGTGGCCGTAGCCGCCCTCGGGGTCGTAGGTGACCAGGACCTGGGGGCGGACCTCGCGGATCACCTCGACGAGGTGGGCGGCCGCCTCGTCCACAGGGGTGGACCAGAAGGAGCCGGGGCGGCCGTTCTGCTCGGCGCCCATCATTCCGGAGTCCCGGTAGCGGCCCGCGCCGCCGAGGAAGCGGTGGTCGGTGACGCCGAGCCCCTTCATCGCCGCGGCCAGCTCGCCGACCCGGTGGGGGCCGAGGACGTCGTCCCGGTCGGCGGCGAGGCGGGCGAGGGCGGGCGGGATGACCTCGCCCTCCTCGCCGAGCGTGCACGTGACCAGGGTGACGTGGACGCCCTCGGCCGCATACCTGGCCATGGTGGCGCCGTTGTTGATCGACTCGTCGTCCGGGTGCGCGTGCACCAGCAGCAGACGGCGGGCGGGAAGGTCCTTCATGGGGACCACCCTACGAGCCCGGAGACCCCCCGTGCCCCCGTGCCCCCGCGCCCCTGTGCCTCGCGGCCCGTACCCCGTGCCCGGCCCGGGTCAGAACTTGATGCTGCTGATCATCCCCGCCACGTTGGTCGTCAGGTCGGAGATGGTCGGCGCGATGGACGAGCTCGCGATGTAGAACCCGAGCAGCATGCAGACCACCGCGTGCCCCCCCTTCAGTCCGGATTTCCGGATCAGCAGGAAGACGATGATCGCCAGCAGCACTACCGCCGAAATCGAGAGCGCCACGGCGGTTCACCTCCATCAGTACGGTCGGGACGGGCGGCACACGCGGAGCCAGCAGGTTCATACCCACCGAGCGCTACGGATCATAACTATCCGTGCCAACGCATTGATCGGGGCATTGCAGCACGAGGGGCGCACGAACCGCGCCACGCGGCCGAGTTCGGAGCTAGGTTCGGAGCCATGACCTCGCAGAAGCTGTCCTTTCCCCGCCAGCACGCACGGACCCAGCGGTTCACTCTCGGCGCACCTCGCGCCTTCACCGTCTCACCGGACGAGACACGCGTGATCTTCCTCAGGTCCGCCTCCGGCACCGACCGGACCACCCGCCTGTGGGTGCTCGACCCGGCGACCGGTGAGGAGCGGATCGCCGCCGATCCCGAACTCCTGCTGGGCGGTTCGGCGGAGAAGCTGTCGCCGCAGGAACGGGCCCGGCGCGAGCGGACCCGGGAGGGTTCGGCGGGCATCGTGTCCTACGCGGTGGACCGGGCTGCGGAGCTGGCGGCCTTCGCCCTGTCCGGAAAGGTGTACGTGGCCGAGCTGCGGGCCGGGACCGCGCGGGCGCTGCCGGTGCCGGGCCCGGTGATCGACCCGCGCCCCTCGCCCGACGGGCGGCACATCGCGTACGTGGCGAAGGGCGCGCTGCGGGTCGTCGGGGCGCAGGGCGAAGGCGACCGGGCCCTGGCCGAGCCGGAGGACTCCCACGTCACCTACGGCCTGGCGGAGTTCGTCGCGGCCGAGGAGATGCACCGCTACCGGGGCTTCTGGTGGTCTCCGGAGTCGGACCGGCTGCTGGTGGCGCGGGCCGACGACAGCCCCGTACAGCGGTGGTGGATCGCCGATCCGGCGCACCCGGAGCGCAAGCCCGCCGAGGTCGCCTACCCGGCGGCGGGGACGCCCAATGCCGAGGTGCGGCTCTTCGTCATGGACCTGGAGGGGGCCCGCCGTGAAGTGGTCTGGGACCGGGCCGCGTTCCCGTATCTGGCCCAGGCGCACTGGTCCTCCGCGGGTGCTCCGCTGCTGCTGGTGCAGACCCGCGACCAGCGCGCTCAGCGGTATCTGGCGGTGGACCCGGAGACCGGCGCGACCCGGATCGTGCATGTGGACGAGGACCCGGTGTGGCTGGATCTTTTCCCCGGGGTGCCCGCGTGGGCACCGGACGGGCGGCTGGTCCGGATCGCGGACGAGGGCGGCGCCCGGGTGCTCGCGGTCGGCGACCGGCTGCTGACCGGCTCCCAGCTGCATGTCCAGTCGGTGCTGGACATCGGGGAGTCCGACATCCTGGTCTCGGCGGTGGCCGGTGAGGACGCGGTCGAGCCGGAGGTCGGGCAGATCCATGTGTACCGGGTCAACGAGCTGGGAATCGAGCGGATTTCCGAAGGGGTGGGTGTGCACTCCGCCGTCCGCTCGGGCGGCCTGACCGTGGTGGTCTCGGCCGTCCCCGAGGAGCCCGGAGCCGCCGCGTGGGTGCTGCGGGACGGCAAGCGGCTGGCCCGGATCGCGAGCTTCGCCCAGAGGCCGGTCCTCTCCGCCGTCGTGACGCTCACCGAGGGGGGCGCACGGCGGATTCCGTGCGCCGTGCTCCTTCCCACGGGCTACCGGGAATCGGATGGTCCGCTTCCGGTCCTGATGGATCCGTACGGCGGTCCCCACGGCCGCCGGGTGGTCGCCGCCCACAACGCGCACCTGACCTCGCAGTGGTTCGCGGACCAGGGCTTCGCGGTGGTCGTCGCGGACGGGCGGGGCGCGCCGGGCCGCTCGCCCGCCTGGGAGAAAGCGGTGCGGGACGACTTCACCCTCACCCTGGACGATCAGATCGAGGCGCTCCGGGCGCTCGCCGAGCGGTTCCCGCTCGATCTGTCCCGGGTCGCCATCCGGGGCTGGTCGTACGGGGGTTACCTCTCCGGCCTCGCGGTGCTGCGCCGCCCCGACGTCTTCCACGCGGCCGTGGTGGGCGCTCCGGTGACGGACTGGCGGCTGTACGACACCCACTACACCGAGCGCTATCTCGGGGACCCGGCGAAGCAGCCCGAGGTGTACGCGTCCAATGCGCTGGTCACCGACGAGGGGCTGTCCGAGCCCGCCGAGCAGCTCCGCCCGATGATGATCGTCCACGGGCTCGCCGACGACAACGTGGTCGTCGCGCACGCCCTGCGGCTGTCCTCGGCGCTGCTGTCGGCCGGACGGCCGCACGAGGTGCTGCCGCTGAGCGGGGTGACGCACATGACGCCGCAGGAGCAGGTCGCGGAGAACCTGCTCCTGCTTCAGGTGGACTTCCTCAAGCGCTCGCTGGGGCTGACCCGGAGCTGAGGGCTCCGTACCCCGCCCGCCTCTCCCTCACCGGCTCACCAGCGGGGCGGCGAGGAGGGCGGGGGCCCGAAGCCACCGCCCTGCGGGGGTCCGGAGACGGGCGGGTGCCCGGGGGCGGGCGGATAGCCCTGCGCGCCCGGCCCGCCGGGGGCCTGAGCGCCCCGGGGCCCCGGCGGGCCCCAGCCGCCGCCCCAGGAGTTCGGGCCGCCCCACGGGCCCGTGGCTCCGCCGGGAGACCGCTCGACACCCTTGCGGGCGAGGACGATGATCACGGCGACGCCGGCGAGGAGCGAGGTGACGAAGCTCAGCAGGTTCAGCTGCCCCTCGATCTCCATGTCGGCGAACCCGTCGAACATGTCGAAGTGGATCGCGCGCGCCACGCCCAGCACGCCGGAGCAGAGCACGAACCCGCCCGCGATCAGGCCGAGCGGTCGCGCGTTGACCGCTCCCGCGACCGCGCCGACGGCCGCCACCAGGAACATCAGGATGAGCACCGCGTTGACCCACCCGGGCGGCCCCTCGGTCAGCGGAGTGTGCAGGGGCCTCCCGCCGATGAACCACGCGGGGTAGAGGTTGGACGGATAGACGAACGGCTGCCGGATCTCCCAGCCGGCGAAGACCACGGCCTGGAAACCGAGGAGCAGGAAAGCGGCCACCCCCGCCCGGCGACCGGGACCCGGGGGACGCACTCCGCCCTCGGGTGCGGGGCGGCGGCCGGCGGCCCCGGCGACGATCAGGCCGATCGAGGCGGCGAGCGCCGCGTACGTGGTGAGCAGGGCCCGGTCGCGCAGGTCCTCCGGGGCCGGGGCCTCGCCGACCGTCCAGACACCGGGCAGCCGCAGCGCGAAGGTGACGATGCCCGTGACGACCAGGACCGAAGCGCCGGCGGTGGAACGCAGCGCCGCCACGGCGGCCGCGATGTAGGCCACCAGCAGGACGAAGGTGGTCGACGTGGTGGCGGGCCGCAGGCCTGTCCGCAGGTCGGCGGTGCCCGACCAGTACTCCCACACGGCCACGGGCCCGTCGGCGGCCCGCACGTCCCGCACGATCCAGGCCAGGGCCATCAGTGCCAGCACCGCGCACAGAACGGCGCCGGTGGTTCTTGCTCCCCGTGTAAGTGTCACCCGGCGATACTCCACCGCCCCGAACGAATGAACAAGGTGACGATGAATCAACAAAGCGACGGGGGCGACGGGAAACCGGCCGGGGCGACAGGACGACGCTCCGGCCGGTTCACGGCACCCGCACGGCCGTACGCTGTACAGAATGGAGTGTTCGTATATCGGTGTGGCGACGGGCGAGTTGCCTGCTTGTTAACGAATCTGATGCCGTTTTACGGTGCTTCGTCCTTCGTGGGCCCCGGCTGGGACCCGTCGTCCCCCGGCTCGGGCACGTCCTCGACCGGTCGCCGCCCCGGGATCTCCAACTCCCCCTCCTGCGGCACCACATGCTTCTCCTCCGCGAAGTGGCAGGCCGAGTCGTGCCGGGCAGGGGTGTCGGAGAACCGGAACTCCGCCGGGACCGCCAGCAGCGGCACCTCCAGTTCGCACCGCTCCCGCGCCTTCCAGCACCGGGTGCGGAAGCGGCAGCCGGAGGGGATGTTGGCGGGCGAGGGGACATCGCCGTGCAGGATGATCCGCTCCCGGTGGGCGCGGGCCTCCGGGTCCGGTACGGGCACGGCGGAGAGCAGCGCCTGCGTGTACGGGTGGGTGGGGTGGTCGTAGATCTCCGCGTCCGTGCCGATCTCCACGATCCGGCCGAGGTACATCACGCCGACCCGGTCGGAGATGTGCCGGACGATGGAGAGGTCGTGCGCGATGAAGATGAAGCTCAGGCTGAATTCGGCCTGGAGCCGGTCCAGCAGGTTGACGACCTGGGCCTGTACGGAGACGTCGAGCGCGGAGACCGGTTCGTCGGCGACGATGATCTCCGGGTTGAGGGCGAGTCCCCGGGCGATGCCGATGCGCTGGCGCTGGCCGCCGGAGAACTGGTGCGGATAGCGGTTGATGTACTCCGGGTTGAGCCCGACGACGTCCAGCAGGTCCTGGACCTTCTGGCGGCGGCTGCCCTTGGGGGCGACCTCGGGGTGGATCTCGTACGGCTCCCCGATGATGTCGCCGACCGTCATGCGCGGGTTCAGCGAGGTGTACGGGTCCTGGAACACCATCTGGATGTTGCGGCGCACGGCCTTCAGCGCCCGGCCGGAGAGCCGTGAGACGTCCTCGCCCTTGTAGCGGATCGCGCCCGCGGTGGGGCGTTCCAGATGGACGAGCATCTTGGCGACGGTCGACTTGCCGCAGCCGGACTCCCCCACGATGCCCAGCGTCTCGCCCGCGTGGAGGTCGAAGTCGACGCCGTCGACGGCCCGGACCGCGCCGATCTGCCGCTTGAAGAGGATGCCCTGGGTGAGCGGGTAGTGCTTGGCCAGGCCGCGCACTTCGAGGATCGGGTCGCCGTCGGCGTACGGCTTGCCGCCCTCCCCCGCCTCGGACAGCAGGGTGGAGCCCGCCGCACCGCCCCCGCTCCCCTCGTTCCGGTCGCCGTCAGCGTGCATCGAGCGTCTCCTTCCAGAAGTGGCAGGCGCTCCTGCGCTGTTCGTCCACCTCGTAGAGGGGTGGCACATCGGTGCGGCACACGTCCTGGGCCATCGGGCAGCGGGGGTTGAACGCGCAGCCCGGCGGGATGCGGAGCAGGTTCGGCGGCAGGCCCTTGATCGCGTAGAGCTCCTGGCCCTTCTGGTCCAGGCGCGGGATCGACCGCAGGAGGCCCTTGGTGTACGGGTGGGCGGGCGCCTTGTAGATCTCGTGGACGGGGGCGGTCTCCACGATCCGGCCCGCGTACATCACCGCGATCTTGTCGGCGACGTCGGCGACCACACCGAGGTCGTGGGTGATGAGGATGAGGCCCATGTTCAGCTCGCGCTGGAGCTCGGCGAGCAGGTCCATGACCTGGGCCTGGACGGTGACGTCGAGGGCGGTGGTGGGCTCGTCCGCGATGATCAGGGACGGTTCGAGGGCCATCGCCATGGCGATCATGATGCGCTGGCGCATCCCGCCGGAGAACTGGTGCGGGTAGTTGCCGACCCGTTCCTTGGCGGCCGGGATGCGGACCCGGTCCATCAGCTCGACCGACTTGGCCTTCGCGTCCTTGCGGGACATCCCGCGGTGGACGACGAACATCTCGCCGAGCTGCTGGCCGACGGTGAGGACCGGGTTGAGGGACGACAGGGCGTCCTGGAAGATCATGGCCATCTCCCGGCCCCGGATCTTGCGCCGCTCCTCCGGCTTGAGCTTCAGCAGGTCCTGGTCCTTGAAGAGGATCTCGCCGCCCGCGATCTTCCCGGGGGGCATGTCGAGGATGCCCATGATCGCCTGCGCGGTGACGGACTTGCCGGAGCCGGACTCGCCGAGGACGGCGAGTGTCTCGCCCTCGGCCACCGAGTAGTTGACCCCGTTGACGGCCTTGGCGATCCCGTCGCGGGTGTGGAACTCCACGTGCAGATCGCGCACTTCGAGCAACATGGCAACCGGCTCCTCAGCGCAGCTTGGGGTCGAGGGCGTCGCGCACCGCGTCGCCGAGCATGATGAACGCGAGCACGGTCACCGCGAGTGCTCCGGCGGGCCAGAGCAGCATGTGCGGGGCGTTGCGGACGTAGTTGGCGGCTGCGGAGATGTCGATGCCCCACGAGACCGCCGGGTCCTTCAGGCCGACGCCGAGGAAGGACAGGGTCGCCTCCAGGGAGATGTAGGTGCCGAGCGCGATGGTCGCCACGACGATGACGGGGGCGATGGCGTTCGGGGTGATGTGGCGCAGCAGCATCCGGGAGTTGGAGGCGCCGAGCGCGCGGGCCGCCTGGACGTAGTCGTTCTGCTTGGCGGTGATCACCGAGCCGCGGGCGATGCGGGCGATCTGGGGCCAGCCGAGCAGGACGATGAAGCCGACGACGGGCCAGACGGTGGAGCTGGTGACGACGGAGAGGAAGACCAGGCCGCCGAGGACGACGGGGATGCCGAAGAAGACGTCGGTGAGGCGGGAGAGGACCGAGTCCCACCAGCCGCCGAAGAAGCCCGCGAGCCCGCCCAGCACGCTGCCGAGGATCGCGACGCCGAGGGTGGCGCAGACGCCGACGGTGACCGAGGTCCGGGTGCCGTAGACGACGCGGGTGTAGACGTCGCGGCCCTGCGGGTCGAAGCCGAAGGGGTGGCCGGGCTCCGAGCCCTTCTGGGCGTCGTCCAGATCGGCCTGGAGGGGGTCGCCGCTCGCGATGAGCGAGGGCCAGATCGAGATGATCACCAGGAAGAGGATGACCAGCGCGGAGATGATGAAGACCGGGTTGCGCCGCAGGTCGCGCCAGGCGTCGGACCACAGGCTGCGGGGCTTTCCGGCCGGGCCCGTGCCCTCGGGTCCGCCCGGGGTCTTCTCCAGGCTGGCGCCCTCCTCCAGGGCGAGGTCCATCGCGCCGCCGGCTCCCGCCGGGGAGATCGCTCCGTCCGATGACTGCGGCTCAGGCATAGCGGATCCTCGGGTCGAGTACGGCGTACAGGAGGTCGACGATCAGGTTGGCGGCCAGGAAGACGAGGACGAGGATCGTGACGAACCCGACGACGGTCTGGGAGTTCTGGCGCAGGATCCCCTGGTAGAGCTGGTAACCGACCCCGTGGATGTTGAAGATCCGCTCGGTGACGATGGCCCCGCCCATCAGGGCTCCCACGTCCGTACCGATGAAGGTGACGACGGGGATCAGCGAGTTGCGCAGCAGGTGCCGCACGACGACCCGGCGGCGGGGCAGCCCCTTGGCGACGGCGGTGCGTACGTAGTCGGCGCGGGCGTTCTCGGCGATCGAGGTCCGGGTGAGCCGGGTGACGTAGGCGAGCGAGACCGAGGCGAGGACGAGGCCGGGGACGAGCAGTTCGTCGATGGTGGGGTCCGGGGAGACCGAGGGCTTGATGATGCCCCACTTGACGCCGAGGAGGAGCTGGAGCAGCAGGCCGGTGACGAAGGTCGGGACGGCGATGACGACCAGCGTGAGGATGAGGACGGTGGTGTCGACGGGACGGCCGCGCCGCAGGCCGGTGACGACGCCGAGGCTGATGCCGATGACGATCTCGAAGGCGATCGCGACGATGGTGAGCCGGATCGTGATGGGGAAGGCCGTGGCCATCAGCTCGGTGACCTCCTGCCCGTTGAACGCGGTGCCGAAGTCTCCGGTGAAGACGTTGCCCATGTACGTCAGGTATTGCTGCCAGACCGGCTTGTCGAGGCCGAACTCGGCACGCAGCTGGGCGGCGGTGGCCGGATCGCACTGGCGGTCGCCGCAGAGACCCGCGATGGGGTCACCCATCACGTTCACCATGAGGAAGATCAGCAGCGTGGTGCCGAAGAAGACGGGGATCATCTGCAGCAGCCGCCGGATCACATAACGTCCCATGAGGGGCTCCGGGGGTCGGGGCGGGCTCGGCGGAGGGGTGCGCGGACGGCCGGGACGCGCGTCGGGCGTCCCGGCCGTCCGGTCTCAGCAGGTCACTTGACGGTGATCTCTTCGTAGACCGGGACGCTGAAGGGGTTCAGCGCGACGTTGTCGATCCGGTCCGAGTAGCCGGCGCTGCCGTTCTGGTACCAGAGCGGGATGGAGGGCATCTGCTCGACGAGCACCTGCTCCGCCTCCTGGAAGGTGGTGACGGCCGCCGCCTTGTCGCTCTCGGCGTTGGCCTGGTCGACCAGGTCGTCGAACTCCTCGTTGGTCCACTTGCCGTCGTTGGAGGGGGCGTTGGTGTAGTAGAGCGGCTGGAGGAAGTTCTGGATGAGCGGGTAGTCCATCTGCCAGCCCGCGCGCCAGGGCCCGGTCATCTTCTGGGTGGAGACCTGGTTGCGGAAGTCGGCGAAGGTGCCGACCGGGCCGCCGACGCAGGCCTGGTTGTTGCCCATGACGTTGTTGATGCTGTTGCAGACGGCGTCGACCCACTCCTTGTGGGAGCCGGTGTCCGCGTTGTACGAGATCTTCAGCTGGCCGCCGGGGATGCCGCCGCCCTCGTCGATCAGCCTCTTGGCCTCGTCCTTGTCGTACGTGCACTCCTTGCCGCAGAGGCCTTCCTTGTAGCCGCCCTCCTCGCCGAGGACCGGGGAGGTCCAGTCGGAGGCCGGGGTGCGGGTCTTCTGGAAGATCTGGTCGGTGATCTGCTGCCGGTTGATCGCCATCGAGAGGCCCTGGCGGACCTTGCGGGCGTCGTCGGTGTTCCATTCGTCGTCGTAGAACGGGAAGGACAGGGTCTGGATGATGCCGGCGGGGGTGTTGATGTACCGGTCGCCCAGGTCCTGCTCGACGTTCCGGAGCTGGGAGGCGGGCACGTCGTCGACGAGGTCGAGGTTGCCGGAGGTCAGCGAGGTGTAGGCGGTGTTGTTGTCGGTGAAGACCTTGAGGTCGACGCCGCCGTTCTTCGCCTTGTCGTCGCCCGGGTAGTCGTCCCAGCGGCGCAGGTTCATCGAGGAGCCCTTGGCGTAGGACTCGATGGTGTACGGGCCGTTGCCGATGGGCTTGGAGAGCCAGGCGTCGTGGTCGTCGTAGAACGCCTTGGGCAGCGGGACGAAGGCGGAGTAGCCGAGGGTGTCGGGCCACAGGGAGAACTTCTGGGTGAGCTTGGCGGTGAAGGTCAGGTCGTCGACGACCTTCAGTCCGGACATGGTCTCGGCGGAGGCGGTGCCGGACTCCGGGTGGACCGCGTCGTAGCCCTCGATGTACTGGAAGAAGTAGGCGTTCTTCTGGTTGTTCTTCAGCGCGGCGCCGTAGTTCCAGGCGTCGACGAAGGAGTTGGCGGTGACCTTCTCGCCGTTGGAGAACGTCCAGCCGTCCTTCAGCTTGATCGTGAAGGTCTGGGAGTCCGTCGTGTCGATGGACTCGGCGATCATGTTCTGGGCCTCGCCGGTCCTCGGGTCGTAGCGGATCAGCCCGCGGAAGACCATGTCGAGGACCTTGCCGCCCTGCACCTCGTTGGTGTTGGCCGGTTCCAGCGGGTTCTGCGGGTCGCCCCAGGAGGAGCTGACGATCCCGTCGGCGCCGCTGCCGCCGCCGTTGTCGTCACCGCCACCACAGGCTGTCGCGGCCAGGGCGACGGCCACCGCACATGCGGCCCACCTGACGTGTGTGGCTCCGCGCATGGAGTGCCTCCTAGAGTCATCGAGTAGCTCAATGCCTCATATCACCTCATAACGCCACTCATCGCATGTGGGCTTACCCCGTACGGGCACGGGGGCGCGCGGACAGGACGATGCCCGGCCCCCACCGGGGACCGGGCATCGTTCGTCGAGCTACCGCAAGAGGTTACGCCGCGTGCACGACGTCCTTCTCCTCGGCGAAGTGGCACGCCGACTCGTGCGCCGCCGGGGTGGACCCCGACACGAAGCGCTCGGGGATCGCCAGCAGCGGCTCCTCCGTCGCGCAGCGCTCCTCGGCCTTCCAGCACCGGGTACGGAAGCGGCAGCCGGACGGCGGGTTCGCCGGGGACGGAACGTCACCGGTCAGGATGATCCGCTCGCGTCCCTCGCGGGCCGCCGGGTCCGGCACCGGGACCGCCGACAGCAGCGCCTGGGTGTAGGGGTGCGTCGGGTGGTCGTAGATCTGGGTGTCCGTACCGATCTCGGCCATCTTGCCCAGGTACATCACGCCGACGCGGTCGGAGATGTGCCGGACGATGGAGAGGTCGTGCGCGATGAAGACGTAGGACAGGTTGAACTCGTCCTGGAGCTTCCCCATCAGGTTGATGACCTGCGCCTGCACCGACACGTCGAGCGCGGAGACCGGCTCGTCGCAGATGATGATCTCCGGGTTGAGCGCGAGGCCCCGGGCGATGCCGATGCGCTGGCGCTGACCGCCGGAGAACTGGTGCGGGTACCGGTTGATGTACTCCGGGTTCAGACCCACGACGTCCAGGAGCTCCTGGACGCGGCGGCGCCGGTCGCCCTTCGGGGCCACCTCGGGGTGGATCTCGAAGGTCTCCCCGATGATGTCGCCGACCGTCATCCGCGGGTTCAGCGAGGTGTACGGGTCCTGGAACACCATCTGGATGTTGCGGCGCACGGCCTTCAGCGCCCGGCCGGACAGCTTGGTGATGTCCTGGCCCTTGTAGAAGACCTCACCGGCGGTGGCCCGCTCCAGCGTCATCAGGAGCTTGGCGACCGTGGACTTGCCACAGCCGGACTCCCCGACGATGCCCAGGGTCTCACCGGCGTACAGGTCGAAGGAGATCCCGTCGACGGCCTTGACCGCGCCGATCTGCTTCTTGAAGAGAATGCCCTGGGTCAGCGGGAAGTGCTTGACCAGGTTGCGCACCTGGAGAATCGGCTCGCCCTGGCCTACGGGCGCGTCGATGGCGGCTACGGCCTCCGCCTCGGTCGCGGCGTCCGCGGTCTCCACGTCGGAGACGTTCGGGGTGGCGTCCACGGGCTCCTTCTTGAGCTCAGCCATGGATCGTCTCCTTCCAGAAGTGGCACGCGCTGCCGCGGCCGACCAGCTCAAGGCCGTCCTGCTCGGTCACCGGAGCGAGCGGCGGGACGTCCGTACGGCAGATGTCCTGCGCCTTGGGGCAACGCGGACTGAAGGCACAACCGGCGGGGATGCGCGTGAGGTTGGGCGGCAGACCCTTGATGGCGTAGAGCTCCTGGCCCTTCTGGTCCAGGCGCGGGATCGAGTCCAGCAGACCACGGGTGTACGGGTGCGCCGGGCGGCTGTACAGCTCGCCCACCGGGGCCGTCTCCACGATCCGGCCCGCGTACATCACGGCGATCTTGTCCGCGACGTCGGCGACCACGCCGAGGTCGTGGGTGATCAGGATCAGGCCCATGTTGTACTCGCGCTGGAGCTCGGCCAGCAGGTCCATGACCTGGGCCTGCACCGTCACGTCGAGCGCGGTGGTCGGCTCGTCCGCGATGATCAGGTCCGGCTCCAGGGCCAGCGCCATGGCGATCATGATGCGCTGGCGCATACCGCCGGAGAACTGGTGCGGGTAGTCCGAGATACGGGCCGCCGCCGCCGGGATCTTGACCTGGTCCATCAGCTCGATGGACCTGGCCTTGGCCTCCTTGCGGGACAGGCCCTGGTGCACCCGGAACATCTCGCCCAGCTGGTAGCCGACGCTGAGGACCGGGTTCAGCGAGGACAGCGCGTCCTGGAAGATCATCGCGATCTTGCGGCCGCGGATCTTCCGGCGCTCCTCGTTGGACATCTTCAGCATGTCCTGGCCGCGGAAGAGGATCTCGCCCTGCGTGATCTTCCCGGGCGGCATGTCGAGGATGCCCATGATGGTCTGCGCGGTCACGGACTTGCCGGAGCCGGACTCACCCAGCACCGCGAGGGTCTCGCCGGCGCTGACGGTGTAGTTCACACCGTTGACCGCCTTGGCCACACCGTCACGGGTGTGGAACTCCACATGCAGGTCACGGACGTCGAGCAGTGGACCGTCGCCACTCACGGACTCCCGCGGTGCGGGGACGTGAGCCGTCTTGTCGATGGTGGTCACGAACGCCTCCCTCAGCGCATCTTGGGGTCGAGGGCGTTGCGGACCGCATCGCCGAACATCAGGAAGGACAGCACCGTGATCGAGACCATCACCGAGGGGATGACGAGAACGTACGGAGCGTTGCGGAGCTGGTCCTTCGCAGCGGACACATCGATGCCCCACGAGACCGTCGGCTCGGCGAGGCCGATACCGAGGAACGACAGGGTGGCCTCGGCGGCGATGTAACCGCCGAGCGCGATGGTGGCGACCACGATCACCGGAGCGATGGCGTTCGGCAGGATGTGCCGCGTCAGAATCCGGGTGGTGGAGGCGCCGAGCGCCTTGGCGGCGACGACGTAGTCGGCCTGCTTGATCGTGATGACCGAGCCGCGGGCGACACGGGCGATCGAGGTCCAGCCGAGGAAGGCCATCGACAGGATCACGACCCAGACCGAGCGCTCCTCGAAGGTGGTCAGGATGACCATGGCGCCGACGATGAAGGGGACACCGAAGAAGACGTCGGTGACGCGCGAGAGGATCGTGTCGATCCAGCCGCCGAAGTAACCGGCGATCATGCCGATGATGAGGCCGGTGATGGTGACCGCGAGGGTCACGACGACGCCGACGGTGATGGAGGCACGGGCCCCGTACACGACACGCGCGTAGATCGAGCGCCCCTGGCCGTCGTAGCCGAGCCAGTCCGGGGCGAAGAAGTTGCCCCAGTTCGGGTGCTGGAGATAGTGCTTGGCCAGGTCCGCGTCGCGCGGCGAGGCGCTGGTGAACAGGCTCGGGAAGGCCGCCATCACGGCGAGCAGCACGATCAGCACCATCGAGACGAGGAACAGCGGGTTCCGGCGAAGGTCGTGCCAGGCGTCGGACCAGAGGCTGCGGGGCTTGCCGGGCGCGGGCCCGGCATCCGTCGCGGCGGGCGTCTGACCGGCGGCGGCCGGGACGTCGGTGCTCTTCTTGAGTGCGGTGGTGTCAGGCATACCGGATCCTCGGGTCCAGGACCGCGTAGAGCAGGTCGACGAGCAGGCTGCAAACGAGGTAGACGATGACGAGCAGCGTCACGATGCCGACCACCGTGGCGCCCTCGCGCTTCCCCAGGGCCTCGAACACGAGATTTCCGACACCCTTGATGTTGAAGATGCCCTCGGTGACGATCGCGCCGCCCATCAGGGCGCCGATGTCGGTGCCGAGGAAGGTGACGACCGGGATCAGCGAGTTGCGCATCAGGTGGACGCCGATGACGCGGCGGCGCGGCAGGCCCTTGGCGACGGCCGTGCGCATGTAGTCCGCGCGCAGGTTCTCGGCGACCGAGGTACGCGTGAGGCGGGCCACGTAGGCGAGCGACAGCGACGCCAGCACGACGGCCGGCATGATCAGCTCGCCGTTGGTCGGTTCGATGCTCACGTTGGGCTTGGCGATACCGAGCTGGAACGCGAAGAGGTGCTGAACGAGGAAGCCCAGGACGAAGGAGGGCATGGAGATCAGCACCAGCGTCAGGCCGAGCAGACCGCGGTCCCGGAGGGACTCGGCCTTCAGACCCGCGATGATGCCGAGCGAGATCCCGGCGACGACCGTGAAGACGAACGCGAAGATCGCGAGTCTGACGGTGATCGGGTAGGCGTCGGCGATGACTTCGGCCACCGGGCGCTGCGTCCCGATCTGTGTGCCGAAGTCCCCCTGGAACAGGTTGCCCAGGTAGTTCAGATACTGCAGCCAGATCGGCTGGTCGAGACCGAGGTCCGCCTTGATCTGCGCGATCTGGGCGGGGTCTACGTGCTGTTCACCGGCAAGTGCTCTGACGGGGTCGCCGGGCAGTGCGTACATCATCAGGAAGACCAGCAGGGTCGACCCGATGAAGACCGGGATCATCTGGAGCAGTCGTCGTGCGACATAGCGCCCCATGGGTGCCTCCGTGTGGGGATAACTGCGGCGGGGGGGCCGCCTCTTGGCAGAGGCGGCCCCCCCGCCTCCAGTCACGCCGATGACCGACGCGACCGGATGACGGCCAGGTGGGGAAATGACCCGCAGGCGTGTTACTTGGTGGTGACGCCGGTCAGTTCGAGGTCACCGTGGAAGTCGACCTTGACGTTGTCGACGTTCTTTCCGTGGCCGCCGTTGATGCGGTAGTACCAGAGCGGGATCGCCGGCATCTTCTCGACGAGCGCCTTCTCGACCTCCTGGTAGGCGGCGACGGACTCTTCCAGCGAGTCGGCCTTGTCGCCCTTGGCCATCAGCTCGTCGATCTCCTTGTCGGAGAAGCGACCGTTGTTGGACTCCGCCTTGGAGTGGTAGAGCTCCTTGATGAAGTTCACGTTGACCGGGTAGTCGGCGACCCAGCCACCGCGGTACATGCCCTTGACCTGGTCGTTGTCACGAGCCTCAAGGTCGGTCGGGAAGTCCGGCTTGGCGTCGCCGACGCAGTCGACCCCGGTGGAGTTGCGGATGGACTCGCAGACCGCGGTCACCCACTCCTTGTGCCCGCCGTCGGCGTTGTACTGGATGGAGAACTTGTTCCCCGGGACACCGCCACCCTCCTTGATGAGGGCCTTGGCCTTGACCGGGTCGAACTTCAGGAAGTCCGACTCCAGCTGCTGGTTGCCCTTGACCTGCGGCGGCGTGAAGCTCGTCGCGGGCGTACGGGTGCTGTTCAGGACGGTCTTGGTGATCGTGTCACGGTCGATCGCCATGGACAGACCCTGGAGGACCTTGGGGTCGATGTCCTTGAAGGTGTCCGTGTAGAACGCCGGGACCAGCGTCTGGATCGCGGCGTACGGCTGCTCGATGGCGCCGTCGCCGAGGTCCGACTTGTACTTGGGCAGGTCACGCGGACCGACCTGGCGGATGATGTCCAGGTTGCCCGAGACGACGTCCGCGTAAGCGGCCTCGACGGTCGTGTAGTTCTTGAACTGGATGCCCTTGTTGGCAGCCTTGTTCGGGCCCTGGTACTGGTCCCAGGCCTTGACCTGGATCAGCTTCTTGCGGTCCCACTTCTCGAAGGTGTAGGGACCGTTACCGATCGGCTTGAGGCCGAACGCCTTCGGGTCGTCGTAGAACACCTTCGGCAGCGGCGCGAACGTCGAGTAGCCGAGCTTGTAGTTGAAGTACGGGACCTTCTCCGTCAGCTCGATGGTGAAGGTGGTGTCGTCCACGGCCGTCAGACCCGACATCTTGTCGGACTTCGGCTCACCCTTCTCCGGGTGGACGTCCGCGTAGCCCTTGATGTCGGAGAACCAGAACGCGTTCTGCTGCTTGTTCTTGACGTTGGCGTACCAGTTCCACGCGTCGATGTAGGACTGCGCGGTGACGTCCTCGCCGTTGTGGAACTTCCAGCCCTTCTTGAGCTTGACGGTCCACGTCTTGGAGTCCTCGGTCTCCACGGACTCGGCGTTCGTGAGAACGATCTCGCCCTTGGAGTCGAAGTCCAGCAGCTGGGTGAACAGCGACTGGATGACGTAGGAGCCGTTGCTCTCGTTGGTGTCGGCCGGCATCAGCAGCTTCTGGGGCTCACCGACGTCGATCGAGACGTAACCGGCGGGCTGACCCGACGTGTTCTTCTTGTCACCGTCACCACTACCGCCGCCACAGGCCGTCGCGGCCAGGGCGATGATTGCCGCTCCCGCGACCCACTTGGCGCTCTTGGCACCGCGCATGGGTTTCCTCCTCATGAGTCCACTTTTTGACTACAAGAAGGGCACTGGAGAGATTCACCGACACCCCTGACGGTGATCGTTCAGTGCCCCGAGTGTGCTCGTGAGTCGGCACTCCCCACAGTGCGTGACCCATTGACCCGAGCTCAATGGAGCCAACTATTGAGTACGACCGGGCTGTAAACCACACTTAAAGGGTCTCGGTTTGACAACATCAGACCCCCCCGTGTGCCCGAAATCCGGACAAAGCGATCCCAGACAGACACGCCCGAAACGGACTGTTAACACATGTTCCGGAGAGCGACCCCCGATATCCGGACACCACGGTCAGGAAAAACTATTGACGAAGGCCCGGCCCCCCACAGTGTCTGTGGGGGGCCGGGCCTTCTGTCAATGCCTGTGCTGACGGTCCGTCCGACCGGATGAATCGCGACCGGACGGGCCTTCGCATACGGAGCGTGTGCCTCCGGCCGTCCCGAGCCCCTGGAGGGGCTCAGGAAGCAGGCGCCCGCTCAGCCGTGCTCGGCGCGGACTCAGCCGTACCTGGCGACGGCTCGGCAGCGCTCGGCGCGGGCTCAGCCGTTCTTGGCACGCGAGGCGGCGCGGCTGCGCTCCCTCTGGTCCAGGACGACCTTGCGGATACGCACGGTCTCCGGGGTCACCTCGATGCACTCGTCCTCGCGGCAGAACTCCAGGGACTGCTCCAGCGACAGCTTGCGGGCCGGGACCACGTTCTCCGTGGTGTCCGCGGAGGCCGCACGCATGTTGGTGAGCTTCTTCTCCTTGGTGATGTTCACGTCCATGTCGTCGGCGCGGGAGTTCTCGCCGATGATCATGCCCTCGTAGACCTCGGTGCCGGCCTCGGTGAAGATGACACCGCGCTCCTGGAGGTTGACCATCGCGAACGGCGTGACGGAGCCCGCTCGGTCGGCCACCAGCGAGCCGTTGTGACGCGTGCGCAGGTCACCGAACCACGGCTCGTGGCCCTCGAAGATCGAGTGCGCGATGCCGGTGCCGCGGGTCTGGGTCAGGAACTCCGTACGGAAGCCGATGAGGCCGCGGGAGGGCACGATCCACTCCATGCGGACCCAGCCCGAACCGTGGTTCGTCATGGTCTCCATACGGCCCTTGCGGGTCGCCATGAGCTGGGTGATGGCGCCGAGGTGCTCCTCGGGGGAGTCGATCGTCATGCGCTCGATCGGCTCGTAGGTCTTGCCGTCGATCTGCTTGGTGACGACCTCGGGCTTGCCGACGGTCAGCTCGAAGCCCTCGCGGCGCATCTGCTCGACCAGGATGGCGAGCGCGAGCTCCCCGCGGCCCTGGACCTCCCAGGCGTCGGGGCGCTCGGTGTCCAGGACGCGGAGCGAGACGTTGCCGATCAGCTCGCGGTCCAGGCGGTCCTTCACCTGGCGGGCGGTGACCTTGTGGCCCTTGCCGCCCTTGCCGACGAGCGGCGAGGTGTTGGTGCCGATGGTCATCGAGATGGCGGGCTCGTCGACCGTGATCAGCGGCAGCGCGATCGGGTTCTCGGGGTCGGCCAGGGTCTCGCCGATCATGATGTCCGGGATACCCGCGATGGCGCAGATGTCACCCGGGCCCGCCACCTCGGCCGGCTTGCGGGTGAGCGCCTCCGTCATCATCAGCTCGGTGATGCGGACACTGGACATGGTCCCGTCGCGCTTGATCCAGGTGACGGTCTGGCCCTTGCGCAGCTCGCCCTGCTCGACGCGGCACAGCGCGATACGGCCGAGGAAGTTGTCCGCGTCCAGGTTGGTGACGTGGGCCTGGAGCGGCGCTTCCTCGTCGTACTCCGGGGCCGGGACGTGCGACAGGATCGTGGAGAAGAAGGGCTCCAGGTTCTCGCTGTCCTGCGGGACGGTGCCGTCCTCGGGCTTGGTCAGCGAGGCGACGCCGTCACGGGCGCAGGCGTAGACGATCGGGAACTCGATCTGGTCCTCGTCCGCGTCCAGGTCCAGGAACAGGTCGTACGTCTCGTCGACGACCTCGGCGATCCGGGAGTCGGGGCGGTCCGTCTTGTTGATGCACAGGATGACCGGCATCCTCGCGGCCAGCGCCTTGCGCAGCACGAAGCGGGTCTGGGGCAGCGGGCCCTCGGAGGCGTCGACGAGCAGCACGACCGCGTCCACCATCGACAGACCGCGCTCGACCTCGCCGCCGAAGTCGGCGTGGCCGGGGGTGTCGATGATGTTGATCGTGATCGGGTCCCCGCCGTCCTTGGGGTGGTACTTCACCGCCGTGTTCTTGGCGAGGATCGTGATGCCCTTCTCACGCTCCAGGTCGTTCGAGTCCATCATGCGGTCGTCGAGCGACTCGGCAGCGTGCGCGGCGAAGGAGCCGGCCTGCTTGAGCATGGCGTCGACCAGCGTGGTCTTGCCGTGGTCGACGTGGGCGACGATGGCTACGTTACGGATGTCGTGGCGCGTGGGCATGGGTGGCTTGCGCTTCTCTCGGATCGTGGGATCAGGCGTCTCAGTCGGTCTTCGAGTCCTCGTACGCCCGCCGGGCGGCACGCCACGGCTCGTCCCATGGTACGGGCCTTGCGCCCACCGGGCTTCCCGGGCCGATCCGCAGAGGCGGTCTTCCCGTGTGATTCAGGCGATATTCAGCCGGTGTCAAGGGCGGAGGAGGGCCCTTGGGTGCTGCGGTCAGCCGATGTCAAGGTGCTGCCGGGCCCGTGGGAGGGCCGGTGGGGGGGGAGCTGTGGTGGAGCTCTGGCGGAGCGTTGGGGGTGAGGAGTGGTGATGCGATGAGCGGCCCGGGTCAGGGCAGGAACCACCTTGCCCGCCGGGCAAACCGGCGGGCAAGGGTTTTGAGGTGCATCTGAGCTTGGCGGCGGAGGGGCGGGGTGCTTCCCCGCTACTTCTTGCGGTCTGCGGGGGAACCTGCCGCTTGCCGGTTCTTGAACCCGATGTCCTGGTACCGGGGGGCGGCGAACCCGAAGGCGCCGACGTTCGCGAGCTTTTTGTCGACCGCGACGAGCTGCGGGCGCTGGAAGAGCGGAATCGATCCGGCCGCGGCCCAGATCCGGGCGTCCGCCTGCTTCATCAGCTCCCGCGCTGCCTTCTCGTCCAGCTCGGCGACGGCCTGGTCGAAGAGCTGGTCGATGTGGTCGGTGCCGACGCGCGTGTAGTTCTGCTCGACGAGGAGCGATCCGTCGGTGGCGGGCTCCGGCTTCGCGTAGATCGGGCGTCCGTCGGTGGCCGGGTAGGCGGTGGCGGGCCAGGAGTAGAGCGCCAGGTCGAAGTCGCCGGAGGCGATGTGGTCCTTGAAGTAGCTCTCGTCGGAGACCTTGGTGATCTCCGTGCCGATCCCGATCTTCTGCAGCATCGCCGCGATCTTGTCGCCGACGCTGCGCAGCGACTGGGAGCCGGGCCCGGAGGGGAGCACGAAGCGCAGGGTCAGCGTCTTGCCGTCCTTGCCGAGCTGCCCCTTGGCAGCGGCGGGGGCGGCCGGGGCCGCGGTACCCACGGGGGCATACGCTCCGGCGACGCCGGGCTGCTTGTCCTGGGCGGCGACGGCACCGTCCGAACCGAGGGCTCCGGCCTGGCGGAGCAGGGCGGTGCTCTGGACGGCGGCCGTCCGGGCGGGGGCGAGGACGTGGACGGCGGAGGCGCCGGTGGCGGAGGCCGGGGGCTGCGCGGGGGCCTGGGCGCCGGGCTTGCTGTCGTCGCCGACGATGTAGAGGCCCTCGTCGCGGGAGGCGGCGGTGTCCTCGGAGTCCTGGTCGGCCTTCTTCTTCGCGGCCGCCTTCTCCTCGGCCTCCTCTTCCTTCTCAGCCTTCTTCTCGTCGGCCTTCTTCTTCTCGGCCGCCTCGGAACCCTCGGCGTCGGCGCCCGTCTCCTTCTTGTCCTCCTCCTTCTCCTTCTTGTCCTTCTCCTTCGCCGCGTCGTCGTCCTTCTTCTCCGCCTCGCTGCCCGCCTTGGTGTCCTTGGGCTTGTCGAGCGCGCCGCCCCGGGTCCAGCCGGCGTCCGCCAGCAGAGCCTGGGCCTCCTTGGTGTCCTGGTCGCCCAGCGCACCGCTGCCGTCCTTGTAGCCGGGCTGCCCGGCGAGGGCGAGGTGGCTGCCGAGCGGCTTCGCCGGAAGGCCCAGGGGCCCCAGCACCGTCCGGGCGAGCTCCTCGCGGTCCAGGGCGCGGGCCACCGCGCGCCGGACCCGGTCGTCGGCGAGCGGCCCGGACTCGCCGTTCAGCGCGAGCTGGGTGTAGGCGGGCTCCAGGGACTTGCGGACGGCGAAGTCGCGCAGGGCCTTCTGCTGGGCCCCGTACACGGCGACGGCCTTGCGGTTCTTCTCCCGGGCCGCCTGGGCGATCTCCGCCTGCTCCTCGTCGGAGCCGTACGCCAGGGCCCAGGAGCGCAGAGCCGCGGCGGGTGTGATCTCGGAGCCGGGGCCGTGGGTGAGCGGCTGCCCGTTGTTCCCCCGGTCGCGGAGGGCGAGGGTGATGCGGTCGGCGGTGGCCGCGTCGATGTCGGCGACGTGCACCGTGCCGTCGGCGAGGGCCTTCGTACGGTCCTTGGTGGCGACGGCGTGGAAGACAAGGGTGTCCAGCTTGGCCCTGTCGCCCCACCAGCGCGGGTTGCGGGCCAGGGTGACGGTGCCCTTGGACTTGCTGACACTGCGCAGGACGAAGGGCCCGGCGGTGTTCTTCAGCGTCGTGCGCGCCCCGTCGTTGAAGGCGTCCGGCGAGCCGGTGATCTCCTTCGGATAGAGCGGGGAGAACAGCGAGCGCCAGTCGGCGTACGGCTTGGAGAAGGTCACCCGCACCTGGAGGTCGTCCGCGCCGCGCTCGATCTTCTCGACCCGCTCGTACCCGGCGTTGCGGGCGGTCCAGAACGCGGAGTCCTTGCCGCTGAGCGCCCGCCACTGGGCGACGAAGTCGGGAGCCCCGATCTCCCGTCCGTCGCTCCACACCGCCTGCTGGTTGAGCTTGTAGAGGACCACCTGCTTCGGCTCGCGCTCGATGATCTTCGCGGACTCCAGATAGTCCGGGTTGAGCTTCGGCTGCCCGGAGGGGTCCATCGGGAAGAGGGTGGGGAGCAGGGCGCCGGTGATCCGGGTGGTGGCACTGTCGGCGTCCGCCTGGAAGGCGTTGAAGGTGGCGGGCAGCGCGTCGACCGCCCAGTTCACCGTGGAGCCGTCGGCGACCGCGTCGCGGGCGGCGGGCGCGATGTCCTGGGGCACCGCCCGGGAGGTCTCCTCGGTGCCGGAGCTGCATCCCGCCAGTACCGGGATCGTGAGCACCCCCGTCGTGAGGAGCGCGAGCGATCGACGATGGCGAAGCGATCGGCGCTTTCGGACCGTCCCGCGCGGGACGCCGACGTGGGACATGGCTGGTACCTCCGGGGCCGGCCCGGACCACCCCGTACCGGAATGGACCGGATAGTGCGTGTGTGGTGGCATTTGCAGTTGATCACACCGATTCCTTCCACCCACTGAAAGCGCCCTCCTGCGCGAGGGGACGACGACACGACGGACACGGGCCCGAACCTCACCCGCTCGGAGGAACGTGTGGCCGTCGTCCGCACCGGCATCCGGGCCATCGTCCGCTTCCGGGCGAGCAGCCGGCGGAGCGGCCATTCCCGCCACAGGCCGGGGGCCGGCCCGTCCGGCGGCCGTGCGCCCTCGCCCCAACCACTCGGGCGGCCGCAGCCCTCCTGCCAGCCCGTCCACGCCACGGCGGCCGGCGGCCGGCGGCACGCACAGGGTGGAGTTGGCGATCCGGTACCCAGAACACCGCGACGAACGCGCGGGCTGTCAAGGGGACAGGACGTCGAAAGTCCGCTCCCGCAACTCGACGGCAGCGCCCTTGAAGCGGTCGAAAAGCCCTGCCTAGGCTCTTGAAGATCGTTTTCACGGGCCCAGTGCCTCCAAGCACAACAGGGCTAGAGGAAAAGGGAGTTCGTATGGCTTTGAACAACCAGGGCTTCACCGTCATCGACACACCGCAGCTGGACGAACAGGCCCTGGCCGAGTTCGAGAAGCTGCCGCTCGATCCGTACACGGGCTCCACCCAGAGGTACCGCAGGTTCTCGCAGTTCCGCCTCGTCCACGACGGGCAGTGGCGGCTGGAGCTGCTGCCGCACCGTCACTTCGCGCAGCCGCGCCAGTACAACGACCTCGTCGGCGGCCAACTGCGCACCCTGGAACCGCTGACAGTCGACCCCACCTCGCTCATCGCAGCTGGAGCCGAGGCGTTGGAGCTGGACAAGGGGACCGACTGGCAGCTCAACATCCATCAGTGCCGGGTCGTCTCCACCCCCGATATCGAGGGCGTCGCCGCGCCCGAGGGCCCGCACCGGGACGGGCACCGCTACGGCATCGTCGCCGTCACCCGCCGCCACAACATATCCGGCGGCGAGACCCAGCTCATGCCGCTGGGCGGCGGCGAACCCTTCTTCCGGACAACCCTGGAGGACGGCCAGGCGATCGCCTTCGACGACCGCGCAATGTTCCACCACGTCACCGACATCGAGCACCTCACCGACGAGGGCGGCCACCGGGACGTCTGGCTCGTGGCGGTGAACACCTGGGAGGAGCGCCGGTACGGGGAGGAGTACGAGGCCGAGGTCCGCGCGAGCAACGAGCGGTGATCCCCGTGCCGAAACCGACCCTCACCTCCCCGGCCGACCCGGCGACCTCCACCGCCGCCGCCTCATCCGCCGCCTCCGCCGCCCCCGTCTATGACCGGATCGGCGTCGGGTACTCCTCCGTACGCCGCCCCGATCCCCGGTGGGCCCGGCTGATCCGGGAAGCGCTGGGAGACCCCCGTACGGTCCTCAACGTCGGTGCGGGCTCCGGAGCGTACGAGCCGGCCGATGTGCCCGTCGTCGCGGTGGAGCCGTCGCAAAAGATGCGGGCCCAGCGCAGGCCGGGCTTCGCGCCGTGCGTGATCGGCAGCGCGGAGCGCCTCCCGTTCGACGACCAGAGCTTCGACGCCGTCATGGCCGTACTGACGGTCCATCACTGGTCGGACCTGGAGGCGGGGCTGGCGGAGCTCCAGCGGGTCGCCTCGCGTTTCGCCGTCGTCACCTACGACATGGATGTCCAGGCCGACTTCTGGTTGACCCGTGACTACATCCCCGAGATCGCCCGCGCCGAGCGCTCCCGGGTGCCGTCGCTGGACCGCCTCACCACGCTGCTCGGGCCGTGCGAGGTCACCGAACTCCCGGTCTGGCACGACTTCACGGACGGGTTCATGACCGCCTTCTGGAAGCGGCCCGAGGCCTATCTCGACGCCTCGACCCGCCGGGCGTGCTCCGCCTTCGCTCTGACGGACGAGCAGGCCGTGGAGCGGGGTGTCGAGCGGCTGCGGGGCGACCTCGCCTCCGGCGCGTGGCACCGGCGCCACGCCGATCTGCTCGGGCGCGACCGGATCGACGCGGGCTTCCGCCTGCTCACCGGGGTCTCCCCGTACGCAGCCCAGGCCCCGTCCACCGCGGCGGAAGAGGTGGCCGTATGAGCAACGACGCCCTCCCCTGGGACTACGAGCGGCTCGCCGGCATCGCCCGGCGCCACGGCTCCCCGGTCCATGTCCTGGACACCGCCCGGCTGGACCGCGCGGCCGGGTATCTGCTGGACGTACTGGACCGGGTCGGACGGCCCACGCGCACGTACTACTCCGTGAAGACCAACTACCTGCCCTATCTGCTGCGGCGGCTGGCGGAACACGGCATGGGTGCCGACGTGGTCTCCGGATACGAGATGGACGCCGCGCTGGCCGCGGGGTTCGACCCGGAGCGGTGCGTGTTCAACGGCCCGGTGAAGACCGAGGACGAGCTCGCCGCCGCCGTGCGGCACGGCGTCCGGGTCAACATCGACGGCGAACAGGAGATCGCCGCCCTGGAACGGATCGCGGCCTCGGCGGGCCGGACCGTGGAGGTGGGACTGCGGATCTCCCCCGGGGTGCCGGTCTCCACGTCCTCGGACCCCTCCTACCGGGCCCAGGCCGAGCGGGCGGCCGCCCGCAACCGGTTCGGCTGGCCCGCCGGATCGCCCCAGCTCGCCCGGCTCGTCGACAGCGTCGCCGAGTCCCCGCACCTGGCGCTGACCGCTGTCCACGCCCACCTGAGCAGCCAGATCGTCCACCAGGACCTGATGGTCCGGGCGCTGGAGCGCGTCCTCGACGAGGCGGCGGCCCTGCACCGGCGGTTCGGGCTGCGCGAGGTCAACATCGGCGGCGGCTTCGGGGTTCCGGGCATCCGCCGGCCTCGTACCGGACCGCTGACGGCCCTGTGGAACCAGCAGGTCGGCGGCACTCCGGTGCCGGACGAACCGGAGCCGTTCCTCGATGTCGCCCTGCTCGTGACGGAGTTGGACAAGGCGATGGAGGAACGCGGCCTGTCGGGCGTGGCGTTGGCCTGCGAGCCGGGCCGCTGGCTGGTCTCCGACTCGATGTCCCTGGTCACTCGGGTGATGACGCGCAAGGAACTGCCCGAGGCGCGCTGGCTGATCCTGGACGGCGGCAACAACGTCGCACCGTGGGCGGGCAGCGGGGAGGTCCACCGGCTGGTCCCGATCGGCCGGGAGTTCTCCGGCCGGCCGAGCACCTGGTCCGTGGCGGGCCCGCTCTGCTACGAGAACGACGTCCACGCCACCGCCCTGGAACTGCCGCACGACATCGGGCCCGGAGACCTGCTGTGCCTGCACGACACGGGGGCGTACTCCCTGGGGCGCAGCAACAACTTCATCCGGACCCGGGCCGCCGTGGTCGCCGTCGACGGCGAGCGCGAGACGCTGGTGTGGCGGGCCGAGACGGGTGCGGACGTCTTCCGCCTGGCCGACCCGGAACAGGCGGCCGGGACCGCCGCGAGCCCCGGCCCCACCGGCCCGGCCCCCGCCCCCCGGGTGCCGTGATGATCAAGGCGTACGCGGAGCTCCTGCGGGTGCCGGGCGCGGGCGCGGCGGCGGTGCCCGCCGCGCTCGCGCGCCTGGCCGGGACCATGGTCCCGCTGGCGCTGCTGCTGACGCTGGTCGGGGCCGGACACTCCCTGGCCGTCGGCGGCACCGCGGGAGCGGCGTACGCCGTCGGGGTCGCTGTCGGCGGACCGCCCCTCGGCCGGCTGATGGACCGGGCCGGGCCCGGTCCCGTCCTGCTGGTCACCGGCCCGGCCGCCGGGCTGCTCCTGGCGGCGGTCGCGCTGTCGGCCGGGTCCGCGCCGACGGGGGCGCTGCTCGCCGCCGCCTGCGCGGCCGGTCTGGTCACCGCCCCTGTCGGGGCGTCGATGCGGGCGCTGTGGACCACCCTCACCGAGGACGCGGCGCTGCGGCAGCGGGCGTACTCCTTCGAGGCAACCCTCAGCGAACTGCTGTTCATCATCGGTCCGTCGGCCGTCACCGTGGTCGGCGCGGTGACCGGCGCCACCGGTGCCCTGCTGTGCACGGCCGTGCTGCTGGGCGCCGGAGGGCTCGGGTACGGGCGCGCCAAGGCCGTACGGACTCGTCGGCCGTCCCGGTACGACGCCCGCGTGAAGCACCCGGAGACGGGACGGTCGGAGGCGGAGCTCACCGGGCGGGCGCGCCCCGGGCCCACCAGGTTCGCGTCGCTCGCGGTCCTGGTGGCCATCGCTCTGACGGCCGCCCTGTCCAGCGCCCTCGTGGTGGCGGTCACCGCGACCCTTCAGCGGCAGGGGTCAGCGCCGGAACTCGCCGGGTCGCTGGTCGCCCTCCAGTCCGCGGGCAGCGTCGTCGGCGGTCTGGTCTACGGGGCACGCACCTTCGGGGGCACGGTCTACCGCCGCTATATGCGGCTGCTGGTCGTGTTGGCCGTGGCGCTGGCGACGCTGCCCCTGGTCCCGGCGGCCCATGGCGCCGGGCTGTCCGCCGCCTGGGCGCTGGCGCTGCTGGCGTGCCTGCTGGTGGTCAGCGGACTGCCCATCGCCCCGGCGGGGGCGGAGGAGTTCCAGCTCATCGGGGAGATGACCGTACGGAGCCGGGCGACCCAGGCCTTCGCGGGCGTCGGCAGCTTCATCGCGGTCGGCGGTGCGGTCGGCTCCGCCACGGCCGGGGTGACCGCCGACCGGCTGGGGCCCGCCGCGGCCCTGGCGCTGCCCGCCGCCTTCACCTTCGCCGCTCTGCTGGTCAGCGCGGCGGCCCGCCGACCGATCGCACGAAGCATCACCGCAACCCGTCGGCTGGAGGACACCCCGCAGCCGACGTCCACTCAGGGAGAATCCCACCGATGAGCACAGAACCCGGCGTACTCGCCGTCGTCGAGAGCCAGTTGTCGAACTTCGGCCTGACCCCGCTGCGCGCGGCGCACGAACTGGGCTTCCGCACCGTCCTGGTGAGCAACGACCCGGACCGCTACCGCGTAGTGGGGATCGCCGATGAGGTCTTCGCCCGGCACATCGACGAGATCGTCGTGGCCGACACCAACGACGCGGACGCGGTCGCCGCGGCCCTCAAGCCGTTCCGGGACCAGGGGCGGCTGCGGGGCGTCATGACCGTCACCGACTACAACCTGCCCATCGTGGCGGAGGTCGCCGCCCGCTTCGGGCTGCCGGGACTGTCCCCGAAGGCGGCCCGGGCCTGCCGGGACAAGCTGCTGATGCGGCAGGCCTGCGAGGCGGCGGGCGTGGCAGCGGCCGGATACCACCAGGCCGTCGACGAGAAGGACGCGCTCGCCGCCGCCGGCCGTCTCGGCTACCCGTGCGTGGTGAAGCCGATGACCGAGTCGGCCAGCATCGGGGTGACCCTGTGCCGCACCCCGGACGAGGTCCTGGCCGCCTACCGCGAGATCGCCTCCTCCCCCACCGACTTCCGGGGCCAGCCGCGGCGGCCCGGCGCGCTCGTGGAGGAGTATCTGCTCGGGTTCGAGGTGAGCGTCGAGTCCGTCCTCGTGGACGGCGAACGCCGCTTTCTCGGCGTCACCGACAAGGCGCTGGGCCCCCACCCGTACTTCGTGGAGATGGGCGACACCTTCCCCTCGATGCTCTCGGCGGCGGTGCGCGAGGAGTGCACGGACCTGGCCCGCCGGGCGCTGGAGGCGGTGGGCCACGACTTCGGGGCCGCGCATGTCGAGGTGAAGGTCACCGCGGACGGCCCGCGCGTCGTGGAGGTCAACGGCCGGATGCCCGGCGCGGAGATCACCGCGCTGGTCCGCGAGGCGACCGGCGTCTACCTCCAGCGTGAGGTGGTCCGCCTGCACGCCGGGCTGCCCTGCGACCTCACGGTCACCCGCGACCGGGCCGCAGCCTCCCGCTATCTGGCCGCCCGTACGTCCGGCACGCTGACCGCGATCGGCGGGACCGAACTGGCCCGGCGCGTACCCGGCGTGGTCGAAGTCGACCTCGAAGCGCACCCGGGCGACCGGGTGCGCCCTGCGGAGAGCAACCTGGACTTGCTCGGATACGTCGTCGCGGCGGGCGACACCACGGGCGACGCGGTCCGCCGGGCGGAGGCAGCCCTGGGCCAGCTCACGCCGGAGATCGCCCCGGAGACCTGGACGGCGGAGCCCGGGGCGGACGCGGCCGCGGACCACGCGAAGGAGGGCCGGAGGTGAGCGCGGCGCCCGGAGCGGGCCGGCCCGGGGCGAACCGGTCAACGGCGGCACGCGTCAACACCGCCCGGAGCCTGTCCGGCGTCACGACCGGCGCAACCGACGCGATCGCCCCGGCCGAGTGGGACGGGTTGCTCGGCCCGCGCGGCTTCTACTCCGCGACCCCGTGGCTGCGGCACTGCGAGGCGACCGCCGCCACGGCCCCGTACTACTTCACCGTGACCGACGAGGACGGCCCGGCCGGAGTGCTGCCCGCCTACCCGCTGGAGGAGACCACTCCGTACGTCTTCTGCAGCCCCGGCCGGGTGATCGACGGCATCCACCGGGAGACCACCGGCGAAGCGGCCTCCTGGGCGGCCGGACTGATGCCCGCGCTGGCCTGTGGCGGCCGCAACCCCTCGCACACCAAGACGGGCGTGCGCGCCGGGCTCACCGAGGAGCGGCAGTACCGCACACTCGACGCCCTGGCCGGGGCCGCCGAGCGGGCGGCCGGGGAGGCGGACCTGCGCGCGGTGTCCTTCCTGTACGTCGACGAGGACGACGCCCTGCTGCGCCGGGTCCTGGCGGACCGGGCGTACGTCGCCCTGCCCGGCCAGACCGCCTACTCGCTGGAGGTTCCGGAGGACGGCTCCTTCGACACGTACCTGGCCCGGTTCGAACAGCGGCGCCGGGTGAAGCTGAAGCGGGAGATCCGCGCCCTGGCGGAAGCGGGCGTCTCCTACCGCACCCAACCGCTCACCGCGGAGCTGATCGAGCAGCTGGCCCCCCTGGAGCTGGCGCTCTACGCGAAGCACAGCACGGCGGCGAACGCGGACGCGTTCACCGCGGTGCTGCACAGCATCGCCCGCCACGCGGGGCAGTCGGCCCGGGCCGTCACCGCCCACCTCGACGGCCGGCTCACGGGCTTCGTCCTCACGTTCACCCACGGCGGGCAGATGTACGCACGCCAGGCCGGATTCGACTACGAGGCCCAGGGCAAGCTGCCGGTCTACTTCGGCCTGGTCTACTACGAGCTGCTGCGCATCGCCCTCGCGGAGGGGCTGGAGCAGATCCACTACTCCACCGGCTCGGACCGGGTGAAGCTCTCCCGGGGCTGCACCCCCCGACGGCAGATCGCCCACGTGAAAGCGCTCCGCCCCGAGCAAGCGGAACACCTGGCCGCACTCGCCCGCAGCATCGGGACCCGCGCCTGACGCGCCACCCACCACGGGGCAGCGGCACGGGCCACACCACCCCGAGCCGCTCCCCGGGCTCCTAGCGGCGCCCCTTCTTCGCCCGGGCGCGGCCCACTGCTTGGTTGGCGCCTTCCAGGAGGAGGGTGACGGCCACGACCGTTATCAGGCGCAGCCACCACGGAAAGCCGAAGAACTGCCCGCCAACGAACACCACGCCGACCGAAACGGCGATCGTCAGCCAGTAGGGAAGGTTTCTCACCTCGTCGTTCTTCGACGGGACTCCCACACCTTCGTCTGCGTGCACTTCGATTCCCCCGTACCCGTTTCGCCCATTGGTCTTTCTTGAGCCGCGCGGCCCGACGTGGTCAGGATCGGGTGCGGCGGACATCGATCCTAGGCGCTCGTAAGGGTCTTGGGTGCGGGGGGTCGCGTGTATCACTAGGCTCATGCCATGGAGATCATCAAGGGTGCCGGGGTGTGGGCGCATCCCGGCGAAGCGGGCAACGACTGGGTTGAGCAGCTTCGGACGCCAGATCTGTCGCTGGGGACGTACTGCATCCCCGTCGGAGGACGTGACACCCAGAGCCCTCACACCGAGGATGAGATCTACGTCGTCACGGCCGGGCGTGCCAAGATCATGACACCTGACCGGACGGCCGAGGTGGGCCCCGGGGCGGTGATCTTTGTACCGGCCGGTGAGGAGCACCGGTTCACTGACGTGACCGAGGACTTGGCGTTGCTCGTGGTGTTCGGTCCCTCTTTCGGGTCGCGCACGCCCGAGTCGTAGGCACCCACAGGGCTCTGGGCTGCCGCGGGCGCATGACCAGGGATGGCACCTCGCGGCGCCACGCGTCGAGCGCGTGAAGGGTGCGATGATCGGGCCGTTCGTGACGTGTGACGGCTCGGCAGCGGATCGTGGACGACGACTCGTGGGCGCTGCTGGAAACGAACGTCGGCGTGAACTCCACGGCGCCTGGCAAAGGTCACTTCATGATCGTGTCACGAGTTCTCGGGGGCCGCCCTACCTCTCACCAGCCCATGCCGACCACCACAGCCAGCGCCGCCAGCAGCACGCACAGAGCAGCGTTGACGATCCGGTGTTCCCAGAAGACCGCGACGAACTCCCGGATCGTGGCGCTCGGCCAGAAGTACGCGGCTGTGGGAGAGCCGATCACCTGGCCGCGCACGCCCTCCCTGCGGGCGGTCATCGCCGCGCGGAACGCGTGGAAGTTGTTGGTCACCACGACGCATACGTAACGCTCGTCGGCCGCCTCCATCAGCCGTCGGCTGAAGCGCAGGTTCTCCGTCGTCGTACGGGAGCGGGACTCCTCCAGGACGAGTTCCGGGTCGGCACCCTCGGCTGCCAGCCAGCGGCCCATCGCCTCGGCCTCCGGCAGTTTCTCGTCCGCGCCCTGGCCGCCGGAGACCAGCAGTACGGGGGCCGCCGCGCCCCGTGCCACCTGCTGCTCCTGGATGCGGAGTCCGGCCCGCAAGCGCGAGGCGAGCAGCGGAGGCACGCGTTCACCGGCGATGAGTCCCGAGCCCAGCATCACCACGAAGTCCACGTCGCCGCGCACGCGGATGCGCCCGTACAGAAAGGCGTAGGCGAGGAAGCAGAGGAACAGGAAGGCGATATAGCCGGTGATCAGCACTACGGCCAGGATGAACGACCGGTACGCGGGTGAGCCGCCGAAGTAGTCGGCCGTGGCCACGAGCGTCAGGACGACGAAGATACCCACCCCGGCCACCCCGGACAGGAGGTTGGCCGGTCTGCGGCCTTCCTTGCGGACCATGGTGAGGCCGTTGACGAGGAGGAAGCCGCCGAGGACCATGACCGCGAGGACGGGGACCAGGAAGACCAGCGAGTACACCAGGACGGCCAGGTTCCCCGGCAGCCGGTCCACCTGCGTCAGCAGGGCGAACGACAGGCTCAGCACGGTCAGGCCGAGCAGGACCGCGTTACGGAACTGTCGACGGTCCTGCCGTACGCCCCAGCAGAACCAGAGGAGAAAGACGGCTGTCGGTACGAAGGCGATCACTGGGACCTCGGGTGCGTCGGGTCGGTCAGCCGCGTGGTGCGCGGCACCGTCGGGGCGGGGGCAGCGGGGCAGCGGGGCAGCGGGGCGGTGAGTCCGCAGGTCCCCAGGCCCGCGGATCCGCGGGTCGGCGGCCTACTGTGCCGAGCGGCGGTTCTCCTCGACCCAGTCGTCGTTCGTCTGCCAGGCGTACAGCGTGTGGTTCTCCAGCGAGACGTAGTAGGAGCCGCAGCGGCCCTTCGCGCTGCTCGCGACCCCCGAGGGGAACCAGGACGCGCTGATCTCGGGAGCCGGGGCCGGGCCGCTCCTGCCGTCGAGCGGTTCGCACTGCGCGGGGAGGCCGCCGTCGCTGAGCGTGGCCTTCAGGATGCGCTCGCCGCCCGTGGTCCTCATGGCGTACTCGACAGAGGCCGCGTCGTCCGGCAGCCAGCGGGGAACGGACTCGCGCTCCTCCTTCGCCTCCTTGCCCGTGGCGTAGGCCGAGGTCTGCTCGTGACGCCCTTCGTACCACTCCTTGGCCTCGGGTACGGCCACCGCGGCCGCGACTCCGAGCACCACCACGGCGCCCACGACGCCTATCAGAACGCCACGCATGTTCTCTCCTGTTCGACTGCGAACAAATCCCTTTTGCTCACCTCCACTTTCAGCCGTGAATGATCTGAAAACATCAGACTATGGGACATTTGGGCGTACGCCTCTGGTCGTACGGCCCCTTAAGGCGATATGCCGTAACTCCGAGTCCACCCTGAGCAGGCTGCCACTGGAACTGGTGCATGCCCGTCATCCGGAGTGAAGGAGTCAGCTGCGGCTGGACGCGACTTCCAGCAGGTAGTCGATGTTCCGTTGCAGGATGGCCAGCGCGGTGGCCGGTGAGTGGTGGCCCGCCAGGACCTGGACCGTAAGACCGTCGGCCAGGGCGAGGAGCACGTGCGCTTCACGATCGGAGGTGCCGGCGATGCGGCGGTTTGCACGTTCGCCGACGTGTTGGGAGACGTACTCCAGCGCGTTCCCGAGGGCAAGGCCGCCAAGAACCGGGGCGCCTCCGCGTGCGGGCGAGCACCGGGCTCGGAGGGGACGAGCACCTCGCCACGCTCAAGGCCGAGCGCGACCCGCTCGTCGCGCTCGTAGCGGTGTGTGGGCGGGTCATGCAGGCCGACGAGCAGAACGGGTCCTGCATCGTGATGCGGGACATCGAGGGCAACGAGTCCTGTCGCGGCTGGGCTGCAAAGCACAAGGTCGAGCTGTGCTTCACCCCGACCTACACCTCTTGGGCCAACCCATCGAGGCCCCACCCCACCGTGCAGACACGAACCCCGCACGCCTATCTACGCCGACGCGACGCCAACGCCCGCCACCGCGGCATCCTGGCCGCCGAACGCAAGCAACGCGCCCACGTCCGAAGCGAGAAGGGCATCCGTTGGGGCGGACGCCCCCTCGACACCACAGCCTGACCAACGGCGAACCAACCCATCCACAGCGCGTCATCGGTCCGCTCGTCGCCGAGCGCGGACGACCGAAGCGTTGTGAAGGTGAACTCGGCTGAGCAGCCCCGGAGCCCCGAACGGGGCCGCTTCAGGAGAAGGACGGCGCCAGAGGGGAACGACTCAGGAGGCGGACGGCTCGATTTCCCCCGCGAAGACGATGACCTGGTCGATGAGGCTCCGCCGCAGATGGACGACGTCTGTTCCCGCCAGGCGGGGGCCTCCGTCAGGCGTCGTGAAGACCCACTGGTACCGGGCCCACTCGTCCGGCATGTCCACCGCCGAACAGCGCACCATCGTGCCGGTCCCCGCAGGGTGGCGCCGGATGTCCAGCACGAACCGCTCGACCGCCTCGATCCCCTCACTGCGGCCCAACGGCCCCCAGAAGACCACGTCCGAGGTGAGGGCCTGGGAGAGCAGCGCAGTCACATAGCTGTCGTCCGAGGCGTTGAACGCGGAGATGAACGTGTCGATCGCGGACCGCGCGGTCTCTTCCTGCTCTTCCTGCATGCACCAGTAATACCAGTCGCCTCGCGGACCGTGCTCGTCCCGTGAGCCGTCTCCCGGCCACGGTGAACCATCCCGGCCACAGCACCAGGACGGCGAGCTGCGCCGGTAGCTCCTGGCACACCAAGATTCCGATCGGGGATTGCGTCGGCGCTTCCCGGCTCCGCAGGATCACCGTGTCCGTGAGCGATCCGCTCCCCGCGACGAACTCCAGGTCGGCAGCCTCGTGCACCTCGGGGTACGTAATGGCGCTGCCGGGCACCTGCCGGCCGGACGGCTGCGCGTTCTCGACGCCGTGGCCAACCGGCAGCCGGTCGCCCGGTTCCCCCTGCACCACGGGGCCGGTCGCCGCGTCTTGCCGGCCTCAGGGGTTCCTGGCCCCGTCCGTGACGCGGTCCAGCCCGTAGAAGTCGGCGACGCATCCGCCCGGCCAGTAGCTGCGGCCCCCCTTGCTGAAGGGCTCCAGGGTGCCGCTGATGACCAGGCGCTCGTAGGGGAGGACTCGTTCGCCCGCCGCCGCTCCCGCCCGCAGGCGGCGGTCCTGGGCGTCCCACTTCTCGGCCCGCGCGCGCATGTTCGTGTCCAGGTTGAGCAGCGCGACCGCCGGACCGAAGCAGACCAGCACGCACAGCGCGGCGGCTCCTGCCTTCACCGGGGCGGTGCGCCATGCGCGGCGGCGGACCGCGAGGCCCAGGAGGGTGCCGACGCCGACGAGCAGGATCACGTACAGCAAGAGGTAGTCGTTCCACAGCCGGTTGGCGCTCGGGGCGCTCACCCGGTCCTGGAAGACCGGGTAGGCGATGACCGTGCAGAGGTAGCCGGAGGCCAGGAGCGTGGGGAGTCCGGCGGCCGTCAGCAGGGGCCAGTGCGCCGGCGGGCGGGGTGTTCCGCCGTCCGAGCGGGCGCACAGCAGGCCGAGCAGTACGCCTGCCGCGACCGCGCCCACGTACTGCCAGGTCGTGGCGACGGTGACGGCGATCTCGGCGAAGCCGCGCAGCGAGGCGGCGAGCGCCTCGGGGGCCAGCAGGGACGTGGTCTCCGCCCCGAACCGGTTCCGGCGGTTGGTCGAGCCGGGGGAGGTGATGAGGACGAGGGCCCCGACCACGGTTCCGGCGATGCCCACCGCGCACCACAGGCGGACGAAGGCCCGCTCAGGGGCGGGAACGACGCGGCCGCTCACGAGCAGGGCGGCCACCAGCACCATGACCACCACGATCGCCGTCTCCTCGGACAGCGTGGCGAGGAAGGCGGACATGAGGAGCGCCACGGCCACCGCGGCCGCCCTGCCCCGCCGGGTGCGGGCCAGCAGCAGCGGGATCAGGGCCGCGCAGGCCAGGACCGGTGGCAGGGTGTGCGAGACCGAGGCGGCGGGCCAGTAGAACGTCTTGTACGTGTTCGGGGTGACGAACAGGAACAGCGCCGTGACCATGGCCGCGAGCAGGAGCGGCAGGCCGCGCGGGGTGCTCAGCCGGGCCCGGCGCAGTGCCACGACGGCCACGGCCCACAGGACCGCGAGCACCAGGGCCCCGCTGACCAGGGGGAACCACTGGTGGCCCACCACCTGGAACTTCGCGTACGCGCCGACCATGAGGGCGTTGGCGACGCGGCCGTTGTCGTCGAAGTAGAACTTCCCGACGATTCCCGCGATGCCGTCGTCCCGTACGACGGGCAGGAAGCACCAGTCGTCGGCGCTGGGCCTCACCCACCGGCCGAACCAGGACGCCGCGGCGAGCAGGGCCAGCGGCGGGAGTGCCAGGGCGGTCACCCAGAGAACGGTCCACGGGCGGCCCTGCACACCCTCGTTGCCACTCCCGTCGCCCCTGGTCTCGCCCTTTCCCTTTCCCCTTCCCCTTCCCCTGCCCTTCCCCCTCCGCTGCCGCTCGTCCTGGCCCTCAGGCCGCTCGGGGGCGGCCGTTCCGGGAACGTGCTCGGGCATCGGAGGTCACCGGTCCTCGGTCGGGCGGGTGGGCAGCGATGTACGGACCGGGCGCACCGCGTGGTCCGCGTGGTCCGGTACGGAGGCGGCGGCCTTGGCCTGGCCCGAGGTGATCGCCCAGCGGGCCAGCAGGAACGAGATCGGTGTGACGATGACCCCGGCCGCCAGCGCGGCGAGGTTCTTGTCCATCCCGAGGCCGCTGACCGCGCCGTAGAGCAGTGCCCCGGACGCCACCAGGTTGACCAGGCTGGAGAGCGGAAAGCGCAGGAAGGCCTGCCAGGTGGGCTGCGTCCGGCAGGTGACGTAGGAGTTGAGCAGGAACGAGCACACGATGCTGACCGCGTAGCCGATGGCGTGGGCGGTCAGATAGGGGATCCAGCGGTTCAGCGCGACGTAGACGCCGAGGTAGAGGGCGGTGTTGACGCAGCCAATGAGGACGAAGCAGGCGAACTGACGAGTCGTTCGGGCCCGGCCCGGCGTTCCGCCACCCGGGTAGGGCGGGCCGACCGGTTCGGCCCGCGTGGGGATACCGAGCTGCCCGACCGTCAGCCGGAGCGGCCCCGGGCTCGCCGGGAGGGCCCGGCACGTCGCGTCCGTCTCCCGCACCACATACGGCGGGCGGTGTTTCGCCTCGTGGTAGATGCGGCCCACGTACTCCCCGATGACGCCGAGCGTCACCAGCTGGATGCCGCTGAGCGCGACGACGGCGGTGAGCAGGGTGGCGTAGCCGGGGGTGTCCACGCCGTGCACAACGACCCGCACGACCGTCCACAGTGCGTAGGCCAGGGCCGAGACGAAGACCCAGAAGCCGGCGTAGATCGCGAGCCGCAGCGGCCGGTTGTTGAAGGAGAGGAGTCCGTCGATGCCGTAGTTCAGCAGGCGTTTGCCGCCCCATTTCGACTCTCCGGCGGCACGCGTGCTGTTGCGGTAGCGGAAGCTGACCGTGTCGAAGCCGATCCAGGAGAAGATCCCCTTGGAGAAGCGGTTGCTCTCGGGCAGGGACAGGACGCTCTCCACCGCCCGCCGGGACAGCAGCCGGAAGTCCCCCGTCCCGTCGATGAGTTCGACGTCCATGCAGCGCCGGACGAGTGCGTAGTAGGTGTGGCTGAGCGTGCTGCGGAGCATGCCGTCGCCCGTGCGGTCGCGGCGCGGGATGACCTGGTCGTAGCCGTGCCGGTGCAGCTCCAGCATGCGGGGGATCAGCTCGGGCGGGTGCTGGAGGTCGGCATCCATGATCACCACGGCCGCCCCCTGCGACATACGGAGACCGGCGAGCATGGCGGCCTCCTTGCCGAAGTTGCGGCTGAAGGCGGTGTAGTGGACACGGGGGTCCCGGGCGGCGATGGCGCTCAGCAGCGGACGGGTCCGGTCGCTGCTGCCGTCGTCCACGTAGCAGACCTCGAAGGTGCTGCCGAGCGGGTCCAGGACGGTGAGCAGCGCGGCGTGGAAGGACTCGATGACCTCGGCCTCGTTGAAGCAGGGCACGACGACCGACAGCTGAAGGCCTGCCACCGTCACCTCCGGACTCCGGTCCCTGCGCCGCGTCCGCCCCATCTGACGACGACGGGTGGTGCCCGCCGCCTCTCACACGCGCACGGGCCGCTCCTTTACCGCGCCCGTTCATGCGAACAGCCGACGCGGTCGGTGGGCGGGCGGGGAGGCGGGAGGTGCCTGATGCCGGGTCGCGAGGGTGCACAACGGAACATAGCCTCGCAAACGTGATGTCTTCCGTACGGTCGCGGCCCCGGCCCGCCGCACCCGGCAGGGCCCTGCTCACCGGCCTCCTCGCCACGCTGGCCGCCGTCTGCTGGCTCGCGCTGCCCGCCTCGGACGCCCGCGCCGACGACCCCGTCGAGCTGTCCCGGGACGGGCAGATCACCGACCGGGTCGGGGCCCTGCGCGACCGGACGGCACAGGTGGAGGCCGCCCTCGACCAGCTCTACGCGGAACAGCGCGTCCAGCTCTTCGTGGTGTACGTACGCGATTTCTCCGGCCGGTCCGCGCAGGCCTGGAGCAACGAGACGGCCGACCGCAACGGCCTGGGCCAGGACGACGTGCTGCTGTCCGTCGCCACCCACGACCGGCAGTACGCCTACTCCGTCGACGCGGACTCCCGGCTCACCGACGGTCAGCTGCGGGAGGTGGCGGGCACCGCCGTCGAGCCCGCGCTGCGGGAGAACGACTGGGCGGGTGCCGCGATCGGGGCGGCGGACGGTTACGCGGCCGTACTGGGCGGACGTCCCGTGACAGCGCCCACGGTCACCCCGGGCCCCGCCGACCCCGGAACCGGCGGCTCCGGCACGAGCGCGAGCGACTTCATCCTGCCGGTGGCGGTCGTCGGAGGCGCGGGCGCGGTCGCCCTGTACGCGTACACCCGGCGCAAACGGCGTACGACGACCCGCACCACCCCGGCCGCGACCGGCTGGGGGCGGGGCGGGGAGGCGGGCGGCGCTCCGGAGCCGCCGACGCCGCTGCCGGAGCTGGACGACCGGGCCAAGGAGGTGCTGGTGGACACCGACGACGCGGTGCGCACCAGCGAGGAGGAACTGGGCTTCGCGACCGCCCAGTTCGGCGAGGAGGCGGCGAAGCCCTTCACCGAGGCCGTCGCGCGGGCGAAGGACGAGCTGACGCAGTCGTTCCGGTTGCGCCAGCAGCTCGACGACGCCTTCCCCGAGGACGACGCGACCCGCCGCCGGATGCTGGAGGAGATCCTCACCCGGTGCGCGGCCGCGAACGAGGGGCTCGACACCGTGTCCGCGGACTTCGACCGGCTGCGCGCCCTGGAACGTACCGCTCCGCAGGCCCTGGCCGCCGTGGACGCCACCTACCGCGAGCTCGCCGGGCGGGTGTCGGCGGCGGAGGCGGGCGTCGGCGGACTGCGCGAGCGGTACGGGGAAGGCGCCGCCGCAGCCGCCGCGGGCGACGTCGAACAAGCCGAGGACCGGCTCGTCTTCGCCACCTCGGCCGTGGACCAGGCCCGTACGGCGGTCGACGCGGGCGCGAACTCCCGGGCCGCGGTCTACATCCGGGCCGCCGAGGGTGCGGTGGGGCAGGCGGGCACGCTGCTGGACTCGGTGGACCGGCGGGCGGCGGAGCTGGGCGAGGCGGCCGGGAGGCTGCCCGCCGCGCTCACCGAGACGGACACCGACCTCGCGGACGCGGGCGGGTTGCTGGAAGGCACCGCCGAGGGCGCGTCGACCGCCGGTCTGCGCGGCCGGATCGCCCGCGCCGAGGCGGTGCTCGCCGACGTCCGGGGCGCGATGGCGGCGGGCCCGTACGACCCGGTCGACGCGCTGCGCCGGGTGGAGGAGGCGGACGCGGCCCTGGACGAGGCGCTGGCCGGCGCGCGGGAGCAGGAGCGGGGCGAGGCGAAGGCCCGCACCCTCCTCGATCAGGCGATGCTCACCGCCCGGTCCGCGATCGGGGCGGCGGCCGACTACGTCACCACCAACCGGGGCGCGGTCGGCAGCCAGGCCCGTACCCGGCTCGCCGAGGCGCAGCGGCGGTGGGCGCGGGCCCGGGAGCTGGCGGGCACGGACGTCAGGTCGGCACTGACCGAGGCGCAGCAGGCGGACGCGCTGGCCGGGCAGGCGCTGAGCCTGGCCGAGCAGGACGTCCGCGGCTTCGGCGGGCGGCTGGGGCCGGGAGCCGTGCAGGGCGGGGGCGGCGGTATGGGCGGGGCGGTACTGGGCGGCATCATCCTCGGCGGGCTGTTCGGCGGGGGCGGCCGGGGCGGCGGTATGGGCGGGGGCTACGGGGGTGGCTTCGGGGGCGGTTTCGGCGGGGGCGGCGGCTTCGGCGGCGGGCCGGGCAGTTTCGGCGGGGGCGGGACGCGCGGCCGCCGGGGCGGCGGCGGCCGCTTCTGACCCGCCCGGGGGCCTGTGCGGCGGCGGCCGCTGCCGGCCCGGCCGGGCCTCGTCCTGTCACCCGCACCAGAGATCTCGACACACGCAAGGAGCCGTTCCCATGACCAAGCAGACCGTCCTCGGCCGCGTCACCCAGCTGGCGAAGGCCAACATCAACGCCCTCCTCGACCAGGCCGAGGACCCGCAGAAGATGCTGGACCAGCTGATCCGGGACTACACGAACAACATCGCGGAGGCCGAGCAGGCGGTCGCGTCGACCATCGGCAACCTCCGGCTGATGGAGCAGGACCACCAGGAGGACGTCGAGGCGGCCGCCGAGTGGGGCGGCAAGGCTCTGGCCGCGAGCCGGAAGGCCGACGAGCTGCGCGGGGCGGGGTCGGCGGCGGAAGCGGACAAGTTCGACAACCTGGCCAAGGTCGCGCTGGGCCGCCAGCTCCAGTCGGAGCAGGAGGCGAGGACGGCGGAGCCGACGATCGCCTCGCAGTCCGAGGTGGTGGACAGGCTCAAGACGGGGCTGGACCGGATGAAGGCCAAGCTGTCCGAGCTGAAGGCCAAGCGCGATGAGCTGGTGGCGCGTGCCGAGTCCGCTCAGGCGCAGAACCGGATGATGGACGCGGTGAAGAGCATCGACATCCTCGACCCGACGAGCGAGCTGAGCCGCTTCGAGGACAAGGTGCGGCGCGAGGAGGCGAAGGCGCTGGGCAAGCAGGAGCTGGCCGCCTCCTCGCTGGACGCCCAGTTCGAGCAGCTGGACAGCCTGGGCGCCGGCGCGGAGGTGGAGGCGCGGCTGGCAGCTCTGAAGGCCGGGTCGGCGTAACGGGCTCAGTACATGCTCAGCAGCTGCTCCACCGAGAGCTCGGCCGCCGGGGCCCCGTCCGGCAGGGCCAGTTCGAACCAGACGGTCTTGCCGCGCGGGGTACGGCGCGATCCCCAGGCGGCGCTGAGCAGGCCCACCAGCTGGAGTCCGCGCCCGCCCTCGTCGGTGTCGCGGGCGCGGCGGCGGCGCGGCTGGACGAGTCCGGCGTCCCACACCTCGCAGACGAGGGTGCGGTCGCGCAGCAGCCGGAGCCGGATCTCGCCCTCGCCGTAGCGCAGGGCGTTGGTGACCAGCTCGCTGACGAGGAGTTCGGTGGTGTCGACCAGGTCGTCGAGATCCCAGGAGCGCAGCTGGGCGCGGGCCAGCTCGCGGGCGCGGCCCACCGAGCGCGGTTCGCGCGGCAGCGTCCAGTCCCCGACCGCCTCCCCCGGCAGGCCCTGGATGCGCGCCATCAGCAGGGCGATGTCGTCCTCGCCGTGCCGGGTGTCAAGGGTGGTCAGGACGTGGTCGCAGGCGTCCTCCAGGGGCATCTGCGGGCCGGTGAGCACGGTGCGCAGGGCCGCCAGGCCCTCGTCCAGCGGCTGGTCCCGGGACTCGACCAGGCCGTCGGTGTAGAGGGTGAGCAGGGCGTTCTCGGCGAGCTCGACCTCGACCTCCTCGAACGGCTCGCCGCCGACGCCGAGCGGCATGCCCGGGGGTACGTCGATGAGCCGGGCGGGCCGGCCGGGCTCGACGACCGCCGGGGGGAGGTGCCCGGCGTTGGCGAACGTACAGCGCCGGGTGACCGGGTCGTAGACCGCGTACACGCAGGTGGCGAGATACACCTCGGAGAGGTCCGCCTCGCGGGACTTCTGCGCGGCGCGGGAGGGCCACTGGGCTCCCCCGCTGCCGCCGAGCCCCTCGCTGCGCTCGCCGCAGCCCGGGGAGCCGAGGCCGCGGGCCACCTCGTCGAGGGCGGAGAGCACTTCGGCCGGCTCCAGGTCGAGCAGGGCCAGGGTCCTGACGGCGGTGCGCAGTTCGCCCATGGCGACGGCGGCGCGCAGGCCGCGGCCCATGACGTCGCCGACGACGAGGGCGGTGCGGTGGCCGGGCAGCTCGATGACGTCGAACCAGTCGCCGCCGACCTCGGTGGCGGTGTTGCCGGGGAGGTAGCGGCAGGCGATGTCGAGCCCGGCGGCCTCGGGGTCGCCGGGGGGCAGCAGGCTGCGCTGGAGGATCAGGGCGCGTTCGTGCTCGCGGCGGTAGAGGCGGGCGTTGTCGATGCAGACGGCGGCGCGGGCCGCCAGTTCGGTGGCCAGGGCCCGGTCCCGCTCCCCGAACGGCTCGCTGCCCTTCGTACGGGAGAACTGGACGAGCCCGACGACGGTGTCGTGGGCGACCATCGGCACGGCGAGCGTCGACTGCACGAAGCCCATCTCGTCGCCGGGGACGTCCTCGACCTGGCCCGAGCGCAGGGCGACGGCGCGGGGCGAGCCGAACGGGAAGCGGTGGACGGAGCCGAGCGCGGGCGGCACGTCGTCCGGGCCGGGGGCGCCGCCGCCCGCCACGGCGGTGGGCAGCGCGTCGGCCACGGCGCTGGCGTGGGCGACCCGGCGCAGCTCGGCGGAGCCTCCGGCGGACTCGCGGTGCGCGGGGGCCCAACTGCCGGGCGCGGCCTCCTCGCCGGTGAGCAGGCCCTGGTAGAGGTCGACGGCGGCCAGGTCGCAGAAGCCGGGGACGGCGACGTCCAGGAGCTCGCGGGCGGTGGTCTCCAGGTCGAGGGAGTTGCCGATGCGGGCGCTGGCCTCGTTGAGGAGGGCGAGGTTGCGGCGGGCGCTGGCCGCCTCGCGGGCGGCGATGTGGCGGCGGGTGACGTCGGTGGCCAGGCCCGCGATGCCGACGGGGCGGCCGGCCCCGCTGTGCACCCGGTAGAGGTTCATGGACCAGTGGCGGCGGTCGGTGGTGCCGGGGGCGGTGCCGACGAGCTGGAGGTCGGTGACGGACTCGCCGGTCTCCAGGACGCGTTTGAGGGTGGCGGACAGCCGGTCGGCCTCGCCCCGGGGCAGATAGTCCTCCACCGTGCGGCCGCGGTGGTCCTCGGCCGCGCCGCCGAAGACGGTCGCGAAGCGCTGGTTGGCCCGTACGACGGTGAAGTCGGTGCCGAACAGCACAAAGCCGAACGGAGATTGGCCGAATATGGCTTGCGAGGCTGCGAGGTCGGTTTCGATGCGGCGCAGGGCTCTGACATCCACGACGATACAGAGCGCGGCCCGTTCCCCGTCGCCCGTCAGACTCGGCATCACATAGACCTCGGCGAGGCCGTGCGCCCCGCCCTCGCCCGGCATCCGGAACGGGACGAGGCCCGTCCACTCCTTGCCGTCGAGGATCTCGCCGACCCGCCGGTGGCCCTCCGAGCGCAGCTCGGCGGGCATGAAGGCCTCCACCGGGTCACGGCCGATCGCCTCGTTCGAGGCCATGCCGAACAGACCGGCGGCCCGGCTGCTCCACTGCTCGATCAGCCCGTCGGGGCCGATCGAGAAGGAGGCGACCCTGATGTAGTCGTAGATCGAGCCGGGCGGGCTGTTCTGCCACACGACGTCGCCCGTCGTCCCGACGGCATCGCCCGTCGTCCCAGGTATTTCGCTCACGCGACCGTCCCCTCCAGCTCAAACACCGGACCGGTCCTGCCCGCAGTATTCAGCACTACGGCCCCGACCGGCACGGCGTTCACGATCACAGCAAGGTCTCAGTCCCTTTCAGCCAGGTTCTGCCCGACCTCTGGTGATCGCTGTGCGTCCCTCCCCACTCCTAACCAGGGAGAGGCAGCTCGAACCACACCGTCTTGCCGCTCTTTCCCCGACGGGTCCCCCAGCGGCGTGCGGAACAGGCCACGAGCTGCAGTCCCCGGCCTCCTTCGTCGTCGGGTCCCGCACTGCGTTCGGTGGGTGGATCCGGGAGCGGGTCGGAGACTTCGACCAGCAGCCCCGGGGAGAGCGGCGGGGCGGCGGCCGGGCGGACCGGGCGGCTGTCGAGCCGGAGATCGGTGGAGAAGTCCCCGGTCAGCTCCCCGGACCCGTTGCCCGAGGCGTCCGGCTGGACCCGGAGGAGGCGTACGCCGATGGGGCCGGAGGCGTACCGCAGGGAATTGGTCACCAGCTCACTGACGAGCAGTACGGTCGTGTCGCCGACCGCCGCATCCAGCCCCCAGCAGCCCAAGGCGTCCCGGACGGCGTGCCGGGCGCTGCGCACGGAACCTGGTTCGGCCGGAAAAGTCCACTCGGCGCAGTCGCCTTCGGTATCGATCACGCCGATCACTTCCCAGGGACGACCACGGGCGCACCCCACAGACAAAAGGGGACTAAACAGCCCATACCCACCATTGATTGCTTACTACCGTGCAATCCGGCGTTTGGTGCAAACGGCCGCACGCGGCCCGCGGGCGCGGGTCAGATCAGCTCACCGGCCGCCTTGAGGTCGTCGAAGAGCAGCTGGTCCACGGGCGGCACGAGGGCCCGGTCGGCGAAGGAGAACCACGCGACCTCCTCGATCTCGCTGCTCGCGGCGAGCGTGCCGCGGTAGTCGCCGTAGTAGCAGCTCATCCGCACCACGGCAGCGCCGGACCCCGCATCGACGGGGGCCTCGTACGTCCCGGCGTGGACGACGGTCTCGCGAATCAGGCCGACCGTCAGTTCCTCCTCGATCTCCCGCAGGAGGGTCTGGAGGTCGCTCTCCGCCCCCTCGCGCTTGCCGCCCGGGATGTAGAAGACATCCTTGCCCCGGGGCCGCGCGCAGAGGATTCTGCCCCCTTCGATCCGCACCCACGCCACCGTGTCGATCAGCACCGCCATGACTCCGCCCTCGTTTCGCGCCCCGGCGGCTCCGCACCCCCGGCCGGGCGGGACCTTACCCTCCCTCCGGCCGGGGGCGCCGCCTTACGGGCGGGGGCCCTGACCCACGCGCTCCACCCGGTAGACCTGGTGGTGGCGGTCGTCGAGGCCGTCGGCGACCTCCTGGGCCTCGGCCTGGGTGGCATACCTGCCGACGCGGTAGCGATTGCCGGTGTCGTCCTGCCGTATCACCTGCCAGGGGAGAACGGCACCGCTGTCGCTCATCGTGTCGCTCCCCCGCATGTCGCCCCTCTCCCCGCCGGCGTGCACGTCTCTAAGGATCCCCAGGAAACCGCAATACGCATATGCCTGAGCGTACGCCTGACCTTCACTCAGCGCAGGCGTCTTTGCACAAAGAGATACGCATCCGGCCAGCACGAAGGGGCGCATCCATGGAATGCGCCCCTCGTCATGCTCCCCTCACGCCCCTCCCGCCTCAGCGGCCCCGCCCGTCGGGCCCTCCCGAAGCCCGACGGGGCGTCAACTCACCGCACCGGCAGGTGGTACGCGACGCGATAGCGGTCCGCCGGCACCACGACGTCGGCCGTCTCCACGGCGCGGCCGGAGGCGTAGTACGTACGCCCGATGACGATGACCACATGGCCGGGCACCCCGCCGAGCGCCAGGAGCTCCTCCGCGAGACCCGGGCGCGCGCCCACCTCCTCGGCGACGTTGTCCACGACGACGTCGATCGCGGCCATCCGGTCGACCACCCCGCAGCCGCCCAGCGGGCCCTCCTCCGGGAGCATCACCGGGGTCCGCCCGGTGACGGCGAGCGGCTCCCAGGAGGTGGACAGCATGATCGGCTCACCCGCTTCCCGGAAGACGTAGTGCGTGCGCATGACCCGGTCGCCCGGCTCGATGCCCAGCCGCTCGGCGATCTCGGGACTCGCCCCCTCCTGCTCGCTGCGGGACTCCCAGGTCCCGCGCGCCCCCTCGGCCGCCTGCTCCTGCCGGAAGGGGCTGGCCCCCTTGTCCGGCCGGTAGCCGGAGCGGGCGATCATGCGGGGGACGGGGCGCTCGCGCACATACGTACCGGAGCCGGAACGCCCTTCGACCAGCCCCTCCGCCATCAGGACCTTCCGCGCCTCCAGGGCGACGGTGTCCGAGACCCCGTACTCCTCCCGGATGCGAGCCTGCGACGGCAGGCGCGTATGGGGCGGCAGCGCGCCGTTGACGATCTTCTCCCGCAGATCGCTCGCCACGCGCAGATAGGCGGGCTGCTCACCGAAAGCCACAGGCCACTCCCAACAGGTTGACAGTCTGCGACAGCCTGACAACCGTGGGTTGTACGCCGCAAGCGTAGGCCATGGTTTCACTCAATGTAATGAAGTCATGGTCGGCGACGCATACCCCGATATACCCAGGCATACCCAGGGCACGCGCGTGGGGGCGGTCGCGCGAAGCGACCGCCCCCACCCTGTTCCCGTGCTTCAGTCAGCGTTCAAGCAGCGACCGAGGGATCAGAAGTGCAGACCCCAGCTGTTGATCCGCCCGGTGTCCCACGTCCAGTTGTCGGTGACGCGGAGCTTCCAGGTGCCGTTGGCGACGACGGAGGAGGCGTTGACCGTGTACGTGGTGACCACGTCGTCGCTGCTGCCGCCGGAGCCGAAGGCCTTCAGGTTGAAGACCGTGCCGTTCGGTGCGACCAGGTCGATCTTCAGGTCACCGATGTACGTGTGGGAGATGTTGACCGGAACCTTGAGCGTGGCCGGCGCGTTGCCGTCGATCCCGGTGACGGCGATCGGGGACTCGACGGTCGAGTTGTCGTTGATCGGGTACCCGGTGGTGTTCTCGAACTTCTTGGGGTCCGGGTCCGGCGGGTTGGTGCTGCCCGTACCGACGTACAGCAGCCGGTTGGGCGAGCCGCTGCCCGGGTTGCCGACGACGCCGGTGGTGGCGGCGTCGACGAGGCCCGCGGAGACCTGCGCGGGGGTCGAGCCCGGGTTGTCGGCGAGGTAGATGGCGGCCGCGCCGGCCACGTGCGGGCTGGCCATCGACGTACCGGAGATGGTGTTGGTGGAGCTGTCGCTGGAGTTCCACGCCGAGGTGATCGAGGAACCGGGCGCGAACAGGTCGACGACCGAACCGTAGTTGGAGAAGCTGGAACGGGAATCGGAGCTGGTCGTCGAGCCGACCGTGATGGCCTCCGCGACGCGCGCCGGGGACTTCGTGCTGGCGTTGGTCGACTCGTTGCCCGCCGCGACGGCGTAGGTGATGCCGGAGGCGATGGACCGGCTCACGGCGGCGTCGAGCACCGAGTCCGCGCCACCGCCGAGGCTCATGTTGGCGACAGCGGGCTTGACCGCGTTGGCCGTCACCCAGTCGATGCCCGCGACGACCTGCGCGGTCGTACCCGAACCCTGGTTGTTCAGCACACGGACGCCGACGATCTTCGCCTTCTTGGCGACGCCGTAGGCGGAGCCCGCGACGGTGCCCGCCACGTGGGTGCCGTGGCCGTGGCCGTCCTGCGAGACGTTGTCGTCGTCGACGGCGTCGTAGCCGTTGAAGGCCCGGCCGCCGAAGTCGTTGTGGCTGATCCGCACCCCGGTGTCGATGACGTAGGCGGTGACGCCCTCGCCCGCCTTGTCCGGGTAGGTGTAGCTCTGGTCCAGCGGGAGGTTCCTCTGGTCGATCCGGTCCAGACCCCACGAGGGCGGGTTGTTCTGGGTGCCGGAGACCGTGAAGGTGCGGTTCTGCGAGACGGACGCCACGGCCGGGTCGGCGGCGAACCTCTTCGCCTCCTCGGCGGTGGCCTCGACCGCGTACCCGTTGAGGGCCGAGCGGTAGGTCCGCTCGACGCTCGCGCCGTACTTCTTCGCGAGGGCCTTGCCCTTCGCGGAGTCGGCCCTCGCGGCGGAGTCCTTCAGGGTGACGATGTAGCTGTCACTGATGGTGCCGGGAGCGTCCGCGTTCTGGATCACGCCCTCGGGTGCCCGCTCGGCCGCGGTCGCCGGGAGTGCGGCGGCGGCACCGAGGGCGACGGCGGCAGCGGTGGCTATGACAGTCGCCGTGGCGAGTCTTCGCCGTGCATGGGGGGTGTGACGCATCACTGACATGTGAGGGGTCCTCCTCATAGGCGGTGCTTTGGTGGGGGGTGGTACCGGAGCCAGGACTCAGCTCCCGACAGGGGCATGACAAATCAGCCGTCCGGCGCCCCGTTTTCTGCGCCGTCCGTGACCGGCATGCCCTGCTGCCAGCGAAAGATTGACCGATCCATGGCAAACCCACAAGGGTGCGTGAGGGTTTGCCATACGCCCGCCATTCATCTGCCATACGCCTGACATGCTGGCGGACATGACGACCTACCACTGCCCCGTGGACGGGACCCGGTCCAGTACCACCGCCCTGACCTGGTGCTGTCCGGTCTGCCGGGGCCCCTGGGACCTCGACTTCACCCCCGCGCCGGGCTTCGGCTCGAACGCGCTTTCCACGCGGGTGAATTCATTGTGGCGCTACGAGGAGATGCTGCCGCTCGCCGCCCCCGCGGCCTCCCTCGGTGAGGGCCGGACCCCGCTCGTCCCTCTCACGGACACCGTCTCGGCGAAGCTCGACTATCTGATGCCGACGCTCTCCTTCAAGGACCGGGGCGCGGTGATGCTCGCGGAACTGGCCCGGCGGCTGGGCCCGGACCGGGTCGTGGCGGACAGCACCGGCAACGCGGGCACCTCCGTCGCCGCGTACTGCGCGCGGGCCGGACTCCCCTGCACGGTGTACGTCCCCGAGGGCACCTCGCCCAAGAAGACCGAGCAGATCCGGGCACACGGCGCACGCCTGGTGACCGTCCCCGGCGGGCGGGAGGCGACGGCCCTGGCGGCCCGCGCGGCGGCGGACGAGCCGGGCACGTTCTACGCGTCGCACGTCTTCAACCCGTATTTCCTGCACGGCACGAAGACGTATGTATACGAAATCTGGGAGGACCTCGGCGGCCGGCTGCCGGACGCGTTGGCCGTACCCGTCGGCAACGGCACCCTGCTGCTGGGCGCGGCCCTCGCCACCGCGGAGCTGCACGCGCTGGGCCTGATCACGGCCCGCCCCCGGCTGATCGCCGTCCAGGCCGAGGCGGTCGCCCCGCTGGCCGCCGCCTTCCACGCGGGCGCGGAGGACCTGCCGCCCGGCACCCCGGCCGAGGCCGCGCCCACCCTCGCGGAGGGCATCGCGATCCCCCGCCCACCGCGCGCCCGCCAGATCCTGGCCGCGGTGCGCGCCTCGGGCGGCACGTTCCTGACGGTTCCGGAGGACCACATCCGCGAGGCCCAGCGCGACCTGGCGGCACGCGGGTTCTACGTCGAGACGACGGGGGTGGCCTGCTGGGCGGCGGTACGGCAGGGGGGCGCCGACCTCGTACGCGGTGGTGTGGTCGTGCCGCTGTGCGGGGCGGGGCTGAAGACGGGGATGGGGACGGGTGCGGGGGGCGGGTGAGAGGGGGTGGAGGCCTCGGAGCCTCGGGGCCTCGGAGCCTCGGGGCCTCGACGCGCCTTCGCCGGGCAGGGCCCTCGCCGTGCCCCGGCACGTACGGCGGCGCGGATCTGCTCCATCCGGTGGGCGTGTTCACGCCATGGCCGGGGCCGTGCGTGCCGTGATCGCCGAGCGTGCGAGCGCCTCCCTACCTTCGTACCGTGAGCCTCTCGCGTACCTCCGTCGTCCTCGCGCCCCTGCTCGCGGCCGCCCTGATCGCCCCGCTGCCGCCCCTCGCCCACGGGTCCCCCTCCCCCGGTCCCGCCCCGGCCCCGCCGCCCGCGTCCGTCCCCGCCTGCGGCCAGGGCGCGAACGGAGGCGCCTGGACGCGGACGTCCACCCGCTTCGGTGAGGCCGACGGATACGCCCCGTACATCGGGAACGGCTATCTCGGCCACCGGGTGCCCGCCACCGGGGCCGGATACGCGGCCACCGGCGGGAAGACCGGCTGGCCGCTCTACACCCCTCGCTACGACGGGGCGTTCGTCTCCGGGCTGTACGCCGCGGACAGGGCCGTCACCGAGGGACGCGAGGTGGTCGCCGCGCTGCCGAGCTGGACGAACATCGACGTCCGCGTCGGCCGGGAGACCCTCGGGGACGGCACCACCGCGGGGCGGGTATCGCACTACCGGCAGACGCTCTTCCTCGGCTGCGGGCTCGTCCGCACCTCCCTGCGCTGGACGACCGCCGACGGCCGGGCCACCGACGTCGTCCACGAGGTGCTGGCCAACCGCGCGGACGTGCACACCGGGGCCGTACGGCTGCGGATCACCCCGCACTGGAGCGGCGAGGTGACGGTCGTCGGGCGGCTCGACGACCGGGGCGCGCGCCGGATCACGCTCCGCGAGGACGGCACGTTCAGGACACACGGCACCGGGATCGAGGGGGCCGTCGTCCAGACGATGCGGCGAGGCTCGGGGGTGGTCGAGACGCTGCGGCCGGACGCCCGTACGTCCCCGAAGCGAACCCCGGTGCGCGCGGGCCGGACGTACACCTTCGAGAAGTACGTCGGCGTCGACACCGCCCTCACCTCCGCCGCCCCGGCCGCTGACGCCCGTGAGGCCGCCCACCGCGCGGCCCGGCGCGGCTGGGTCCGGGTCTTCGCGGCGAACGAGGCCGCCTGGCGCGAGGCCTGGTCCGCCGACGTCCTGGTGCCCGGCAGCCGCGAGCTCCAGGGCTGGCTGCGCTCCGCCCAGTACGGGCTGCTCGCCAGCACCCGGCGCGGCTCCGCCGACGGCCTCGCCCCGGCCGGTCTGACCAGCGACAACTACGCGGGCCTGGTGTTCTGGGACGCCGAGACATGGATGTTCCCCGGGCTGCTCGCCACCCGGCCGGAGCTGGCCCGCTCGGTCGTCGAGTACCGCTACCGCACCCGGGGCGCGGCCCGCGCGAACGCCGAGAAGCTGGGCTACGAGGGCCTGTTCTACCCCTGGACCAGCGCGAGCCGGGGCCGGCTCGACTCCGAGTGCCACAGCTGGGACCCGCCGCACTGCCTGACCCAGAACCACCTCCAGGGCGATGTCTCCCTCGCCGTCTGGCAGTACTACCTGGCCACCGGCGACCGCGACTGGCTGGCGGCACGGGGCTGGCCGCTGCTGAAGGGCATCGCCGACTTCTGGCGGTCCCGCGCCACGGCGAACACGGACGGCAGCTACTCGATCCTGAACGTGGCGGGGCCCGACGAGTACAGCAACGGCGTCGACGACGGCGTCTTCACCAACGCCGTCGCCGCCACCGCCCTGCGCAACGCGACCCGCGCCGCCGGACTCCTCGGCCACCGCCCGCCCGCTGGCTGGAACAGGGTCGCGGACGGGCTGCGCATCCCGTACGACGCGGAGCGGAAGGTCTTCCTCCAGTACGCGGGGTACAACGGCTCCACGATCAAGCAGGCGGACACCGTGCTGCTCATGTACCCGCTGGAGTGGCCGATGGAGCCCGGCGCCGCAGCCGCCACCCTCGACTACTACGCGGCCCGCACCGACCCGGACGGCCCGGCCATGACGGACTCGGTGCACGCGATCGCCGCGGCCGGGGCCGGGGAGCCGGGCTGCTCGACGTACACGTATCTCCAGCGCGCGGTACGGCCGTATCTGCGGGGCCCGTACGACCTGTTCTCCGAGGCGCGGGGGGAGAAGTCCGGTGCCGAGGACCCGCTGTCCGGTTTCCCGGCCGACGACTTCCTGACCGGGAAGGGCGGCTTCCTCCAGGTGTTCACCCACGGCCTGACGGGCCTGCGCCTCCGCGAGGACGGGGTGCGCCTGGACCCGATGCTGCCGCCGCAGCTGGGCGAGGGCGTCACGCTGAAGGGCCTGCGCCACCGGGACGCGACGTACGAGGTCGAGATCGGCGCCCGCACCACCACGGTCCGCCTGACCTCGGGCACCCCGTTCACCGTGCGTACGGCCGAGGGCCCGCGCCTGCTCTCCTCGGCCCTCACCCTGCCCACGCGCCGCCCCGACCTGGCCCCGACGGCCGACGTGGCGCGCTGCCGCCCGGTGACAGCGGACTCGGAGGCCCCGGGCCTGTACGCGGAGGCGGCGGTGGACGGCAGTCCGGCGACGTCCTGGTCTCCGGGCGGTGCGACGGGGAGCCTGACGGTGGACCTGGGCGCCCGCCCGCTCCGGATCGCGTCGGTGACCCCGCGCTGGAGCGACGTACCGCCCGCCTCCCACACTCTGGAGACCTCGCTCGACGGCCGCTTCTGGCGCCCGTACCTGCCCGGCGCCACGGCCCGCAAGGTGCGGGTGACGGTGCGGTCCGAGGCCCCGGAGAAGCCCGCGGGGATGGCGGAGCTGCGGGTGGAGACGGGGCGGTAGGGGAGAGCGAACAGCGCGGGGATCAAAGCCCCCTGGCCAGAACCCGCACGTCGGTTTCCGGTCAGGGGCTTCGCGCAATTTCAGCCGAACTATCTTTCACAGAAGGTCAGTTACGCGCAGCTGACGCCATGTACGATCATCAGCGCACCAAGAGCACACCCTGCCCCGACAGCACCGTCACATCGCACCACGGGCCCCAGGCTGGAGAGAACGTGCACATCGCCTTCATCACGGTCACGGTCCTCGGCGTGCTCTTCAACGGTGCTGCCGCCGTCACGTATCTGATCGGCCACGAATACCCCAAGACCCAGGCGGACATGAAGGGGATTCCCCGGAAGTACGTCCCGGTTCTGGGCCTGTTGCTGGCAGCGGGCGCCCTGGGGCTGCTGGCCGGGCTCGCCGTGCCGCTGCTGGGGACGCTCGCCGCCATCGGGCTCATCCTCTACTTCATCGGCGCCATCATCGCCCACCTGCGGGTCGGCTCCCGCGACATCGTGGGCGGCATCTCGTTCCTGATCACCGCGGTGGCCGTCCTCGTCCTCGGCATCCTCGACCGGGGCGCCTGGTAGCCCCGGGGTCCGGGGCCGACAGGCTCTACCGCCGCGTCCCCGTCTCTGCCCGCGCCGCCGCACGGCATCAGGTGCAGCATGGAAGGGGGGCCACCACCCCACCATCGGAGGTGCGCAGGCCATGGGAACGTATATGGATGTCCACCGCGGTATGAAGGGCATCACATCCGAGCAGTTGAAGGAGGCCCACGCGGCGGACACCGCGATCGAGAAGGAAGAGGGCGTTCACTTCGAACGGGCCTGGGCGGACCCGGAGTCGGGCACGGTCTACTGCCTGTCCACCGCCCCCTCCGCGGAAGCCGTCCAGCGCATCCACGAACGCGCGGGCCACACGGCGGACGAGATCCACGCGGTGCCGCTGGCCGTGTGAGATACCGCCTGGTCGCCGGCCAGGTGGCATACGGCCTGGTCGCGGCCGTGCGAGATACCGCCTGGCCGCGACCGGAGCAGCTATGACGTGCTCGCGACCGGCACTATGACCTGGTCACCACCGGTTCCTCCGCCGCCTTCTCGTGGCTGCCGGAGTCCGGACCGTCCGCCCCCTGCTTGGGGAGCCAGCGCAGCGCTGCCGTTCCGAGTGCGGCATGCAGCAGGCCTGCCACCACCACGACCACGTGCAGGCCCGTGACGAACGCGCTCTTCGCGTCCTGGATCGCGGACGGGAGCAGGGAGGGCAGCTGGAGGGTCTCGTCGAGCGTGGGGGCGAGGTCCGGGCCCTGGAGACGGAAGAGCAGCGCGGCGAGCGAGCCGAGGATCGCGATACCGAGGGCGTTGCCGATCTCGTTGCTGGTCTCGGCGATCGCGCCGGCCGAGCCCGCCCGCTCCGCGGGGACCGCGCCGACCGCGGTGTCCGCGACGACGGCGAAGGAGATGCCGTATCCCAGTCCGGCGATCACGGTCGAGGCGATGTACCAGCCGATCCCGGCGGTGACCGTGGTGGGGAGCAGCAGCAACAGGCCGCCCGCGATCGAGAAGTGGCAGACGAGGAGCGCGGCCCGCTTGCCGATGCGTTCGACGACGGCGGGCGTGATGATGCACGAGAGGGTGAGGGCCACCGCGCCCGGGAGCGCCAGGAGCGCCGCGTTCAGGACGCTCAGGCCCAGTACGGACTGGAGGTAGATGCCGGACAGATAGGCCGCCGCCGACCACGCGGCCAGGGGCAGCAGGCCCGTGATGATGGCGATGCTGAAGACGCGGTCGCGGAAGAGGGAGAAGTCGATCAGCGGGGTTTCGAGGTGCCGTTGGCGCAGGCCGAAGAAGGTCAGTACGGCGATGCCGAGGATCATCGTGGTGATCGGCAGGGCCGAGATGCCGTCGGCGGCCAGGTGCTTGATGCCGTAGATCGTGAGCAGCAGGCCTCCGGCGGAGGTCACCACGCTGAGCGGGTCGACGCGGCCGGTTCCGCCCGCCCTGACCTCGCCGAGGAGGACCGGCGCGAACACCAGGAACACCACGATGACGGGGAGGTTGACGAGGAAGACCGAGCCCCACCAGAACGACCCGAGGAGGGCGCCGCCGACGACCGGGCCGATGGCGAAACCGGCCGCGAAGGCTGCGGCGAAGATGCCGATGGCCTGAGCCCGGCGCCGGGGGTCCGGGAAGAGTTCGCTCAGCACGGCCAGCGCCGAGGGCAGCAGGGTCGCGCCGGCCACGCCCATCAGCGCCCGGCAGGCGATGAGGAGTTCGGGGGTCGGCGCGAACGCGGCCCCGGCGGAGCCGAGCCCGAACACGGTCGCGCCGATCATCAGGAGCTTCAGCCGCCCGTAGCGGTCGCCGATGCTGCCGAAGGCGACCAGCAGCGAGCCGACGGCGAAGCCGTAGATGTCCAGGATCCACAGCGCCTGGTCGGCGGTGGGCGAGAGGGCCTGGCTGATCCGGGGCATCGCCAGGAACAGGATCGATCCGTCCATGGAGACGAGGAGGACCGGGCCGAGGACCACCGCGAGCCCGAGCCAGGCCCGCAGTCCGGGTGCGTTGTGCGCATGCTGTTGAGTCATGGTGCCGAGGCTCGGCCACGGCGCGGCCGACAGCCATCCCTGTGGTGTGGGTACACCCGACAGGTACACCCACGGGGCGGGCGGGCGCTCTACGCTCGGATGCATGGAGAGCCTCGGAACGTTCCTGAAGAGCCGCCGTGACCGGGTCACTCCGGCTGAGATCGGTCTGCTGACCTACGGCACCTCCCGCCGGGTCCCCGGTCTCAGACGGGAGGAGCTGGCTCAGCTCGCGGGGGTGAGTGCGGGGTACTACACGCGGCTGGAGCAGGGGCAGGCGGAGACCGCTTCCGAGCAGGTGCTCGACGCGCTCGCCCGGGTGCTCCGGCTCGATCAGGTGGAGACCGTCCATCTGCACAACCTCGCCCGGCAGTCGGTGAAGCCCGGTCTGGGCGAGCCGCCCCGCGAGGAGCCCCACGCGCGGGTTCTGACCCTCCTGGAGTCCCTGGGCGAGGCCACGCCCGCGGTGGTGCTCGGCAGGCGGGGCGACGTCCTCGCGTGGAACCGCACCGGGCACGCGCTGGTCGCCGAGCACATCCCCTACGAGGCGCCGCGGAATCCGGCGGAGCGTCCCTCGATCCCGCGGATGTTCTTCCTCGACCCGCACACCCGCGACATGTACCGCAACTGGCCGGATCTCGCCAAGGTCCACGTCGCCTATCTGCGTCTCACCGCCGGCCGCTATCCCACGGACTCCCGGCTCGCCGGACTCATCGGGGAACTCACCATGAACAGCCCGGACTTCGGCGCGATGTGGGCGACGGGTGACGTCTCCGACTGCACGACGGGGGCCATGCATCTGCAGCATCCCACCGTCGGCGCGGTGAGCGTGGACTACCAGGTGTGGCTCCAGCCCGACAGCCCCGACCACCGCGTCGAGATCTACACCCCCAACGACGCGACCTCCGCGGACGCGTTGCGCGTGCTGAACCAGCAGAGCGGGGGCGACGAGCCCGAGTCGGTGACCGTACGGGCCGAGCGGCGCTGAACGGCCCGCGCCCGCCCCCTGGCGTACTCGGAACACGTACGCCGGGGGCGGGTCGCGGGTCCCACGTCCTGTCGCGGGTCCCACGTCCTCAGGACACGGTCTGCTCCTGCCGGTCCGGGGCCTCGGCCGTCGCGTCCCGGTCCTCGCGCGGCAGCCAGCGCACCGCGAGGACGCCGAGCGCGAGCGTGAGCGCGGCCGCGACGCCGATCGCCGCGTGCAGTCCGGTGACGAAGGCGTCCTTGGCCTGGGCGGCCGTCTCGTCGGACAGCCCCGGCGTGGACAGCGTCGTGTCGAGCGTGCCCGCCGTACCGGGGCCGAGGAGGCGGAAGAAGAACGCGGCGAGCGAGCCGAGCAGGGAGATGCCGAGCGCGCCGCCCAACTCGTTGCTCATCTCCGCGATCGCCCCGGCCGAACCGGCCCGCTCGGCGGGCACCGCCGCGACGGCGGTCTCCGCGACCAGGCTGAAGGAGAGCCCGTAGCCGACGCCCGCGATGACGGTGGAGGCGACGTACAGCGCCGCACCGGCGGAGGTGCCGGTGAACACCAGCAGCAGGAGCCCGGTGCCGATGAAGAAGTGCGAGGCGATCAGCGAGGCCCGCTTGCCGATCCGGTCGACCACACCGGCCGTGCCGATGCAGGCCACGGTGAGCACGGCCGCGCCGGGCAGGGCGAGGAACGCCGCGGTGAGCACGGTGAAGCCGAGCACCGACTGGAGGTAGACACCGCTGAGGTACCCGGCCGCGGCCCAGGCCACCAGGGAGAGGAGCCCGGTCAGTACGGCGACCGTGAAGACCCGGTCACGGAAGAGGCCGAGGTCGAGCAGCGGCTCCTCCAGCGTGAACTGCCGGCGCACGAACCAGACCAGGATGGCCACACCCAGCACGCCGATGGCGAGCTGCTCCAGCGAGAACCCCTCGGCCGCGGCGGCCTTGACGGAGTAGACGGCGAGCAGGATGCCGACCGCCGACTGCGCCACGCTCAGCGCGTCCACCCGGCCGGGCCGGGCCTCCCGGACCTCCTTGAGGAGCTTCGGGGCGAAGGCCAGGAAGACCACCACGACGGGGAGGTTGATCAGGAACACCGAGCCCCACCAGAAGCGGTCGAGGAGCAGACCGCCCGCGACCGGGCCGACCGCGAAGCCCGCCGCGAAGGTGGCCGCGAAGATCCCGATCGCCCGGGCCCGCTGCTTCGCGTCGGGGAAGAGGTTGCTGACGATCGCCAGGCCCGAGGGCAGCAGCGTCGCGCCACCGAGACCCATCAGCCCGCGTGAGGTGATGAGGAGTTCCGGGCTGGTGGCGAAGGTGGCGCCCGCCGATCCGATGCCGAAGAGCATCGCGCCGCCGAGCAGGAACTTCAGCCGGCCGTGCCGGTCGCCGAAGTTGCCGAACGCGATGAGCAGCGAGGCCACCACGAAGCCGTAGATGTCGACGATCCACAGGGACTGGCCCGCGCTGGGGGAGATCGCCTCGTTGATGCTCGGCATCGCGAGGTAGAGCACGGAGTTGTCCATCGCCACCAGCCCGACCAGGCTGAGGACCAGGGTGAAGCCGAGCCAGGCCCGGCGGGGTGTTGTGCTGTTCGTGGTCAACGTACTTCCTCCAGGGTGAGTGCGGCCGGGCCGCGGAGCGGCGGGGGGAACGGCCGCCCGACAAAAAACATAGTGCTCATTATTATCTTTGCATAGTGATCGCCCCCGGGCCAGCCGTGGTGATAGTCATGGAGCCGGAGAGAGGAGAGAGGCCTTGCGTATTGCACTGACGGGCGCGACGGGGACGGTGGGGAGCCGGGTGGCCCGCCTCCTCGCCCCGCAGTACGACCTGCGCTGCCTGACCCGCTCCCCGGAGCGGGCGGCGGCCCGCCTACCGGTGCCCGGCGCGGCCGTCGAGGCGGACCTGGACGACACCTCCTCGCTGACGCGGGCGCTGGCCGGGGCGGACGCGCTCCTCGCGGTCACGTTCGACCCCCTGCGGGACACCCACGACGAGCACCTCCTCACCGCCGCGCGCCGGGCCGGGGTCCGGCACGTCGTGAAGGTCTCGGCCCTCGCGGTGACCGACCCGCAGGCGCAGGACGCGATCACCCGCTGGCAGCGGGCGTGCGAGGAGCGCGTACGGGCGTCCGGGATGTCCTGGACGCTGCTGCGCCCCCGCGCCTTCATGTCCAACTGCCTGGACTGGACACGGTCCGTGCGCGACGAGGGCGTCGTGCGCACGCTGCACGGCGCTTCCGCGAACTCCTGCGTCGACCCCCGGGACGTGGCGGAGGCCGCCGCCCGTGCCCTGACCTCCCCGGAGTGCGCGGGACGCGCGTACGCGCTGACGGGTCCGGCCGCCCTGTCGGCCCGGCAGCAGGCCGCGCAGCTCGGCGAGGTCCTCGGCCGTCCGGTGCGCCACGAGGAGCTGACCGGGGCGGAGGCCCTGGCCATGTGGCGCTCCCGCTACCCCGACGCCCTCGCGGCGGCACTCCTCGAAAGCGCGGACCGGCAGGCCCGGGGAGCCAAGAGCGCCGTGGACCACGGGGTCCGGGAGGCGACCGGCCGGGAGCCCGGTACGTTCCGGGCGTGGGCGCGCCGTCACCGCTCGGCCTTCCGCGCGGCGGAGCCGGTGGAGGAGGCCGGAAAGGAGCCGGTGCGCGAGGCCGGGACGGCCCCCGTCGAGGCGCAGCCCCCGGCGTAGACGGTGCGCAGGAGCGCCGGGTCGGGGCCCTCCAGTACGGCGGGCCTGGCCAGGCCGTCCAGGACGATGAACCGCAGCAGATCGCCGCGCGCCTTCTTGTCGAGCCGCATGGTGGCCAGGAGCCGGGTCCACTGGTCACCCCGGTAGGCCACCGGAAGGCCCACCGAGCGCAGGACCGTGCGGTGCCGGTCGGCGGTGGCATCGTCCAGGCGGCCTGTCGCGCGGCCGAGTTCCGCGGCGAAGACCAGGCCGACGGAGACGGCCTCGCCGTGCCGGAGGCGGTAGCCCTCGTTCCGTTCGATGGCGTGGGCCAGGGTGTGCCCGTAGTTGAGGATCTCGCGCCGGCCGGACTCCTTGAGGTCCTCCGACACGACGTCCGCCTTGACCCGGATCGCCCGCTCGATCAGCTCGGCGGTGTGCTTCCCCTCGGGGCTGCGGGCGGCCTCCGGGTCGGCCTCGATCAGGCCGAGGATGACCGGGTCGGCGATGAAGCCCGCCTTGATGATCTCGGCGAGGCCGGAGACGTAGTCGTGGACCGGCAGTGAGTCGAGCGCGGCGAGGTCGCAGAGCACGCCGGCCGGGGGGTGGAAGGCGCCGACGAGGTTCTTGCCCTCCGCGGTGTTGATCCCGGTCTTGCCGCCGACGGCCGCGTCGACCATGCCGAGGACGGTGGTGGGCACCGCGACCCACCGCACCCCGCGCAGCCAGCTGGCCGCGACGAAACCGGCCAGGTCGGTGGTGGCACCGCCGCCGACGCCGACGATCACATCGCTGCGGGTGAACCCGGCCCGCCCGAGGGCCGACCAGCAGCGGGCGGCGGCCTCGGCGGTCTTGGCCTCCTCCGCGTCCGGCACCTCGACGGCGATCGCCTCGAAGCCCTGGGCGGCGAGGTCCGCGCGCACGGTCTCGCCCAGCGGGGCCAGCGCCGCCGGATGGATCACCGCGACGCGGTGGGCCTGCCCGGCCAGCTCACCGACGGCGCCCATGAGCCGACGCCCGACGAGGACGTCGTACGGGTCGCTCCCGGCGCTCCCCGCGACGGGGATGCGGACGACGGTCATGGCAGGGCCCCCACGGACGCGCCGATCAGCTCGGACTGCACCGCCGAGGCGACCTGCCCCGGGGTGCGCCCGTGCGTGGACACCACGGCCCGGGCCACCGACAGGTACAGCGGGCGCCGCGTGGCCATCAGGCCGAGCCACCGGTTCGCGAAGTCGTCCCGCAGCAGCGGCCGGGAGTCGTCGTCCCCCAGGCGTTCCCGGACATCGGCGAGAGTGGCGTCCAGGAAGACGACCGGCAGCCCGCGCAGCGCCTCGCGCGTCCCCGCCCGCACGACGGCCCCGCCGCCCAGGGCGAGCACCCCGGAGTGCTCGTGCAGCGCGGCGCGGACCGCCTCGTGCTCGATGGCGCGGAAGTGCCGCTCGCCCCGTTCGGCGAAGATCTGGCTGACGGTCCGGCCGGTCAGCCGCTCGATGTCCTGGTCGGTGTCGCGTACCGCCGTGCCCGTACGTGCCGCGAGGATGCGTGCGACGGAGGACTTGCCCACGCCGGGCGGGCCGACGAGCACGGCCAGGGGGGAGGTCATGAGATCTCCAGGTGGGCGAGGAAACCGGAGACGTTACGACGGGTCTCGGCCACGCTGTCGCCGCCGAACTTCTCCGCCACCGCGTCCGCGAGGACCAGGGCCACCATCGCCTCCGCCACGATCCCGGCGGCGGGCACCGCGCAGACGTCCGAGCGCTGGTGGTGCGCGACGGCCGCTTCGCCGGTGCTGACGTCCACGGTGGCCAGGGCGTGCGGAACCGTCGCGATGGGCTTCATCGCGGCCCGTACGCGCAGGAGTTCACCGGTGGTCAGGCCGCCCTCGGTGCCGCCGGAGCGGCCGGAGGAGCGCCGGACGCCGTCGGCGGTGGGCACGATCTCGTCGTGGGCCCGCGAGCCGGGCACGCGCGCCAGACCGAAGCCGTCGCCGACCTCGACCCCCTTGATCGCCTGGATGCCCATGAGCGCGGCGGCGAGCCGGGCGTCCAGCCGCCGGTCCCAGTGCACGTGCGAGCCGAGCCCGACGGGCACCCCGTGGGCGACGACCTCGACGACGCCGCCCAGAGTGTCGCCGTCCCGGTGGGCCTGGTCGATCTCGGCGACCATCGCCTTGGACGCGTCGGCGTCCAGGCAGCGCACCGGGTCCGCGTCGAGCCGCTCCACGTCGCCGGGTCCGGGCACGTCCCCGTACGGGGCCTGCGCGGCGCCCAGCTCCACGACATGGCTGACGATCTCGATCCCGGCCGTCTCCTTCAGATACGAGCGGGCCACCGCCCCGAGTGCCACCCGCGCCGCGGTCTCCCGGGCGCTGGCGCGCTCCAGCACGGGGCGCGCCTCCTCGAAGCCGTACTTCTGCATCCCCGCCAGATCGGCGTGGCCCGGACGCGGGCGGGTCAGGGGGGCGTTGCGGGCGAGGCCCGCGAGTTCGGCGGGGTCGACCGGGTCGGCCGACATGACCTGCTCCCACTTGGGCCACTCGGTGTTGCCGACCATGACGGCGACCGGGGAGCCCAGGGTGAGGCCGTGGCGTACGCCACCGAGGAAGGTCACCTCGTCCTGCTCGAACTTCATCCGCGCGCCCCGGCCGTAGCCGAGCCGCCGCCGGGCCAGGGCCCGCGCCACCAGCTCCGTGGTGACCGGGACCCCGGCGGGAAGCCCCTCCAACGTCGCGACGAGTGCGGGGCCGTGCGACTCCCCCGCGGTCAGCCAGCGCAACCTGCTCATCCTTTCCCTGCTTTCCTGTGGGCTTCGGGCTGCGCCTTCCTCCGGCGCGCGTACGTGGTCATCAGCGGTACTCCGGCACTTCGTAGTACGGGAAGAGCCGCGCCATCTCCTGGTGGAAGCCGGGGAAGGTCTTCGTGACGCAGGACGGGTCGTCGAGCGTCAGCGGAACCTGCGCGGCCAGCCCCAGGACCGAGAACGCCATGGCGATCCGGTGGTCGCGGTGGCAGGCGATGCGGGCGGGCCGCAGCGGGCCGGGGTGGACGGTGACCGAGTCCTCCGTCTCGTCCACCCGGATGCCGCAGGCGCGCAGGTTCTGCGCCACCGCCGCTATGCGGTCCGACTCCTTGAACCGGGCGTGGCGCACCCCGCCGACGGTCAGGGGCGCGTCGGCGAGCGGAGCGATCGCCGCCAGGGTCATGAAGGTGTCGGAGATGTCGCCCATGTCGAGGGTGAGACCGCCGCGCAGCCGTCCGGTGCCGGTCACGGTGACGTCCCGGTCGGACACCTCCACCTGGGCGCCCAGCTGCCGCAGGGTGTCCACGAACCGCAGGTCGCCCTGGAGGCTGCGGCCGCAGAGGCCGGGCACGGTCACCCGGTGGCCGGTCGCGGCGGCGGCCGCGAAGACGTACGAGGCGGTGGAGGCGTCGGGTTCGATGACGACGGCGGCGGGCCGGTAGCCGCCCGGCCGCACCTCGACCACCCCGTCCCCGGACTCCCGCACGTCCGCGCCGAAGCGCCGCATCAGGGCCAGCGTCATGTCCAGGTAGGGGCGGCTGACGGAGCCGCTCAGGTCGGCCCGGACCGGACGCCGCATCAGGGGGGCGGTCATCAGCAGGCCGCTGAGGAACTGGCTGCTCATGGAGGAGTCCACCCGCAGCTCGCCGCCCTCCAGACCGCCGGCCCGCACGGTCAGCGGGAAGCGCCCCGGGACCGGGGTCTCCAGCTCGGCGCCGAGCGCGGTCATGGCCTTCATCAGCGGGCTCAGCGGCCGGGCCCGGAGCTGTTCGGAGCCGTCGAAGGTGAAGGTCCCCTCGCCCGCCGCACTGAACGGGGGCAGGAAGCGGGCCGCCGTACCGGCGTCGGCGCACCACACCTCGCCCGTGCCGACGGGGCCGCGGCCGTTGCCGGTCACATCCCAGAACTGGTCGCTGGGGCTGGTCTCGACCGCCACACCGAGGCTGCCGAGGGCCGCCCTGAAGGCGAGGGTGTCGTGGCTGACCAGAGGGGCCCACAGCGTGCTGGTGCCCTTCGCCGCCGCCGCCAGGAGCAGGGCCCTGGTGGTGATGCTCTTGGAGCCGGGGATGCGCGCCGACAGCGGGCGCAGCCGGGAAATCTGCGGTGTCATCGGCGGGCCGCCTTCTCCAGGGCGGTCTCCACCTCGGCGGCGACCGCCTCGGGGGTGAAGCCGAACTCGCGGAAGAGCAGCGCGCCGTCGGCCGAGGCGCCGAACCGCTCCAGGGACATCACGTGCCCCGCCTCGCCCGCGATGCGGTCCCAGCCGAGACCCACTCCGGCCTCGACCGTCACCCGTACGCGTACGTCGGGGGGCAGCACCTGGTCCCGGTAGGAGCGGTCCTGCTCCATGAACCATTCCAGGCAGGGCATCGACACCACCCGGGCCGCGATACCGCGCTTCGCCAGCAGCTCCTGGGCGGCGACCGCGAGGGACACCTCGGAACCGGTGGCCACGAGCAGCGCCTGCGGAACCCCGCCGTCGGCCTCACGGAAGATGTAACCGCCGCGCGCGACAAGCTCGTTGGGCGGGTAGACGGGCAGGTTCTGCCGGGACAGCACGATCCCGTGCGGGGCCGGGGCGACGCTGTGCCGGCGCAGGATCTCCGCCCAGGCGGCCGCCGTCTCGTTGGCGTCGGCGGGGCGGACGACGTTCAGCCCGGGGATGGCCCGCAGGGTGGCGAGCTGCTCGACCGGCTGGTGGGTGGGGCCGTCCTCGCCGAGCCCGATCGAGTCGTGGGTCCACACATAGGTGACCGGGAGCCGCATCAGCGCGGCGAGCCGCACGGCGGGGCGCATGTAGTCGGAGAAGACCAGGAAGGTGCCCCCGTAGATGCGGGTCGCGCCGTGCAGCGCCACCCCGTTCATCACGGACGCCATGGCGTGTTCCCTGATGCCGAAGTGCACGGTGCGGCCGTACGGGTCGGCCTGCGGCAGGTCGTTGCCCAGCGGGAGGAAGGACGAACTGCTGTCGATCGTGGTGTTGTTGGACCCGGCCAGGTCGGCGGAGCCGCCCCACAGCTCGGGCAGCAGCGGCCCCAGCGCGGCGAGCACGGTGCCCGACGCCTTGCGGGTGGCGACGGAGGTGCCGGGCTCGAAGACGGGGAGCTTGTTCTCCCACCCGGCCGGCGGCTGCCCCTGGGTGATCCGGTCGTACTCCGCGGCCCGGCGGGGGTGGGCGTCGCGCCACTGCGCCAGCTTCCCGGCCCAGGCGGTGTGTGCGGCACGGCCGCGGACCAGGGCGGTCCGGGTGTGCGCGAGGACCTCGTCCGGTACGTGGAAGGAGCGGGCCGGGTCGAGGCCGAGGACCTCCTTGGTGGCCGCGACCTCCTCCGCGCCGAGGGCGGCCCCGTGCGCGGCGGCGGTGCCCTTGGCCCGGGGGGCGGGCCAGGCGATGACCGAGCGCGCGGCGATCAGGGTGGGCCGGTCGCGTACCTCCTTGGCGGCGAGGAACGCCTCGCGCAGGGCACGGGGGTCCAGGTCGCCGTCGGGCTTCGGCTCCACCCGCTGCACGTGCCAGCCGTAGGAGGCGTACCGCTGGAGGACGTCCTCGGAGAACGCGGTGCTGGTGTCCCCCTCGATCGAGATGTGGTTGTCGTCGTAGAGCACGACGAGGTTGCCCAGCTTCTGGTGTCCGGCGAGCGACGAGGCCTCGGCGCACACGCCTTCCTGGAGGTCGCCGTCGCCCGCGATGACCCAGACCGTGTGGTCGAAGGGGGAGGTGCCGGTGGCGGCCTCGGGGTCGTAGAGCCCCCGCTCGTAGCGGGCGGCCATGGCCATGCCCACCGCGTTGGCGATGCCCTGCCCCAGCGGCCCGGTGGTGGTCTCCACCCCGGGGGTGTGCCCGTGCTCGGGGTGTCCGGGGGTGAGGCTGCCGTGGCGGCGGAAGGCCTTGAGGTCGTCCAGGGTCAGCGGGTAGCCCGCCAGCATCAGCTGGACGTACAGCAGCAGGCTGGCGTGACCGGCGGAGAGGACGAACCGGTCCCGCCCCTCCCAGCCGGGGTCGGCGGGGTCGTGGGACATGACCTTCTGGAAGAGGACGTACGCGGCCGGGGCGAGGCTCATCGCCGTTCCCGGGTGTCCGTGCCCGGCGTGCTGCACGGCGTCCATGGCCAGGGCGCGGGCGGTGTCGACGGCCCGCTGGTCGAGCGCGCTCCAGTCCTGTGCGCTCCGGTCCTGTGCGCTCCAGTCCTCGGGGTGCTGCGTCGGCTGATCCTGTGCGGTCTGCGGTGGTGACTGCATGGGGTCGTCCCTACGGAGTTCGGCGGTCCGGGAGAACCGCGGGGGCTGGTCATGAAGCGCTGCTCGCGGCAGCGAGGTCGAGACGTGCGTGAGTGAGCAAGGGGAGCAAGGGAGGAAGTGGGGGGTGCGGGTGCGGGGGTTCTTCCCCTGCCTCGGGCCGGTCCCCGCTGCGGAGAACGCCGCGGCGGACCGTGTGCGCCGGACGGGCCCGGCGGCGGGGTGCCGGTGGGGGGCCGGGCCGTTCCTCGGCTGCCGCTCCAACTTATGGGCCCGTGGGTGGGGGCCCAAGCCGGACTTCGATAACTAGCCCGCGATGTACGGCAGATGCGAGGTGCGGTCCCCCAGGATGGTGACGGCGTGGGCGGCCGAGGCGAGCGTGACGTGCCGGTGCCAGCCGTTGAAGGAGCGCCCGGTGAAGTCCCGGATGCCCACGCGGTCGGCCACCACCTCGGCGTCATGGGCCGCCCGGTCCGTGAGCTGCCGCAGCCTGGCCAGGTACTCCATGGGGACCGTGGTGAGGTTGGACAGCCACAGCTCGGCCGGCCAGCGGCTGCCGTAGTCGCCCACGCCCAGGAGCACCAGCTGCCGGTGTTCGGAACCTCGGGGATACGAGGGGAGTTCGACGCGTACGGCGGCGGCGAGGGGCATGCCCTTCACCACTCCCGACAGGGGGCGCCTGCCCGGCACCGGTCGCCGCATGTTCCCGGCCATGGCCATGATCCGGTGTGCGGGGAGCGTGCTCTGCTCCCGCCCCGACATGACCCGGTCGGTCACGGTGAGCAGGGTGTCCCCGCCCACCCTCGCCATGAGCGGAACGTGCGTGGTGGCCAGCGTCTTCAGGAGCGGCTCGGACGCCTCGTCCAGGTCGAAGACGACGGGCCGCACCGGCAGCCCCCAGCCGAGCTGGGTCTCCCGGGACGCCTCGACCGCGCAGCCGTGCAGGCTCTCCGCGCTCGTACCCTCAGGGACCGCCGCCTGACTGCGGCGGGCGTCGTCGGTGTGCCACGAGGAAGGCAGCTGTAGCCGCCAGTTGACCGGTACGCCCGCGGATTCCGACGTCGCCCAGACGCCGATGGCGCGCTGCGCGTTCAGGGTCTGCCCGAGCGCCGGGGAGAAGTGCCGGCCCACCCCCACGGAGTTCTGTCCGGCCTTGGGGATGGTCATGGGTCTTACTACCCAGGCCCGGGTCGGCAGGGCCGCGTCCACGGCTTCGGCCAGCGCCCGGCGGATGGGCACCCAGTCCCAGGTGGAGTCGCTGATGAAGTGGTGCAGGTTCTGCTCGGAGGCCTGGGTTCCGAGCAGCTTGGCGATGTTGCGGATCGACTTGCGCCCCTGGACGGTCAGTAGTCCGTCCAGATACTGGAGGCCCTTGCGGCGCTGGTCGCTGCGGGGCAGCGAGGCGAAGACCCTGGAGGCCAGCTCGGCGAGGACCAGGTCGCGGGAAGGGGAGGGAGGCGGAACCGGCAGGGCGTGACCGGTACGGACAGCGGGCGGGCAGTGGTCAATCATGGGCTTCCTCACTGTTGCCCGAGGGCGGAGCCCCCGGAGGGATCGACGGCAGGACGGCGCGGTGTCCGGCTGAGCGACACCTCGGCCACGGCAGGCCCCACGGCAGGCCCCGGGTGCGGTCAGGGACCGACGGGCCACCCCTGCGGCGTGCTCGCGCCACGCAGTTGGCGGTAGAGGTAGGCGGCGGAGGCCAGCGTCATGTGGTGATGCCAGCCCGGGAAGGAACGGCCCTCGAAGTCCAGGAGCCCGAGCTCGGTCTGCACGTCCCGGACCGCCACATCGGTCAGGACGGTGCGGTGCGCGAGCCCGCGCACGGTGGTCGGCGGTGCGTCGTGGAGCGAGGTGATCCAGAACCGGGAGGGCCGTTTCGGCGCGGTGGCGACCTCCGCGACGAGCCGGTGCGACTGGTGCACGGCGGTTGCCGGGGGGCGTGACGGGAGGAGACGTACGGCGGTGGAGAACAGCTGCGCCCGCCCGGGCAGCGCGGAGGCGGTCCGCCGGCAGTGCGCCGCCACGAGAGCCGCCGCGTCGCCCGGGGAAGCGGTGACCGGGGACGGGGCCGCCCCTCGGGGGGACACCGGTGAGAGTGGCTGCCCGGGCGGCACCTCCAGGACGAAGTCCCGGTTCTGCCAGGCGAGTTGGGAGGCCACCTGGTGGACGCCGGGGGCGAAGTCGCGGCCGAGCACCACGGGCGCGGACTCGGCCACCCCCGCGGCGGCGAACTGCTCCACCATCTCCAGCACAAGGGCCCAGGCGGGCCGGGGCGTCACCGCGTCCGGAATCCGCGCGCGGCGGCGCCGCTCGGGGTCCTCGCACCAGGTGTCGTCGAGGAGGAGGCGCCAGCCGACCGGGACGCTGCGGCCGCCACCGGAGAGGAACAGGCCGATGCCGACCTGGCAGTTCACCCGTCGGCCGGAACCCGGGAGGATGCCCGCGCGCAGCCCCACCGAATGGCTCCCCCGCTTGCGCAGCAGCACGGGCCTGGCCGCCCAGACGGCGTCGGGCAGCAGTCCGGCCGCGATCCGGGCCAGCTCCACCCGCGCGGGCGCCCACTCCCAGGGGCTGGCACTGATGAACTGCTGCAGCGCCTGCGGCGCGCTCTCGGGCAGGTCCAGCGTCCGGGCCATGCGCCGCACGGTCTTGCGCCCGGGCGTGGTCAGCAGTCCTCTGAGATAGGCGTCCGCCCAGCGGCGCTGGTCGCTGCGGGGCAGATACCCGAAGACCCGCTCCGCATAGGCGGTCAGGCCCTCCGGCCCTGCGCGCCGCGCGCTCTCCGGCGCGTCGAGGACCGCCGCGGCCTGTGCAGACATGACTGGCTCCTTGAAGGCTCCTGGCCGGCGGTGGCTGCCGGCGACATCCAAAACATAACCATCATTCTTATTCTTTTGAAGAGCGAGGATGCCTTCCGGGTGCAAGTTCGTCAACTCGGCGTTGTGAACGGCGGATGACGCGGGGAGCGTAGGGAGTTGATCAGCGAACCAGGAGTGGGAGGTCACGGTGGCACCGGACGGAACGGGAAGGAGGCCGGCGAAACAGCAGGAGAGGTCCCTGCTGACGCGCGGCGCTCTGCTGGACGCCACCGCACGGGAGATCGACCGGCACGGCTACGGCAGCATGGTCATGCACCGCATCGCCCGCGAGGCCGGCGTCACGACGGGTGCGCTGACCTTCCACTTCCCCACGAAAGGGCAGCTCCTCGCCGAGCTCGGGGAGCTCGGCCTCGCCCGCATCGAGGAGCGGGTGAGCGAGGTGACCGAGCTCCCGGTGACCCCCCTGCGCAGGGCCCACCTACTGCTCCTGGCCCTGCTCGAACTGCTCCACCGCGATGTCGTGGCACGGGCAGCCGTACGGCTCTCCAGCGAGATCCCGGGGGCCGGCGACTGGTCGGACTCCTGGCTCCGGCCGGTACGGGAGATGTTCCGCAGCGCGGGCGAGGAAGGCCAGTTGAGGGCCGGCGTCACCCCGGAGACGGTGGCGGAGATGGCCCTGCGGCTGGCCGCCGGGACAGAGGTGCACGCCCGGGGCGACGGCGCGGGACCCGAGGAGGCCGAGGCCGCCAGGGTGCGCTTCACCCAGTTCTGCGACCTGCTCCTGTACGGCATCTCAGCCATCCGCCCGCCCGAGCCGGACCCCGCTAGTAAAAATACATAAGAACCATTATTCTTTTCCTGTCCAGGGGGCCGCCCGTGAGGGCTGCCCTTGGGGGGTCAGAAGCAGTCCATGGGGAGTGGGGATCTCGGCATGACTAGGGACACAGGCTTGCTGCGGGACAGAGTCATGATGATCACGGGGGCATCCAGCGGGATCGGGGCGGCGGCGGGGCGCGTGTTCGCCGACGAGGGCGCGACCGTGGTGCTCATGGCGCGGCGCGAGGACCGGCTGCGCGAGCTCGCCGACCGGATAGCCGCGGGCGGGGGGCGCGCGATGGTCGCCGTGGGGGACGTGACCCGGGAGGGCGAGGTGGAACGGGTCGTCACCGAGGCGGTGGCACGCTTCGGCCGGCTGGACGGCGCCTTCAACAACGCCGGATACGCGACGTCCGGCAGCTTGCTGCACGAGACGGACGGCTCGGTCTTCGAACAGATCATGGCCGTGAACGTCAGGGGCGTGTGGAACTGCATGCGCCACCAGATCCCCGCCATGCTCGGCTCCGGCCGCCCGGCGTCGATCGTCAACACCTCCAGCGTGGCGGGCGTGCAGGCCACGGGCGCGTCCTCCGCCTATGTGGCGGCCAAACACGCGGTCCTGGGGCTGACCCGGGCGGCGGCGGCCGAGTACGGCCGGCGCGGGGTCCGCGTGAACGCCCTGGTGGTGGGCAGCACGCGCACCGAGATGATGGACCAGGTACTGAAGGACACACCCTCGCTGGAGGAGGACTTCGTCGGGCGCTCCATCCAGAAACGGATGGCCGAACCGGAGGAGATCGCGCGCAACGCCGCCTGGCTCTGCAGCGATCAGGCCTCGTTCGTCACGGGCGTCGCGATGCCGGTGGACGGAGGCTGGACCGCCGCCTGACGCCCGGCGGTTCACACCACGGCAGCGGGGGGGGGGGGGGGGGGGGGGGGGGGGGGGGGGGGGGGGGGGGGAGGGGGGGGGGGGGGGGGGGGGGGGGGGGGGGGGGGGGGGGAGTAGACGTCCCCCCCCCCCCCCCCCCCCCCCCCCCCCCCCCCCCCCCCCCCCCCCCCCCCCCCCCCCCCCCCCCCCCCCCCCCCCCCCCCCCCCCCCCCGCTGCCGTATCAAAAGGACGGGATGAGGGTGCCCCCCCCGGTGGACGTTCCCGCGAACCCCCACCGGGAGGAACGGCCCCCTACCGGGGGAACGGAATGACGGCCCCGCCCGCCCGCACGAGGGCCCCGGGCCCGGGGCCCGCCTTCCGGGCGAGCCGCACCGTGGCGGTGAAGCACTCGACCTCGTCCTGCCACAGCGAGACGACCGTACGGCGGTGGCCCTCCGGGTCCGGGTCCAGCGGGCGCGCCTCGATCCGGCACGGAGCGTCGAGCTCGACGTAGCGGGTGAAGGAGGTCTCCATGCCCGTCACGGACTGGGGGTGGTCGGAAGGGAGCATCAGGGCGGCCTGGCGGGCGGCCTCCAGGAGGAGCAGACCCGGGGCGTGGTCGAGGGGGTGGTCGAAGAAGAGGGGGTGCGTGGTGTCCACCCGCAGCCGCCACCGGCCTTGGCCCACCGCGGGGCTGAGGACGACATCGCGCAGCCGGATGCGCCCCAGGACGGACGGCGCGATCGGCGCGATGGGGGCGGCGGGCAGGGCGGTGACGGCTTCGGGGGTGCCGCGGCCCGCCCGCAGTCGCCGGTAGACGGCCGGGGACTGCACGGTCAGGCGCGTGGTGCACTCGGCGAGCAGCCGCCCGCCCCGGACCACGGATATGAGCAGGGTCAGCGCCGCCGCCCGGCTGCCGCGACGGGTCGACTCCAGGCAGGTGACGTGGAGTTCGACGGGCCCGCTCCCCTCGCCCGGGGCCAGGGCTGCCGGGGTCAGCTCGTAACCGAAGGTGTCCCAGAGCAGGTGATGCCCGAGGGGGACGCCGTAGGCGCTGTGGCACAGCAGAGGGAAGGACTGACGCACCGTCTCGGTGAGAAGGAGCAGGTCGAGCGCGGTCCCCCCGGTCGCGTAGTACTCGTGCACCTCGGGCCAGTGGGCCGAGACCACGTACCCGTCACTTCCGTCGGGCCGCAGACCGGTGAGCAGCACCGATCCGGGGCGGGCCTTGTGAACGAGCTCCCCCGCGACGAACTCGACGGGCGGGGCAAGGGTGACGGTGGCGGTGGCGGTGCTTGGCATACGGATACTCCCCCGGGTAGAGAGGCATGAGAGGTATGGGCACAAAGCGCACGGATGGTACGGGGCGCACCTGCCTGGACGACCGGGACCCCGAGAGATAAAATAAGGATGATTCTTTTTTTTGTCCAGACTTTACCGGCGAACGGAGCCCGAACATGGAACGTCAGATGCAGGACCGTGCGCTGCGCACACGTGAGTTGCTGTTGCGCGCGGCGGCGGAGGAGTTCGACGCGGCCGGCTACGCGGGGACGGGGCTCAACAAGATCGCGAAGCGGGCAGGGCTGACGGTGGGGGCGCTGTACTTCCACTTCGAGTCGAAGGAAGGCATCGCGAGGGCGGTCATGATGGCGCAGCCCGAGAGCATCGAGCCGCACCTCGACACCCAGGGCCTGCAGCGCATCGTGGACATCACCCGGGTGTGGTCGCACCAGCTCCTGAAGGACCCGCTGCTGCGCGCCGGTGTACGGCTCTCGGTGGAGCAGGGCAGCTTCGGCGTCCACGACATCTCCCCCTACCTCCAGTGGCGGGACGTCATGGAGCAGTGCCTGTGCGATGCCCGGGACAGCGGGGAGCTGCTGCCGGGGGTCGACCCGAGGTGGGTGGCCGAGTTCGTCGTCAGCGCGTGCACCGGCGTCCAGCTGTACGCACAGCTGGTGAACGGCCGGAAGGACCTGCCGGAGCGCACGGTCGAGATGTGGCGGCTGCTGCTCCCGGGGATCGCCACGCCCGGGACCCTGCCCCGTATCGATCTCAGCCCGCGGCGCGGCGACAAGTCCTGAGCCGCACGGCCGTTCCCCGTGCGGCCCGCCACCGCCCGTGCCGCGTCAGCGGCCGGCGACCGGCTCCGGCAGCCCCAGCAGCTCCGGCGCCTTCCGGCTCCAGGGGAAGCCGCGGTGCAGCTGGAGGACGGAGGGTACGGCGGCGTCGGCGAGGAGTGCCACGGCCGCCAGCACACCGGGCTCGGGTTCGAGCTCCAGGAACCGCCACGGCAGGGCGGCTTCGGACTCGGGCGGCCTGAACGCCAGGACCCCGCGCTCCTCGTGCAGGGTGAAGGAGAAGCTGTCGAAGGGGAGCCCGAGGCCCAGCCCGCGCGCCTTGGAGTACGCCTCCTTCAGCGTCCACAGCCGCAGGGTCCGGCAGTCCCGGGTACGGCCCGGCGCAGCCCGCGCCACCCAGTCCCGTTCGTCCTGCGCGAAGGTCTCGATGATCGCGTCGAGCCCCTGCTCACCGCGGTCGACGCGCTCCACGTCCACCCCGATCCGGTGGCTGCGCACCACGCCGAGCAGGTTGTGGCCCTCGGCATGGGACAGGTTGAAGTCCAGCTCCTGTCCGCCGCGCGGCAGTCCGACGGGGGGCCGCTCCAGGAACGGCCGCCCCCGTGCGGACCGCCAGATCACGGCTTCCGCCTCGGGCAGGCCGCTCTCCAGCGCGAGTACGCGCCGAACGAGGGCGTGGGCGACCAGATACTGCCGCCGGTCGTGTTCGAACAGAAAGCGGCTCGCGGTCTCCTGCTCCTCCTCGTCGAGCCAGTGCCGGGCCAGGGTGACGGCGAGTGCGGAGTCGAGCTCGTCGTTGGAGCAGTACCAGAGCTTGATGGGCTCATGGGCCCCGCCGGGCAGCGGCAGGAACACCGGGGCCGCCGCACCGGACACCGGGGCCGCCGCCGCACCGGACGCCGGGGCCGGGGAGGCAGATACCGGGGCCGGGGAGGCGGGCGCCGGGGCCGGGAAGCCGCCGTCCGTTCCGCGTCCGGGTGCCCTTCGCCGTTCCGCGAGGAGCCACACGGCCTGCTCGCGCTCCAGGAGTCCGGCCTTGAACCGGGTGAGTATTTCGCGTTCGTCCATCGTTGCCGCCCGTTCACGCCTGGTGAGGCAGCCGCGTGAGCGCCTCGTCCACCGAAAGCCGGTCCGCGCGCACCGCGTCGAGGAGCGCGCCCAGTTCTTCGTCGGCCGCCGGGCCGTCGGCGGCGGGCGGCCCCTCCGCCTTGGCGACGCGCGCGATATGAGCGGCCATCGCGGCGAGCCCGGGGCGGTCGAGCAGGGTGACGGCGGGCTCGTTCATGCCGTAGGCGTCGTTGATGGCGGCGACGAACTTCGCGCCGCGGATGGAGTCGACACCCAGCAGGTTGAAGGGGGCCGAGGGGTCCAGGGCCGCCGGCTCGCAGCCCAGGATCCCCGCCAGACGCTCGCGCAGGAAGCCGAGGATGTCCTGCGTGGCGTCGGGCGTGCCGGAAGTGGCGGACTCCGGGGGCGCCTGCTCACCTTCCTCCACGACACCGGCCTCACGTGCCACCTGCCCGGCGAACGCCAGCAGCGTGGGGTGGGCGAACAGGGCCGTGGGCTTGAGGCCGGTTCCGTAATGGGCGTTGACCACGGAGACGAACTGGAGGGTCGCTACGGACCCGATGCCCATCGAGCGGAACGTCAGCCCCGGATCGAGCTGCTCGGGCCGCACCTTCAGCACGTCGGCGAGCAGCGATATGAGCTCGGCCACCACCGCGGCCGGTGCCGCGTCGGAGGTCGCCGAGGCGAGAGTCTGGTCGTGAAAGGACATGCGTGGGCTCCAAGTATCCGTCTGTCCGTGTATCCGTGCGGAGTGCGGCGGCCCGCTGGGCAGGCCGCGTGAACTGCGGCGGCTCCCGGGCCCGGCCGTTGCGCCGGGCCCGGGAGCGGCCGGTCAGCCGACGCGTGCGGCGGCCAGGCTCTCCAGGAGTGCGGCGATGACCCCGGGGCCGTTCTGGGTCAGCACGGACTCGGCGTGGAACTGCATGGAAGCGAAGCCGCGGGCGTGCAGACCGTGGACCTCACCGGTCTCCGGATCGCGGCTGATCCGCACCGGCCCGTGCTCGGGGTGGTCGAACCCGTCCTCCTCGGCGTGCGCGGCGAAGGTGTTGTAGAAGCCCACCCGCGCACGCCCGCCGAACCAGTCGATCTCGTGCTGGACGCCCTGGTTGGGGACCGGCCTGCGGTGCAGGGACAGGCCCAGGACCGTGCTGAGCACCTGGTGGCTCAGACAGACGGCCAGGAAGGGCCGGCGCTCCGCCAGCAGCCCGGTGACGGCGTCCCGCAGATGGGCGATCTTGGGGTGGTCCGTCTCGCGCGGATCGCCCGGCCCGGGCCCCAGGATCACCAGGTCGTGCGCGGTCACGTCGTAGGGCTCGTCGAAGCGGCGCACCGTGACCTCGCACCCGAGGGAGCGCACCTGGTGGGCGATCATCTCGGTGAAGGTGTCCTCCGCGTCCACCACCAGGACCCGCAGCCCCGCCAGGGGCTGTTCCTGCCCGGAGTGGCCGCCCGGATCGCGCAGCCAGAAGTCGGCGATCCCCTCGTTCCGCCGGTCGAGCGCCGTGCGGACGGCGGGGTGGGCGCCGAAGCGGAGGGGCTCGGGTTCACCGAGCGCCGCGAGCAGCCCCGCCGCCTTGGCCCGGGTCTCGCGCACCTCGGACTGGGCGTCCGAGTGGCGCACCAGGGTCGCGCCCGTCCCGATGCTCATCCGCCCCGAGGCGTCGATGTCGGCGGTACGGATGAGGATCGAGGAGTCGAGCGTGCGGCCCCCCGCGGCGTCGCGCCCGATGAGGGCGGCGACCCCGCTGTAGTAGCCGCGCCCGACGGGCTCGTAGCGGCGGATCACCTTGGCCGCGCTCTCCAGCGGGGAGCCGGTCACCGTCGGGGCGAACAGCGTCTCGCGGAGGATGTCGCGGACGTCCCGGTCGGTCGTGCCCTCGATGAAGTACTCGGTGTGGGCCAGGCGTGCCATCTCCTTGAGGTAGGGGCCGACCAGCCGGGCGCCCGAGGGGCAGACGCGCCCCATCATCTTCAGCTCCTCGTCGACGACCATGTAGAGCTCGTCGGTCTCCTTCCGGTCGTCGAGGAACTCCAGGACGCCGTCCAGGGAGGGGCCGTCGGCGGGATAGCGGTAGGTGCCGCTGATGGGGTTCATGACCGCCACTCCGCCGTGCACGCTGATGTGCCGCTCGGGCGTGGCGCCGACGAACGTACGCCCGCCCGTGTGCACGAGGAACGTCCAGTACGCACCGGACTCGCGCTCCAGGAGCCGCCGGAAGACGGCCAGGGCCACCTGCCGCGAGAAGCCGGGCAGTTGGGCGACGAAGGAGCGCTTGATGACGAAGTTGGCCCCCTCTCCGGTACCGATCTCGGTGTCGATCACGCGGCGCACGATGTCCGCGTACTCCTCGTCGGGCACGTCGAACCGTCCGTCGACGAACTTGACCGGCCCGCCCGGGAGCCGGGACAGCGTCGCGCCGAGCGGCACCGCGGCCTGCTCCCGTACGGCCATGGAGAGCAGGGACTCGCCGTCGGCGCGGGCCTGGTACCCCCGCTCGGTGATCTGCCCGTACGGGATCATGACCAGCAGGTCGTGTCCCGCACCGGGCGGCGGGTCCTCGGCGAGCGGCAGGTCCCTGAGCGCGGCGACCTCGGTCACCTCGCCGAGGAGGATCTCCAGGGTGTCGGCCCCGGCCTGCTCCGGCCTGTGGAGCAGGGCGAAGTCGTCGGCGCCGCCGTCGAGAATCCGCGCCAGGAGGTCGGGGGTTTCGTGTACTGAAGCCATGGTCTTCCCCGTGGGGTGAGGTGGTACGGACTGCGCGTTCACCGGCCGGCTCCTGACTCGCCGGGTTCGCCGAGCTCACCGAGCGCGGTCTTGGTCGTGAGCACCCGGCCGGCCCGCCGCGCGACGTAGTCCAGGGCGAGGCGGTGGTCGTCGGCCGAGAAGTCGGCCACGGCGTCGGCCACCAGGAAGGGCTGGATGTCGTGGGTGTACGCGTCCACCGCGGTCATCAGGACGCCGATGTGCGCGTAGACACCGCAGACGATCAGCTGGTCGCGCCGGTGGAAGCGCATGCGCTCCAGCAGGTCGGACCGGTGGAAGGCGCTGTACCGCCACTTGGTGAACTCCCAGTCGCCCGGCCGGGATTCGAGCCCGGGGACGATCCTGCGGTCCTCCGGGGTGGGGTTCATCCCCGGCCCCCAGAAGTCGCGGAGCAGACCGCGCTGCTGCGTGGTCATGCCGCCGGGCTGGGCGGTGTAGGCGACGGGGATGCCCAGCTCGGCGCAGCGGTCCCTGAGGAGGGCGGCGTTGGAGACGAGGGCGCCGCCGGGTTCGCCGGTGCGGGGAAAGGGCCTGAGGAAGAACTCCTGCATGTCGTGGAGGAGCAGCACGGCCCGGTCCGGGTCGGGCACCCAGCTCACGGTGTTGTCGGGGAGGTCCCCTTCCGCCGGCATGGGGTAGGGCTCGACGGGCGGTATCTGAGGCACGGGAAGTCGCGTCCTTTCCGTGGTGAGTGGTGAGTGGCGAGTGGTGACGGGATGTGTGAGGGGGGTACGGGGAGGGCTATCCGCGCCAGGCGGAGACGACCTCGACCGCCTGCTGGGGGTTGAGCCGCGGGTCGCAGAAGCTCAGGTACTTCTCACCCAGCCGCCCGAGCTCGGCCTCGTCGCGCACGCACTCGACCACGGCCTCCGGAGTGGTCTCCAAGTGCAGCCCGGCGGCCACCCCGCCGTTCTGCGTGACGGCCTCCTGGAAGTTCACGACCTCCTGGACCACGGTCTTCACGAGGCGGGTCTTGGTCCCGTCCGGGCCGCTGACCGTGTTGCCGTGCATGGGGTCCGACAGCCACAGCACGGGGTGCCCCGCGTCGTGAACCGCCTTGACCAGCGCGGGAAGGGTGCGGGCCGCGTGGTCCGCGCCCATCCGCGAGATGAGCGTGAGCCGACCGGGCTGGCGCTGGGCGTCGAGCCGGTCGCACAGGGCCAGCAGCTCGTCCGGCGTCATCGTGGGCCCCACCTTGACCGCGACGGGGTTGGAGACGGCGGCGAGCAGCGCGATGTGCGGGCCGTCGAGCTGCCGGGTGCGCTCCCCCACCCAGGGCCAGTGGGTGGAGGTGAGGAGCAGCGAGCCGTCCGACTCGCGGCGCAGCAGCGGGAGTTCGTAGTCGAGCAGCAGCGTCTCGTGGCTCGTCCAGACGGGTACGTCGAGGTCCGTCCTGCTCTCGGTGCCACGCCAGCCCAGGAAGTGGATGATGTCGCTGGCGGAGCGGTACCCGGACAGCAGGTTCCGGGGGTCGGGGCGGCGCAGCTCGGCGTCGGGCTCCGGGCGGTTGACCATGTGGCCGCGGTAGACGGGGAGTTCCTGCCCGTCCACCTTCTCGACGGCCGCCGAGCGGGGCTTGGCGTACTGCCCGGCGATCCGGCCGACCCGCAGCACCGGCAGCCCTGAGGCCAGGCGCATCGTCCCGGCGAGGACGTCAAGCAGCGCGCCCTTGCGCCGGACGTCCGTCGGAGTCGCCTCCGCGGGGTCCTCCGCACAGTCACCTGCCTGGACGATCTGGAGGCGGCCCGCCGCTGCCTCCATGAGCAGGGTGCGCAGCCGCTGCGCCGCCTCGGCGTCCACGAGGGCGGGCATCCGGCTCAGGTCCGTGCGGACCGCTTCGAGCTCGGGGTGGCCTTCCCAGTCGGGCTGCTGGAGTGCGGGCATGGAACGGAGATAAGAGACTATGTCGATCATTGGGTTCCCTCGCGTGGGCCGGACACGGGCGGTCCGGCTGTCGACAGACCTGGTGGTGCGCCAAGGAGCACGGAAAAGCAGGCGCAGAATCGGACGCGGAAGCACATGCGGATGCAGATGCGGATGGCGATGTCGCGCGCCCTTCGGCGGCTTTCGGCCGGAGAGTTCTTTTCCGGCATGAAAGCCCATGGAGATCCCGGGATGTTGAGCCGCGTATCCATTGCTCAGCTCAGACGTGGAAATCCGGCGCTTCTCGCACCGCCGGCCGACCGGGACCATCTCTCGGACGGGTATCACTCTTGAGCCACGGCGGCCGACGGACAACCCGGCGGAACATAGTCCGTCAGGTGGACGGCGCCCCCCGCCCCGGCTCCTGCCGTTCGGCGGATCGCCCAGGGCGGACCTGACGGACTCCAACTCATGGGCTCGAATGTTCGGTTCGGCCCCGCCTAGCATCACGGCGCGCCCTGGGCGATGGGGAGGGGATTTCGCCGGCCGCGCCCCGCGGGGCGATTCCCTGTTCGTCCGGCCTCAAGCGTCCGACGTCAAGAGTCGGCGTAATCCAGTGATGCGATACGGAGATTCATCATGCGACTTGCGCGAGTGATGGCCGACATAATGGAGCAGTTCGCCGAACGCCCCGCCCTCGGGGAACGCGCGAAGGAACTCGTCGAGGAAGCCGGTACGGGCCGTACCCGTATCGGCCTGCTGCCCCGGTACGAGACGACCACCTACGGTGAACTCTGGCAGCGGGTCCGTTCGGTGGCGAGCGCCTGGCACCACGACGGCAGCCCCTACGCGGTGCGGGCCGGGGACCGGGTGGCGATTCTCGGTTTCGCCAGCATCGATTACACGACGGTCGATCTCGCCTGCGCCCATCTCGGCGCGGTCAGCGTTCCTCTCCAGACCAGCTCCGCGGTGTCACAGCTGAACGCCATCGTCGAGGAGACCGAGCCGGTCGTCGTCGCGACGAGCATCGAGCGCCTGGAAACGGCGGTCGAACTGGCCCTGGCGAACCCGTCGGTGCGGCGCCTGGTGCTGTTCGACTACGTACCGGAGGTAGACGATCAGTCCGACCGGTTCACCGCGGCCCGGGATCGCCTGGCGGAGCACGGGCGCGGGCCGGTCATCGACCTCCTGGGGGACGTACGCGCACGAGGGGCCGAGCTCCCCGAGGCGCCGCTGTTCGACATCGAGGGCGACGAGGACCCGCTCGCCATGCTCATCTACACCTCGGGCAGCACGGGAACCCCCAAGGGCGCCATGTACACCGAGCGGCTGGCCCGGGCCATGTGGGGCGGGGCCTGGTCGCAGCTGTTCTCGGACGAGCACGCGGCGAACCTCCACTACATGCCGATGAGTCATGTCGCCGGCCATTCCTCGCTGAAGAACACCCTGGCCCGCGGCGGCACCACGTACTTCACGGCGAACAGCGATCTGTCCTCCTTCCTGGAGGACATGGCGCTGGCGAGGCCCACGGAAATGTCGCTGGTTCCGCGCGTGTGCGAAATGCTCTTCCAGAAGTACCAGAGCGAGCTCGACCGCCGGTCGGCCAAGGGCGGCGACGGAGACCTGGAGCGGATCGAGGCCGAGGTCAGGAAGGACATTCGCGAGAATGTCCTGGGCGGCCGTGTGGGATGGGCCAGTTGCGGATCGGCCCCGCTCTCCGCCGAGCTGAAGGAATTCACCGAATCCCTGCTGGGGATCGAGGTGCACATCATCTACGGTTCCACCGAGGCCGCCGCCGTCTCGGTCGACGGAAAGCTCCTGAAGCCCCCGGTCATCGACCACAAACTCGTCGACGTACCGGAACTCGGCTACTACCGGACCGATTCACCGCACCCCCGGGGTGAACTCCTCCTCAAGACCGAGGCGATGGTGCCCGGCTATTACAAGCGGCCGGAGCTCAACGCCGAGATATTCGATGAGGAGGGCTATTACCGTACGGGCGACATCGTCGCGGAGATCGAGCCGGGACGTCATGTCGTCCTGGACCGGCGCAAGAACGTGCTCAAGCTGTCCCAGGGCGAGTTCGTCGCCACCTCCCGCCTGGAGGCGGTCTTCGCGGTCAGCCCGCTGGTCCGGCAGATATTCGTGTACGGGAACAGCGAGCGGTCCTACCTGCTCTCGGTGGTCGTCCCGACCGCGGACGCCCTGGAGCAGTCCGGCGACGACGAGACGACGCTCAAGAAGCTCCTCGGGGAGTCGTTCCAGGAGATCGCGAAGGAGGTCGGGCTGAACTCCTACGAGATACCGCGCGACTTCCTGATCGAGACCGAGCCGTTCAGCCAGGGCAACGGCCTGCTCTCCGACCACCGCAAGCTCCTGCGCCCCCAGCTCCTGGAGAAGTACCGCCCGGCTCTGGAGGAGACCTACTCCGCCATCGCTTCCAGGGAGAAGGACGAGCTGCGCGACGTACGCCGCGGCGGCAAGGACCGGCCGGTGCTGGAGACGGTGCAGCGGGCGGCCCAGGCGCTGCTGTCCACCGCGACGTCCGGGATCGGCCCCGGTACGCGCTTCCGGGAGATCGGCGGGGACTCCATGTCCGCGGTGACCTTCTCCGATCTCCTCTACGACATCTTCGGCGTCCGCGTCCCCGTGGACGTGATCATCAGTCGCGGCACCGACCTGCGGCGGATCGCGGGCTATGTGGAGGAGAAGCTCGCGGCAGGTCCCGGGCGGGTGAGTTTCGCGTCGGTCCACACGGAGGGCAGCACACGGGTCCGGGCTGTGGACCTGACCCTCGACAAGTTCATCGACGAGGAGACGCGGGCCGCCGCCCCGGCCCTGCTGCGGACCGTGGGGCAACCGCGCACCGTGCTGCTCACGGGGGCGAGCGGCTATCTGGGCCGGTTCCTCTGCCTGGAGTGGCTGCGGCGGCTGGCCCCGGTGGGCGGCAAGCTGATCTGCGTGGTGCGCGGGACGGACGACGCCGCGGCCCTGGCGCGGCTGGTGGAGGCCTTCGGCGACCAGGACGGGGCCGGGGACGGCGAGCCCGCCCGGACGTTCCAGGACCTGGCCCGCGACCACCTGGAGGTGCTGGCGGGCGACATGGCGGAGCCCCGGCTCGGCCTGGACGAGCAGGTGTGGCAGCGGCTGTCCGGCGAGGTGGACCGGATCGTCCACGCCGGCGCTCTGGTGAACCACGTGCTGCCCTACAACCACCTCTTCGACGCCAATGTGGTCGGGACCGCCGAGCTGATCCGCCTGGGACTCACGGGCCGGCTGAAGCCGTTCACGTACATATCGAGCGTGGCGGTCGCGGCATCGCTGCCCGGCGGGGCCCTGGACGAGGACTCCGACGTCCGCGTCGCCCTCCCCGACCAGCCGGTCGACGACGGCTACGCCAGTGGCTACGCGACCAGCAAGTGGGCCGGTGAGGTGCTGCTGCGGGAGGCGCACGACCTGTACGGCCTCCCGGTCACGACGTTCCGCTCGAACATGATCCTGGCGCACACCGGTTACGCGGGGCAGCTGAACGTCACCGACATGTTCACGCGGCTGCTGCTGAGCCTCGTCGTCACGGGCATCGCCCCGCGCTCCTTCTACGAGACCGACGGCACGGACCGCCGCCCACGCGCCCACTACGACGGCCTCCCGGTCGACTTCACCGCCGAGGCCGTGGTGACGCTGGGAGGCGAGGCACGGGCGGGGTACCGGACCTACAGCCTGGTGAACCCGCACGACGACGGCATCTCGCTGGACACCTTCGTCGACTGGCTGAACGAGGCCGGTCACCGCATCGACCGGGTCGAGGACTACGACGACTGGCTCGCGAGGTTCGAAACGGCGCTGCGCGCGGCTCCGGAGTCGCAGCGGAAGCACTCGATCCTTCCGCTGCTCGACGCACACCGGACTCCGGAGCCCGTCATCAGCGGATCGGCCATTCCGTCCGCCCGCTTCCAGGCCGCGGTGAAGGAGGCGGGTCTGGGCCCGACGGGCGCTATCCCGCAGCTCTCCCCGGCATTCATCGAGAAGTACGCGAAGGACCTGGGGCACTTGATCGCTCCGTGACCTCCGTGATCTCCGTGACAGAGGGAGGCGGTGCGCTCACCCGGCAGCGGGTCTGGGCGCACCGCCCGGCGGGAGGGACGCTCAGCCGTGCCCGAACCCGTACCGGTAAGAGGCCCGAGTGGCCCCTCCCTCACTCACCGTCGCCGTCGCCGGAGGTCCGCCCCTTGGAATTCTTCTTCTGGGGCAGGCGGGCCTCCCCCACGGCCTCGGCCTCGGCCTTCGCGTCGCTCACGGCGGCGGCGGCCTGCATGGCGACCTCGTTGGCGGCCTCGGCGGCGTCCAGCGACAGGGACGAGGCGGCCTCCAGCTCCGGCGCGGCGCCCTCGCCCGAGGCGGCCGCCTCGTCATCCTCGGCGGACGGAGGAAGACCCGTGTTCGACTGGTCGCCGAAGGCGCTGGTCACGGCGCGGACCGCCTCGGTCAGCTCGCCGGGGATCACCCAGAACGTGTTGTTCTCGCTCTTCGCGAGGTGCGGGAGCGTCTCCAGGTACTTGTAGGCGAGAACCTTCGCGTCGGCGTTGTTGCGGTGGACGGACTTGAAGACGAGCTCCACCGCCTTCGCCTCACCGTCCGCCCGCAGGATCATGGCCTGCTGCGTGCCCTGTGCCTCCAGGATGTCCTTCTGCTTCGTACCCTCCGCGGTGAGGATCTTGGCCTGCCGCTCCCCTTCGGCGTGGAGGATGGCCGCGCGCTTGTCACGCTCGGCACGCATCTGCTTCTCCATCGCCTCTTTGATGGTGTTCGGCGGATCGATGGCCTTGATCTCGACGCGGTTGACCCGGATGCCCCACTTGCCGGTCGCGTCGTCGAGGACGGCACGGAGCCGGGCGTTGATCTCCTCGCGGGAGGTGAGGGTCGCCTCCAGGTCCATGCTGCCGATGACGTTACGCAGGGTGGTCACCGTGAGCTGGTCGATCGCCTGCAAATAGTCGGCGACCTCATAGGCAGCCGCCCGCGGATCAGTGATCTGGTAGTAGAGCACGGTGTCGATGTTCACCACGAGGTTGTCCTCGGTGATCACCGGCTTGGGGTCGGACGAGTACACCTGCTCACGCACGTCGAGCTTGGTGTTGACCCGGTCCGCGACCGGCATGACGAAGTTCAGACCGGGCTGGAGCGTCCGGCGGTACCGGCCGAACCGCTCGATGTTGTAGCGGCGCGCCTGCGGAACGATCCGCACGGTGGCGGCGACAAGAAAGACGACGACGATCACGGCCACGAGAATCGGGATGACAACCGGATCCATGCTTCCTCCTTCGCTCGTGTCCCGCCGTTCACGGAAGGAGCTCGCGGGGGTACACGATGGCGGTGGCGCCCTCGATCTCCATGACGTCCACCAGTGCTCCCACCGGGATCACATGGGTTTCGTCGAGAGCACGGGCGGACCATTCCTCACCGGAGACCTTGATCAGCCCGTGGGTCGCGGTGACCTCCTGCACGACCTCGGCCCGCTTGCCGATCAGCGCGTCGCTGCCCTCGTGGGTGAGGGGTGACTGCGCCATGGCCCGCAGGGCGATGGGACGGACGACGAGGAGGCCTGCTGCCGCTGCCAGCCCGAGCGCCACCAGCTGGCCGAGAAGGCCGATGCCCACACCGGCCACGACAGCCGCGACCAGCGCGGCTCCGGCCAGCAACCCGAAGACCAGCGTCAGGGTGAAGAACTCCGCGGCGCCGAGCGCCGCGGCGGCGAGCAGCCAAGCAAGCCACGGCATCGAATCAGCCTCCCCAAGGGGACCTATACACCAATCTACCCTCCGGACACCGGCCGGAACCGCTCATGCGTACATCCGTGCGAAACCGGCGGTGCCCCGGGTGATCCTCTGCTCCCGGTTCCGGCGGGTGGGCGTCCCCACTGCCCGACTGCGCCCGGTTCACTCGGTCGGCATGAGCCTCTCGTCCGTCATACCGAGACGAGCCTGTTCCTCCTCGACGATCCGGCGCGCCAGCTCGGTGTCCGACACGTCGACCGCGTCCGGGGTGGCTTCGGCCACGGCGCTGCGGCGGGCGTAGGCGTCGAACAGGCGCGTCTTGGCCTCCAGCATCTCCACCATGCGTTCGTCCACGCCCCCCGTGGCGAGGAGACGGTGCACGCGAACGGGCCTGACCTGGCCCATACGGTGGGCCCGGGCCACCGCCTGATGCTCGACGGTCGGCTTGATCTGGGGTTCGCAGATGACGACCACGGAGGCGGCCTGCATGTTGAGGCCGACGCCCGCTGCCTGGATCTGCCCCAGGAGCACCGCGGGGCCCCGGACCCCGGCGAACTCGTCGACGATCTCCTGGCGACGCCCGGCCGGGACGCTTCCCGTCAGCGGACCGAGCACGGGAGTGGCCCCGGTGGTTGCGGCCGCGAGGGCCTCCTGCACAACGCCGAGTACGTCCTTGAAATTGGAGAAGACCACCGTCTTCTGCCCGTTCTCGGCGGCTTCCCGAACGATCTCCCGGAGCCGGTCCAGTTTGGCCGACTTCTCGGGGCGCATGTACGCGGCCCTGCGCATGGCCATGAAGTTGCCCGCGCGCACGGCTTCGCGGTACGCCTCCTCGTCCGATGGGCTCAGTTCCTCCCACTCATCGGTCTGCTGGAGGCTCGGGAGTTCCGTCAGCACGTCCTCCTGGTTGCGCCGCAGGTAGACCGGGGCCACGGCCTTGCGGAAGGCCACCGATCCGGCCAGCGCGTCCCGTTCGCCGAGGGAGTCCGCGACGTCGCCGTCGAGCATCCGGACCAAGTTGCGGAACTCCACGACCCTGTTCTCCATCGGGGTCCCGGTCATGAAAAGGGTGCGCTCGCAGCGCTCCGCCCACAGGCCGACCGCTTGGGACCGCTTGGTCTTCGGGTTCTTCACGGAGTGCGCCTCGTCGACCACCAGCAGGCCGACCTCCCCGCCGCCCGGTGCGGGAAAGCCGCGCAGCGCGTCGAACGTGGTCACCCCGACGCCGCCCCGCCCCTTCCAGTCGGCGAACGCGTAGTGCCGGTCGGGGCCGTGGAGCACCATGACGCGCAGGGCGCTGCGGGCCTCGATCTCCCGCGTCCAGTTCACGAGGACGCTCGCCGGGCAGACGACCATGAAGTGACTCTTTCCCTCGCCGGCCAGGTGGGCGAGGACGGCGATCGCCTGGATGGTCTTCCCGAGGCCCATCTCGTCGCCGAGTATCACCTTGCGCTGCGCAAGAGCGAACCGTGCGCCGAACGCCTGGTAACCGCGCAGGGAGACCCGCCGGTGGGTGTCGTCGAGGTGCTGGGTCCGTACCCGCTCCGCGATCTCGTCCGGCAGGAAGCCCTCTGCGGCAGCCGCGTCCGGCCGCCGCCCGGAGATCTCGGCGAGCAGGCTGTAGTACTCGGCGGAGCGGAGTTCGAAGTCCACCCAGGCCGCGACGTCGGACGAGAGCCCCCGAAGCAGATCCACCGACGCCTGGGCGAGCAGCTCGGGCAGACCGGCCCGCTCCGCCTCGTCCACGAGCGACCGGGTCTCGGCGACCGCCGCCGACGCCCGGGCCTTCTTCTCCCGGCCGGCCAGAAGCATCCGGACCCTGCTGGCGGCGGGCCTCGCGCCGGCCAGCAACGGACCGAGCCGTTCCGCCAGGTCGGTGGCCTTGTCGACCGCACGCCGGGCGTCCGGACCCGCCTCCACCAGGACGTGCAGGGCCACGACGAGCGCGGTGGTACGCGGTTCCGGCCGGTCCACGTCGATGTGGACGGCCACGGTCTCGTGCACAGCCTCGGAAAGCCGTCGGGCGGCGGCGAGCAGCTGGTCGACGGTGCGCTGCCCGACACCGGGAATCTGCCGCAGCCGGTAGGGGCCCGCTTCGAGGACACTGCCCAGGGTGCGCAGTCCGCTCTTCTCGACGCTCCCCAGCCGCAGCCGCCCTTCGGTGACGTCCTGAAGCCGGGCGACGGGAATGGCGTCGAGTTCCCGCTTCACCGCCGCGTCGTGGATCGGCTTCAGTGCCGCGCGTACCGCCTCCACTGCCCGTCCGTGGTCACCGGCCACCGCCTGCGCCGCCTCGTACAGTCGCGCTCCCCTGGCGACTGTGTCCCGCTCGCCACGCCCCACGCTCTCCCGCCCCTCTCCGGCCCTCCCCGCATCCTCCCACCGACCGCACGGGCCCCGACGGGCGTTCGCAGCTCCTGCGGATCGACCGAGCCCCGGGGCAGTCATGCACGCCCCGGGTCAGCGTCGGTGCAAGCCGTGCCGGTGCCCGGTGTCGGGCCCGCCCGGACCGGGTATGCCCCGCCCTGGCCACGCCCAGCGGCGGGCGGGGCGACAAGGGGGCTGCGATGAGACGCGGGAGCGTGGACAAAGGCTGTCTGGGCGTCGGGCTGGTCCTCCTGCCCTTCGCCCTCGGGCTCGGGTACGTGCTGGTGATGGCGGCCTGGCGGCTCGGACGCCACCTCTGGACCACAGGCGGGCCACGGCTCGCCGAAGGCGACCCGGCCGCGTGGGCCGCCCTCGGCATGGTCCTCTTCCTCAGCGCGGTGATCGCCCTCATCCACTGGCACGCCGGCCGCGACGGCGGACCCAACCCCGTTCCCGGCCGGGCCGTCCACCGAGGGGAAGACTGGCACTGGGAAGCCGAACCGATCGATTACCCACCCAGGCGGAACACCGGCACCCGCCCCCCGCCCACCCCGTAGCCAGACCCCGCCCACCGGACACCACACACAACACCGCCCGGGGACAGGGGTGTTCACGGCACGCCGCTACGCTCGCCCCATGAGCGAGATCGTGGTGGTACGGGATGGCTCCGGGCCGGAGATCCTGCTGGTGCATGGCGGTGCGAGCCCGCGGACGACGTGGGGCCCTGTCGCTCCACTGGCCGACCGGTGGACACTGGCGTACGTTCATCGCCGCGGCTATCCGCCGAGCCCACCACCGCGGAGACGTCAGGACTTCGCGGTGGACGCCCTGGACCTGGCCCCGCTGCTCGTCGGTCGGCCCCACGTGGTGGCCCACTCCTACGGCGCCCTCGGGGCGTTGGCCGCGGCCGCTGCCGCGCCGGGCAGCGTGCGCTCGCTCACCCTGATCGAGCCACCGCTCAACTACCTCGTCCCTGATGACCCCGAGGTGGCACGGCTCGAACACCTCGGCGATACGGTCCTCGCCCGCGGCATGGATACGGCCCCGGCCCAGCTGCGGGAGTTCCTCCAGCTCACGGGTGCTCCCATGGTCGACGGCCCGCTCCCCGAAGGCGTGGTCGCCGGTGTTCGACGGGCGCATGGTGGCCGACCGCCCAGCGAGGCGCGCCCGCGGCTCGACGTGATCCGTGATGCCGGCGTCCCGGTGCTCGTCGCGTCCGGAGACCACGCGGCCGCGCTTGAGCGGATCTGCGATGCCCTCGCGGCTGCGCTCGGCGGGGAGCGCGGCGTGCTTCCGGGCGCCGGTCACTTCGTCGCCGCGGCACCGGGCTTCACCGAACGGCTTGAGACCTTCCTGCGCAAGAACGCCACGTGACGATCAGAGCCTGCTCCGCATGACGGCCCGCAGACCGTCGCCGAGACCGGTTGTGCCACCCACGGCCGGGTCAGGCCGGGTCTTCGGGGGCGCGAGATGAATCGAGGTCCGTAGCGGCGGGCTTGCGTGTGGCCCTGCGTCGCCGGAACGCCAGCGCCGCGATCAGCAGGGCCGCGAACAGGGCGGCCAGCGCTGCCGGACCGATGCCGTCCACGCTGTCGGCGATCGCTCGCTGGACAGTGGCCGCCGCCTCGATGACGGGGTCCACGGTGGCGGGGTCGCGCTGCACGCGGATTTCGTACCAGCCGTAGTACGCGACATACGCACCGACGAGGAGGAGGAGTCCCCCGCCGAGGCGGGGGGCGATGGCACCGGCCCGGCGAAGGTGTGTGACGGCGGTGGTGCGAGTGAGGGCGACGGTCAGTGAGGCGGCGCCGACGATCAGGCCCATGCCGCCGGCGTACGCGGCGAAGAGGAGGGTGCCTTCGGCCGTGGACCCGCTGCGGAAGGCGGAGACGACGATGGCGAGGAACGGGGCGATGGTGCAGCCCAGGGAGGCCGTGGCGTAGGCCATCCCGAACAGTGCCATCGACGGGACCGAGCGGGTGACGGCCGGGGCCCGGCGAACTTTCGGCATCAGGGCAGGCAGTTGGCGTCCGGCCAGCATCCAGGCGCCGGCGGCGGCCATGAGCAGTCCGAAGGCGATGGTGAACCAGGGCAGGTGCTCCTGGACCTGTCCGGCGACGGGCTGGATCGCGAGGCCGAATATGCCGAAGAGGGCGGCGAAGCCGACGGTCATGGCGGCGGTGGCGGTCAGGGCCCTGCCGATGGCGACGGTCCGGGTGGGAGTGTCGTCGCCGAGGACGAGGAGGGAGAGGTAGGCCGGGAGCAGGGCGAAGCCGCACGGGTTGACGGCCGCGAGCATGCCAGCGGTGAGGGCGAGGGCGAGGGGCAGGTCGGACATGGGGTTCAGCCGGTGAGTCCGGCAACCTTCTCCCCAAGTCCCTCGCCTCCGGGCAGGACGCCCTCATAAACCGTCTTGCCGTCCTTGTCGAGGATGACGTAGCGGCTCTGCTCGGTGACCTCGAACCGCTTCCAGACCTCGCCCTTCTCGTCGGAGAGGTGGGGGAAGGCCGAGGTGCCGGTGTCGGCGACGAAGCCCTTCATGGCCGCGTTCTTGTCCAGGCCCGCCACGCCCACGACGTTGGCCCTGCCCGCGTAGTCGGCGGCGACCTTCGCGGTCTCGGCGGCCTGCGCCTTGCACTTGGGGCACCAGGGCGCCCAGAACCACAGCACGGTCGGCTTGCCGGCCAGCGTCTTGGCGTCGAAGGGCTTGCCGTCCACCGTGGTCGCGGTGAACCGCAGTGCCTGCGGTACCCGCGCCCCCGTGTCTCCGCTCTCACCCGTTCCGGCGGATGCGGGCGGCTGCGCCGGGGACGACGCGGTCGAGGCGGACGCGCCCTCCGCCGCGTCGTCGGAGCTGCTGCCGGAGCCGCATCCCGTCAGGGTGATCAGAGCGGCGGTGAGGGCGGCTGGGAGGAGGGTGCGGGCGCGCATGGAGGACTCCTGTGTGCTCGGGATGGATGTGACTGTAGATCCATCCCGCCATCTCCCGGGCGCTGGTGGTCTTACGGTTCGGTGACGTCAGCCCGCGGCGTCCCTGAGCCGTTCGGGGCCGAGGACGGTGATGCGCCTGAGCGCCTGAGCGCCTGCTGGGGCTGCTGGGGCTGCTGGAGCACCGCACCCGCCTCGCCGCCGCGGACATCCTGACGCTGATGCGCGGCAACCTCCCCCTTCGGGGAGTACGCCGCCACCCTCGCCGATGCCGCCTACTGGACGTGGCTCACTCTGCACCACGAACCCAGCCGCACCCTACGTACGGCGGCCGTCGCCGCCTGAGCACTCCCCGTCGTCACCGTCACCGGGCTCGCACTGCGCCGCGGCACCACGCCCGAGCGGCCCCGCCCCGTCCTGCTGCGCCCGGCCGCCGCCCTACAGGCCGTCGTCGCCCTGAGGCGGCTCACCCGCCGCTGACCGCCAGGCTGTGGTAGCGGGCCACTCCCTTCCAGAAGCACAGCGACCTGGCCCTGCTCGGCGTGAGGCTCTGCCGGTGCACCGATTCGGGCGGGTCGGCGCAGTCGGGCATTCAATCCCAGAGAGGCGGGGCCCCTTAGCGGCTGGTCACCGCTGGTCGCCGCTGGCGCTCAAGGCCCTGTGGCCCGACGACGGACTCATATATCGTCTTCCGATATCGGAGCTCGTTAGTGGTGGCTCCGCCGCCCAGGGAGTGGTCCATGAGCAGTCCAGCAACCCCCGCCGCCGATGTCCCGGGAGGGCTGCGGCGGCACCTCGGCGTGAGTGACGCCGTCCTCATCGGTCTGGGATCGATGATCGGCGCGGGGATCTTCGCGGCGCTCGCCCCGGCCGCCCGCGCCGCCGGTTCCGGACTGCTGATCGGCCTGGCTCTGGCGGCGGTGGTGGCGTACTGCAACGCCACCTCCTCCGCGCGGCTCGCGGCCCGCTACCCGTCCTCCGGCGGCACCTACGTATACGGCCGCGAACGCCTCGGCGACTTCTGGGGCTATCTGGCCGGGTGGGCGTTCGTGGTCGGCAAGACCGCCTCCTGCGCGGCGATGGCGCTCACGGTCGGTTCGTACGTGTGGCCGGGCCAGGCCCAAGCGGTCGCGGTCGCGGCGGTGGTGGCGCTGACCGCGGTGAACTACGCCGGGGTGCAGAAGTCCGCGCTGCTGGCTCGCGTGATCGTGGCCGTGGTCCTGGCCGTGCTCGCCGCCGTGGTGGTCGCCGCACTCACTTCCTCCGCATCGGACGCGGCCCGGCTGGACGTCGGCTCGGACGCCACCTTCGGCGGCGTGCTGCAGGCGGCGGGCCTGCTCTTCTTCGCTTTCGCGGGATACGCGCGCATCGCCACCCTCGGGGAGGAGGTCCGCGACCCTGCTCGCACCATTCCTCGGGGCATCTCGATCGCGCTGGGCATCACCCTCGTCGTCTACGCCCTCGTGGCGATCGCCGTCCTGACGGCGCTGGGCCCGAAGGAGCTGGCGGACGCGACCGCGCCGCTGTCGGATGCCGTCCGGGCCTCGGGCGCCGACTGGCTGGCTCCGGTCGTCCGTGTCGGCGCGGCGGTGGCCGCGCTCGGCTCGCTGCTCGCGCTGATCCTCGGCGTTTCCCGCACGACCCTCGCCATGGCCCGCGACCGGCACCTGCCGCACGCCCTGGCCGCCGTCCACACGAAGTTCCAGGTCCCGCACAGGGCCGAACTCGTCGTCGGCGTCGTCGTCGCGGTCCTCGCAGCCACGGCCGACGTGCGCGGCGCGATCGGCTTCTCCTCCTTCGGCGTGCTGGCCTACTACGCCATCGCCAACGCCTCGGCCTGGACCCTCACTCCGGACGAGGGCCGCCCGCCCCGGGGCGTCCCCGTCCTGGGACTGGCCGGGTGTCTGGTCCTGGCCTTCGCGCTGCCACTGACCTCGGTTGTTTCGGGTGCTGCCGTGCTCGCCCTGGGGGCTGCCGCGTACGGCGTGCGCCGCGCAGTCGCTGCCCGCAGGCCGTAGTCCCTCGCGCCACGCCCGGGCGGCGGGAAAGCGTCCCCGCCCCTCTGCCTCGCGGGACGATATCGGCATCCGATACGGCTTGGGAGAAGGGCATCCCCGTATGGCACGGTCCAGCACCTGGCAGGCGAATCCGACCACGACCAGCGCACCCGCCGCGACGGTCCTCATCCGCGCCTACGTAGGTGCCGTCTTCCTGTCCGAGGGGATCTTGAAGTTCCTCCGCCCGGACGCGCAGGGCGCCGGCCGGTTCGACAAGGCCGGCATCCCCGCCCCCGGCTTCGTCGCGCCCCTGGACGGCGTCTTCGAGATCGGCTGCGGTGTCCTGATCCTGGCCGGACTGCTGACCCGGCTCGCCACCGTGCCCATGATCGTGAACATGCTCGGCGCGCTGCTGATCACCAAACTGCCGATCCTGTGGGGCGACGCGCCGCTGTTTGCCGGCAAGTCCGGCTGGTGGGACTTCGCCCATGAGTCCCGTACCGACCTCGCCCAGCTGTGCGGCAGCCTCTTCCTGCTCGTCGTCGGCGCGGGCGCCTACTCCCTCGACGCCCGCCTGGCCCGCACGCAGGCCGCCGCCCCGGCAAGCTCACCGGCCATCCACGGCTGATCAGGCCGGGGCGCCGTCGTCTCCGAGGACCTCGCGGGCCAGCTCCTTGAGGGCCCTGCGGTCTTCGGCGAGGGCCTTCTTCCCGGCCCCGGTGGCCCGGTAGACGCGCCGCGTCCGGCCGTCGACGACCTGCTGCTCGGAGGTGAGCAGCCCGTCGGCCTCCAGACGGTGCAGCGTGGGGTACAGGGTGCCGGGGCTGATCCGGTAGCCGTGGCGGGCCAGTTCCTCGGTCATCCACGCGCCGTGGATCTCCTCCTCGGCCGCGTGGTGCAGGATGTGCAGCCGCACCGCGCCCCGCTGGAACTCCCGCACCCCGTACACCTCCACGCCGCTGTCCCGGCAGTGACGAAACCGATATCGGCCTTCGAGTCTACGCCGCCGGGGGCTCTTCCCGGCCAGTCCGGGCAATCCGCGACGACCTCAAGGGGCGTGGCCCGGTGTCGACGATGACGTACGGTTCCGCCTGCTCCCGTTGGACCTTCTCCGTGAGGGCGTGGGCCTGGGCAACCGCCCTCGCCCGACGCTGGTTGCAGTCGAGGGCCCAGAACACGCGACGGAGCCACCACCGTGAAGCGGAGCATCGACAACTCCGCGATGACCTGCGGGAACAACTCACGTACAGGATCGATCCAGCGTGGATCCAGCAACCGTCCAGGGTTCCGGGCGATCCCGAGCCCAAGGGCCGTCCGGTGCAACCGGACCACGAAACGACAATCGCTCTTACTATTGAAACGGTATCGTTTCGCCTGGTGCGCCTCCCGGAGAAGGGAGCCGAACCATGGCTCGGACAGTCATCGATCTCGACGAGGACATGGTCGCCGAGGCTATGCGCATCTTCGACACCAAGGCCAAGGCCAAGGCCGTGCGACTGGCCATGGAGGACGCCGTCAAGCGTCACCTGCGCCAAGAGTTCTTCGACGCCATGGACGCAGGCGAGCTCGACTTCAGCGAGATCATCGACAACACCGGCCCCCGCGACGCCGACGGCTCCCTCAAGCGCACAGGCGGCCAGGCCGCCTGATGCGAGACCGCTACCTCATCGACAAGTCCGCCCTCGCTCGATGGTCGAAACCTCCGGCGAAAGAGGCACTCCAGCCGCTGCACGACCGCTACCTGCTAGCCGTGTGCCAGCCCACCGAATACGAGATGGTGCACTCCGCCCGCACCAGCGCAGAAGCGCTGCGCATCAGCACCTGGCTCCACGCATTCGACTACCTCACCTGTGACGACGACACCTTCACCCATGCCCTGGAGACCCAGCGCCACGCCCTCAACGCCGGCTTCCAGCGCACCCTGTCCCTCCCCGAACTACTCATCGCCGCTGCCGCAGAACTGCACCGGCTGACCGTCCTCCACTACGACGGCAACTTTGACATGATCGCCTCCGTCACCGGACAGCCAACCCAATGGGTGGTGCCCCCGGGCAGCGCCGACCACTGAGCTGACAGCAGGACGGCCCGACCCGCGTCTTCGCGGGTCAGGCCGGATCTGGGTGCACGATCAGTACGCTGAAGCGGAATGTCTGCGGCCTGATCCTGACCTGCGGCGGAGCCCCTACAGGGCTCTGACCTGGGGTTTCCTGGTTGTGCTGCGTTGGCTCCCGACGGCCGTTTACGGGTGTCCTGCGGACTGGCTGCGGACCGGCCGGGGGTGCCGAGGCCGAGAAATCCATGGCGCACCGGCCGGACCTGCTACGAGACTGCGCAGGTGAGCGACTCCTACCCCTGTCCCTGCTGCGGGCACCGCGTGCTCGACGCCATGCCCGGCTCCTACGAGATCTGCCGCGTCTGCTTCTGGGAGGACGACGGGCTCCAGTTCCGCTGGCCGACCATGCCCGGCGGAGCAAACCAGGTCTCCCTGATCGAGGCCCAGCGCAACTACCGGGATTTCGGCGCGTGCGACCAGCGCTGTCGGCGGTACGTCCGCCCGCCGGCCGAGGACGAGCCGCTCGACCCCGCCTGGCGCCCCATCGACCTGACGCGCGACTCCTTCGAGGACTGGGCAGCCGAGGACCGCGCCCCGTGGCCCGACGACCACTCGGTGCTCTGCTGGTGGCTGCCCACTTTCTGGCGCCGGGACCTCTCCGCGTCATGACCTCCCACATCGAGACACTCGTCCAGCAGCTCGACGGCAAGGCCGACGAGTCCTACGACGCCCGCGCGGAGCTGATCTGGATCGGCGCCGACGCCATCCCCGCCGTCATCAACGGCCTGCCCTCCCTCGGCGGCTTCGGCCAGCTGACCGCCATCGAGGTCTTCGAGGAGGTGGGCGACCCCCGTTGCGGCCCCGCTCTCATCGGCCTGCTGGACAGCGACAACCCGACCGTCCGCGAATGGGCGGCCGTGGCCCTGGCAAGCCTGGAGATCGACGGCGCCATCAAGCCCCTGCGTCATGCCTATCGCGCGTGCCTGGAACGGGCGACCCCTCCGGACTGGACCGAGTCTGTCGGCATCCGCTGGGCCCTGACCGAACTCGGCGCACGCACCCCCGTCGTCCCGCCGCTCACCGCGCGCCTACGACCCACCGCTGCGGACAACGCCCCCGGCTGGCCTTCAGCCCACTTCACCGAGATCATCAACGACCTGGCCGACCACGCCCAGGTGATCCTCTACTCACAGTTCTGGCGAGTGGACGTCGGCCGCACGTACGGCGTCTCCGGGCCCGGCCTGGACTGGGAACTCGACTGGACCGCGCCCTGGGAGTACTTGGTCGAGGAGTCCCGCACCTGGTCCCTGCTGGAAGCCTCCGAAGCCCCCACCGGCGACAACATCTTCGTCGCCCCCACCTGGATCGACCGCACCGACCTGTCCCCGGAGAGGTGACCAACGCCGTCCCAGCGCCCCGAGGCGACCGGCCACGTACGCGCCGATCTGCGCAGGCACCGCCATCTTCCCCGCGACACAGTACGACCATTGGCAGCATCGACACCATGAGCGGTAGCAAGAAATACTCCATCAGCCTGCCCGAGGATCTCGCCGAGGCTGCACGCGCCCACGTCGGACCCGGCGGTTTCTCTGCCTACGTCGCCGAAGCTCTCGAACAGCGGATCGCCATGGACAAGCTCCGGGAGATCGTCGCCGACTTCGAGACCGAAAGCGAAGCCCTCACCCGCGAGGAGTTCGAGGCCGCCCGCGCGCTGCTGCGCCACAACCACCGGCGAGTCGGCGGGGCCGGCGCCTGATGCCCGGCACCCACCTGCTCGACAGCGAAGGCCTCTCGAAGCTCTACCGTAAGGACCGCACTGTTGCGGCTCTGGTCCAAGCAGCTTCAGAGGAGGGCGTCCGTGTCGCCACCAGCGCCATGACCACTCTCGATGCCGACTACGAGCGCATCCACCCCGCACGCATCAGGTGGATCCTTTCCCGCGTCGACGTCCATGACATCACCAAGGAGATCACCGACCAAGCCGCCGCCCTCCTGCGCACCCACCGTCCGGCCGCACCGCACGGACCCGCCACCAACGACCCACAGGCATGGACCCCACACGACAGAGACCTGCCCGGACCACCAACAGGCGCACCGGGCCGCCCTCTTGACGAACCGTCAGACGTTGAAGCGGAACGTTCAGCATAGCGCTCCGCCGAGTAGCCGGGGGGAATCTCACCCCCCGGCCCTCACAGAACCGTGCGTAACAGTCTCCCGTTACACGGCTCTTGTCGTCCTGGTCATCAG